>JBEKRO010000024.1:0-69750 GCA_049518655.1 Bryobacteraceae bacterium | reverse complement strand
ACCCACCCAAAACGTGCGCGTAGCTCTGGGAGGATTTGCCGCCGCTGCCGGGACAACTGATTCAAAAGCTCGATTCGAAGCCGCAGACATCCCGCGTTAAGATCTGGGTGAAGGACTACTTGCCCCCCTGCGCTAACGCCACGATGGTAGAACGTCAACCACCTAGGGTAACGTCCACCGAAAGACTTCACCACTGTGATTGGGAAACCCGGTCATGGGCGCCTAGTCAAAGCGACCGCATGGAATTTGAGCTTGCCGGTAGTTCGGTCCTCTGACAGTCCGCCCCGCGTCTCCTTGGCTATGTAACGGCCGTTGCTGATATCCGCCGCTGTCCGCCATTCGGGAAGTCCGCTTTTTGGAAAGTGGAACTGTGAGGGCCACGCGGTCTGCCATTTGGGCCGGCTATGAGTCCTGCCCAGCGGGCAGTGTTTACTTGAGATGGGGACGTGATCAAACTCGGTGGGACGGCACACTTGGCGTTTGAGATACGAATTCCAATTCGCCTTTCATAGTCTTGGCCGGCATCGCTAGTTGCTGGATCGAGGTTGCGAGCCAGGCCTGTTGACGACGAGGCGATTGTGATACGGTGAAGGTCGTAGGCTTCTATGCCAGCAGCTGCTCGTTACAGTGGAACCGTCAATTGAAACGCATCGCCTCCAAGAACGAATCCAGCGATGCGCCTACGAAGTCGCTATCGAACGAGGCGATTTAGTACAGAAATGGGAGCTGAACGACGCGCGACAAGCCACGCGGTAGCGCCTGTCGAGGACACCAAAACGGCCTGCCAAAAAAGAAAAAGCACTGTGGCCATATTTGTGGCCATGCTGTGCATAGAGCGGTTGATATGGGTTGAGGCGGTTTGGGGTTAAGCGATTGAAAATACAAATAGATATCAATCGCTATCAATGCAGAAATGGGCTGACCTGCTGATTCGTAATCAGCAGGTCGCCGGTTCGATCCCGGCGGGTGGCTCCAGTTTTTCAATTAGTGAGCGACTCAAATCGCTCATTGAATCACTGCGATCGGCTCCACTACAGGGACTTCCACAGGAACTACGTCAGAATTCTTAGCGTCTTTGGACTTCGGCCTCAAGACAACGCCCGCCACAGCATCACGCTTCGCGGCCATCCGAATATGCGAGTACCGTTCCAACATTGCCCGGCTTCATGTGTCCGCTGCCGACATGTTGAGTCGGATAGCGAAGGATCGGTGGGACTCATTTCGAATGCACACGTTGGTTATTAGCCGTCTAGTCGTTCGGCTATACGACAGTGCCGGAGATATGTGGTCAAGCTGGTGACCTAGACTCCGAGCTGTTCGCCAGATCATCCGGCCGGCCTGGCGTTACCTGCCTGTCGAACATGAGGACAACACCTACGAGAGTCCCGAAGAGGAAGATCCGATAGGAGCCTAATCCTGAAATTGAGCCGCTCAAAGCCTGAGGCAAGACATACAAAAGTGTCGATCCAGATGCACGTCGCGAGATGCTATTGCCACGCCTTCCGGGACACAGGCCGCCTATTCCGGCACACAGGCCGCACACATTCGCCGAGGGGATGAAGATTTACTGGGGGCCTGAGACTCGCCGCTGATTAAAGTCTCAGTGTCGGTCTTCCGCCGGCCTCCAAAACGTGAATAATCGGCGCCGTGATCCCAAATCCGATGGAACCGCCCCGGCAACACCGACCGCGCCACTCTCCGGATAGGGGACAAACCAGGACGTGACCAGTCAATCCTATCGTTTTGCTCTTTTGCCAAGGATGTCGCAGAACCAAGTCGCTGCGGGATCTTTAGCGCTTCTAATTCGCGAGTGGATCGGGCCGGATTTGGAAATGAACCACCTTGCTGTACGTGCCTTTTCCGGTCTCGCTGTGGAACGGAGTGCGCGTGCCCCAGGTGGTCCAGACTCCTTTCCCTTTCCAGCCGGCCTTTGGATCGTCGATGCGGCCGTCCATGCCTTTTGCGAAGAAGCCAATCGGATAAGGCACGCGCATCACGATGAACTTCCCGTTCACCAAGGCCAGTAGCGAATCCGATCCGTTGCCGGTGACGATGGGAGTATTCTTGCCAAGTCCCAACGTATCGAACTGATCCACCCAGTCGTAGTAATGCGAATCGGCGCTGCCCGAGTCCTTCACGTTTTTGAAGTTCGGTCCGGGCGTGGGATATAGCGTCCAGCCTTCCGGACAATGCTGACCAGTAGCGGTCGGGCCGTTAAGCGGACCTTGGCACTTGCGCCGGTCGAAGCTCGCCAGGTGCCCGCTTCCTAGCGCCACCCAGACCACATTGTTGCGGTCGATATCCATGCCGCGCGGCGAAAATCCCCACACCTTCGCCTTCGGATTGTTCCAAGGCACCTCGTAATACTCGGCCAGAGCTGTTTCCGGCGGATTCGATCCAGGATTCAGGCGAACGATTCCGCCTGGAAATCCCAGCACGCTGCCCCAGATCATCCCGTCGGCGCCGATCCCGAGACCGTAGAACGCGGCATTGATGCGTGTATCCTTGGTCGGGTCGGTGGTGGCGTTGAACGCGGAGGATGTGCCCAGGCTCTCGCCGCTGGGCGCCGTTGCCACGCGCTGTTCCGCCTCCACGTAGGCGTCGCGCTTGCCGTTACCGTTGGTATCGAGAACCAGAGCCGTCCACCCTTGCGACTTCTGTGCGTCGTGTGTTTCATCCCATGTTTTGGTGTTGAGCCAACCCACCACTCCTCCTCCGCCACCACTACTGGTCCATAGCGTGTTGTTGGCGTCCTCGGCGAACAGCAGGTGGTGCGTGCCAAAGCAGGTGTCGATCATCGAGGTTTGTTTGGTCGCAGGATCGTACACGGCCAGTTGTCTGCCTGACCGGTCGAGCGGTGTAAGTATTGCCGAAGGCAGACTGGACCCTGCCTTGCAGAACGGAGGATCATCGATCCCGCGGATGCGGCTGGTGTACCACAAACGACCATGCTGATCGAACATCGGATTGTGGACCGTGGTATGGCTATCCCAGATCGCCTCATCACCCCAGATTGGCGACGCCGCGAGGGGCGCCGGTTGGCCTGGCGTGTTGGCGTCGCGATAGGGAGTTTTCACCTGAGCGGTGGTGTTATGTACCGGATCGAGCACTGGAAGATAATCGCGGCTTTCTTCCGGCGATCCGTAGATCAGCCCGTTGGCGTTGACGTTCGGGTTGCGCTTATCGGTCGAGATTTCATCATGCAAGTACGCTTTCGGATCGGCCCAGTCCCACTGAGTGATCACCACGTTTCGCTCCATGCCCTGGGGCCGTGGAGGAGCCTCCGCGGGAATCTCGCCGTGCGCGATGCGGCTGGTCCAATCGCCAAATTCCACCGTTGCCCGCTGGGGGCCTAACTGATTCAGACCGCCCACCATCGCGTTCCCGGCTTGTCCGGATTGCACGCGGCGCATCCAGGCTTGCGCGGATGAATCGAGGCTGCTGAACATCGACGGAATCGTGCGAGTGTATGCGTTTCCGAGCTGATGGCACGACTCACAACTGTCGGTCTTCACCAGGTGAATCCATTGGCCCTGGTTCTTGATATTCGGTGAAATGCCGTTGCCAGACGGACCCGTCCCAGGGAATTCGTTCTTCTCGGGCACCTTGAGCATCGCGTACCAATAGCTGGCGGGATACAATTGCGCCGCGGTTTTGGCGTCCGGCGCTATGGAAGGTTTGAGATCCACGAGCTTGCCCGGCTCGGTCTGGACCTTAGGTGAGTCCACCAATCCGTAGCCGCGCGCCCAAACGCTGTATTTGGCTCTGGGCAGATCGGGTATCAGGTATCGGCCGCGATCGTCGGTGACTACTTCCTTGATGTAGCGCGTTGGCAGGTCGGTCGTTTCCGCGATCACCCAGACGCCGGCCTCGGGTCCTTTGCTGCTGGAGACCACGCCGCCGATGTCGTGGGTCGTGATTTTGACTGGCGCGCTCTGCTGTGCGTCCACGCGAGGGTGCATTGCAAAGACGTAGATGGCGATCACAATGAGCATCACTCTGATGAAATTCAGAATTCGGATAGTTCGCATGTCGTCTCCTCCACCGGAACAGATTATATACCTGGCCGTAAAACTGATTCGGGTCGGCCTCAGCATACATTTCGTCAGCCCCGCAAAATCGATCGATTTTGCTGATCATGGCCCTTGGCCTCGCCAATGTGCCCAGTCAACGTGTAAGTGTCAGCCCCCTCCGCGAGCGCTCGAATGCATTGCGCAGAAGCGCCGCGAAGCGGTACTTCCCATGCATGAACTTGCCGTATGGAAGCCAGGCAAACAGCGCCAGTACGACGCCTAAATGGACGATCAGCAGCCAACTCATCGCCGCGGTCTCGCGCAGACCCAGCAGGAGCAATCCCGTAAAGCTGGCCAGCAGCAGCAACACGATGAAGCTATCGCCGAAATCGCGCGGGTTGAGATCGTTGAGGGCGGGGTCACGCTTTCGCCGCAGCCAGAACAAGCCCGCCGGGCCGGCCAGTAATCCGAGCCCTCCTAGCGTGCCGAGAACCACCGGAGCACTGAAGTATGGGTACGGCGCGCGCCAGCCAAGCACGAAATGATAGAACGCCGCGACACACGTGGAGGCGAAGCATAGCAGGAAACCGTAGAAGGTCGCGTGGTGGAACCAGCGGCGCGCTTGCGACAAGTTCTCCCGGGGGTACGGGCATCCGGCGCCGTGGCCGCCAAGGTTCGTCAGGCGCAAAGTGTCGCCGAGTGAAGCGATCAATGGGGCGATCAAGGGACCCGCTTTGATGGGCACGCCGATCGCGGCGCGCCAGAATCGGAAGAAGGCAACCATCATCGCGATTACCGCGAGAATGAACACCAGCCCCAGCGTTACGGCCATCGCCCGGTGGGGAATCACCGCGTAAAAATCGGCGGCGCTGGCAGCAAACCTGCCGAATGCGGCAACCATGGCGGCCGTCACTGCGACCGCAATGACAATCAAGGCCGAGACCGCCCGCGCGCTGTTGCGGTGCGCAAGCGAGAAGCTCCGGGGAAACGCGGATTGAGCGTAGCTTTCGACGCGGATTTCCGCGAGGATCTTGGGCAGGTTCAGCGCGTATTCATGCGGAGGCGTATAAGGGCATGCATAGTAGCACTCGCCGCAGTTGTGGCACAAATTTGCGAGGTAGGTCACGTCGGCCGCCGAAAACACCGAGCGGCGTTCCATCGCGGGGAACACGGCGCAGAAGCCCTCGCAATACCGGCAGGCGTTGCATAAACGCAGCACGCGTTCGCCTTCTTGGACCAATGGACTATTGGCTTGCATGTGCCGCTCCGCAGCCTGCGATGCGTCCGAACACTGTGCCGATGGTCATTCCGATCCCTGCCAAGTATCCCTTGCAAAGGATGTTCCCCGCCATGATTTCCCCGGCGGCGAAGACATTAGGCGCGGGCTGTCCGTCTTTCAGGATTACCTGACCACTGGGATTCACTTTGAGGCCTAGATAAGTGAAGGTAATGCCCGGCCGCAGCGGGTAACCGAAGAACGGCGGCGAATCCAGCTTCAGCGCCCAGTGCGTTTTATCCGGGCTCAGACCGCGCGTATGGCAGTTGTCGAGGCGCGTGTGATCGAACGAACCCTCCACGACACTCCGGTTGAACTGGTCCACAGTGGCGTCGAGCGTGTCCGTGCGCATCTTGAGTAAACCCGCCAGTTCGCGGATCGTTCCGGCTTCCATGGCCGGAAACGCCGAAGGCATGACCATACCGGCGGTCTTCGAATCGACGATCGAATACGCAATCTGATCGGGTTGCTGAGCGATCAACCGCCCCCAGATCGCATAGCGTTTCGGCCACAGGTCTTCGCCTTCGTCATAGAAGCGTTGGCCGCATCGATTGACGACGATGCCGAGCGGCAGCGTGTCCAGACGGGTGACAATCCCGCCATCGAACTTCGGCGCGCGTGCGTCCAGCGCGATCGCGTGGCACTGCGACGGATCGCCCACCTGGTCCGCGCCATGGTTCAGAAGCAGACGCAGCACCTTACCCCGGTTGTAGGGAGTGCCGCGAATGATGAAATTCTTCGCCGCGTTACCCCAGGCTTCGCTGAGCCACTCGATGTTGGCTTCAAAGCCGCCCGATGCCGCCACCAATGTCTTGGCGCGAATCTCGAAGGGCGATCCATCAACACTGGCGGTGGCGCTTTCGAATCGTCCGCCGCTCATGCGGAGTGCGGTCACTTCAGCGTTGTAGAGCACACGGATGCCGAGTTTCTCCGCGATCCCGTAGTACGTGTTCACCAGCGCCTTGCCGCCACCGAGGAAGAAGGCGTTGGTCCGGCCCAGGTGCAGCGTCCCGGCGAGTGACGGCTGGAATCGCACACCGTGCTGCGTCATCCACGCGAAGCACTCGGGCGTAGAGCGAATCGCCAGTCGCGCTAGTTCCTCGTCGGTCTGGCCTGAGGTGACTTGAAGCAGATCCTGGAAGTATTCTTCTTCGGTGTAAGCGTCCGTCAACACGCTGGTGGGCGAAGCGTGCATGCACCGGAAGTTGCGCGCGTGCCTGCTGTTGCCTGCGCGCATATGTTGAGGGGCGCACTCTGCCACGACCACCGTTGCGCCTGACTCGCGAGCGCTCAACGCCGCGCACATAGCCGCATTGCCCCCGCCCGCGACCAGAACATCGAAAACCGGGAACCGCTCGCTCACTGCTGGTCGGCTCCCGGGGCCGAGTAGCGGCCCAACAGCAACAGCGACGTTAACCCGAGCAGAGCCGTGAACGATAGCCATACGCCCGGGATGGCCGCATTTCCGCTCCAGCGGATCAAGTAGGTGGAAATCGCCGGAGTAAATCCGCCGAATAGCGCCGTCGCCAGGCTGAAGGATAGCGACCAGCCCGAGGTGCGTACATCCGCGGGCATTACCTCGATCAGATACACCACCATACCTCCACTGTAGCTTCCAAACAGGAAAGAGAACCACAATTCCACAGCCAGCAAGCGCGGCACCGAAGGTGCACTGACCATCCAGGCGAGCGCCGGGTAAGCCGTCATCAGCGCCAGCAGAGCGATCGCGAACAGCAACGGCCGACGCCCGATTCGGTCCGACAACGCGCCCATTACCGGCACCCAAATGAAGTTCGAAATCCCGACGCAGAGCGTGACCGTCAAGCTGCCCGTGGAGGCCAGGTGGAGCACGGTGCTCCCATACGTCGGAGTGTACGCCGTGATCATGTAGAACGACACTGTGGTTAGCGTTGACAGCATCATTCCGAGGAGCACGATGTACCAGTTGGCGAAGAGCGTCCTGACGATTTCGCGTACCGGAGGCCGGTGTTTGCGGGTCAGGAAAACGTCGGTCTCGGTGAGCGAGCGCCGTAGGATCAGCAACAGGGGAATGATGGCGCAGCCGGCCCACAGCGGCACTCGCCAGCCCCATCGAACCATCTGATTCTGTGACAGATTCATGGTCAACACCAGTCCGAACAGAGCGGCGAAGATCACTGCCACCTGCTGGCTTCCGGATTGCCATGCAGCGAAAAACCCTTTGTGTCCGGGTGTGGCGATTTCCGCCAGATACACGGAAGCACCGCCGATCTCCACGCCCGCCGACAAGCCCTGGAGCAAACGTCCCGCGACTACCAGGACCGGCGCTAGGATTCCGATAGCGGCGAACGATGGAGTACAAGCGATGGACAGCGTTCCGACGGCCATCAGACCGAGCGTCAGCAGCAGCCCAGCGCGGCGACCGTGATGATCGATATAAGCCCCCAGGACTATTGCGCCAAGAGGACGCATCAGGAATCCCGCACCGAAGGTCATGAAAGTTAGCATTAACGAGGCGAATTCATGGCCGGTGGGGAAGAAGGCGCGGGAGATGTAGGTGGCGTAGTAGCCGAACACCTGAAAATCGTAGGCTTCGAGAAAGTTGCCGCTGGCCACGCGCAGGACTGGCCGGAACTTCGATCCGGTCACGTTACTCTTCAACAGCGCCATGGGCGCGACGACGCTCTCCTGGCGAAGAGGGGCATAGGAGTGACGCAGTTAAGTTTACTCGATCAAGAGGCGGATAGGGAATGTAGAACGCGCTATCCGGACGCTGGAACACGGCCCATACGCTCGCCCGCGTGAAGCACAAAGGCGATATCGTGTAGACTTGGCGGCCAGGGAGGTGTTCATGAAACGTTTATTGACTGGAACCGGGCTAATCATCCTGCTGTTCGTGCCGGCCGTTGCCAGTGCGCAGATTCTGGTTGCCGGAGAGGGCCCGGTGGTGTACGGGCACCACCATCTGAACACCACGAACATGGAGGCACAGAAGAAGTTCTATGCCGACACGCTCGGCGGCAGAGTGGTCAAAATCGGTTCCGGTGACCGGCAGCAGGAGATCATCGAGTTCCCGAATGTGCTGATGTTTTTCCGTCCGATGCAGGCGCCGACGGGCGGCTCGATCGGCACGACGGTGAACCACATCGGCTTTTCGGTTCCCGATCTCAGGCCGGTCGTGGCCAAGATCAAGGCCAACGGCTTCAAAATGATCACCGCCGAGTCTGTTGCTGCAAACGTGAAGGTCACTGACGACATCGCGGCCAACAGTCCGACGACGAATATCGCGTTTGTGCTCGCCCCGGAGGATGTCAAAGTGGAACTCGTCGAAGTCAAATCGCAGAAGGCCCCGATTCAGCTTCATCACATCCACTTCTTCGGGCAGATGAATACTGAAATGCAGGCCTGGTACGCAAAGACGTTCGGCGCGACGATGGTCCCCCCCAATCCGGGGGCCGCGTTCGTGCAGGATAAACTGCCCGGCGTCTTCCTGAACTTCTCGCCGTCGCCGACGCCGACCGTCGGCACCACCGGCCGGGCGATCGATCACATCGGCTTCGAGATCAAAGACCTCGAGGCGTTCACCAAGAAGCTGGAAGCCCAGGGCATCAAACTGGACCGTCCCTACACCAAGGTGCCCCAGCTTGGCATCGCGATCGCGTTCATCAAAGATCCCTGGGGAACGAATATCGAAATGACGGAAGGACTTGCCGACATCAAATGAGAACAGCTATTCTCGCGCTCGCGGCATTGGCGCCATGCGGAGCGCTGCCTGCTTTCGCACAACTCGTCAGTCATCCCGACGCACCGGTCCGCATCGGCCACTATCACCTCAACGTCACGAGCGTCGAAGCCCATAAGAAGTTTTGGGCCGACACGCTCGGCGGCAAAGCAATGAAGTTCGGCGACATCGATGTAATTGAGTTTCCCGACGCGTTCATCTTCCTGCGCGTGCAGAATCCGACCGGCACACCTATCGACAGATCCCGAATGGATGTCGCCGGGAACAGCCGCTCACTAGCGGGCGAAGGGTGGGCCGGCCCGACCCGCGGCACCGCCTTCGATCACATCGGCTTCGCAGTGCCGGACGTGCCGGCGATGGCGGCTAAGCTGGCAGCCGCGGGATATCAGGAAACCACCGGGCGGGAGCCGAAGCCGGGTGACCCACCCCCGGCGAAATCGGGCACGTCGGCAGTGTATGGCCGCTTTGCGTATTTTCTTGGTCCTGACGGGGCGAAAATCGAGCTCGTTACCAGCGCTGAAAAAGACGCGCCGCCTATCGTGGCGCATCATATCCACTTCATCAACAAGCAGTACGTCCAGATGCAGCAGTGGTACATCAAGGCGTTCGATGCGACTTTGCGTCCGGGACAAACCGACTTCTTCATTGGCGCCGACCTGCCGGGCGTCGGATACAGCCTCAACTTCTTCCGGTGGGAAGGCGACCAGTCCATCACTCACGTCCCCACAGCCGGCCGCGTTGTAGATCACGTGGGATTCGAAGTGAAGAACCTGGACGCGTTCTCGAAGGCGCTCGAAGCGAAGGGCATCCAGGCCATTCGGCCTTACCAGAAAAGAGACCCAGCCATGAACAACATCGCCACTGCGACGATCGTCGACCCTTGGGGAGTCTCAATCGAGCTGACCGAGGGTCTGGACAAGATCAACTGACTTCACTTCTGAATGCACGCAGCTTCGGGCATGCTAGGAATTCACAAGCAACCCGCACTGACGTTCTCTCCGGATTGCTCCTGGGTCATGCGCGATACGTACATTGAGAATCCGGTCCTGGCCAGCGTCGATCAACGCGAACGACTTCGCGAATGCTTAGCAAGGACCGGCGTAAACACGCCTGGGATGATGTTTCAAACTTTCGCGGAATTCGGCGAGACATCGCCCGCAGAACCATTTCTAGCCACTATTCGTCGTACACACGGTCGTTACCTTATTGGCTGCAAAGGGCGAACATCGGACTCCACCATGGTTGACGGGTAGGCTGGCAGAAGACTGAAAAGCAAACGAAGGCTTTTGGAGTAGGGATCTCGTAAATCTTTCCTTCAAAGCCATTTCCGGCCTTTGTCCGTACAGGGACCAACCCAGGACCTGGAGCCTCGGGCTCAAGCGTTCACTTCTTCGTTTCACTTCTTCAAGGAAGCCTGCCAGTTCAGAACTACGGTCATGGGCGGTGAAGTCAGATCGCCCGATGTGGGCGCAGTGATCATGCTGTTGATCAGGAAGCGTCGGCCGTCGGCGGTGACGTCATAGCGCGCTGTGCCATTGTCGCCGCCATAATACGACACGGGAAACAAGGCCTTGGGGATGCCGGCTTTGAAGACCGGGCTCAGGTTGACTTCGACCGCCATTAACATGGCGTTGGCAGAAACGTAGAACAGCTCTTTCCCATTGCGCCGCCACCGGGGCTGGAAGCCGCCGTCTGTGGAGATCATCCATTTGCCGCCTGAGGGTGCGGGGAACGGCCGCACGTAGATCTCGTTCTTACCGGATTCGCTCGATGTGTACGCGACGAAACGACCATCGGGGGAGAACCGTGCGTGGTCTTCGTTCAATTCCGTCTTGAGATACAGCGAAGGCTTGTGGTTGTCTCCAGTGAGAGGGAGCGCCCATAAGTCGAGTCCGGTCCCGTGACTCTGGGTGGCATAGAGCAGGAAGCGCCCATCCGGAGACCAATCTTGGAGAAATTTGTCCTCGCCCGACTTAAGGAGCGCTTCATCATTCCCCGCGCCGCTGGACGGCTTCTGATAGATGTTATAAGGGCCGTCGCGGTTGGAAGTAAAGGCGATGCTGCTTCCGTCCGGCGACCATATTGGCATCCGCTCGGCGCCAAGGTCGAAAGTGAAGCGTGTGCTGATGCCACGAGCTAGCTCATGCAACCAGATGTCTAGGTTTCCGTTCTGGCCGCCTTTGTCCACAGCTAGCGGATCCCTGCGCGCCATTGCTATTCGCGTGTCATCCGGCGAAAGCGCGATCTGGATGTACTGGCCTGGCTCGCCAACCATACCCACCGCCTCGCCTTGGCGGTCGTACCAGGTAAGCCGGGTGTTCGCGAAAATGCCGCTCCGATAGGCCAGGACACCATTGGACGATGCCGAAAAGAAAGCGTAGGCGCTCTTTGTGCCCACCTGCACCTGCCCCAAAAGGGGAACTGTCTTACCCGTTAGATTCATGCGCTCCATGTCGAAGGGTTGGGCCACGAGTGTTTCCTCTCGCGTGAACAGGAGGTAGCCGTTCTTGCTGGATTCGGTGGACGGCACATAAACGGCCTCATTCGGCGTGGCGGCGATCTGGCGGGAGCTCTGCTGTTCGGGTTTGGCGTCGAGCGAGCCGACGAAAATGCCGCTGATTTCTCGATTGGTCGAGTTGCGGAGGTAGACGAAATGCCGCCCGTCAGGCAGAAATGAAGGAAACGCGTGTAGGTCTTCCCGGCGCGCCGGGTCTAGCTTTGTGAGCGGACCAGCAGTACCCCCGTCGGCCGATACCTGCCAGAGGCCACCGCCAGCATAACCGAAAATGATGACGCCGTCCGGACTCCAAGCGCCGCCATAGAACCTTCCAGGGACATCGCAGAGGGTTTGAGGAGATCCGCCGGAGGCTTCCACCTTCTTGAGCTTGCCTTGCGTCCAGAACCCGAGGCTGCTGCTGTCGGGCGACCAGAAGGGAAATATGCTGCCGGGGCCGACGTCAGCCACGATTCGGGCAGCGAGCGAATCCAAAGGGCGAATCCATAGATGGCGAATGTTGTCCGGACCAGTGGCCATGAATGCCAGCTTGCGGCCGTCGGGCGACACGGTCACAGCCGGGCTCAAGGCGCTTTCTTCAGGCGCGGGAATCTGGAAGCGCACAACCTCCTGCACCGGGGGTTTTTCGCGGAAGTGAATGAAGGCTAGCGTGGCAGCGCCCAGCGCAAAGACTACCGCCGCGCCAAACGCAATTCGCCCCGTCAAACCGAGCCGTGACCCAGAGGGGGTTGCCGTGGACTCGCCCTCGCTCAGCAACATTCCCATATCGCCGATGTCCCGCAGCCTCTGCCTCGGGTCTTTCTCCAGGCACGATTGCAGCAGGCGTCGCGCCTTCACGGGCACTTGCTTGAGGTCTGGCTCTTTGGTTAGCACGGCAGCCAGGGTGTGCGAGATCGTTTCCCCATCGAACAATCTTTTGCCCGTGAGCATCTCGAAGAGCACGACGCCAAACGACCAGATGTCGGCGCGCTTATCAACCGGTTTTCCGGCGGCCTGCTCGGGACTCATATAAGCCGCCGTTCCCATGATCATGCCGGCCTGTGTGGCGGCGATGGTCATGGTAAGTGAGCTGGCAGGGTCCGCTCCTGCAGGACTGCGGCTCGGAACGGCGGCCAATCCAAAATCGAGCACCTTCACCACACCTCGGGGCGTGACCATGATGTTGGCGGGTTTTAGGTCGCGATGGATGATGCCCTTGTCGTGTGCAGCTTCCAGTGCATCGGCGATCTGTTTGGCGTATTTGAGCGCAGTCTCAAGCGGGAGCGGTCCCTTGAGAGATTCTCCGGGAACTAACTCCATCACCAACGCACGCTCTTCCACGCTGTAAATCTGCGCGATGTTGGGATGATTCAGCGCGGCCAAGATCTTGGCTTCACGCTCGAAGCGCGCAAGACGCTCGGGGTCCTGAGCGAGAGCCGCGGGCAAAACCTTGATTGCCACTTCGCGATCGAGCTTGGTGTCTCTGGCGCGATATACTTCGCCCATGCCGCCAGCACCGATCGGCGCAAGGATTTCGTAGGGACCAAAGCGGGTTCCAGCGGCAAGGACCATGGGCGTTTGAATAATTCTAACCCGCACGCATGCATAGGTCCTGCATAACGCGCAAACCGGACATTGAGAATCCTGTGCAAGGCAAGAGATTCTCATTGTCTGTCCAATTATGGTGACATTGTCGCGGGCGTGAACACGGCTGGGATGTAAGACATCGCTCCCAGAAGCATTTCCAACGACTACGGAGCAACTCACGAATTGCTGGACAAGCTGCCAGAAACTCGAAACCAAGGCCCCGAGGGCTTCTCGGTAGCGATCTCCATCATGCTTCCTCCTCGGAATAACCAAAATCCCGAGTCGTTCACGGTTGATGTGAATTCGCGGATGCGCCGGGTTTCATCGAAGCAAGATGCCATTTTCCGTAAAATCCGGTCATCACAGTTCCCTATGTCGCCAAAGGGAACCAAGTGTAGTACTATGTGGAACCAGGTAACGTCCTATGCGACATTTTGGTAAGAGCTGCGCGATTGCGGTGTCGGCAGCCGCTGTGACAGCGGGTCTTTTCTGGCTGTTCACGCAAAGGGTGACGCCTGTCTCCGCCGCCGTTTCGGACTCCCCGGGCCGCGTCGCCGGAAAACCCGACTTCAACGGGATTTGGGAAGCCAACAACACTGCGAACTGGGACCTTCAGACTCACCAGGCGCGTCCGATGGTTGGCCAGCCCGGTCTGCTCCCGGGCTCCGTCGTTCTCGCAGCGCCTGTGCTGGGGCTTGGCGCCATCGGTTGGGTTCCGGGAGGGCTCGGCATCGTGGAGGGCGAAGAGATTCCTTACAAGCCGTGGGCGGCGGCGAGAAAGAAGGAGAACCTGGAACACTGGATGGACCGTGACCCGGAGATCAAGTGCTTCCAGCCCGGGGTGCCGCGCGCCATGTACATGCCACATCCATTTCAGATCATCCAGGGTGCCACTAAGATTATGATGGTGTTCGAATTTGCGAATGCCGAACGCACTATCCATCTCAATAAGATGGAGCCGTATCCGAACGTGGCGTATATGGGATATTCGGTGGGCCACTGGGAGGGCGATACACTGGTGGTCAGCGCGTCGAATTTCACCGATGCGACGTGGTTCGACCGGTCCGGGAATTTTCATAGCGATGCCTTGCATGTCACGGAACGGTACACTCCGGCTGGTAAGGACGTCATTCACTACGAAGCCACCATTGAAGACCCACAGGTATTCACCCGTCCCTGGAAGATCAGTATGCCCATCTATCGCCGGCTGGAGCCGAATGCCGAGCTAACCGATTTTCGGTGTGTCGAGATGGTGGAAGAGACCCTGTATGGGCATCTCCGGAAACAGCAGCTCGTCAAGCACTGGGAGGGCAACACCATGAATGTCGACATCACACGCAAGATCCCGCCCGGCGAGGCTGTCTACGAGCGCTACGTGTCGGGGAACCCGCCGCCAGCGAAATGAAAGGAAGTTTTGAAATGAAGAATCGGGAGTTCAGTCCTATGCGAGCCAAGTTAACTGTTGGAGCTGTTGTTGTCATGACCCTGCTGTTGTCCGCGCCTCCGCTGTCGGCACATCACGCGTTTGCAGCGGAATTCGACGCGAACAAGCCGGTCCATTTCACGGACGCAACCGTTACGAAGGTCGAATTTATTAATCCCCACAGTTGGATTCATGTTGACGTGAAGATGCCCGACGGCACGGTGGAGAACTGGGCGATCGAAGCTGGGAGCCCGAACATCCTGCTGCGGCGCGGCGTCACTCGAGACACACTGAAGGTGGGGCAGAAGATCATAGTCGACGGCTATCAGTCTAAAGACGGGTCGCACCGGGCAAACGGCCGTGACCTCACGCTGCCCAATGGGCAGAAGCTGTTCCTCGGATCTTCGGGTAACACAGGGGCTCCCTACGAAGTGCAGCGGCCTGGTGTGGATACAGTGAAGTAGCCTGGCGGCGACTGGAGGCGGCGATGAGCGACCGATACCTAATACCACTGGGTACACTAGCGGGCATTCTCGGACTGGTGTCCTTGGCAGCGGTTTCAATCAGCGGTCAGACTCCCGCGTCTACCGCCAAACCGGCGGGTGCTAAAGCAACAGGAGTAGCGAACGCGGGAACCCCGCCTCGTACACCGTGGGGCGACCCCGATCTACACGGTACCTGGTTCGTGGCGACGGAGGTGCCGCTCGAGCGCTCCGCAGCGAATGCGGGCAAGGAATTCTTGACCGACGAGGAAGTGGCCGCATCAGATGAGAAGAAAGGGTTGAATCCCGGGCGCAATGCCAGATCGGCAGATAAATCGCAGGACGTCGGTGGGGCGTACAATGCGGTTTTCAATTCGGTCTTGAAGACAGGCAAGCGGACATCGATGATCATCGATCCGCCGGATGGGAAAATTCCTCCTTTGGTCCCAGGAGCAACGGCACCCAGAAATCTCTTTGGCGGCGGCTTAGGTGTAGGGTCAGCAGGCGCGAACGACAACCCGGAGACAATCGCGCAGTCACCGCGTTGTCTTGGGGTTCCGATGCCTTTCCTGCCGTTGAATACGCTCTTTGCTCAAGGCACGGTGATGCAGGTGGTGCAGTCTCCCAAATCCATGGGAATCTACATGGAGGACGATCATGCCGGCGGGGGCAACCGGGTCATCTTCATGGACGGTCGCCCACACGCTCCTTCGAAAATGAAATTCTACCTGGGAGACTCGCGTGGCCATTGGGAAGGGAACACGCTGGTCATCGAAACAACGAACTTTTCGCAAGGCTTTCGGGGATCGAACATAGAGACGTACAAGATGATCGAACGCTTTACGCGCGTTGACGCAAGAACTTTGCGGCGCGAAATCACCTTCGACGATCCTAAGACCTGGACGAAGCCTTGGAGCGTTGTCATCGAGATGGGGAGGGCCCCTGATCAGCGCCACATGATCTTCGATTCCGCCTGTCACGAGGGGAACTACGGCATGACGGGCATTCTTGTGGGCGCCCGTAGGGAAGAGCAGGCTGGGAAGAAGTAAATTCCATTTGGCGCAGCTCCCGCTCATCCTCCTGCTCTCGTTCGGGAGCGGCGTCGCGGCGCTGATCTACGAGGTTGTCTGGTTCCAGCTCCTCGAGCTGGTGATCGGTTCGACAACCGTCTCGCTCGGAATGCTCCTTGCTGCGTTCATGGGTGGACTGTGTCTTGGCAGCGTGATACTGCCCCGTCTCGTCTCTGCCCAACGCCATCCCTTGCGCGTATACGCGCTGATCGAGCTCGGTATTGGTGTTCTCGGAATCCTGGTGTTGCACCTGGTGCCGTTGGTGGGCGGCGTCTACACGGCTTGGAGCGGATATGGCCTGAAAGGGTTCCTGCTCCGGGGAGCCGTCGCGGCCGCGTGTCTTCTGCCTCCAACTTTGCTGATGGGCGCGACACTTCCTGCCCTGGCACGCCAGATCAGCACAACCCAGATCAACACAACAAAGAACGGCGTCTCGTGGCTTGGTTTCTTCTACGGCGCGAATGTCGCTGGAGCGGTATTGGGATGCCTGCTGTCCGGTTTCTACTTACTGCGCAAGTTCGACGTGAACGCTGCGACGAACGTCGCCATGGCAATCAACCTGTCGATGGCAGGGCTCGCACTCGCGCTTGCAGGGGTAATTCCGGACGAGAGAGATCCAACTGATCACGTACGACAAGCACCTGTCGCGGTACCTGGGAACAGCGCCGCGACTGTTTACATCGCCATTTCGCTATCGGGGCTGTGCGCGTTGGCCGCGGAAGCCATCTGGACGCGCATGCTGGGATTGCTCTTCGGCGCCTCGGTTTACGCGCTTTCCATCATCGTCGCGGTCTTTCTCGTTGGCCTCGGGATCGGTAGCGGTATCGGAGCTTTACTCTGTCGAACCCTCGTGTCTCCGCGCGCAGCCTTAGGCTGGTGCCAATGGCTCGCCGCCGGCGCGATCGCCTGGACTGCGTACAATCTGGGCGCATCGCTCCCATACTGGCCGATCGACCCCTCGATTTCCTCAAATGTTTGGTTCAACTTCGAGCTGGATCTCGCGCGCGCGTTTTGGGCCCTGTTACCTCCGACGCTCGTCTGGGGTGCGAGCTTCCCGCTGGCGCTTGCCGCGGCCGCATCCCCAGGACAGGATGCCGCCAAGCTGATGGCCGGGGTCTACGCCGCCAACACCTTCGGGGCCATCGTCGGAGCTCTCGGCGCGAGTCTGCTCCTGGTCGCCTGGGTGGGATCGCAGCGCACGGAACAAGTGCTCATTGGGTTATCAATCGTTGCCGGTCTGCTTCTTCTCCTGCCCTCCAAGCCCCGCTGGGCAAGCTTGGGCTGGGCAGGTTTAGGTTGGTCCGGCCTGAGTTTGGTCGGAACAGCCGTGCTGCTTGCCGGCTTCTTATTCTTCACCGTCCCACCCATCGCGAAAGTGCTCATCGCGCACGGCCGCTACGCGGCCACCTGGGTCGGCAAAGGCGATATCGTTTACGCCGCCGAAGGCATGAACTCGTCGGTGGCCGTCTCGAGTTTTCCAAACGGGGTCCTGACCTTTCACGTCGCCGGCAAGATCCAGGCTTCGAACGTGCCGCGCGACATGCGGCTCCAGCGAATGCTGGGGCACCTCACCACTCTGACGACGGCCAACCCTCGCTCGGTCCTTGTAATAGGCTGCGGCGCGGGTATCACGTCAGGCGCGGTGTCCATCGATCCAAGAGTAGAACGCGAGACCATAGTGGAAATCGAGCCGCTGGTGCCGCAGGCCGCTTCCGCCTACTTTAGCGAACCGAATTTCGGTGTCCTCCGCAACCCTAAGGTCCAGGTGCGGATCGACGATGGGCGCCACTACCTGATGACAACCAGGGAACGCTTCGACGGAATCACTGTCGATCCGCTGGATCCGTGGGTGAAGGGCGCGGCAAACCTATACACAAAGGAATTCCTCGAGGTGATGAAACAACATCTCAACCGAGGCGGCATCGTCACGATGTACATCCAGTTGTTCGAGACCGACCTGGAGGCGGTCAAGAGCTCGGTCGCTACATTCTTCGAAGTATTTCCGAACGGCACTATATGGGGCAACCCGTACCAGGGCCAAGGCCACGACATGGTGCTTCTGGGGCAAGGGGAACCGCTGCGGATCGATCTTGATGAGATGGAGCAACGCATAGGCTACCGCGGCGGTGGCAGCAAAATGGCGCAGTCGCTCGCGGAGATCGGCATGAACTCGCCGGTAGATCTGTTTGCGAGATATGCGGGCCGGAAATCCGATCTCACGGAGTGGCTGAGAAACGTCCCGCTGAATCGCGACCGGAACCTCCGCATGCAGTACCTGGCAGGGCTCGGGCTGAACCTAGACGACGCCGCCGCCATCTACGCCGGCCTTCTAGCCTACAGGCACTTTCCAGAGGATCTCTTCGTAAGCGCCGAAGGGCGGGTGGACTCGTTGCGGGAGGCTATTCGCCGCCAGCAGTAAGCCCGCATGTGTTCGGCCAGCCCTCATGGCAAGCGAGCGCGTACAATGCGGCTGGCCCCCGTTCGCGGATCTCGCCCTTGCTTCCCCGCAGGATAATCGGATAGTCATCGAGAGCGGGCGGCGCGCTCGCGAACCGGCCTGCTCCGCTGGTTAACGTGTTGAGGTTCTGGCAGGCTACCGCAAATCCGAGCCTGCAGCCGCGGCTGAGAGGTTCCGCGGCGCCCGCGGGATCGAGCCTGCGAAGATCTTCGCCCGACCGGGAGAGTGCGATATGAAGGAGGCCGGCTTCATTGCAGGCCCAACCTGATCCCTGATTGCAGTAACTCAAACTCAAATCGGCAAGGTAGGGGCAGGCATATGGACGGCCGTCCTGGCAGGCCTGCCTCCAAAACGGAAGCCACTGGCCAGGATGACTGTCGCCAACTGCTTGTGTGGCGCTCATAACCGCAAAAACGATCGCCCAGATAGACATGTACGACAAGTTGCGCTGCCAGGGCAGGAGCGATCGGCCGAGCGCCACGGGATCGAAAACACGGAGCCACCGCGACCGCGCGGCGCGATCGATCGCCTTGACCGATAAGTTCAAGAGAGGTACCTGGAGAAGTTTGTCGTAGAAGGTCGGCATTCCCGCACTGCCCAGTAGCCCGTACAGCGCGACGGTGCTCAATCCGTAAATCGCGCCGTAAATGATCCGCCCCGATTCAGTGCGGGGTGACGTTGACGGATCGTTAAACAGCAGATGCATCCCGAGGAACACGGCAATCGGGATGTACGAATCGTAGAAGAAATATATGCCCGTTACGGCGAAATAGATGCGGCCGAACAGGTACATCGATACCACGGCCGACATCGTCATCGAAGTCACGCCGAAAAAGAATTGTCCCGGCAGGCCGATGAGAAAAAGCATCAGGTACATCTGCGGCGGATAGAACTGTGTACTCGCAATGCTCTTCCCCCACGTGAGGTCGCTCGCATGCGTGGCGATCAGGATGAGCGAAAACACTGCCAGCGGAAACGACGAGGGATTGAAGATATGGACGCTCCGGCCTTCCCGGTTCCAGCGAATCAGCTCTTTCGCGGCCAAGCCAAGCGCCACCATCGCGAACTGGAAATAGAACCAGTCCGGTTTGAACCAGAGGAAGAGATTGATGCTAAAAATAACGGGAAACGGAGCGAAACCGAGAGTGTAGGTGGTGCGCCGCGACCAACAGAGCAGCATGTCGAATGCGTACGCGAACAGGAGTTGGGCGACGATGAGGTATCCAGAGGCGTAGACCTGAGGCCAATACCATCCCCAATACAACAACACTGAACACTGCGCGCAGGCTTGCAGGTAGTGTTGCTTCCGCAGGACCACATCGATTGTGAGCATCCGACCGCTGCGCCGGGCCCAGACGAACAGGATCGCGTTCCACGCGCACAGCGCGGCTGCGACGCCCAGAAATGTTATCAGCACTCTCGGGTTTTGGCGGACCGGAGGAAGCAATGCAAGGGTGGCTAGACCGGCCGTGAACGCAAGCGGCAGAAGGAGCGCCCTTTTTCCGTCCGGGCGGAACCCGGGCTTTTCTGTCCCATTCACTAATTTCAACTTACCGAACCTTTATTCAAACCGCCGCTATCTTTTCCCCTCGAAATTTCCAGTCACGCTTGGCTGAGTTTTTGGGGGCGGGTCACGATCTGAAGATCCTCAAGTGTAACTGATCTAAATTATCGAGAGCAGGTCAGTCAGATCCCGCTCACGCGGGACGCCTCGCTCCTCAAACAAGTCCTGTGACCATCCGTTCACA
Source organism: Bryobacteraceae bacterium (assembly GCA_049518655.1). Taxonomy (GTDB): domain Bacteria; phylum Acidobacteriota; class Terriglobia; order Bryobacterales; family Bryobacteraceae; genus Palsa-89. The sequence goes on along the minus strand of JBEKRO010000024.1, from coordinate 49,478 downwards.
CTTCGCAGGTGTTTGATGCGTCTGGCGAGGCGGTGTGAATATCCCAAGGATTCCGAATCTTGAACCACTTCTCGCTGTAGGAGCTATGCTACCAACCGACAATCTCGCCGGTACCGCAAGTGCAAACGCCCTTCCCGCTGCCGACCAGTTGGATTGCGGAGCACTCCGCTGCCAGCCTGCCCAGTTCTACCGCACTCAGGCCGCTGTCCAAGAATTCCGTCTCAGTCACATAGCCACCGACCTGAGTGTGAGTTCCCCACGCACGAACCCCAGAAGTTGGTTTCGGCGCTGTCGGGGCGGGGCAAGTTCCACCGGTGGTTGCAGCAGAGACGATCTTGATGGCCCCGGTCTCCGGGACTATGCCGCCGGTCAGGGTGTTGCCGGTCAGATCCGTAGCAACACTGAGAGTACGCAGACCGTCGGGAGTCACCAGACAACTGCAACACTCGTTCAACTCCTGAGTTGGATCGAACACGTAAATATCGGCACACAGGTCCCCCTCGGAAGTCCCAACGTTGCTCACCCGGACCGTACCAACCGGGATATAGTCTTTGGCGGGAATGTTATTTGAGAAGTAACTCACTTTGTAGGTGTCCGGGTCTATCGCTTGCGCGGACAGGATAGCGGCTACGCCAAGTACAACGACCAGTGATGACAACGTTCTAAACATGGTGTCCTCGGAAAGAATCGGCTGCCAAAGATCGGCCCTTTGGCGGTTGTGGCCGGTTGGCTAGACCGGCGTGGCCCAGTTTGCTCAAAAAATGCTAAAAGCCGCTCATCGGAATGAACGAATTCGGTTATCTAGTTATTACTAGACGGGAAAGGTCTTTCCAACAAGAGGCGGTTTCTGCTTTCTCGCTGAAACAACAGCGCTTTTGTACCGCTCGTATTACTCGCGCTCCCGACTTCTTGAGTTCGCGGTCGTGGGGGTCTTCGGTTTATTCCCTTCAGTTCGTCCCTTGCACGCGGGCCGTGGCGCATTCTTCAGCGACCTTTAGAAAGTTCAGGACCTTGGCATTCCCTACGATATATGGATTCGGACTGCCGGGCGTGCGTTTGGCCAGCAGCGGGAGGTTGATCTTGGACCGGTCCCAATCGGTGTGGTTGGCGAAGATGATATCCGCTCCCGCCTGCTTCACGATGGCGCTGAACCGCTGCGCCGAGCGGATGTAAAGCTCAACGCGTTCCCGGTCTGGATTGAGCCCCACTCCGCCCCACAGAGCCGCAAGGTGTGGCGTCCCATTGTCCTTTACCGGAAACACTGTGGAGATGGTGCCTGGCGTATGGCCGGGCGTGATATAGAGCGTCAATGTGGTGTCGCCGAGCGTGAGCTTCTGGCCGTCGGTGGCCTCCATGTCGCGCTTCGGCTTGGTGCCGATGGTTCTCTTATCGAGCACATCCCAGTCCGCCGGCGACATGATCACTCGCGTGCCGTAATGATCCTGAAGGAACCGCGCGCCGCCGTCGTGATCGGGGTGAGCATGACTGACGATGGCATACTTGATATTGGCCGGGTCCAAACCCAGCTTCTTCATCCCGCCGGCAACCTCCTCTTCGACTGAATAGTCAAAGATGGTGTCGAGGACGATGATGCCTTCGGACGTCGTGATGGCCCACACGGCGTATTCGGACTGGCCGAAAAAGTAGAGGTTGTCAAAGACCTTCACCGGTTCGGCGTACCACGTCGAGCGATCCGGCGGTCCCTGTGGTCTCGGGCCGACGGCGCGCTGCTGCACTCCCGCGCCCGCCGCTCCGCGTGGACCTCCAGGGCCAGGCCCGTAGCATTGAAACTGGAACAGATTCTGAAAATCGTCTCCAGCCGCGGCTTTCGCGGCCGCGATGTGTGCATCTGGAGTATTGTGGGTATCCTGAGCCGCTAGAATTGAGACGCCAAGTAATAAGCCAAGCGTGATCCGCATAGATCTCCTGGTAGTCGAGGGCTGAAGCACGAGATTATCATGATATGATCGCCGTTTCGGATTGAGGAATGTTCAGATGATCCAACGGATTTTGGTTCTGGGCGGAATAAGCATCGGCCTGATGCTGTACCCGGCCGCCGCGCAACAGTCGAACTGGACGCCGCCCAAAACCCCTTGGGGAGAGCCTGACCTGCAAGGTATCTGGCCCCTCAACCATCTGATCGCCACACCATTCCAGCGACCGGAGAAGTACGGTGACCGGCGGTTGATGACCGATGAGGAATTCGCCGCTGCGCAGAAGAGCGCGAAGGCCCGCAACGAACGGTTCGAGTCCGGCGCGATCCCGCAGGCCGACTCCGGCACCCAGGTGATGCGGCTGACGTCGTTGATGAGCGATCCGCCGAATGGGCGCTTCCCCGCGCTTACGCCAAAGGGCAAGGAGCTTTACGACAAGATGCACGGCAGCTACAAGCCGGGCCAAACCGTATTCGATAGCCCCGACGACTTCGATAGCTGGGACCGCTGCATCACGCGCGGCATGCCGGTTTCCATGTTGCCGCGCAATTACAACAACGGCATCCGCATCATGCAGGCTCCGGGCTATGTTCTGATTGTGCTCGAAATGGCCCACGAGGTTCGGATCATTCCAACCGATGGTCTCCCGGCGCTGGACAAGTCCATCAGAGAGTGGTTAGGTGAGTCGCGCGGTCACTGGGAAGGCAATACGCTGGTGGTGGAAACGACAAACTTTAATGGCAAGACGGACATGACCAATGCCGGCGTTCCCGGTTCTCCTCCGCTAAACCCGACTTCGGAGAACCTGCGGATCACCGAGCGCTTCACACGAACCGCCGACGATACGATCGATTATGAAATGAAGGTCGAGGACCCGGAGGTAGTGGTAAGTCCGTGGGCGGTGGAGTTTCCGTTGAAGTTGGATAACAAGTATCAAATGTTCGAATATGCCTGCCACGAAGGAAATACGGCCATTCGGGGTTACATCGAGACGTCGCGTTTTGAGCGGGCGCATAAGACGGCGAAGTAGGCAGCGCCAAGTCCAGTTCGGCCTGAAGCTGGTTCAAGTAGAATGACACCTGTGCGCGCGCCCGTCGACCTTTCGCCTTTATTTGCGCCCTTTGCCATCCGCGGGCTCAGGCTGCGGAATCGCTTCGTGATGCCGGGAATGCAGCGCCAGTGGTGCGACAACGGGCGGCCGCTGCCGCGCTTGGCGGAATACTATCGGCGCCGCGCCGAAGGTGGCGTCGGGCTCATCATCACGGAGTCTTGTGCGGTGGACCACCCTTCCTCGACGCAGACGCCTATGTTTGCGCGCATCACCGGCGCCACCGTGGACGCCTGGGCGGCTTGCTTCCAAGCGGTCAAAGATGTCGGCGGCCACATGCTCATGCAGCTTTGGCACGAAGGAGCGATTCGGAAGGAAGGCGGTGACGGCCCTTATGCCCAGTATCCATCGCTGAGCCCCTCTGGTCTGGTTAGCCCAGGGAAGTCGAATGGTCGAGCAGCGACGGCTGAGGATCTAGCCGCAATCCGGGACGCGTTTGTTCGCGGCGCCCTCGCGGCGCAGCAGATCGGGGCTGACGGTGTCGAGATCCACGCATGTCACGGCTACCTGCTGGATATGTTCCTGTGGGCTGGAACCAATCGGCGAAACGACGGCTATGGCGGGGATGACATTCGTGACCGAGTGCGGTTCCCCGCGGAAATTGTTGCCGCCGTGCGTAGGGCGGTTGGCGCGGATTTTGCCATTTCCTTCCGATTCTCGCAGTGGAAAGAAGTCGACTACGACGCCAGGATCGCACCCATGCCGCGTGATCTCGAGACCATGCTATCGGTGTTGCGTGCCAGCGGAGTGGATGTGTTTCACGCTTCGGCGCGCCGATTCTGGATTCCCGAGTGGCCTGGTTCGGACCTCGGAATCGCTGGCTGGACCAAGTCGTTCACAGACGCCCCGGTGATCGCGGTGGGAAGCGTGGGCCTGGACACGGACGTCATGGAGAACTTCTTTGGAAAGGAAGCCCAGTCGACCGGCGACGCAGGATTTCAGGAGTTACTGCGACGATTTCAGAACAACGAATTCGACCTGGTGTCTGTCGGCCGTGGCCTCATCGGCGACCCGGATTGGGTGAAGAAAGTCGCGGAAGGCCGTTACTCCGACATTCGCCTGTTCAGCAGGAAGGACGTACTGGGCGACTTGGAAGTAGAGGGTTTCGTGGAAGAAGCGCATCGTGGCCACTAGAGGCGCGGCGCGGGACTTGGCGGGTATACTGCGTAGTTGAGGTAACTGGATGCGGCTTCCGATGGTGGCTCTGCCGGCAATGATTCTCCCGCTGTTGCTTTGTCCTCTCAGCGGGCGCCTGAGTGGGCAATGGATAAACTATCCCACGGCGGGTGTTCCTCGGACGCCGGATGGGAAACCGGATCTTGCGGCAGCCTGCCCGCGCACTGCCGACGGCAAGCCAGACCTTTCGGGCCTGTGGATTGTGCCAACCGAGCGTGAACCCAACGCGAATTTTCCCGGTTGTGCGGCCGTTTCAGATGAGTTTATCAATATCGCTGCGAGCCTCAAGGGCGGTTTGCCCTATCAGCCCTGGGCGGCGCAGTTGGTCAAGGCACGACAGTCCGAGCAGCGTGTGAACGATCCGATGTCGCGTTGTGTCCCCATCGGGCCCATCCGCTTGCACACCTGGAACGGACCGAGAAAAGTAGTGCAAACCCCTGGACTCCTGATCATCATGAATGAGCTCGATACCACGTTCCGGCAGATCTTCACCGATGGCCGTCCCCTGCCGGCGGATCCGAATCCGTCGTGGAATGGCTACTCCAGCGGCAAATGGGAAGGCGATACACTGGTCGTTCACACCAACGGTTTTCGCGACCGCATGTGGCTGGATGCCATCGGCAATCCGATGACAGACGCAGCCCAGATCACGGAGCGTTTCCGGCGCATCAACTTTGGCAATTTGGAAATTGAGATTACTGTCGACGATCCGAAGGCCTACACAAAGCCGTGGACGGTGAAAATAGCTCAGGTCATCGACCTCGACACAGATCTACTGGATTTTGTTTGTGCCGATAACGAAAAGGATATTTCTCACCTGTCGAGTAAATAGACGACGGTGTCGTTAGCGTTCCATCGACAACGCCAGGGCATTCGCGGCCCAGCCGGTAGCCATCGTCGAGATCCACTGGTCCTCACCGTACGGGAAACCGCTCTCAAAATACTGTTGAAATTTTGTAGCGCGCGTAGCGACGTGCCACGAGCCATCCGAGCCCTGTGCGGCGAGCAAGAACTTGACGCCCTTGGCATCCGGCCGCATCACACCGGCTTCCTGCAGAGCCCACAACGTCATGCCTGTGGCATACGCATCGCTCGGAAATCCGTGGCGTTGCGCCCAACCGCCGTCGGAGCGCTGCAGCGCTAAAATTGGTTCGGCCAGTTTGCGAAGTTCGGCGGCACTGGCACCCGCTGTGGCAACTCCCACCAGCCGCATGTCCATATCTTCCAGGATCACGGGTTCAGCATGCAGCAGCCAGTGTTTGCCGCTTTCGATGCGCTGCTTCATTTCGTCAGCGCGTCCGGGGGTTCCGTACGTCTTTAACGCTCGGATAGCCATCGCGGTGCGCGAAAAGTCGCTGTCCTGTAGAGGCGAGCGCGAATATCCGGGAAGATGCCATCCACCGTCACCGCCCTGAGACGCCGCCAGGTTCGCCGCAAGAAAATCGGTAATGCGATTCGACGAATAGCCGGCGCGCAACAGCGCCTCCACGGCGTACAAATTGTTGTCCGCTCCGCCTAACGCGGCTGCTCCTTCCAGTGCGACGGGGTTGATCGTGGAGGTGATTTGCAGAATTCGTTCGTGCGAGGCTTTCTCATCCACCGGAATGCCCTTCGCGCGCGCTGCTGCCGTGGCAAACTCGGCTGCCGGCTGTTCATCAGGCGAAACATCCGCTCTTGTGAAAGAACTGATCGCTGGTGCGATCCAGTAACTGAATGCTGCGCGTGATGGCGGTCCGGGTGTCGGGTAGCTCTTCCGATAACCGGACCGGCTTGGCAGGGTCTGGCGGGTTCCCTCCCACGGCACGGATCACTTCCGGATCCCCGAATTTGCGGGCCCAGTCCAGCGCGGTCTCTCCGGCGTGATTTGTCGGGCGAAGGTCGGCGCCGTGAGCCATCAACATGTTTACGATCCGCCGGTCATATCGGTCCGTACCCACGGCGAGCATCAAGGGCGTGAAGCCGCGGTAATCCTGCGCATCGATTTTCGCGCCGGCATCCAGCAGCACCTTCACCGCTTCCGGAGGTCCGAATGCCGAGGCCATCAGCAGAGGAGTCCAGCCGCCAAATTCAACCGTGCCGGTCTGAATCTTCGGCAGGCCTTCGGTTTTAGATACGGCGTTCAGCTTGGCGCCTTTGGCCAACAGCAACTTCACTGCCTCGAGGTTCCGGTTGCCTGCGGCGTTCATCAGCGGGGTCAATCCAATGAAGGTGTCTGGAGTGTCGATATCGGCGCCGGCTTCGAGCAGCAGCCGGACGGTTGTGGTATCGTTCCCAAACGTCGCCGCATTTAAAGGCGTCACTTGCCGCCGATCCATCACGTCCACTTTCGCGCCTTTAGCGAGCAGGAGGCGCACAACCTCCGCGGACGGGTTGGTGAACGCGGCGATGATCAGCGCGCTCCGTCCGCTCTTGGCGATCAGGTTGACCTGCGCGCCATGATCCAACAGCAGGCGAACCTTGGCGGTGTCCGGCGTCGACCACATCAATGCCGTGGAGCCGAAATCATTTTGCGCGTTGACGTCCGCTCCGTGATCGATCAAGACGCGCATCGCGTCCACCGATCCAACTTCAGCGGCATACATCAAGGGGGTGATGCCGTGATGGTCCGCGAGATTCGCGCTCGCCTTCTGGTCGAGCAGGGCCTTCAATTGGGCCAGGTTGTTTTCACGGATAGCGGAATAAAATTGCTCCGGCTCTTGGGCCAGCGCCGCCACCGCAATCAGCGCAAGTACACACGCTTTCCCCATGCGGGGAATTATATCCGTTCCCAAGCAGCGAGTGGAATCTACTACTTGGCCGGGCCCCTCCCCGGCGGCGGACCAAAGCGTTCGAACAATTCAATCTTCATGCCATTCGGATCTTCGACGAAGATATTGTGGGTGCCGTTGCCGAAGTCCACAATCTGACCGTTGGCGGAAATCAGGTTGGTACCCGCGGCCTTCATCTGCGCCACCATGCCATTCAGGTTGATCACTTGGATCGCCATCGCCGGCGCGCCGGGGTCGCGGACACGCAAGTGAAACTTGGTGCGCGGCACGCCGCGAAACTCCGTGAACTCGACGTCGGCGGGGGGGCCGGGAATGACGCCCGTTAGTTTTCGAAATTCTGCTCCCTCCGGCGCGCCTACCAGCCTTAGCATTGCCGGGTCTTTCGAGAACGCCGAAGGGCCGGTGAGTTCGAGGCCCATCATGCCGTTGTAGAACTTGGCCGTACCTTCGGCGCTCTCGATGGTATAGGCCAGGGAGACGCGATGCACATTTCCTTCCGGCGCACCGGGCGCGGGCGTTTCCTGGACGACCTGAACGAAGAAGCCATCCGGATCGCGTAAGAGGACGGAGCGGGCCTTGCCTCTGGCGGTGGCGATCTCGACCGGCGCGCCGCCGGTGGTGACGATGGGCGCATTCACTTTCTTCGCGTTGGCCACTGCTTCGTCCAGGTCACGAACGTAGAGCACGATACTGGCAGCGCCGGGATCGGTGTATGCGGCTCGTGCGGGTTTGCGTTCGAGACCCTTGAAATGGGTGAGCTCGAATAGCATCGCGCCGGGAAGCCGCATCATCGAAAGACGCAGCGTAACGCCGGGAGCGTTGGTGAGTTGCGGCACGGCCGGGTTTGGAAAATCCTGAGGTGTGCCGTTGAGGCCGAATACTTCGCGGTAAAAGGCGAGCGTCGTATCCAGATCCTCGACGGCGTGGATGGCGTGCGATAGGCTCCGAATCTGGGGCTTGGTCTGGTCCGGAGACTCGGTTTGCGCCAAGGCGGCGAAAGCTACTGCAGCCGCCGGAATGAAACGAAAGGCCAGCGCGATCCTCATAATGTGTCCGTGGGCGCAACGTCGCGCGTCTTGATCAGCCACTGCCCGTTCAAGCGAACCAGTTCATCCACTTCCCGTCCGGCGGCAGCCACGCGCGAGGGGGTCTTCGGGCCGGCGGCGGCGAATACGGTCATCCAGTAGGCCTCTAAACGGGCGTGATCCTTGTCCAGAAATTCCAGATAGCTGTTTGCGATCACGTGGTACATGGCTGGCCGTTTCTCTCCGCTCTTTGACTCATTTTCAGCGGCGCGCTGCCGAAAATCGTTGATCATCTTCTTGAGCGCATCCCGTCCCTTGATTGCATTGGCGCCGCTACCGAACTGTCCATCCGCTGTGAATACCGCGGCGTAAGCATCGGCATTTTCTGTGTCGAGGGCGCGAACGTATTGCCACATCAGCTTTTCGATTTGAGCCCGATCATGAACTTCCCGTTCTGTTTGGTTCTCCGCCGCGACAGCCGGCAAGCCGAGTAGCGCCACCAAAAACGCGGTGATGCTGAACACAATTGTTTTGGACATACCCGTCTCCTCCCATATAGAAGATCACAAAGAGATGCTTGCACGCTATGCGTCCGGTTAGCCACACAAGGTCGATGTATACTGGCCGGGACGGAGTGATTGAAGATGACTCGTAGGTCCTTGCTCGCATTCGCGCTATTCGCGTCGGCTGCGCTTTCTCAAGCCCAGTGGCCCCGCGTCGCCCCGAAAAATCTGCCGCGAACGGCCGACGGCAAAGTCAACTTGAACGCTCCCACCCCGCGCACTCGCGAAGGTACGCCCGATCTTTCGGGAGTATGGGAAATGTACAGCGAATCGGACCCTGCTCCTCCCAAACTGCTCTTGAACCTTGCGGCCGATCTGAAACCGGGTGAAGTCCAAATGCTTCCTTCGGCCGAAGCTCTCTATCAGGAACGCCAGGCCACCCACGGCAAAGATCATCCGGGCGCGCAGTGCCTGCCATCCGGCATGCCCGAAAAGGACACGGTTCCCGCGCCGTACAAAATTGTGCAGACGCCCGACTTGATCGTGTTCCTGTACGAATCCCGCACCATCTATCGCCAGATCTTCACGGATGGCCGGCCGCTACCTCTCGATCCAAATCCCACCTGGCAAGGTTACTCGGTTGGGCATTGGGACGGCGACACGCTGGTGGTTGAAACCGCGGGCTTCAATGGCAAAACGTGGCTCGACATGGCCGGCCATCCCGCCACTGAGTCGATGCATCTGACCGAGCGCTTTACGCGCCGCGACCTGGGACATATGGACGTTCAGTTCACGATCGACGATCCGAAAGCATACGCCAAGCCCTGGACCGTTTCGACCAAAATCCACCTGGTGCCGGACGACGAGCTCATCGAGCACATCTGCGAAGAGAACAACAAAGCGCCGGGGCACATGGTTGGCAGGTAGACTCTGTGCTCGGCCGCCCTGAACGGATCACCCCTCACCCTTGAAGGGACGACTGGCCATTACTTCTCCTGCTTGTCCTGCCCGTCCTTAGTTCCCGAGCCGCCCAGATCCATTTTCCTGCCGTCCGGAAATTGGATATCTCGCGAACTTCCTCGGAGAGAGCCATCCTTCGCCTGGAAGGCAACTACTTTGATCCTGGTGCCGGCGGGCAGCGAATTCCTGTTCCAACCCAGGCGGAGTAAAACCGATGGCGATCCGCCTTCAATTCGCCAGCGTTCCACAGTGCCGTCCGCCTTCGTCACGTCGATGGTCAACCAGGAATGCGGATTCACCCATTCCATCTGGACGACTTTACCCTCCAGCGTGATCGGCTTGGTGGAATCGAACTCGGCGGAGAAAGAATGATGCGCTGCTACGGGTAACGCTAGTGCTGTTAGCATGCCGGTACTTAATAGTAGTTTCCGTAATGTGCTCTGCATTGGGAATGACTCCTTGTCCTTACTTTACGGCATCCGGTTTCGGCTGAAGCAAGTCATGATAGAGCAGCATATCGGTATAGGGCACACACTTGTGCTCCAGCAGTTGCGCATGGTTGTCGATCAAACGATATAACGGCATCTCGATTGTCCAGGCCCTGGAGAACGTCTGCGGATCTTCCAGCGTGGCCTCATACCAGATATGGTTGACGTCCAGAAGCTTGAAGCGCTCGGTGACCTTCAACTGGTTGGTGGCAAAGTTTCCAGCGCGATCGAGCCACGACTGGCCGTTTTGCGAAGTGGTGGTGACAACCAGAACGTCGCCTTCCCAAGCTCCGTTGGACTTACCCATCCACGAATCCACCGGCAGGTCGGAATGATCCTTCAGATAAAGGATTCGGTTCGTGGCGGCGAAAGGATAGACCATGAGAAGATCGCCGTCACCCTGGAAAATCTGGAACGGAAAATTCTGATACGTGACGCGGGGCACGCCCAGCATATAACACTTCGCTTCAGGATCGGCCGCAGGCCATTTGGATCGGTTTTCGTCGCGCTTCTTGAGCGCTTCGGGCAGGTACGGAATCGTACCTCCGCCGCGCAGAACGCTTTGCCCCGCCGGGATGACAGCGATCGCGCCGAACTGCCAAGAGTCTTTACTCAATCCTTCCACCGAATGGCCCTCCAGATTCCAATAAGCCGTGTTCAGAGCCTGCCAGATACCGTTGAAGTTCGGATGCCCGGAAATAGTCGCCGGACGATCCAGTTGCTGCGATTGAGCGACGCCGCCGGTGAACAGTATCGCTGCCGCCGCCACGATCGTACGGATGAATCGATTCTGCAATCTATAATTCCCCTTTGAACTCCGCGTGCCGGCTATTCCGTCCGACGTCGGACTCTATTTTACTTCGGTTGGTCCGGCTAGCGAGCGCCTTCTGTCCGTCCGCCTGCTTCCACAGCGACTGCACGATCCTGAATTTCTCGAAGGGATTGTACCGTAGTTTGTCGAGACCTCAGCTGCGATAGAATCGCCCGTACGAGATATCAATGCGATTCAGAATATCCTTCAGCCTTTTGATTGTGCTCGCGCTTGTGGGCGCGGCTGGGGCCCAGCAGCCCGGGGCTCAGCCTCCCGCACCGCCGCTGATGGCGTGCGGCACCCACGGTGACATCGAAGTCCTGTGCGGAACACGCTCGCCGGAAGATCTCGAACTCGCGCCGGATGGCAAATACTTAATTGCTACCCAATTCATCAATATGGGCCGGGCGGGTTCCGCGGGCGCCGGCATGGCGCTTTTCGATCTTGCGAAGAAGACGTTCACCAAAATGACCGTAACTGATGAACGGGACAAATCCTGGGGCGATCCCGCCTGTCCCGGTCCCATCGGCGACGCGCTGGTCTCGCATGGCGAATCCCTGGCGAAACGACGCAGCGGCGCGTGGGCGCTTTACGTGGTCAACCATGGCGGACGGCAGTCCATCGAGATGTTTGAATTGAAGCCGGCGGCTGGCAGTTGGGCGCTGGTGTGGCGCGGCTGCGAGGTTGCAGCGCATGACTACAACGACGTTGCCATCCTTCCGGATGGTGGCTTTGTCGGCACTTATCCGACCGGACTGTCCACAGGCGGCACCGGAGGGCCCTTCGGCGGCGCTGTGACGGGCTATGTTGCGCGTTGGACCCCAGGCAAGGGCGAGCGAGAAATTATGGGCACGCGGATTCGATATCCGAACGGAGTGGTGGTGAGCCATGATGGCCGCTTCATGTACGTAAACGAGTTCGCCGCTCGCCAGGTATACAAGTACGACCTAAAGAATGAGAAAGTAATCGGCTCGGTGAAGGTCGACTTCCTTCCCGATAACCTGACCTGGACAAAAGAGGGAAGGCTGTTGGCGGCGGGCGTGAAGGGCGCGCGTGGCGACTGTCCTGAAGGCAGTGGCAGACCTTGTATCCAAGGTTTCGGAGTTGCCGAGATCGACCCGGCGAAAATGCAGGCCCGCGCCATCTTCGATTCCGCCACCCACGATCCGCTGATGGGCGGTGTTTCCGTGGCGTTGGAAGTTGGCGATTCTATCTACCTGGGCGCATTTCAGGGCGATCGCCTGGTGAAAATTCCGTACCCGAAGTAGGCTTACTTCTGCTCCGGCGGCGCAGTCAGTTTGGACAGCATCGTCTTGTACTGCTCGTCATACGGGTTCAAGACATCGCCGCCGGGACAATCGCCGGGACAAGCAGTGCCCTCGCCCAGGATATGCGGCGAGTCGGAATTCTTGAACGGAGCCCACGCTGGAAGATTTTTACCGTTCGGGTCACCGGTCTTGGCGAAATTCACCCAATACGACGAGATCATCTCAGCAACGGCGCGGTCCTTCTCTGACGCCGCAGCCAGCCGGGGCGAACTGGTATCGGGGATGGTACGGGGCGCGCTGAGATTATCGAACACATAGGGAATCTCAGCGGCATGCGTGGCTTTCAGATTACGGACGCCAGGATCCACTGGCGGCTCGTGCGTGAAGAAGTACCAATAGGCATGTTTCCCGATCGCTGTCTGCCGCTCGGCGAACAGCCGCATCGACCACATGAGCGTGTCCCGGAATGCAACTTTCCCGCCCATGGCCAAATGCTCGTCCTTATTGGAGCCAACGATCACATCCACCGGATTCTGCTTTCCTTGAGCAAAAGTGATGGACAGATCTTCGGGAACGATCCAGCCGTCGATGATCATGCCCGAGCCACGCAGCGTCTTCATGACTTCCTCGGTGGACCGGGCGCGCAGTTCGGCCAAAGGCGGGTAGCTTGCTGGAGGGGCATCGGAGGCAGGTGGAGCAGCGCCGGGAGGTCCACGGAACGGCCGCGGAGGCTGCTCGGCTCGCGCGAGCGGAATCATGGGCGCCATGCCGAGACCCATCCACGTTCCACTCTCCGAAATTGCGCGATGGAACAGGCCCTTCGCCACAGGGGATCCAACCAAGCCGCCGACCATCGCGGCGCCGGCCGACTCACCGAAAATCGTCACATCGTTTGGGTCGCCTCCGAAAGCACCGATGTTGTGCCGCACCCACTGGAGCGCGGCGATAGCATCCCCGAGCGCCTGATTCCCGGATGCATTCCTGCCCGATTCCTTCGTCAGCTCGGGATGTGAGAAAAATCCGAAAGGCCCGAGCCGGTAGTTAAACGTGACCAGCACCACGCCTTTGCGCGCAAGCGCTTCTCCATCGTTGTGCGGGCTGGATCCGGCGCCCTCCGTGTATGCGCCACCGTAGATCCAGAACATCACGGGCAGCTTCGCGTTCGCTCGGTTCGCCGATGTCCACACATTCAGGTAGAGGCAGTCTTCGCTCATCTTGGGTGAATCCGGCAGATCGGTGGCAACGTTATTTGGGACGCGCTTGGGCGCCGGGTTCTGCACGCAAACATTGCCGAACGCGTCGGCTTTACGAACGCCTTTCCAGGGCTGGGGCGGCTGCGGCTGTTTCCAACGCAGATTGCCGATCGGCGGCGCTGCAAACGGAATGCCTTTGAAGGTGCGGACGCCGGAATCGAGAGTGACGCCGGAAATCTTGCCGTCGCTGGTCTTGACAGGGTCCGAGATCGCGGCCAGCGTTGGCAACGGGGAAACGGCGGCGAGCGCCAGCGATATGGCGACCGCGATCCGGGTATTCATCAGTGTTGTTCCTTTTCGTGTTGCGCTGCTGCCGCCTTGGCAGCCTCCTGAGCGCGCTCGGCACGCGAAGTGCTGATCCAATGAGGAATCATGTTGTTATCCTCGGTGCACGCGTACTCCAGAATCTGGAAACTGTTGTCGAGCTTCAAAGGAAAACGTGCCGTCCACGAGTGCGTAAGCACCACGGGGTCGTCCACCGTGATGGTGTAGATCAGAAAATCGCTGTTCAGGCGCGTGAAATGCTCCGTCATTTTCATCTGGTCGCTGATCGGGAAACGGTTTCCGGGCGGCGAGCCCCCTACGCCGGTGTTCGTGGCTGATGCGCCCGGCTTGAAGTTCGTGGTTTCGACCACCAAAGTGTTTCCTTCCCAATGCCCGCGTGAAACGCCCAGCCACTCTTTAATCGCGGGAGAAACCGGAGGCGCATTGAGCGGGATAATGCGAGACTCGTGGATCATTTCCATGCGGAGAGCCACGTAGCCGGGAGCCTGGACGATCTGTAGCCCGTTGTTATAGCGGAACGGGAACATGGAGGCGGGCAGCCCGCGGGTGATGCAGCGATCCCAACTGTCGAAGTCGGTATAAGAATCGAATACTGGTTTTTCGCCGGGAAGAGGCCAACTGCTCTTCATCAGGCTGGAGAGCCGCTTGCCTTCGGGAGTCATTTCAGGCAGCTTGCCGTCGGGCGGATCCATGATTAACGATGTTTGACGCTGTGGGGTAAAGACGTCCATGACGCCGGCCAGGAACGCCCGGCCCGCTTCACCCTCCTTGACGTCTTGCTTGTACCGGTCGGGCTGCTTGGCGGCCCTTTCCTGGATAGCGTCAAATTCCGTCGCGGTCAGAAAAGCCTTGTGCGGATCGCAGGGAGGGCTACCGGCCGGCGGTCGAGCGCCGAAAGCAGGGACGCAGCGCTGCAGGGACACCGTGCCGACGTAGGAGATCGGCCAGATTCCTTGCAGGTCCGGATCGCCCCAAGGCGTCTTCGGCTGCGCCCAGCCTGGCGGAGTGGCGATAAAGAAATTCGCCTCGGTGGGCGTCGGTCCGGGTTTAACCGGCGGCAACTGCGCGTTCACGGCATAGCCGAACGCCACCAGCGCAACGATACCGCTGAACAGAATACGGGTTGCTGTAGATTGGATTGAGCGCATGGGATCACTCCTGCTACTTACCTTCCGGTGGACCATCCGGACCGGATGAGCCGAGGAAGATCTTCTTGCCATCGGGGAACGTAATGTCGCGTCCGTTGGCGCGAGGCGATCCATCCTTGGCCTGATAGCCTTCAAAAATGACTTCCGTTCCAACGGGCAGGGAGGCCTTGGTAAATCCATGGCGAATGAGCGCGTTCGGCGAGCCCCCTTCGATCATCCATTCCGTCGTGGTTCCATCGGGGTTCTTTACCGCGACGTGAATCCAGGAGTGCGGATTGACCATTTCGACTTTCACTACGGTCCCTCGTAATTTAACGGGCTTGTTGACGTCGAATTCGGCTGCGAAGGCGTGATGAGCGAATAGTGGGAATGCCGAAAATAGCATTCCAAAAGCGGCCAACGTGAGACTCATTATCTTTTTCATGGCTGCCCTAATTATATTGCGCTCCACAACTTTACGGGTGGGAGGTTCAGCGCCCGGCAGTTTCAGGAACAGTGATAGATGAAATCAAAAGTGATCCGCGCATTGCATGCAATCCAGCGATACAATCGGTTTGCTAGGGGAATGTGACATTTCGCGATCTACTCTCGTGGACGGCGGCCGTACTGGGGAGCGCCGTAGTCGGCTTCGCTCAGCAGGAAACGCCCGTTGCGCAACAAGCCGTCATAAACGAATACTGCATTACCTGCCATAGCGCGAAACTTCGCACGGGCGGTCTTTCGCTGCAGGATGCCGACCTGAACAACATTCCTGGCGGCGCCGAGACGTGGGAAAAAGTCATCCGCAAACTGCGCACCGGGTCCATGCCGCCGCAGGGAGTGCCCCGTCCCGATGGAGGAACGGTCAACGCCCTTGCATCTTTCCTCGAGACATCGCTCGATCGTGCGGCCGCGGCGAAACCCAATCCCGGCCACGCTTCCATGCACCGGCTGAACCGCTCCGAGTATGCCAATGCGATCCGCGACCTGCTGGCGTTGGATGTGGATGCGACCGCTCTGTTGCCTCCCGACGACGAAAGCAGCGGTTTTGACAATATCGCCGACGTCCTCCGGATGTCGCCATCACTGATGGAGCGCTATCTTTCAGCCTCCTGGAACATCAGCCGCGAAACAGTGGGGAACATGAACATCGCTCCAGAGACGGCCACCTACCGCGTTCGCCCCGATCTTTCTCAGGACCAGCACATCGAAGGGCTGCCGCTCGGAACCCGTGGCGGCATTCTCGTGCATCACTACTTTCCGCTGGACGCCGAATATGTGATCAAGCTCCGCCTGTGGCGCAATACGTTCGATCTGATGCGCGGCATGGAGGATACCCATCAGATCGAGATCAGCGTAGACGGAAACCAGGTGAGGCTGGTGACAGCGGGCGGCCACGAAGAATTTCTCAGGATGACCGCGAATCCGGGCACATTCGGTGCCGAGCTCGACAAGCAGCTGACTGTGCGCCTTCCCCTGAAAGCTGGTCCGCATGTCATCACCGCGTCCACGATTCTAAGAAGCCACGCCGAGAAGGACGACCTTATCAAGCCTTTTCTCCGCACCACGATCGATGGATTGGACATTATGGGAGATCCTTCGGTCGACCGGCTCACGGTTGAGGGGCCGCTCCATCCGACAAGTTCCGGCCAGACGCCGTCGCGAGCCAAGATTTTCGTTTGCACTCCCCAAAACGAGAAGGAAGAGCTGCCGTGCGCGCGCAAGATCATCGCGGCGCTGGTCCGCCGGGCGTATCGACGGCCCATCCAGGATGCCGATCTGGAAACACCCCTTAGCTTTTATCAGCGGCGCCGTAACGGCAATGGCAGTTTCGACGCCGGAATCGAATCGGCGCTCCAATTCGTCCTGGCGAGCCCCGAGTTTCTGTTCCGTTTTGAACCCGATCCCAACGGTTTACCCGTAGACTCGGCGTATCAGGTCAGCGATATCGCGCTCGCTTCGCGGCTGTCCTTCTTCTTGTGGAGCGCTCCGCCGGACGACGAACTGTTGAAAGTGGCAAGCGAAGGGAAATTGCGCCAACACGCGGTGTTGCAACAGCAGGTAATCCGGATGCTGGCCGACCCTCGCGCCGACGCGTTGGTGGACAACTTCGCCGAGCAATGGCTGTTCCTTCGAAACCTCAAGAACTCGTCGCCCGATCCGCAGATCTTCCCCGATTTCGATGACAATCTGCGCCAGGCGATGCGCGAGGAAACCAAGCTCTTCTTCCAGAGCATCGTTCGCGAAGACCGCAGCGTGATGGACTTGCTGAACGCGGACTATACATTCGTCAATGAGCGCCTGGCTCGCCACTATGGCATTCCAAACGTATACGGAAGCCAGTTCCGCCGCGTCGCGCTCACATCCGTCCCTGACTCCGACGCCCGACGCGGTTTGCTTGGACAGGGCAGCATTCTTACCGTAACCTCCTACCCCAATCGGACTTCGCCCGTGCAGCGCGGCAAATGGATTCTGACGAACCTGCTCGGTATTCCGCCCACTCCGCCGCCGCCCAATGTTCCCGCGCTCAAAGAAAATGGAGATGGCAAACCGCTGTCGCTGCGCGAACGCATGGAACAACACCGCGCCGATCCGGTTTGCGCGGGCTGCCATAGAGTGATGGATCCGATCGGATTTTCGCTGGAGAATTTTGATGCCGTCGGGCAATGGCGCACCAAGGACGACGGTTCAACGATCGATCCCTCAGGCATGCTTTACAACGGCGCGAAGGTGGATGGTCCGGTGGCGTTGCGGAAGATGCTGGCTAGCCAACCCGATGTATTCGCCGGCGTGATGGCCGAAAAGTTATTGACTTACGCTTTAGGTCGAGGCGTTCAATATTACGACATGCCGGCCGTTCGCAAGATCGTGCAGCAAGCTGGATCGAATGACCTCCGCTTTTCGTCCTTGGTGCTTGCGACCGTAGAAAGCGTGCCGTTCGAAATGAAAATCAAGACGGCTAGTTCGCCGCCGGACAGTTCCCATTAAGGAGACTTCAGCATGAAGTTCATCACCAAGAAGCACATGTCGCGCAGAACCGTGTTGCGAGGTTTGGGAACGGCGGTGTCGCTTCCGCTGCTGGATTCGATGCTGCCCGCCCAGACTCCTTTGGCGAAAACCGCAGCCAATCCGGAAATCAAACTGGGGCTTTGCTTCATTCCTCATGGCGCCGTGATGGCGAACTG
The DNA here is from genome assembly GCA_049518655.1 of Bryobacteraceae bacterium. GTDB lineage: Bacteria > Acidobacteriota > Terriglobia > Bryobacterales > Bryobacteraceae > Palsa-89. The sequence goes on along the minus strand of JBEKRO010000024.1, from coordinate 31,587 downwards.
GACTCCGGCCGCCGAAGGCGCGGACTTCCAGCTCTCGCGGACGCTGGCGCCCATACAGCCGTTCAAGGACCAGGTCGTCGTGGTGACGAATCTGGCGCACAAGATGGCCGCGCCTGGCGGCCCGGGAGACAATGGCGGCGATCACACGCGATCCCCTGCGGTTTTCTTGAACGGCGTTCATCCCAAACGCACCGACGGCGCCGATATCCAGGCGGGTGTGACCATCGATCAGATCGCGGCGCAGCGGATCGGCCAGAAAACGCCGCTGCCGTCGCTGGAATTGGCCACGGAAGACTTCAGCGGACTGGTGGGATCGTGTGATGTGGGCTTCAGTTGCGCGTATATGAACACGATTTCGTGGCGCACGCCGACGACTCCCCTCCCCATGGAGATCAATCCTCGAGTGGTCTTCACCCGGCTGTTCGGCGACGGCGCTAACGCCGAAGAACGCTTGCAGCGGATCGATGAACAGCGCAGTATTCTTGACGCCGTAATCGGGCAGGTCAAGCATTTGCAAGGGAACCTGGGCCCCAGCGACCGTAATCGAATCGCCGACTACCTGGACACGGTTCGCGAGATCGAGCGACGCATACAGCTCGCCGAAAAGCAAAACGCCAACTCCACGCTTGCCGTGCCCGCCTCCCCCACTGGAATCCCCGACGATCACCAGGAACATACCAAGCTCATGTTCGACTTGATGACCCTGGCTTTCCAGGCCAACATCACGCGCATCTCGACATTTATGATGGCTCGCGAAGTGAGCTATCGCACCTTCCCGATGCTCGGAATTTCGGAAGGTTTCCACCCCGCATCCCACCATCAGAACAATCCGGAGCGTCTGGAGAACCTGACGAAGATCAATACCTACCATGTGAGCTTGATGGCGTACTTCTTGGGCAAGTTGAAAGCGACGCCGGATGGCGACGGCAATCTGTTGGATCATTCGCTGATCCTTTATGGAAGCGGCATGAGTAACAGCAACGTTCATAATCACGCGCCTCTGCCTGTTTTCGTCGCCGGCGGAGCGGCTGGGCGAATGAAAGGCGGCCGCCACCTGAAGTATCCGGACGGCACCCCGATGGCGAATCTGCTGTTGAGCATCTTGGATAAAGCCAGCGTGCCACAGGACCGAGTGGGAGATAGTACCGGGATGTTGACCGAGCTGTAATCGGTGGGTTGTGATGGGAGATCGGCAATGAAGACACTTTGCATCCTGTTGTTGTCGAGTTTTGCGGCGTTCGCTGCGAGCAGCCCGGTGGCCGATGCGGTACAGAACCGCGACTTTGGCACCCTTCAGGCGTTGCTCAAGCAGCACACTGCCGTAAATGCCGCGCAGCCGGACGGTACAACGGCTCTCCACTGGGCCGCGCATTGGAACGATTCTGAAACGGTCGGCGTGCTGCTCAAGGTGGGCGCAGACGCGAAGGCAGCCAACCATTACGGCGCGACGCCGCTTTCTGAAGCCGCGGCGCTAGGCAACGCCACCATCATCGAGCAACTGTTGAAGGCCGGCGCCGACCCGAACACGCGCACCACAGCCGATGGGGAGACCGTCCTGATGACGTCCGCACGCGCCGGAAACCTGGACGCCGTAAAGGCCCTGCTCGGTCACGGCGCGGACGTGAACGCCAAGGAAGCGTATCGCGGGCAAACCGCTTTAATGTGGGCCGCCGCCGAACGTCATGCCGAGGTTGTGAAGCTGCTGTTGCAGCACGGCGCCGACTGGAAGGTTCAATCTTCGTTCCGCGAAACGAAGATTCCCAAACTGAGCACTGCTTCTTCCATCTCTCCCATATCCCGCGGCGGTTTGACGGCCTTTCTGTTTGCGGCACGCGAGGGCGACATCGAGACCGCGAAGGTGATGCTGGATCACGGAGTGGATATCAATCAAACCGACGTCGACGGTACCAGCGGTTTAGTTGTGTCGATCATGAACAAGCAGTACACGTTCGCCAAGTTCCTGTTGGATCGCGGCGCAGACCCGAACGTGACGGATGTCAAGGGGCGCGCCGCGCTCTACGCCGCCGTCGATATGCGCAACGAGGACTGGTCGGCTTTGCCGATGCGCAAAGAGCAGGACCCGCTGCCGAGCATGGAACTGATTAAGGCGATTCTCGCTCACGGCGCGAAGCTCAACGCGCAGCTGACACACAACCTGCCCGGACGAAGCGGAATGGATTATGGCGACGTGGCGCTGGACGAAGGAACCACGCCGTTCATGCGCGCTGCCAGGTCGGGCGATGCAGCTACGATGCGAGTTTTGCTCGCAGCCGGAGCAGATCCTAAGCTCGTCACGAAGGACGGCAATAACGCGCTGCTCTTCGCGGCCGGCATCGGCTACCGCGACAAGAACACTCGCGGGTCAGACGCCGAGGCTCTGGAGGCGCTCCGTCTGTGCATGGATCAGGGGCTCGATCTCAGTCAGACTAATGGGAAAGGCGAGACGGCGCTGCATGGAGCCGCGAACCGGGGATCCGATCTGTTGGTTAAATTCCTGGTCGAACATGGTGCGAAACTGGATGCCAGGTCCAAGGCAGGATTTACGCCTCTCGATATCGCGATGGGTAAGGACAGCTTCGGCCTGCCGGTTCCGCACGACAGCACGGTCGCGCTGCTACGAAGCTTGGGAGGTGGTGAGGGGACCCGGTGATATAAGATGGTACGCGCCTACGGGAGTCAATGGCTAAACTAATATTCAGAAGTACGGTTGCAGCAATTGGAATCTTCGCGATTGGCGGCCTTGTATTCGCACAGAAAAACCAGTTCCCGTGGGACGATTATCGCGTCGAGGGCGACCTCACGACGATTCACGTTCAGGGCAACGTGTACCTGCTCCACGGACTGGGAGGGAACGTCGCAGTCCAGATCGGCGACACAGGTGTTCTGGTGGTGAATACTGGGTTGGAGCAAGACTCCGCCAAGCTAATCGCCGCTGTTCGTAAGCTGTCGGATAAGCCCCTGCAATACATCATCAACACATGTGCGCATCCGGACCAGACGGGCGGTAACGCTGCTTTGCGCAAAATCGGCGTGACTATCACCGGCGCAAACGTCACGGGCGATATCGCCGATGCCGGGCAGGGAGCGCAGATCATTGCGCACGAAAACGTTTTGAACCGCATGAGCGCGCCCACGGGCAAAAAGGCGGCGGCGCCGTTTGAAGCTTGGCCTACCGATACCTATGTGTCCGGTCAAAAGGAAGTGTTCTTTAACGAAGAACCCGTTGTGGCCCGCTGGCAGCCTGCGGCGCATACCGATGGCGATAGTCTGGTGATCTTTCGCCGCTCCGACGTGGTGGCAACCGGCGATATCTTCAATACGGACAGTTATCCTTTTATCGACGTGGATCGCGGCGGCAGTGTTCAGGGCGAAATCGACGCTCTGAACAACATCATCGATATCGCGATTCCCAAGCACGAAGAAGAGGGCGGCACGTACATCATCCCCGGTCACGGGCGCATCTGTGACGAGTTCGACGTCGTCGAATACCGCGATATGGTGACCATCGTACGCGATCGGATTCAGAATGCAATCAAGAAGGGCCTGACGCTGGAGCAGATCAAGAGCGCGGGCTTCACTAAGGATTACGACGCCCGCTGGAGCGCCAAGGAAGGGCCTGGCACCGCCGACAACTTTGTTGCTTCCATTTATCGAAGCCTGATACCTTCGGCGAGCAGATGAGGCGGGCATTATGAGACAAAGCTCATTATTGATCTTGATATTTGCGGGCTTGACGCAATCGCCTGGAGCGTTGGCCCAATTTTCCGGTTCGTTCAGCGCGCAGCCGGGCATCGATCTTAGCGGCGCCTGGGCGCCCGAGCCACATGAGGAAAGTACCGGAAACCCCGCAATCGCGGACTACCTCGGTGTTCCGATCAATGAAGGCGCGCGCGCTGTGGGACTGGCGTGGAGTCCGTCCCGGGTCACTGTCCCCGAACATCAATGCCAGGTTCACGTTGCTCCCTACCTCTTAGGCGGGCCTCTCAACTTGCGAATCTGGGAAGAGCGGGATAATCAGTCGCAAAAGCTAGAGGACATCCGGATGTATATCAGCACGTACGAGCAGAATCGCACGGTCTGGATGGATGATCGGCCGCATCCTCCGGCGGCCGCCGCTCATACCTGGATGGGCTTTTCCACGGGCAAATGGGAAGGCAACACGCTGACCGTCTATACAACGCACTTGAAGCCGGGCTACTTAAGACGCAACGGTCTTCCCGAGAGCGATGAAGCGACCTTGATAGAGCACTTCATGCGGCACGGAGATTATTTGTTGCACGTGAGCGAAGTAACCGATCCAGCGACATTGACCGAGCCTTTTGTGAGAAGCCAAGTCTTTCACCGTATCAAGGAAGAAGGACAAAACTGGCTGTATCCCTGCGAGTCTGTGGTTGAAATTGCGAACCAGCCGCGCGGCGCCGTACCCAATTTCCTTCCCGGCGAGAATCCATTTGTCGCGGAATTTGCGAAAAAATACGGAATCCCGTTGGCCGCAACGCTAGGCGGAGCCGAGACTATGTACCCGGAATTTCAACGCAAGATGAAAGAATTGGCTTCACCACAGAAATAGCAGCCATGGGGCGTCTGAGAGACAGATTCCCCACCATCGGCGCTCATTCCTTTAACGCGCGGGTCTTCCAGACCGTGCGGAAATTTAGGGGCAAGTCCAGCCGATCGCTTTTGAAGAAGAATGTTCCAACACAATGAGTCACACACACCCCAGTCTCTCTCGGGAGTCTGACTTAATATGAGTCTCGTTAGTCGCCTGCTTGGCCGCCTCTGGCGGCTGCCCACCCCTCTCACTCGCGACCTCGCCACCGAGACACTCCAAATTCCCATGCGCGACGGTGCGGAGTTATTGGCGGACCGCTACTATTCCCGTCGCAACCCGGCACAGCCAACCTTGCTCATTCGAAGCTGCTACGGACGAGGGACCTTATTCAAACTCTTCGCCGTGCTATTCGCGGAGCGCGGAATGCAGGTGGTTGTTCAAAGCTGTCGCGGCACAGATCGCTCACAAGGGACTTTCCGACCGTTTTTCGACGAGCAGAACGACGGCGAGGACAGCGTCGAATGGATCGCCCGCCAGACCTGGTTCACGGGGGATCTGGCTCTTTGGGGCGGGAGCTATTTGGGCAATACGGCTTGGGCCGTAGCGAATTCGAGCGCCAAGGATCGAGTAAAGGCGATTGGCCTTCACGTGACGCTCACGAACTTTCGGGATCGCACGTATGCTTTTGACGGATTCACGCTAGAGGCCTCCATCGGCTGGACGCTCACGATGCTCAATGTTTTCCAGACCAGCGGGATGAGCGTGGTTAGCGCGATGCTCAGAGCGCGAAAAACGAGAGCTCTTACGCAGCAAGCGATGGAAACTGTTGCGCTGCGCAAGGCAGACCGTGTTCTTACACCCGAAGGTGTTTCCTGGTGGCAAGATTGGATGGATCACGCCGAGCCTGGTGACCCCTGGTGGGAGGCGATCGATTATGGCAACGCGGCCGAGACCATTCCTCCGACGGTGATGACGGCGGGCTGGTATGACATCTTTCTGCCGTGGCAGCTAAAAGATTTCATCACCGCACAGCGCGCGGGACGGGATGTTTGCATCGCAATTGGTCCTTGGATGCACGCGGCAACAGCTGGGGCTGCGGAGTCCCTTCGCCAGAGTATTGCGTTGTTTCAGGAACGATTCGGAATCGGGCCGAATAAGACGGGCGATAGCAGATCGAAGCCGCGCGTTCGGCTCTTCCTGATGGGAGCGAACGAATGGCGTGAATACCCGTCCTGGCCCATTCCGAACAGCAGTGATAAGACTTACTTTTTGCACGCTGGCGGCGTCCTCGCTTCCAACGCGCCCGCCTCGGAAAGCAGGAGCACATTCGATTACGATCCCTCTCGGCCTACGCCATCGTTTAATGGGGCGACGCTGGAAGGCCGAAGCGGTTCGGGCGAAATGGCCGAATTGGAGCGCCGCTCCGACGTGCTGATCTTCAGCAGTGAACCACTGACAGCGGACTTGGACGTGATTGGCCCGATTTCCGGCGAAATATTTCTGCGCTCAAATACGGAGTATACGGATCTCTATCTGTGCTTGTGCGATGTGGCGCCAAACTCTCATTCCACCAATGTCTGCGATGGCTATAAACGATTGCGGCCTGACCTTCCAGTCGCAACGCAAGCGACGGCTGACGGCGGGCGTTCACGCCAGGTGCATGTCGAGTTTTGGCCAACCGCTTATCGATTTCGCCGTGGACATCGCATCCGTGTTATCGTCGCCAGCGGAGCCCACCCGCGTTATGCACGCAATCCCGGGAGTGGTGAACCGTTAGGTGACGCGCGCAACATGGTCGTTGCTCACCAGGAGATTCTTCATGGTCCGCAGTATCCGTCTGCAATAATACTTTCGGTGCAGGCTCCGAAATAACGCCTGTCCGCGTTGTGAACGCGCACCAGTCTCGTCCCTGTTTTAGTTGGATTTGAGAGACGCCATATCAATCGAGAAGCGGTACTTCACATCAGCTTTGAGCAGTCTCTCGTAGGCTTCGTTGACCTTCTGGATCGGGATGACTTCGACATCGACGGTGATGTTATGTTCGCCGCAAAAGTTGAGCATCTCCTGGGTTTCGGGAATACCGCCGATGGGCGAGCCGGAGAGGCTACGGCGCTTGAAAATAAGGCCGAAGACGGGTACGGCGAGGGGCTTGTCAGGGGCCCCAACCATTGTGATGTTCCCGTCGCGGCGCAGAAGCTGTATGTAGGCATCGATGTCGTGAGCGGCGGAAACGGCGTCGAGGGTGAAGTCGAAGCTGCCGGCGTGCTTCTGCATCTCGTCGGCATTCCGCGAAACGACGACTTCATCAGCTCCAAGGCGGCGCGCGTCTTCCTTCTTGCCCGGTGAGGAGTGAAGACAACGAGGTGCGCTCCTAGCGCGCGAGCGATCTTCGCGGCCATGTGGCCCAGCCCGCCGAGACCCACTACGCCGACTTTCTTGCCTTTGCTGACGCCCCAGTGGCGCCTGGGTGAGTATGTGGTAATTCCGGCGCAAAGGAGAGCTGCGGCTCCGGCCAGATTGAGGTTCGAAGGGACCTTCAAGACAAAGCGCTGATCGACGACTATGCTATCGGAATAACCACCGTAGGTGACGCCTCCAAGATGCTTGTCCGGCGCGTTGTATGTGAGGGTCCCGTTCGGGCAGAACTACTCCAAGCCGACCTGTCACTCGGGGCAAATGCGATCTGAATCGACCATGCAGCCGACCGCAGCGAGGTCGCCCGGCTTGAACTTCGTGACTGCCGAGCCGATCCCGGTGACCCGGCCAACGATCTCATGGCCTGGAACGCAAGGGTAGACCGTAGGCATGACGTTCTTCCACTCATTACGGACTTGATCGAGATCGGAGTCTGCACATCGTGTGCGGTTGGATCGCGCCACGGGATTGTCGTGCCATCGAGAGGCGATGTCGCACTGGCGGCGGAGTAAGCCTTCGCTTTGTACATAAATTATGCTCCTTGGTATTGTTCGTCGCTGACCTTCTCCATCCAGTCCACAACTTTGCCGTCCATCTTTTCCTGAATGGCGATATGGGTCATCGCCGTGGTGGGTGCGGCGCCGTGCCAATGCTTCTCACCAGGCGGAATCCAGACGACGTCACCCGGACGAATTTCTTCGATTGGCCCTCCCCAGCGCTGTGCTCGGCCACAACCAGCCGTTACGATCAGAGTCTGCCCGAGCGGGTGGGTGTGCCATGCAGTCCGAGCGCCGGGCTCGAACGTGACACTGGCGCCTTGAACGAATGCCGGATCGGGTGCCTGAAAAAGCGGATCGATACGCACTGTGCCAGTGAACCACTCTGACGGTCCCTTGGCGGAGGGCTGTGAACCACTGCGTTTGATTTCCATTTCTTGAACTCCTTCGGGTGGTCGCTCAGCGACCCGTCATCTGCTCCAGCCGTTCGGGGTAGCGCGCCCCTTGCACCGTAATTTTGGAGGCGGCGTCATCGATGTCACGCAGATCGTCGGGCGTGAGCTCGACTGAGACTGCCCCGATGTTTTCGTCCAAGCGAGGCAGCTTTGTAGTTCCTGGGATCGGAACCATCCACGATTTCTGGGCCAGCAGCCACGCGAGCGCAATCTGAGCCGGTGTCGCCTTCTTCCGTCTCCCGATGCTGGCGAGCAGGTCAATGAGCGCTTGATTCGCCTTGAGAGCCTCCGGCGTGAAGCGAGGCAGGGTGCTGCGGAAGTCGGAACTCGCGAACTTCGCGTTTTCGTCGATCTTCCCGGTGAGAAAGCCTTTGCCCAGCGGGCTGTACGGGACAAACCCGATTCCGAGCTCCTCCAGGGTCGGTATCACTTCCTTTTCAGGAGTCCTTGTCCAAAGCGAGTATTCGCTCTGGAGCGCAGTGAGTGGCTGGACTGCGTGCGCGCGACGGATGGTTTGCACGCCTGCTTCGGAAAGACCGAAGTGCTTGACCTTGCCCTCCTGAATCAGATCCTTCACCGCTCCCGCTACATCTTCGATTGGCACGTTCGGGTCAACCCGATGCTGATAGAGCAGGTCGATGACATCCACCTTGAGCCGCTTGAGCGATCCCTCGACAGCCTGCTTGATGTGCTCTGGCCGGCTATTCAGACCGGCCGCTCCCGGCCGATGATCGCTGCCACTCAGATCGAATCCGAATTTGGTGGCGATCACCACTTGCTTGCGGAAGGGAGCGAGAGCTTCGCCCACAAGCTCTTCGTTCAAAAATGGGCCGTAGACTTCAGCAGTATCGAAGAATGTGATGCCGCGTTCGACGGCTGCCTGAAGAAGAGAGGTCATCTCCTGCTTGTCTTTGGGCGGACCGTAGGAAAAGCTCATTCCCATGCAGCCGAGCCCGAGAGCCGAAACTTCCAAGTTGCTCTTTCCAAGTTTGCGCTTTTGCATTGTTTCTCCTTGAATCGTTTATCTCATCTTCAGGTTAGAGTCCGCTGGCCAAGAAGCAGTATCCTGATCCTTCCGATTTGTTGCCTATTTCTGTTGCACTGTTGATTCATGCACAGAGCTGCATCACCATTTTCGGTCGCTGACCGCGGCTGCCGGCAGCGCGCGGACGCATGCTATTGGACGGTCTGGACGCCGCTACCGCAGCGTTTGAGGTCGATACAAAGGTGCCAGCCAATTCAACCGCGAATACAGCCGATTCTTCGGCAAACCACCAATGCGGGATATTCGGACTCTTCGTTCGTCGGTCAGTAGGGGCGTTCTGCACGCGATCCAGGGAGTTACGGCGCCACGCAACGGAAGTTGGCCGCGTCGTCGATAATGCCCTGGCCGGAGTAGCGCGCCACTTGTGGATACGGACATAGTGGGCGCGTACGCACTACCCGATTGTCCAGCACCCGGCTCGCCACCATGGAGTCCGGTGCTTTGCCCTTCTCCACCCAGTCGATCATTGCCGTCATCGCGTCGTGCCGATCCGGTCCGATACCACCTCCGCAGTGCCCCATACCCGGCGCCATGAACAGGCGGAAGAACTGGGTCGTGTCTGAACCGTTCTTGGCCACCGCCTGTTCGTAGTAGTTCACACCCATCATGGGCTGCAGAATCGTGTCCGCCCATCCATACGTCATCAACAGCTTTCCCCCACGCTTCTTGAACTTCGACAAGTCCGGGTTCTTCGCGTCCGCCAGCTTGCTCCAGTCGTCGAGTAGGTGAAGGTCTCGATCGAAGTCGAAGGTTTGATAATCGTAATCGGGCTTCGGAGGCTTGGGGACCAGATATTGGATCGTTCCTTCGGCCAGGTTGAAGTCGGCCGGTTTGCGGTCCTGCTGAGTTGTGACGATCACATTCAGCCAGGCGCTACCGGCGCCGCCGCCAAAAAGACTCGACACCACTGCTTCGCTGCCCGGCATGAATCCGGGGAAGAAAGGCTTGCCGCTGCTTACAGGTCCGCTATAGACCTTGGCGATTGCTGCTGCCTGAGGCGCTGTTAGGCAATCCGAGCCGTCCGAACCAGCACCGCAGGCCGGGACGTCGCGCGCCGGATCGAAGTTGCATTTCCTCGGATCGTTGATCAGCCCATCCTTAAGGCCGTCGATGGCATCGCACTTTTCCATCACCTTGTCGGCCACCATCGCCAGTTTGGCAGGCGTAAGAGATACCGCGCTCACCGCTTTCTCATTCCACATCGCGCCGATGGTAAAGCCAGTCTGGTCCACCCACGGCGAGTTGGCCACGATGCCATCGAAGTCGTCGGGGAACCGCTGCGCCTCTATCAGGCCCTGGCGTCCGCCGTTGGAGCAGGAGTTCCAGTAGGCACGGGAAATCGACTTGCCGTAATACTCCTTCGCGATCTCTTTGGTGGTCTTGGCCGTCAGATGCACCGCACGGTAGGCGTAATCGACAGCTTTTTGCGGGCTACTGAGGACGAAAGTTGCGCCAGGTTCCTTGCGTGCGTCGTGGCCCGTGTTGGTCTGCGCGAAAGCAAACCCGAGTTTCAGCGCCTCGTTGCGCTGCGCGACGCGACCAGGATTATCCAACGCGTCGCCCGCGAAACCGCCGTTCCCGATCATGTAAAAGCGTCCGTTCCACTTCTCCGGCAGGCTCACCTCAAACGCGATCTCGGGAGAGAGCAGGCCGGTGACGCGACAGTAGGCGGGCACCGCATCGGTCGCCGGTACCGCGGCAGCCGTGATCTGCACGATATCCTTCGGCCTGAACTTACCCATTTCCTCGCAGCCTTTGCGCGCCTCCCTGTCTGCCTTCGAGTAATCCACGAGCGCCGTTTTCACGTCCGAGAAGTCCTGAGCGCGGACAGCTGGTGCGGCCACAGTCATCAGGATGGCAACGCCAAGCGCAGCGGTCCGAGTGATGAGTGGGGCCAGGGTTAACTGTTTCTGAGTAATCTGCGTGTCTGCCATGTAGCGATCCTTAGTTGAGTACACAAGATCTACCCGATTTCCCAGCGAAAGCCTGGAAGTGAGAACCTATCGGAATGGTAATTTTACCTCGGCCAGACTAATCCTGTTCGCCGAGAGTTTGGACGTACGTTTGACCGTAGGGGTAGAACAGTTCCTTGCGGCCCTGCTGCCATGCCGCTTTGAGTTCGGGCGTTGTGATGTCCCAGTCCGGCCGGCAATTATCATAAACGTAACCCTTGTCGGCTCACAATCTATAATTGACACTATTTGTGTTCCTCATTAATGTGTAACTAATCCTTGTTTGTCTGAGTCCACAAACATACTGATGAACAGCCCCATTGATCCAGGAATGCCGCTAGCGAACATCATTTCGTACGAAAGCGCGGCCAATTCGGATTACGACGGCCTTTGGATTACCGTCCAGAAGCGCTTGGCCAAGGGACTGGAGTTTACCTCGTCCTATGCCTTCCAAAAATCGATTGACGATTCTTCCCGGACTAACATTGGCTCTGCCGCCGGCCCGCAAAACAGTTACGATATCCGTGGCGACCGCGGGCTGTCGGACTTCGATGCGCGTAATCGGTGGGTGTTTAGCGGGATTTACGATCTGCCTTTCGGGAGCAAGAATCGCCTGGTCCAAGGGTGGCAGATAGGCACGATCGTGCAGTTACAGAGCGGCAATCCCATTAATTTCCACACCACCAACACGTCGTTTACGGGTCTGGGAACACCGCGCCCCAGCGTGAGCGATCCGGTTCAGGCGGGCTACAGTCCGTCTACCGATGGGAACGCCACGCGCGTTGACTACATCCAGAATCCGAGTGTCTTTTACTGCGGAGTTGCCGGCAACCAGAGTTGCACCGGCGTGCTGGGGAAGCAGTTCGGCAACCTGGGACGAAATGTGATCATCGGTCCAGGCTTTGCGAACGTCGATCTTTCTTTGGTGAAGAACACAAAGATCACTGAACGAATCACCTGGCAAGTCCGCGCCGATGCATTCGATCTGCTGAATCATCCGAACTTTACGCAACCGGGGGCAAGCGCGACCGCCGACTCGCTAGGCGGCTCAACCTTCACTCTGTTGACGGCCACACGATTCCCGACCGGCGATTCCGGCTCGTCGCGACAGCTACAATTGGCAATGAAGCTGATCTTCTGAAGCGATGATGCCAATGTTTTTGAGAATCGCCGCATGCGCCGGCGTCTTAGCCATCAGTTTGCCCGCGCAAGCGCCTTCCACGCGACTCAACCCCACCGTCCAGCAGATTACCGACGCCATATCTGAAGAGCGAATCGCGGAGAATCTCAAGAAGCTGGAAGGTTTTGGAACGCGCTACATTCTTTCGAGCGATGACGACCCGGTGCACGGCATCGGCGCCGCCAAGCGATGGCTCTATAGCCAATTTCAGAGTTACAGTCCGCGTTTAGAGGTCAGTTATCAGAACTTCCGCATCAAAAAGGGCGCGCGCCGCGGCCAGGTGTTGCGCGAGGTGCAGTTGTCCAACGTGGTGGCGGTGTTGCCGGGAACGATCGACAAGGACCGCTTTGTGCTGATCACGGGACACTACGATAGCGTGCATCTGCAGCGCAAGCCGCAGTTCACGGAAGCCGAGCGATTGGCTGACTTAGTGAAGCGAGGAATGGAAGAGAACGAAGCCAAACGCTACATGCAGCTATTCCCGACCGAGGAAACTTTGGGTGAAGTGGATGCGGAGCGTACGGCGGCCGATCCAGCAGCTCCCGGCGTAACCGACGACGGCAGTGGAACGGCGGCCGTGCTCGAAACGGCGCGGGTAATGAGCGGCTATCATTTCGACAAGACTGTGATCTTTGTCGCGTTTGCGGGCGAAGAAATTGGCCTGGAAGGCAGCAAGGCTTACGCGACATCGGCAAAAGATAAGTCGATGCAGATTGAGGCCGTTCTCAATAACGACATTATCGGCAGCGATGTGAGTGGCAATGGGCGATCATCCAACAGTACGTTACGGATGTTTGCCGTGGGACCGGAAGATTCGCCGTCGCGGGCCTTATTGCGATACGCGAAGCATGTGGCGGAACTTTATGTCCCCTCCATGAAGGTGGATCCGATCTTCCGAGGCGATCGTTTCAATCGGGGAGGGGATCAGCTCAGCTTCACCACGCAAGGTTATGCTGCCGTCCGCCTGACTACGCCGAGCGAGAATTTCGAGAACCAGCATTCCGGCACGGACACCTTTGCGAATACCTCGGCTCCTTATACGACTCGGGTGACACGGATGAATGCGGCTGTGCTGGCGAGCTTGGCGCTAGCTCCCGCGCCGCCTGTGTTGAATTGGACTTTCCTATCGGGCGAACGGAAGGGTGACCGGCTCCCATTGCTGAGCCGTGGAAAATCCGGATACGACGCGGTGATGAGATGGCAACCCAGCCCAGAGCCCGATATCGCTGGCTATGCCGTGGTGATCCGCTCGACGACTTCGCCGGATTGGAAAAAAGAGATCTGGGTGGGCAACGTCACTAGCTACACGATTGCCAACTTCTCCATCGACGATGTCGTCATCGGCGTGAAAGCCGTAGATCGCGATGGGAATGAGAGCATGGTTTCGTCCTACCTGGAACCGGTAAACCTCCAATTGACCGCGCCTCCCGCCGCTCCGGCGACCGCAACACCGCCAGCCAGCAAGTAGCTGTCGAAAGACGGTCCTAACGCAGGCGCGCTATAATAGGATTTCGAAGCGGTTCAATTCCCCAGGTTGGTTCGATCCGCAAATCCCTAGTTAAGTACCTTTTACCTTGATATCAGTCAACGACGTTACTATGCGCTTCGGCGCCCGCATCCTGTTTGAGGATGTTACCACCACGTTCCTTCCCGGACGGCGCTACGCGATTACCGGCCCCAATGGCGCGGGCAAATCCACGTTCATGAAAATTCTGACCGGTGAAATTGAACCCGAGAAGGGTACAGTGACCCGGCCGAAGAAGGTGGGCGTCCTGCGCCAGGATCAGTTCGCGTTCGATGCCTATCGCGTTCTGGATACGGTGATCATGGGAAACGCGCCGCTGTGGGATGCATTGCAGGAGCGCGAGAAATTTTACGCCAATCCGAATGACTGGACGGACGAAGACGGCATGCGCCTGGGCGAGTTGGAAGGCATCGTCGGCGATCAAGGCGGTTACACGGCGGAGGCGGACGCAGCCACTTTGCTGCAAGGTCTGGACATCGGCGAAGAGCTACATGAGCGTAAGATGTCGGAGCTGCAGGGCGGCCAGAAGGTGCGTGTGCTGCTGGCACAGGCGCTCTTTAGCAACGCAACCGTATTGCTGTTAGACGAACCGACCAACAACCTGGATCTGGAGTCCGTGCACTGGCTTCAGAAATACTTGCTGGCCTACACGGGCTGCCTGCTCGTGATTTCCCATGACCGCCATTTCCTGAACGAAGTGTGCACCCATTGTGCCGATATCGATTACCAGAGCATCATTACTTACACCGGCGCGTATGACGAGATGGTGCTGGCGAAGACCCAGATCCGTGCGCGCGTGGAAGCCGGCAATGTCCAGCGTGAGAAAAAGATCGCACAGTTGAATGAGTTTATCGCCAGGTTCTCGGCCGGGACCAGGTCCGCGCAAACCACCTCGCGCAAGAAGGAAGTGGAGCGGCTCCAAACTTCAGAGCTTGCGAGATCGAACATCCAGCGCCCCTATATTCGGTTTGAGAATAAGCGCCCTTCAGGGCGGCATCCTCTGGAGATTAAGGCGCTGACCAAGGCGTACGATAGCCTGCGGGTGATTGAGAATTTCAGTGCGTCCATCGCGCGCGGCGAAAAAATCGCGCTGCTGGGGCGCAATGGGGCGGGGAAGACCACGATGTTACGATCGCTGCTCCGCAACGCCACTGGTTTTGTGGATGAGCCGGATCGCGAATTTCCGATCGACAGCGGCGTGGTGACGTGGGGACATGAGGTAGCCGTCGGGTATTTTTCGCAAGATCACAAAGAGTCCATTCAGCCGGGCCTAACGCTGCTGGAATGGCTGCACGAGTTTGAACCGGGCGCATCGCAGCAAGAGCTGCGCGGTCTTCTCGGCCAGATGCTATTCAGTGGAGAGGACGCCACCAAGCGGACCGAAAACCTTTCCGGTGGAGAAGCTGCACGCATCGTGTTCTGCCGCTTGATGCTGCAAAAACCCAATTTCCTGCTGCTGGATGAGCCTACCAACCACTTGGATTTGGAATCCATCAACGCGTTGAACATCGCGCTCCAGAAATACGACGGGACCGTTTTGCTGGTGACGCACGATCACGATGTGGTGGAGGAAGTGGCCACCCGGATTTGGAATTTCGATCACCGGGAGATCGAGGACTTCAAGGGTCCGTACGCCGAGTTCCTGGCGGAGAAGGAAACGGCGACCGCGTGACAGACGGCCCCTGCGCCGGACTCGTCGAACCATCCGTACCAGCTAGCCGCCCGATCCTGCTAGGATGATCGTTTGGAACAAAAACGGCGTCCAACGTGTCGGCTCCTATTTTTGATCCAGGCGCATCTATTTCTTTCGAACGGGGTTATGCGTAAAGCAGACTCAGCGTGTGAAAATACTATTGTACTAACGCTTCAACGTAAGGAGCAGGTGGACCGAACCAAATGAAGATCTGTGTTTTAGGCGGTGATGGTTACTGTGGATGGGCGACAGCGCTCTATTTGTCTGGGAAGGGACACACCGTGGCTGTCGTTGATAGTTTCGTTCGAAGGCAATGGGACTTTGAGTTAGGCGCGCAGAGCCTGACCCCTATTCAGCCCCTCACTGACAGGTTGCGGGTCTGGCAGGAGCTTACCGGGAAGTCGATTGAGATATTTATTGGTGACGTGAACGACTACGAATTCTTGTCGGGTGTCATCGAGAGTTTCCAGCCGGAAGCGGTGGTTCACTTTGCCGAGCAACGTTCGGCGCCCTATTCCATGATCGACCGCAAACATGCGGTGTATACGCAGGTCAACAATGTGGTTGGAACGTTGAACCTGTTGTTTGCGCTACAGGAGCTGCGGCCGGATTGCCACTTGGTGAAGCTTGGCACCATGGGTGAGTACGGTACTCCGAATATCGATATCGAAGAAGGCTACATAAGGATCGAGCACAACGGGCGGTCTGACCTGCTGCCGTATCCGAAACAGCCGGGTTCGTTCTATCACCTCTCCAAGGTGCATGACAGCCACAACATGATGTTCGCCTGCAAGATCTGGGGGCTCAGGGCCACGGATCTGAATCAGGGAGTGGTGTACGGAACCGTGACCGACGAAGTGGTGTTGGACGAGGTGCTGATCAACCGCTTCGATTACGACGACGTCTTTGGAACGGTCCTGAACAGGTTCTGCGTGCAGGCCGCGGCCGGACACCCTTTGACGGTGTACGGAAAGGGCGGGCA
Source organism: Bryobacteraceae bacterium (assembly GCA_049518655.1). Taxonomy (GTDB): domain Bacteria; phylum Acidobacteriota; class Terriglobia; order Bryobacterales; family Bryobacteraceae; genus Palsa-89. The sequence continues at coordinate 15,291 of JBEKRO010000024.1, read as the reverse complement.
GACGCGCGGGTTCCTGGATATCCGCGATACCGTGCGCTGCGTCGAGATTGCTTGCTTAAATCCAGCGAATCCGGGAGAATGCCGGGTTTTTAACCAGTTCACGGAGCAGTTCTCGGTACTCGAACTCGCGGAAATGGTACAAGCAGCGGCTTGGAAGCTGGGGATGCGCGTCACCATCGATCACCTTCCGGAGCCGCGCGTTGAATCCCAAGAGCATTACTACAACGCCAAACACTCCAAGCTGATTGACCTTGGCTTGCAGCCGCATTTTCTGTCGGACTCGCTGCTCGATTCGCTGATGAACATCGCTGTTCGCTACCAGGATCGCATCGACACTGCGCTGTTTATGCCGCAGGTTCAATGGCGGAGCGGCCGGAACGAGCGTGCGGCGCGGTCGAGTGTCACAGCAGCGGTTTCGGCCTCAGAAGCAGCTTATTGATGAGAAGTGACCTACTGATGGAAGGACACTGCTGAATTGTGCGGCATAGCGGGCTTTACGCATGGACGTCGCGCTGCGGTACCCGGCCGGATCCAGGACGCGGTTGCGAGCATCATCCATCGGGGTCCGAACCAGCAAGGCGTTTTTGAATCCGACGCCGTCTCGCTGGGTGCGGCGCGCCTGAAGATTATCGACATCGAGGGCGGCGATCAACCCATCATTTCCGAGGATGGCGATACGGTGATCGTCTTCAACGGCGAGATCTACAACCATCTGGAATTGCGCCGGGAGCTGGAACAGCGCGGCCATCGCTTCCGTACCCGCAGCGATACCGAAACAGTTCTGAATGCGTTCCTCGAATGGGACACGGAGTGTTTCTCGCGGCTGCGCGGGATGTTCGCCGTGGCGTTGTGGAGTGAGAGCGGCCGCCGCCTGGTGCTGGCTCGCGATCGCATGGGGATCAAACCGCTGTACATCGCGCGGCATGGCGATGACCTGTACTTCGGCTCGGAACTGAAAGCGATCCTGGTGCATCCCGAAATCGAGCGCTGGTTGAGTCCGGATGGCCTGGATTGTTATTTGTCGCTGAATTATGTGCCGGCGCCGTGGACCCTGGTAGAGGGCATTGAGAAACTGCTTCCAGGTCAATGGATGGAGTGGCGGCGCGGGGCCATTCGAACGGAGCGCTATTGGCGGCTGCCGGAGGGCAGGGAAGAACGCTGGACAACGGAAGCGGCCGAAGAGGAGCTGGATCGGCTGTTGAAGCAATCGGTGCGTGAGCATCTGTTGTCCGACGTTCCATTAGGCGTGTGGCTGAGTGGCGGGCTGGATTCATCCAGCCTGGTGCATTATGCGGCCGAAGCATCGGGCTCGCGTCTGAAGACTTTTTCCATCACCTTTCGCGGCCGCAGCTTTGACGAAGCGAACTATGCGCGCCAAGTGGCGGACAGCTACGGGACCGAACATACCGAGCTGGATCTGAATCCCGAACAAGACCTGCCGGGCGCCATCGGGGAGCTGGCTTATTACTGCGATGAGCCGAACGCCGATTCAGGCGCGTTGCCGGTGTGGTTCCTTTCCAAGCTGACCAAGGCGAACGCTACGGTGGCGCTCAGTGGAGAAGGCGCCGACGAATTGTTCGGAGGATACCTGATGCAACGCGCCAGCTTGCTTGCGCGCACCGCTCGACGGTTGCCTCCTCCCGTGCTGCGGGCGATGTTGGCGCTAGCGCAACGCTGGCCGGTATCGAATGACAAGATCGGATTCGAATACAAACTCAAGCGGTTCCTGGAAGGCTGCCGGATGCCCGCGGGGCGCGCTCATGTTTATTGGAGCGGAACGTTCGACGATCGGGACAGACGGGCACTGGTGCAGCCAGCCCTGCCGCCGGCGCTGGATTCGATCATGCACGAGCTGGCTGGGGCGGGCGATAACTTACCGGCTTACCTCTGGTTCGACCAAAAATACTTTCTGCCGGACAATATTCTGACCAAGGTGGATCATACCAGCATGGCGCATGCGGTAGAAGTGCGTCCGCCATTCCTGGATCATCGCATTGTGGAATTTGCCAACTCGCTGCCGCCCAGCATGAAGATTCAGGGCGCCCGGCAAAAGGTGATTTTGAGGAACCTGATGCGCGGCAAACTTCCTCCGGCGATCCTCAACCGAACGAAAATCGGTTTTGACATTCCAACGCACGACTGGTTCCGAGGGCCGCTGCGGCCTTTGCTCGAAGATGCAGTGGCGTTCGCTTCGGCCGAACATGGCGATTTTTTCCAGGTCTCGAAGATTGAGGCCGATGTGCGGGCCCATCTTGACCGGCGCGCCAATCTGGGTTATCACCTGTGGGGATTGATGACACTGTTCTTTTGGATGAAAAAATGGGGAATCCAGACCAGAGCGTCGGCGCGGCCGGCACGCCGGGTGATGGAAAACGTTTTCACTGCTACCTTATAGTTCTGCTTGTGGCTGCCGCGGTCTATGCGGGCTGCATGATTTCGCCACCATCGTTGATGGACGACGTAGATGCCGTGCAGGCGCAGATCGCGCGCAATATGCTGGCGTCCGGCGATTATGTCACCGCCCGGCTGGACGGAATCCCCTATCTTGAAAAAGCGCCGCTTATTTATTGGCTGATCGCTGGGTCGTATAAAATCTTCGGGGCTACGGATTGGGCCGCGCGTATTCCCATAGTGTTGGCGGCTTTGGCGCTGGCCTGGCTGACTACCGCGTTCGGGATGTGGGCGTTCGGACGTCAAGCGGGTTTCTACGCGGGTCTGTGCATATCCACGTGCTTCGGCCTTTTTCTTTTCACGCGTATCCTGATTCCCGACGTGATGCTCACCGCGAGCATCGCTCTTTCCATGTGGGCGTTCCTGCGGGCGATCGACGAAGAGGAGCCGCATCAGCGCTGGTGGGCATTTGTTCTGGCGGCAAGTTTGGGAACCAGCTTGTTGTTCAAGAGCCTGGTGGGCGTGGTGTTCCCGGTGGCCGCGGCGCTGATTTATCTGGGCGTCACTGGACAGTTGTTTCAGGCCAAAGTTTGGAAGGCATTACATCCGCTCAGCGGTTTGATCGTGGCGCTCCTGATCGCCGCGCCGTGGCACATCTTGGCGACGCTCCGAAATCCGCCTTATTTCGAATTCACCATGCGGAGCGCGGCGGGCGAATATCACGGTTTCCTGTGGTTCTATTTCATCAACGAGCAACTGCTGCGGTTTTTGAACATGCGCTACCCGCGGGACTACGATACGGTCCCCCGGCTCTACTTTTGGGGATTCCATCTGCTGTGGTTGTTCCCTTGGAGCGTCTATTTGCCAGCGCTATTCAAGCTCAGTTTCAGGCCGCTGGACCGGGCCGGGAAGGCGAGGTTATTGGCGCTGTGCTGGACGGGTTTTATCCTGGTGTTTTTCACGTTCTCGACCACGCAGGAATATTATTCGATGCCCTGTTACCCGGCGCTGGCGCTGCTAGTAGGTTCGGCGATGGCCGCGGGCGGCAACTGGATCCGATACGGCACGCGTGTTCTGTGTGGAATATTGGTCGTCGCGGCAGCGGCGGTACTTACGTTATGTTTTCTGTCGTGGAATCTTCCGACGCCCGGTGATATCAGCTCGGCGCTCAGCTCTAATCCGGGCGCTTACAAACTTTCGCTTGGCCATATGGAGGACCTGACCATCGCTTCGTTCGCCTATCTGAGACTGCCGCTGGTGCTGGCGGCGATTGCGTTTTTGGTGGGAGCCGCGGGGACTTTTCGAGCCAAGGGACAGCGGGCGTTCCTGGCGATTTCCCTGATGGCTATCTTGTTTTTTCAAGCCGCGCGCATCGCGATGGCGGCGTTCGATCCGTTTCTTTCTTCGCGCCCGCTTGCGGAAACTCTACTTCGCTCGCCCTCTGGAAAGCTGATCGTGGATCATCACTATTATTGGTTCTCATCGGTCTTGTTTTACACTAATGCGGAGAACAACCGCGGCGCATTGCTGCTCAATGGCCGATTCAATAATCTGGTTTACGGTTCCTACGCGCCCGGAGCACCGAACGTGTTCATCGACGACGCACAGTGGAAAATGCTATGGCTGAAGCCGGAGCGGTATTATCTGGTGATTCGCCGGGAATCCGCCGAACGCCTGAGGAAACTGGTGGATACCAAGCGGTTCACGGTTGCTGCCCAAAGTGGAGGAAAGCTGTTACTGACTAACCACCCGGTAGTCGAGTAGCCTGGAAATATGCCGCGCCCGAGCGAAGTGTTCCTTGCGATTGCGGCTATACCATTCATCTACTATTTCATCGTGATCTATAGTTCATGGCGGTATTTCCGGCAACCGGTCAACGCGCCGGTGACTTCGCCGGATGCGTCCTTCACTCCGCCGGTCAGCATTCTGAAACCGATTCGCGGACTTGATCCGGACGCAGGCGAAAATCTGGCCAGCTTTTGCCGCCTGGATTATCCCGATTACGAAGTGGTCTTTTGTGTCGATCCGGACGATGAAGCGGTACTCTCGGTTTTGTCAAAACTGACTTCCGATTTCCCGCAGTGCCGCATCCGTGTTCTGTACGGTTCGGGGCGTGTCGCGACCAACGACAAGGTCGCCAAGCTCGCGCGCCTGGTAAATGACGCGGCGTACGAAGTGGTGGTCATCAGCGATAGCGATGTGCGGGTCTGTCCGGATTATCTCCGCCGGGTGGTGGGTCCGCTACGCGACCCGAAAGTAGGGGCCGTAACCCCTTTCTACGTCCCAACCGAGCTGACTACTTTGACGGACCACTTACAGAGCATCGGAATGATGTCCGATTTCTATGCCGGAGTTTTGGTGGCGTGGCAATTGGACGGAGTGAAGTTCGCGCTGGGACCCACCATCGCCACTACTCGCGCGCGATTGGCGGGTTTCGGCGGTTATGCGGAGCTCGAGAATCGTCCCGCCGACGACTTATTGGTGGGCCGGCTGATCGCTGAACAGGGCTTCGAAGTGGTCCTGCTCCGCTACTCCATCGAGACCGTTTGCGATTACGCCTCGATCGGGGATCTGCTGCACAAGCGCCTGCGATGGATTGTGGTGATGCGGCATATGCGCCCGTGGGGACATTTCGGGTTGCTGCTGACGCAAGGTTTGCCCTGGTCGATCGCGGCGGTGGCGGTTCATCCAACTGCTGCGGTCGCTGTCGGCTACTTAGGCGGCTATTTTGCTCTGCGCATGGCGATGGCCTGGATCATCGGAATACACGGGTTGCATCAGCGAGGATTGTGGAAACAAATGCCGCTGATTCCGGTTTGGGACGGCGTGGCGTTCGCCATCTGGCTGACTAGTTTCGGCCGCAACAGCATCCGATGGCGCGGCGCCGATTATCACATCCGGGATGGACGCCTGGTTCCGGTGGCTTCGGCGCGGTCGGGCGATTGAGCTTACCCTTCACATCGATATCGATCCAGGTGGCATTATGGCTTGTTCGCATCGGGCGGGTGGAGGACCTAGACACTAGCCGCCAACCAGCACCACGCCGGCCAGCACGGCCAATGCGCCCGCAGCTCTTCGCGCGCCCAGCCGCTCATGCAAAACAAATTTGGCGAGCAGAGTCTCCAGGACGAAACTCGCCGAGGAGGCCGGTACCGCGAAGCTCAGCGGCTCGGTTTGCACCAACGCCATAAACGAGAAGAACGACACTGCGTTGCAGGCGATGCCCAGGATCAGCAAGCGGCGCTGGGCAATGACATGCAGCAATCGCGCGAAACCGCGGGCGCTGACCGATTGCTCACCGGCGCGTTTCATTTCATGGCTCTGCAGCAGGTCGCCCAGGACCGTGGCGACCACCATGGCGGCCACCAGAAGCCACTTCATTTCGGATTCTCCGAAGTAGTGCTGCGCGGAGTGGATCCAACCAACGCGGCGCCGGCGAAGATCAACAGCGTTCCCAGCCAGCGCTGGTGGGTGACTGTCTCATGCAGAAACACCTTCCCGAGGAACACGGCGATCACATATCCGACCGCGGTAACGGGAAGTACAAAACTTAAGTCCGCCAGGCTGAACAACGCCATGCGAGTGAGCAGCGCCAGGATCAGCGCGATGACTCCCATGGCAACGAACGGATTGAGCATGGCGTGCAGATACAACGCCGGATTCATCGACATCCGCTCGGGAACCTGCTTCATGCCCCATGCCATCGCGGAATTTCCGGTGGCCTTCAGCGCCAGGAAAAACACGAGAACGGAGTAGGTTTTCAGAAGAGCGCCGGAGCGCTGGGGCAGATTCGTCATCCGCCCGCGCGCCGCAGAAGTTTCTCGGCCTCCTGCCGGGGAGGGTCGTCCGGAGTGAGGCTGGCGTGCAGATATTCTTCGAGCAGCGCGCGCGCTTGTTCCAGATTGCGATGGTTCTCGATATCCACTCTGGCTTCCGCAAGGGCGACTGTAGGTTTGTGGGGCGCCAGTTTTCTGGCCTGTTCGAATAGCGCATCGCTTTCCGCGAGACGCCCGCGTTTGGCGACGTATCGCGCGAGATCCACGATGCGGCCGGCTTCGTGGGGCGCCAGTTCCATGGCTCGGCGCAGATGCGCCTCCGCGGCGGCGTAATCTTTTCTTCGGTCGGCGAGTTGCGCTTCCTCAAACTCGCTCTCCGGAGGCCGTTCCTGGGCGATACTCTTGGCGATCGCTTCAGCTTTTTCCAAACCACCGCCCAGGAAACCGGGGGCGTTGAGGTAAAAGTCGAACAGGTCGTTTTTGGCTTCGCGGTTGTGCGGGTCCAAGGCCACCGCCTTCTCGAAACTCTGGCGAGCTTTCGATGCATGGACGCCGGCCATCAGCCAGCCGCTGGTTTCCGCGCGACGTCCCCAAGCACGTCCGAGCCAAAGTTCGCAGTCGGAATTACTGGGAGAAAGCGCGACAGCCTTGTCAAAAAAGTCGGTGGCTTTCTTGTAGTCGCCGAGCATGAAATAATTCTTGCCGCTCAGAAGAAAACTGGCGGCGTCGGGCGTGGGATCTTCCGCCAAAACATGGAGTGACTGCTCGTACTCCGTGCGTTGATAGAGTGCGCCGGCCCGACGCACGACATCCTGCGAAGCTGCGGGCTCAGAGGCTGCGCCGGCAACAACCAGGAATAAGAGACCACTCAATAAACTCACAGACTGCATGATTCAATAGGGCGGTCTCTCTATTGTACAAGCTGGCTGACGAACTTACAGTTATTCCTTCTTGTAGGTGATCTCCCTCGGCTCGCCCCGCCCGCCCGATTCAGTCAGTTTCAGCTCGCCTCCCGAAACGGTGCCCTTGAACTCCTGAGTAATTTTGTTATCGCGAAATTCACGGACAACGCTAAAAGAAACATTGTTACCGTCAATGGTTCCGTTGGAAATCTCGACCGGTCCGCCCCGGCCGCCTTGAACCGTACCTGTTAAAGTGCCGCCCGATGCTTTCAGCATGAGGGTCTGGGTCTGCGGACCGTTTCGCCCTTCCACTTGGCCGGTCCACTTGCCATCGATATCTGCCGCGAAACTTACCCAAAGGGTAAGCGCTGCGAGTGCAATCATGCATTGCATGCTGGCACGTATAGTCTTCATCTTTATTCTCCCTGCTGACGCGCCAGATCGACGGCGTGTCCTATCTATAGAGACCACAGAAATCGGAGCGCTGCCTGTAAGTGTTTGTCAAAAGTATGGAAGCAGTTGGCTTACAATACGAACATCCTCTTTCATGTCAAGCACGCCGTCCGCTCCTCCTTCGATCACTATCGGCACGCCCTGCTTCGGCGGCAACGTGAGCTGGCTGTATGCCGTTTCGCTCCTCAAGCTGCAAAAGGCCTTTACGCAGCGCGGCTGGAACTTGAACTACCTGCTGCAGGCTGGGGACGCATTGGTCACGCGGGCGCGGCAGACCATCGTTTGCCATTTCCTCGATAATCCCAGCGCGACCCATCTGCTATTTATCGATGCCGACATCGGGTTTGAGCCGGAACAGGTGCTCCGCCTGCTCGAATTCGGTGCGGACGTGACGGCGGCCGTCTATCCCGTTAAACAGATCAACTGGGAGCAAATGGCTGCTGCCGTGAAGGCGGGACGGAGCCCACTCGAGTCCGCAACCCTCTCTTACGTGGTGGAGCGCGAAGCGGGAACGGACATGGTGATTCGTAGCGGCTTCGTGAAATCGCGTTATGCGGGGACGGGTTTTCTCATGATCCGTCGATCCGTGCTGGAGGCCATGATCGAACATTATCCCGAGCTGCGCTACTCTCACGAACACCGCTCCAGCGATCCGCTGAGCGGTAGCCAGTGGCGCTCCGCGCTGTTCAATTGCATGATCGATAAAGTAACCGGCTTCTACCTGAGCGAGGATTTTAGTTTCTGCCGGCGATGGACGGACATGGGCGGCGAAATCTGGGTGGATTACACCAGCCGCCTGAATCATGTCGGTCTCACTGTCTACCGGGGCAATATGGCCGCCGGTGTCGATCTGCCGCCGGAATAAGATCGCACCCTCCTCACGGCCGAGGCTCGATGAGCGCTAACTCATCGAGCAACGGGCCGAGTCCGGCTTCGTACCGGCGCCAGCGCTGCAGCGAGCTGCGGAACAGGGGTTGACGGACCTGGACAGCACTGGCAGTTTTGACGGGCCGAATAGTTCTATAGAAACTGATGCAGCGGTCGTCCCAGGGTAGACCGCAATAATCGATCAAGCGGCGGGCCTGACCTTCCAGATCGTCAATTACGTCCTCATAGGAGACGTCGAGCATTGCGCCGGGTGGAAGAACGGAGCGCCAGTGAGCCATCAGTTCACTGTAAGCGCGATAGTAGCGGCCCAACTCTCCCAGATCATACGTAAAGGGAAGTCCGACCGTGAATAGTTTGGAATAGCAGGACACGCAAGTGTCGATGGGGTTGCGCGTGGTGTGAATGATTCTGGCGTTGGGCAGCATCAAGCGGATCAGCCCGACACGCAGGAAATTGCCCGGCAATTTGTCGACGATGCGGACTTTGCCATTCGCAAGCAACGGCATCTGGGCAAGATAAGATTCGCCAAGCCGCCGCAAGGCAGGGCCGTCCAGCGCGGAATAACTCTCCGGATAGCCGGCCTCCATCTTCTCCAACGTGGTCAGTTCACCGGCGCCCTGGATTTGCGGATGGCTGGCAAGGATCTGTTCGATGAGAGTGCTGCCGGAACGCGGCATGCCGAGCACGAAAATCGGAACCGGCGACGGGTCGCCCGTTCCTGGGAGCCGTTGGAACAGGCTGCGATCGAATACAGAGGAAATACGCCGGAACAGTTGCAGAGTGTCCGCTTCTTGATAATCGATCCACTGGCGTTTCAAGGCGTTCCCTTGGCGCAGATGTTCGAAGGAGCGCACGTACTCTCCGACATCGTCGAGCGCCTTGGCCAAGGCAAAATGGATATACGGCATCTTATCCGCGAACAAATCATCCCGCTCAGCGAGCGCTTCCAGCGTTGCCAGATCGCCGTCACCACGTTCAAAGGACTTGATCTCGGCGCGATTTAAGTGAGCCTCCGAGTAGTCTGGTTGGATGGCGATCGCCCGTCCATAGTGCGCCAGAGCGTCGTCGAACTTGCCCAGTTCCTTGAAGATATTGCCCAGATTATTGTGGGCATTGACATAGTCCGGTTGGAGGACGAGAGCGCATTCGTAATGCGCCACGGCATCGTCCATCCGATTTTGCGCGGCGAGCGCGTTGCCCAGATTGTTGTGGGCATGCGCCCAGTCCGGCTTAAGGGCGAGCGCACGTTCGTAGTGCGCCACGGCGTCGTCGATCCTGTCTTGCTTTGCCAGCGCATTGCCCAAATTGTTGTGCGCGTCGGCGTAGTCCGGCTTGATGGCGAGCGCGCGCTTATAACACGCCACCGCCTCCTCCAGCCGGCCTTGCGCCTGGCGGATGTTTCCCAGGTTGGAGAATGCTTCCGCGCACTCCGGCTTGAAAGCTAAGGCCCGTTCTTGACATGCCGCGGCTTCCTCCAGATTCCCCTGGGTTTCGAAGACATTGCCTAGGTTACAGTGGAGCTCAGCCCAATCCGGCTGGAGAGCCAGGGCCCGCTGAAAACACGCGGCGGCTTCGTCCAGTTTGCCTTGTACCTGAAAGACGGTGCCAAGGTTGGAATGATAGGCGGCCTCATTTGGGTTGATCGCAATTGCCGTGCGGATCATTTCCACGGCGATGTCGTGATAGCCACGCTGATGCTCGATCATCCCGAGCAAATGCAGGCTATCTGCATGCTGGCCGTCAATGGCAAGAATCTGGCGATAAATCGCCTCGGCCTCGGTCAGTCGTCCGGCGCGGTGGTGCGCCAGAGCAATCTGCAGCATGTCTAGAGTAACCCGGATGTGGGCTCACAGTTCCATTCTTGTTCCCGGCCTACGGACTTATGATGCGGTGCAAATCGAGGGACGGTGGCGGGACTGGAGTCTGACTCAGCAATCAAGGCGCTAAAGAACGCTTCGATTCGCGCATCCTCTTCCATCCGGGCGCGCCTCAAGTCCGCGAAGTCCTCCGCCAGAACGGTATTCAAACGCGGCGTGCTGTGACCGCTTCCCTCAAATCTCGCCATCCATATCTGATCGCCGAGCAGGATGTGGTTCAACAGGCCGTGAATGCCGCCGAATGAGCCTTGCCGCTGTTTTTGATACTCCGCAACATCCAACCGTGCGCATGTTTCAAACGGTCTCTCGTTTGCAATACGATTGTAGCGGGAGAGCATGTGAAAATGCGTTCGTAGATCCATCACCCCAGCTTACCGCCGAGCCTTATAATGAAAGTTCTTGAGCATGGAATCCCCAGTTGCATCAGCGAAGCCCGCAGTATGCCTGTTGAGTGGAGGCCTGGATTCAGCTACCTGCCTCGCTGGGGCTCGGAGCGAAGGCTACCGCTGCTATGCGCTGAGTTTCGACTATGGCCAGCGGCATCGCGCTGAATTGCAAGCGGCGGCGCGCGTGGCAACCAGCCTCGGAGTCCGGGAGCACCGCGTGGTGTCCATCGATCTGCGTGCGTTTGGCGGTTCTGCTTTGACCGCGGACATCGCCGTTCCAAAATCGGGCCTCGGTGAAGGCATTCCGGTGACCTACGTTCCCGCGCGCAATACCGTATTTCTGTCTCTTGCGCTGGCCTGGGCTGAAGTGCTCTCCAGCTCCGATGTTTTCATTGGGGTGAACGCGATTGACTATTCCGGATATCCCGATTGTCGGCCCGAGTTCATCGCAGCCTTCGAAAGCATGGCCAACCTGGCGACGAAGTCTGGGATTGAAGGCCGCACGCACCTCAAAATTCACACGCCGCTGATTCGACTTTCGAAATGCGAGATCATCAAGTTAGGCGCGCGGTTGGGTGTTGACTTCCGTTTGACCCATAGTTGCTACGATCCCGATACGCGGGGCCGCTCGTGCGGCTTGTGCGATTCGTGCCGGTTGCGTCTTAAAGGCTTTGAAGATGCGGGTCTCAAAGACCCCCTCGAGTACTCGATTGAAGATTTCTGAAATTTTCCATTCCATTCAAGGCGAGGGCACTCTGCTGGGCGTGCCGTCAGTGTTCGTGCGTACCAGCGGCTGCAATTTGCGCTGCACGTGGTGCGACACCCCTTATACTTCGTGGCAGCCCGAGGGCGAGGAGCGCACGGTAAGTTCTATCGTTGACGAGGTGAATGGCTATGGCGCCTCGCACGTCGTGATTACCGGGGGCGAGCCGATGATTGCGCCGCAAATTGAAGAGCTGACCGAACGGCTGAAGCAACACATCACCATCGAGACCGCGGGAACCGTGGACGCCCACGTACGTTGCGATCTGATGAGCATCAGCCCGAAGCTGGCCAATTCGACGCCGCACACCCGCGACAACGGCCGCTGGGCGGATCAACACGAACGGCTGCGCTATCAGCCTGAGATCCTGCGGCGGCTGATCCAGCTTTATCCTTATCAGCTCAAGTTCGTAATCACGGAGCCGGGCGATTTGCAGCAGGTGAATGCGATTGTCGGCGATATCGGGGCATCGCGCGGCCGCGTGGTCCTGATGCCGGAAGGGGTGGATGCCGCAACTTTGGCGGAGCGGGGCCGCTGGCTTGCGGACATCGCCAAGCGGGAGGGCTTTCGGATGACGCCGCGCTTGCATATTGACTTGTGGGGCAACCGGCGCGGAGTCTGAACGGCATGACGGACCGCGAGGAAGCGGGGCTTCGAGGTCAAGTGAGGATCTGCAGTACCGAGTGTGATCGTCTGTCGGGAGATCGCCACTGGGTGCTGCGCACCACCGATACTTTTTTGCCGGAAGGCCATCTGCTGGAACAACGACATCGGAATCCAGATGGCTCGCACTGGGCCACCATCTGCCGTTACGACCAGTACGCGCGGATCCTTGAGAAGGAGCAGGGTGACCAGCGGCTTTCGTACCACTACGATACATTCGGCCGTTTAGAACGCGTCATGGTGCATTCCCCTGCAAGCGGGGATCGCGTCTATGAGTCGGTCCAATATGCCGCCGACGGCACGAAGACAAAAACGTTCTATCCAATTCCGCTCGATCAAGCGCAGCGAAAGAGTACTAGCATCTCCGTGGAGTCAATGCTGCATCTATCGCTCGATGCCGTCGCCATCATGACGCTTCTGGATACCGACGATCGTGCAATCCGCAAGGTGCTTTACGACGCGGACGATCGGGTGATCCGGCGGGTCGTGTTTCGCTACGATGAGCGCGGGTTGCTGCTTGAAGAAGGCGAATTGATTGGCGGGGCCATTCGGGACGACTTTCGCAATGTATATCGATACGATGCCTTAGGCCGCCGGATTGAATCCGATAAGCGGTGGGGCGACTTGGGCGGGGCGCTCCGAGCTTTCGCTTACAACGAGCATGGCGACAAAGCGGAGGAAATCATCCAGCAGAATTCAGGGGTAATGACGGAAAACACGGATGCTCGAGGTTGGATGCAGCGATTTTCTTACATCTATGATGAGCATGAGAATTGGATTGAGCGAACTACCGAGACGATTCTAAATAGCGGTGAAACGAGCCGTAGTGCGATCGATCGGCGTGAGCTCACTTACTACTGATTGTCTAGCTCAGTTCATAACCGTCTCGCGCGATCGGAACGCACAGTGTTTCTGAATTGTGGCCGTGCAGCGCGAAGATTTGCCGAACGAGGTCGCACACTTGTTCTGAGCCGCGCTCGTAGAACACCAGAATGGAGGGGCCGGCGCCACTGAGTGCGCATCCCAACAGTCCTGGAGCGCGCAACTTGACCATTTCTTCCAGGCCGGGCACCAGCGCATAACGATACGGTTGATGCATGCGGTCTTCGAGCGCGGCGGGGAATGCAGTAGTGGTGCCGGTGGTGAGCGCGGCAATCAACAACGCGCTGCGCTGCACGTTGAAAACGGCGTCCTGCTTGGAATAATTGGCCGGCAACACGTGCCGAGACTGGGAAGTGGGCAGCACGAAATCCGGGACTACGACGGCGATTCCGTAGCTCGGCGGAAGCTCGACGCGAACGGCTCGAACCACGCCGCCAATATCGGTGGCGCTGGCGACAATAGAACCCAGCACGCACGCGGCGACGTTGTCCGGATGCCCCTCCAGCTTGGCGGCTTCATCCAGAATCCGATGAGGTTTCCAGTGCAGCCCCAGCAAATGGTCGGCGATGACAACTCCGGCAGTGAGCGCGGCGGCGCTGGAACCGAGTCCCTTGCCGAGGGGAATATCGTTGTCGATTTCAAGGGCGATCTGAGGCAGGGCATCGCCCACATCGGCAGCCACCGCCAGCGCGCTGCGCCAGATCAAGTTATCTTCGCCGGTTGAAATCTGCGCGGCATCGCGGCCGCTCACGCGAATCGATAAGTGCGAGGCGCGCTGGAACCGGCACGTCAAATAGATCCCGAGCGCCAGACCGAGGCTGTCGAAGCCGGGACCGAGATTGGCACTGGAAGCTGGAACGCGAACCTGCATTCGGCAATCGTCTGGCGTGAGGCGCAGCGCTACAGCCTCACCACGGATCCCTTTCGGCAAGAGTCATAGATGGCCGTCACCACTTCCAGCGCGCGGTATCCATCCGCGCCCGACGACAGCGGCTTGCGTCCGGCGCGAATGGCTTCGCCGAAATCGATGAACTGCCGTTCGAAGGGCGCCAGCGCGGTTGCCATGGGATCGGTGGCGGCGGTTGCGTAATCATAAGACACCGGCGCCGGGTCACCGGAATCGTTCTCCACTTGCCACGCGGTCAGCTTGTCGCCGGTAATGATGGCGGTGCCCTTGGTGCCGTGGATTTCGATGCGTTCGGTGTGGCCGGGCCAGAACGCCGTGGAAGCTTGTATCACCCCGGTTGCGCCAGACGAATACTTCATCACCGCCGCGAGCACGTCTTCCGATTCAATGCTGTGCCGCGCCGCCAATTGCCAATAGCCGAACAGCTCCTGAACGCCGCCCATCAGCCACAACAGCACGTCCACTTGATGGATGGCTTGAATGATGAGCGCGCCTCCGCCTTCGGTTTTCCAGCTTCCTTTGCTGGCGCGGGAATAATAGGCAGGCGAGCGGTACCATTTCACGTACGCGTCGGCTTGCAGGATCTTGCCCAGACGACCGTCGCATAAGGCGCGATGTAGGAACTGCGTGGAATCGTCAAAGCGATGCTGGCTCACCACGCCCAGTTGGATTCCGGACCGGTGAGCGATTTCGATCATCTGCCGGGCGGTGTCGAGATTTGTCGCCATCGGCTTTTGCACCTGGATGTGCTTCTTCGCCTGGGCGCAGCACTCCACCGGTTCCAGACGGAATTCGGGGAAGGTGCAGACGTCGACGTAATCCACGCGCGGGTGCCGGCAGAGTTCCTCGAAACTGGGGACGTATTCGCAACCGTAGCGTTCGGCGAACGCGCGGGCGCTGTCGGCATGAAAGTCGGTGCACGCCACCACTTCATAGCCGATGTTGGCGTACGCACGCGCGTGTTTATGAGAGATGGCGCCGGTGCCAATGATGCCGACCCGCATGCTAGTTATTGTGACATGGCGGGGACCGCGATTCGGCTGCGGAGATGTAAAGCTATGTTATCTTGAGAAAGTCGCGAGAGTGGTTGCCTTCCTCGCAGCGCTTCCGGGCCGGTAGCTCAGTTGGTAGAGCATCGCACTTTTAATGCGGTGGTCGCGGGTTCGAGCCCCGCCCGGCTCACCATACTAAGCAGTCAATAAATCAACAGGTTGCGGAAGCGAAAAATTTGATGGTGACGCTATAGTGGCGGGTCTTCAAAAAGCCGATGTTATGATCGCGCCATGGTGCGTCCTGAAAGACGCGTTCTTCTAACAAGTGTAAGTCTTGTCCGGGTAAGCGCCGGAGCGCCCGGTAGCAGGCCCCAGCCGGAAGGAGAGATCCTTGCGGCCAGAGCGGGGCGT
>JBEKRO010000023.1:0-70088 GCA_049518655.1 Bryobacteraceae bacterium | reverse complement strand
CGGGAGCGCGGCGATCGAGAGGTCGTCGACGCCGCCCCCTCTTTACATCGCCGATCCGCTCCATCACCGGGTCCTGGGGGCTCGCGGTTACCGACGAGTGACCGCGGATGTACCCGCCGATCTGGTGATCGGACAGCCGGATCTCTCAACTGCTCTGGTGAACTATCCGAGCAACAGCCCGACGCAAGCGAACGCGCAGGGACTGTGGTCGCCCGAGGGGCTTGCGGTCGACGCAAACGGCAACCTTTATGTCGCCGACACCTGCAACGCGCGCGTGGTGCGTTTTCCGACTCCGTTTGCACAGACCAACGCCCGATTGCCGCAAGCGAATCTGGTTCTGGGACAAACCAGTCTGGTTGGACAATCGATCAAAGATGTCAGCGGCGAGACCATGAGCAGCACTTACGGGCTGGCGTTTACCTCCGCGGAGGATTTGGTGGTTTCCGATCCGCTGGCGAATCGCATTCTCTATTTCAAGAAGGCCGGCGGAGATTTTCAATCCGGCGAGTCCGCGAGCAACGTTTTCGGCCAGCCCGACTTCAACACTTCATTTGGCAGCGTGCTAGCGGGCCCGCATCTCATCTCGCTCGATTCTAGCGATCAGCTTTACGTCGCCGACACCGGCAATAATCGCATTGCCGTGCTGCCGAGCGTTCCCATGGCCGGAAATAATCCGCCCGTACTGTTTTCCATCGCCGGCCTGAGCAATCCCTCTGGTGTTTTCGTCGATCCAGCCAGCGGCGTGATCTGGGTGAGCAACACGAACGGAAATCAGGTGCTGCAATATGCGAGCGGCGTCTCGGTGATTGAAAATGCGAAGCCGAGCGCCACGCTGAGCGCGTTTGGACCGGTCTCGGTGACGACAGATCCGTTCGGTAATCCATTGATCGCCGAAGCGGGCGCCAATCGCGTTGGGTTTTACTACCCCGCGATCGATTACACCGCCTCCGCAGGCGGCGTGCCGGGCCAGCTTTCGGGGAATGCGGCTAACTTTTTTGGCCGCTTCGCGCCGGGGATGCTCGCTAGTATCTTCTCTTTTCCATCAGCGCCGTTCGGCGGTGCAACGGCGTCGTTCATGGCAAGCCCGATAGCCACTGCGCTCGGTGATCTACAAGTGACGGTGGGCGGAATTCCGGCACCGTTGCTTTACGTTTCACCCGGCCAGATCAACTTCCAGGTTCCGGGCGCGGCGCCCATAGGCGGCCTTGAAGAGATCCAAGTAACGCGCATTTCCACTGGGCAGGTGCTGGCGAGCTGGCTATTTCAGATCGACGCCGAGTCTCCCGGACTGTTTACAGTTGACGGCAGCGGTTCTGGTCAGGTGGCTGCTTTGAACCAGGATGGTGCATTGAACAACGGCGCGAATCCAGCCAAGGCTGGCAGCATCGTGACTCTGTACGCCACTGGGCAAGGACCAATCATCGGAATGCCGCCGGATGGCCAGATCGCTCAAGGGATTTTTGCCACAGCTGAGATGCCGCAGGTTTTTATCAATTCCGGCTTCGTTCCGGGTGGCGACGTCCAGTGGTCGGGGCTGGCGCCCGGTTTCGCTGGTCTTTGGCAGATCAATGTGAAGGTGCCGTTGGACGCGCCACCTGGCGATGTGGTCGTGTTCCTAATTTATGGGGGCGTGAACAGCATCCTGGATCCGAATGGGATCCGCCGGACGACGACGATTCGAACGACGCCCTAAGTCTGACAACCTAAAGACCTCGGACGCACGTGCCGATGTGTCAACTAGGCGGTATCGCATTGAAAACGGACGAGCTTCGGGAAGTACAGGGCCAGTTTCTCGCCAGCCTGAATCACGAGATCCGCACACCGCTCAGCGGAATCCTCGGGATGACGGATTTGTTGCTCGAAACGCCGCTCACCGAGGATCAACTCGAATACGTAGGCGCAACGCGTGTCTGCGCTGAAAATCTGCTCGAAATTCTGAATGTCACGCTCGAATATTCGGCGCTCGCCGCCGATGAGGTTCGGCTGGAGAACACCGAATTTTCGCTCCGAGACACGTTGCAAGGCGTGCTGGGCGAGTTCGCCATCAAGGCAGAGGCGAAGGGGTTGCGCTTAGTGCGTTCCTTGGACGCCGGCCTGCCGGAAATGGTGGTGGGCGATCCCCTGCGGCTACGGCAAATTCTCTGGCACTTGGTCGGCAATGGGATAAAGTTCACTCAGCACGGACAAGTTGAGGTCATCGCTTCAGCGATCATCGGAGCCGAGCGGCAGGCAATTTTAACCATTCAGGTGTGCGACACAGGTATCGGCATCCCTACCGAACGGCTTACGGGCATTTTTGAGAGGTTCCGGCAACTGGACACGGGGCTGTCGCGAAATCATGGTGGTTTAGGCCTGGGTTTGGCGGTGGCGCATAAGCTGGTGGCCTTGTTGGAGGGGTCCATTTGGGTGGAGAGCGAATTGGGGAAGGGCACTGCTTTCACGGTCACGCTGCCGTTCAAGCTGCCTCTTGATTCAGGTACCCGGTCCGCCGATCCAAAGAGAAACCGGGGCAAGATCCTGGTGGTGGACGACAATGCTGTGGCCCAGACCATTGCCAGCCACGCCCTGCGCCGCCAGTGCTTCGAAGTAGAATGCGCCGGCAACGGTACGCTAGCCCTTCTGGCTGCTACTAAGACTCAGTTTGATGTAGTCCTCATGGATTTGCAGATGCCGGGGTGGGATGGCTTTGAAACCGTCGAACACATTCGACAGTTGCCCGGCTATGAGGACACGCCGATCATTGCCGTGACTGCCAATTGCTCAGACGATTACCGCGCGCGATGCGTGCAATGTGGAATGCAGGATTTTCTGCCAAAGCCGGTTCGCACCAGAGACCTGGTGCTGGCTGTGGAGAAGCACCTGCGAGAAGAAGCTGCGTCGATCCGTTAGGATCTTCTTAGCTTTTCATCGAGGCTTTGAAGTTCTTGATGCCCTCGCCTAACCCCTTGGCAAGTTCCGGGATCTTGTTGCCGCCAAACAATAGGACGGCTACCACCAGGATCACGAGCAATTCCGGCATTCCGATACTTTCAAGCATGTAAAGCGCTCTCCCTTTTCGTATTCTACCGTAACGACGGCTCCCATTTGCGTGCGGGTTACAATGAGCTTTGTTCCGGCGCGACAGCGACGATGTTTTTAGAGACGAGACACTCGATGGTATGGCGTGGCTTCGGCACGGCTTCGGGACTCGGTTGAGTGCGGGATGGCCGGTTGTCGGCGAATTGGCCACCGCCAAGCAGATTCACTCAGACCGCGTTTTATTCGTGGAATCGCCTGGGCCTCAGGGCGAAGGGGATGCGCTGATCTCGAACCGGCCGGGCATCGGCCTGGCGATTCGAACGGCCGATTGCCTTCCGATTCTGATCGCCGACCCTCGGAATCGCGTGGTCGCCGCCGTTCACGCCGGATGGCGCGGCGTAGTTTCTGGTATTGGGCCGA
This sequence comes from Bryobacteraceae bacterium, assembly GCA_049518655.1. Taxonomy (GTDB): domain Bacteria; phylum Acidobacteriota; class Terriglobia; order Bryobacterales; family Bryobacteraceae; genus Palsa-89. The sequence continues at coordinate 66,650 of JBEKRO010000023.1, read as the reverse complement.
AGGCGGTGCAAGCCATGCATCAGCAGTTCGGCAGTGATCCTGGCGATCTCGTGGTAGCTATTGGGCCGGGAATTGGTGCGTGCTGCTTCGAAGTTGGACCAGAGGTGTCGGTTCAGTTCGGTCTTTCGGGGCGGACCAAGGTCGACCTGGTTGAGACGATGTGTCGGCAGCTAAGACGAAATGGCGTCAAACCGGGACAGATTAGCACGAGCGGTCAATGTACCTACTGCAAGCGGGAACTGTTTGAATCGTATCGAAGGGACCGGGAGGGTGCGGGCAGGATGGTAGCGATGATTACAGTTGCCCGGGACGGCCGAAGGGGGTAAACGTACCCCCTTCCGAAAATACGGGGTTCCAGCCGGTCTTAGGCGGCGTGAACGAGAATGTCGTCGAGAGAATCGGAACCTTCTTCCTGGTTCCGGTCAGCGATTTCCTGGCACTGGATGCAGTAAGCGGCCCACGGCACGGCGTGTAAACGCTTGATGCTAATATCCTCTTCGCAATGCAAGCAAACGCCAAAGGTGCCTTCGTCGATGCGGTGCAAAGCCGCGCGAACATTACGCAAAAGGTTAGATTCCCGATCCAAATTGCGAATCGCCAGCTCCCGTTCGGCGGCGTTCTGGACTTCATCCAGGGCGTCGGGGCTCTTCTCGATTGCAATACCTTCACGGTTTCTTAATACCTGTGTCAACTCCGCCTGTTTAGTTTCCAGGACTTCTTTGAATTTGTTTAGCTCGGTCTTCGTCATAGGATTAACTCTCCTTCTTCTTATTGGTTACTTCAACTTACCTATCTACTTTGGGCCTTCACGATACTTTCAACACGTTTAGACGCGGGAGCCTCTCGAAAGGTTCAAGCCGTTACAGCAAATTACTGAACTAGGGTGAACTCGGGAGCTTAACGGACCTTTAGAGTCACAGTCAGCGCGATGGCAGCGCCCATCGGCCAGAGAGGTTCGCAGCAGTTTAGCTCTCAAGATCATACCACATCCTCTCAGCAATTCAAGTGCCAGGCCAAAATTTTTCAAGCCGGCTCGGTTTAGGCCCCGAACCCCAGCTTGGACTTGCTCTTTCGCACCCGACATTTGCGTCTTATCGACCTCGCGCCTCGAAACGTTTATGGTTCGATCGCAGAAAGACGTTCCAGGGGCACTGGTGGTAACCGGTGATGTATACTGATTACCTTCCGGCTCGTAATTATTCCCCGGCCCTGCGGCACCTACCGCAGGTCAGCGTTGCAGCCCTGTTCCCGGCCTCCGGATTGGCTCCAATATGACGGCGTCCCGCAACTTCCAGCTACGTAGGTGGCCTGGCGCAATTCTTCCTCTCCTGTTTTTTGGCCTAGGACTAGCCTTTCTTCCGCTAGCGGGAATACAAGACGACGAGACGCTCTTTGCCAGTGCCGTTTTCCATGTGCCTACCAGTACTGTCTTCGAGGCTCACATCTTCCACCGTGAGATCCCTTTGATGCTGCTTTCGTATCTGGGGGCTCTGAAAAGTTGGATCTACTTTCCGATCCTGACGCGCATACGGCCTTCGTATTTGACCATTCGCTTGCCGGTCTTGCTGATAGGTACGCTGACGGTCTGGTTGTTCACATGGTTTCTCGAAAGAGCGCACGGCCGGAGGGTGGCATGGGTGGGTGGACTGTTGCTCGCCACCGACACTGTATTCCTTCTGACCACCTGCTTTGATTGGGGACCAGTGGCGCTGCAGCACCTTTTGTCCCTGGCGGGCATGGCGATGTTGCTCAAGTTTACATCCACCGGCCGACGTTCGACTTTGTTCTGGGGATTCTTCTGGTTCGGATTGGCGTTATGGGACAAGGCGCTCTTTCTATGGCTCTTCAGCGGACTCGCGGTGGCTGCGGTTGCGTTGTTCCCTCGCGAGGTTTGGTTGCGATGCACGCCCCGAAATCTGGGACTGGCTGCTGGTGGGTTATTGCTGGGAGCGCTGCCACTAGCGGCCTACAACGTGGCTTTCAACTTCGATACCTTCCGCTCGAACTCATCGTTCTCGCTATCTCAAATTCCTTCGCGACTGCACGCGCTCAGAATCACCTGGAGTGGCGAGATTTTGTGGGATTACATGGCGCACGCGCCATGGGCGCCGGGCGCCCAGCGAGAACCCGCGACGGAGCTGGAAGATGTATCTGCTGAAGTGCACTCGGCGGCCGGCGTCCGCTATCACTATCACAACGAGATGGAGCCTGCCTTTTGGGGGGGCTTGGCGCTGCTGCCGGCGCTTTGGTTCACCCGTGCGCGCAAGACGATGTTGTTCTGCCTGATCGCCATGCTGGTGGCGTGGTTTCAGATGGCAATCACGAAGGACGCTGGATTGGGCGCTCATCACGTTGTTCTGTTGTGGCCGCTGCCGCACTGGTTCCTGGCGGTAGCCTTCGTGGAGGCGGCTCGGTGGCGGCCGCTGCAATGGAAGCACGCCGGGACGATCCTGCTGGCTTGCACAGTTTTGTTCCTGGCCGTTGATAACTTGCTGTTGACCAACGAGTACTTCTATCAACTCGCTTCCTACGGGCCGACCAAGAACTGGAGCGACGCGATTTTTCGGCTCTCGGATGAAGCCGGCCATATCAAATCCCACGAACTGATCGTGGATGACTGGGGAATTCTGAACCCGCTGGTGGCTCTCCATCGCAACCGGCTCCCGCTGGTGTACGCAGACCAGTCGTTTCTTGCGCCCGGCACCGCTGAAAACTACCGGCAACGGGCCATCAAACGCGTGGCGGAAGAGGTTTGGATCGGCCATACGCCGGAGTTCCAGCAGTGGAGTGGCGTTAACGAAAGGATCGTACGAGTGGCGCGGGAGGCCGGTTTTGAAAAGCAACTGATCCAGACGGTGCCGGATCGGAACGGGCGGCCGGTGTTCGAGATTTTCCGCTTTGTGCGAAAGTAGGGCGCGGTTCAGTTAATCTGTAACGACGCTTTTCGGCCATGCGGCTGCGCGCTGTTCAGCAGTTGTTCGAGCTGCTGTTCGGGAATGGCGAGCGAGATGGTGGTGGTGTTGCCCGAGGTGGTGGTTTGGAGCGTATCGAGCAGGGTCGCCACTTGTCCGGCGGCCGGATTGTTCTGCCGGTTCAGTTGCACCAGGCCGGCGAAGAATTTCACCACATCAACAAGGGCCTGCGCGTCTTTTTCGGAGCGCGTGACGGCCTCGGCCGAGATGGTCACCGTATCGCCGAAGCGGACGCCCCCGCTGGCCTGATTGATGGCGGCGAATAGGTTGCCTTGCATCGCGCCGCTCAAATTGGGGTCGGGGATGGAGCTTGAGAAATTAGAGAGCGGCACCAGCGTCACGAACCAGAAATCGTTGGTCGCGCTCACTTGCTGGGCCTTGCTGGAGACATTGCTGTCGGCGGGCGCCTTGCTCTGCTTGCGGTCGATGGCCGCCTTCACGGATGTCAGGTCCCCTGCTACCGCGGTGGTGACGCCGAAGAACGCGATGGCGGAGGCCACTTGTGTGCTCGAGGACGCGGCGTGTGTCAACAGATTCACACCTTGATAGACGGCGGGAACGCTACCATTGGCCTGCGCCACGGACGCGATCTTGGAAACATTGAACGTGCCGTCGGCGAGCACCAGCCACTGGTTGGCGGGAGTATTGGGCTTCCAATTGGATGCAATCACGATCTCGCTGACGTCCTTGGTTGGATCGAAGCCGGTTTGCGCGGTAAATTCCCCGAGCTTGGTGTCATTCACCGAGAGATGAGAGAGCACGTACTGGCCGAAGAGCGAGCTCTTGGCCTGATTGACCTGGAGCCCGGCGACCACCTGCGAGTCGGGCAGGACCATTTGGAGGAGAGCGGGATCGGCGGCGAAGGCGCCCAGGGGAAGGATGAAGAGTACAGCAAGGCGGCGTAAGTTAATCATGAAAACCTCTCTGCTGACACTACGAGGGTAGCATGGGGGAAGTTCCCGGACCGTTAGAAGAAGTGGTTGTGCTCAGACGTTGTGCTCAGACGACGTCCGCTTCTTGGTAGTTCCTCCGGGGCGCCAATCGCGAGACTGCAATCGCATTGACTCAGAAGAGGACGACCTAGCCTGAAGCTCTGAAGGAGACTGAGCCGCCTCGACTGGAGGATCGAGGACGATCTCCCCGGAGCGGAAGCCCGCGACGAGTTCCGCGACAACCGCGTCGAATGTGTGCGCTGGTTTCACTTTCCCGCTTGTCACTTTTGCGCTTGTCTTGGTCCCACATTTTCGGCGAGCCGTTCTCGCCTGAAGTGGTGAACAAAGCTTTCTGTCAACATCTTAGCAGCTTCGTCGGCAGTCTTCGCTTTGGACAACGGGATCTCAAGCATCCGTAGCATCAGATTCTCGGCCCGCAATTGCTTGGTGGCGTTATACGCCGGCCAAGCAAGACCGTTCAGCACAACTCCAACTATCGCTGTCAAAGGGAGTCCAGCGTAAATCGACCAGCCGATGAGTGTCTCGCCGGTCAGAACGAAGATGCAAGCAAACGCGTATAGAAGCAATTCCGGCTTTCTGTTTTCCTCGATTGCTTGGGTGATTACTTCGGTAGCCGTGCGCATCGGTTGGAGCGACTATATCAGTCGCGCACGGCGTCTATATTTCTCCGAATTTCTGGCAAGGCCCGCGACGACTTGCGGCGGAACCCTCGCTTCTTCCTTGCGATTCGTTCTAAGACAGTTGCTGCCGATCTGCACCAAAGAACGGAACTGCCATTTTTCAATTGACAATCACATTCGCTTTCCAGCGTTTCACGGCTTTGGTGGTTCATTGTAATTCAAAGACGAGGCCCTTTGCCGCAATGTAATTCGGGTCCACCACTGGATAGCAGGTCGGAATTCCACACGGGTCTCGCCCCCGGACCCAGAGTGACGTTATTGCGCGTCCGGACTAATGAGCTCAGTTGTGCCGAAGCAACAGACGGATCCCGACCAAGACTGATGCGACCCCGATAGCAGAAAGCGATTTCCGCTGTCTCGAAATCCCGCTGGGTTCCGAAATCCATCCGTAGCATCGAAAAACAAACCCGGGTTTTAGCAGAAGTCCCAGCCCATTTACGATGAGATAGATCGCGAAGATTCTCATGATCATATGCGTGTCAGTTGTGACAGCAAGGCTATCGCAACCCCGACGAACAACGCGCCAAGAAGCCTGAGGTTAAGCCGCATCCATCGAGATTGCCCAACCAACCTCGGTTGGTTGTACGTTAACAACTCTCCGGGCCCCCCTCGGTTCAGCCAGGCGAACAGTCCACTCATCTTCACGGGAGCCACAAGCATGCCTATCCCCACAATCGCCAGAATACAGGCGACAAGGACTTGGGCCCAATCGATCAAATGTCCATCAATGACAGAAGTTATAGCCATACGAGAAGCTGAATCCGTGCCGACATACCGACGACATACTCAAGGATTATAGTCATTGAGCGCGTCCTGGAGATTCTCGGCGCTCACCCAATCTTCCCCGAGAGGTTTTCCCCTGCGGGTTTTCCGCTTGTCTGGCCACGACGCTTCGCGATCATTCGACTTCGAATCCTCTTGACGGATAGTACGCCAATGGCGTACTATTATCGCGAGTGGATGCAGAGCGAGCTCCGATGACCGTGCAAGAGCTTCCGGGGTTCGCCAAGGAAGCGGACCGGCTTTTAGGCGAGCGTTCTCATGAACAGTTAATCGAGTTCTTGGGTTTGAATCCGAAGGCAGGTGTGATCATTCGCGAAACCGGTGGCATTCGCAAGTTACGCTGGTTCGGTTCAGGGAGGGGCAAGCGGGGCGGGGTGCGGGTAATTTATTACTTTCACAGCGAGAAGCTACCGTTGCTTGCTCTCGATATCTACGGCAAAAACGAACGGGAGAATCTGACGGCGAGCCAGAAAAAGCAGTTGAGGGCGTTAGTCGCTCAGTTCATTGAGGCAGGCCTTGGGGAGAAGTGACATGAGCAAGAATGAAAAAACTAGAAAGCCGCTTGGGGATCGGCTGATCAAATCGATGCAGCAGGCTGTGGATTTCGCACGGGGCAAAGACGTCCCTGGCATCCGCGTTTATGTTCCGGCGGATTGCGACGTACGCAAGATCCGCTCCCGGCTGAAACTCAGCCAGAAGGAATTCGCGTCGCGCTTTGGATTCTCAATCGACTCGATCCAAAACTGGGAGCAAGGCCGCCGCATCCCGGATGGACCGGCCAGAACGCTGCTTGCAGTGATCGCGCACGAACCTAAGGCCGTTGAACGTGCCCTTCGTACGGCGGGCTGATCTTTGGCTTCTTGGCGATGGAAGGCGTAAAGCCGCTTGCAACGCGCGGCTCAGTCGCGGCTACACCGGGACTTGTTCGGTAATCTGAATGCCGTAAGCATCCAAGCCGACGATTTTCCGGGGATGATTGGTCAGCAGGCGAATGGTGTGCAGTCCCAGGTCGGAGAGAATCTGCGCGCCTAAGCCGCTTTCGTGCTGCGATTGTTTCTGGCCGTCGGGTGTGCCGTAGGCGGCGTGATTACGAAATCCGGGGCCGGTCTGATGCAGGTAGACCAGCACGCCCGCGCCCTCTTCGGTGATTCGTTCCATGGAGCGTCGAATCAGCATGTGACATTCGCAATCGGTGGATCCGAACACGTCGCCATAGATGCAATGCGAGTGCATGCGCACCAATACGTCCGATTTTCCAGCGATCTCACCATGAACGAGTGCGAGATGCCGCTCGGGCACGATGGTGCTGGCGTAAACGACGGTCTTGAAGTCGCCAAATTCGGTGCGCAGGCAGCCTTCCGATTGCCTTTGGACGAAGCGCTCGGTTTGCAGGCGATAGCGAATCAGGTCGGCCACCGAGATCATGCGAACGTTGTGGAGCTTCGAAAATTCGGCAAGCTGCGGGACGCGCGCCATGGACCCGTCGTCGTTCATGATTTCGCAGATCACGCCACCCTGGCGAAGACCGGCGAGCCGTGCCAGATCGACGGCGGCTTCGGTTTGTCCCGCGCGCACCAGCACGCCACCTTCGCGAGCCCGCAAGGGGAAGACATGGCCGGGACGAACCAGATCGCTGGGCTTGCTGGCAGGATCGATGGCCACGCGAATAGTATGCGCGCGATCGGCCGCGGAGATGCCGGTGGTGACGCCTTCGGCCGCTTCAACGGATTCGCAAAACGCAGTGCCGAATCGCGAGTTGTTGCGCGATGACATGGGAGGAAGTTGCAGCGCGTCGCAAATTTCGGGGCTGAGCGAAAGGCAGATCAGGCCGCGCGCGTAACGCGCCATGAAGTTGATGATGTCGGGCGTGACTTTTTCGGCGGCAATGGTGACGTCGCCTTCGTTTTCGCGATCTTCATCGTCGACGATGACGAGCATCCGGCCGGCCCGAAAGTCTTCAATCGCTTCGGGAATGGAAGCAAAAGGCATGGGGTAAGTACCAGGATAGCAGGGGAACAAAAAAGGAATTCTGAATTCAGGAGCCAGAATCCAGAATGTGGTTACAGGCCCAGTTTGGCGTCCAGGTCCGCGGTGATGCGGGGAAGAGTATCGGGATTGTTCAAGACGTTGCGAATCCCGTAGCTGGCGTAGTTATCGTAGAGCGCGTCGGCGGCGGCCAGCGCCAGGCTATAGGCGGCGAGTGCATTCTGCGTGCTCATGCGCGACCAGTCCTGCCGCAGGTTCTCAAGCTTCGGGATCGAATGAGTTTGCGCTAGCTGGCGTAGTTGTTCGCGGACCGTAGCTGGCAGCGTGTCGCCGGATAGCTTCTGCGCGAGGCCTTCCTGCAACCAGGCGGGCCACGGCGTGGATCCCGATGGAATGCCGGTCAGGCAGGCATGCACCAGTTCGTGCGCCAGCGCGCGCTGCATGGCAGGGCCGACTTGCGCTCCATCCGTCCAAGAAATGTGTATTCGGCCGTCATATTGCCCGCCGCTCCATTCCGCGGCGCCGGTGCTGCGCAGGTAGGCTTCCCGGCTTTGCACGATGGCGACGATGCGCTCATTCGACGTACATCCCAACTGGGCCGCGATGCGCGAATAGTCGCCATCCAAGGTTGCCAGGATGGCGCGCGCCGTATCCGCGGGGAGCGCTTCGCCTTCATAGCGCAGCGCCACGTGAAGGCCGTAGAGTTTGTCGCCGCTATGGTCGGACTCGGCCTCGCGTTTGACGCGCTCGTAGACGGCCGCGAGCCTCTCATCGGGAGCGAGATCCAGCGCCTGCTTCCAGTAATCTAAAGCCGCGCGCAATTGGTCGGCACGATACGCGGCCAGTCCGGCCAGCACCAGCACATTGGGATCGCGCGGGTGCCTCCGGAGGGCCATTTGCACTTGATCGAGCGCTTGAGCGGGCTGATTGGAATCGAGCAGTTGCGCCGCGCGATCGAGCGCCGGGTCGCCGGTGTTGACGATGGCTTTCTTGGTTTCAGCCACCACCGGATTCAGCGCACGCAGCGTATCCACGGAGGCAGCCGAGGAGCGCTCTTGCTCATAGCGTTCCAACCCAGTGAGTGCGGACGCTGGAACGTAGCCCAAAACATCTTTGCCGTCGATTGTAGCGGCTACTTTGAAGCAGTCTGAGCCATCCGCTAACCGGAAGCGGACTTCGACCGGTGTACCTGCCGGTAAGTTGGCGACGATTCCGTCGTCGACGTCGCAGCCGGAACGTAGCGGGGTCTGGTCCGTGCGGACCGCCATCGCCGCGACAAAAAAGAGAACCGGGAGCGCCATAGGACCGTGAGCCTGACTACAATGCTATGGCTTTTCCCGCGCTGGGTCGCTCGGGTGAAAACCTCAGATTTGTTTGCGACGCCGCAAGCGATCAGCCAGGGCGGCGGCCAGGAATCCGATTGCCAGAACCCAGCCGTAGTGCGGCTCCGGCACAACTATGGGCACGGGAATCACCGGAGGCGGCAATGGAGAGTTCGGGCTGGAAGGCGAGTGGCTGGGATGCCGGTGGATGGGCGGGATGATCGGGATGATCGGGATGAGCGGAAACCGGAAGCCTCCGCCGGTGGTACTGCCGATGGTAGAAGCCACATCCAGCGGGAGAACGGGAACGGTTGGGGTCAGCTCCCCGGGTGGCACGGGCAGCTCGGGCGCCATTACCGGAAGCTTGGGAAAAGAGTAAACCGTTACCGGCATTTCCACCGGCGTGTCGAACACTTTCGCCGTAGGTTCTGTTGGCCGGGTCGGCAACATGGGGAGGGCGGAATAGCAGTTCAAACAGCGCCCGCGGACGATGTGCGTCCCATCGGTGAAGACGGTTTCTCCGGCACGGAGCGTGAGGGCCTTCTTTGTCCAATAGATCTTGTTACCCCATCGATAGGACACATATCCGGAGAGATTGGTCGTCAGCTTCACTTGCTTTAATTGGGCTAGATCGATGTCGGCGTACTGAGCTTTCAGGGCAGGGTCGGCCATCGCCACCTTGGCCTGGTGCACATTCTCGGCGCCGCCCGGGACCAGAGAATAGGGGTAAACTTTTCGTTTCACTTCCTCCACTATCATCTTGGTTTCATAGCGGACTGGCGTGGCGGTGATCGCCGGGGGGTGCTCCGAGTTGAAGTTAGGACGAAAGGCCAGGGGTTGCGGCGCTACAATAGCCGGCGTGAGTAATCCTACAGTCAGGCTTAATAGGCCAACCAGGACGGCGGCCATCTTCGCTCTCTGCAGGTTTAGGGGACGAGAAGCTGAGTCTTCCCCGATTTGTTGCCGGCAAACATAACAAATCCCTCCACGATCTGCCAAAAGCCTCTTACAGACCCAACACGACTGAAGCACGTTCCCTGATTATGCCGCGTTAAACTTTAGTACTCAAGTACTATGGGGTTAGGTAAAAGTTACACAGTGCTAAGAGTTCCAGAGGGGCGCTTGCTTAGAATCCGAGTTCTGCGTCGAGTTTCGCAGCGATGGCGGGAAGGAAATCGGGGTTGGCTAGGACCTCCAGAAGGCCGTCGCTGGAGGCGTGATCGTAAAGGGCATCGGCGGCTGCGAGCGCGAGATGGTAGGCATCCACCGCTCTCTGTTTGGGCATGCTGGACCAATCCTCACCAAGATTCTCCAGGCGCGTGATAGCATGCGCGGCGGCACGTTTCCTCAATTCTTGGCGAACGGAGGGCTGCAGGGTGTCGCCCGAAAGTTTTTGAGCCAGCCCTTCCTGCAACCATGCTGGCCAAGGGGCGGAGCCGGAGGGAATGCTCATCAGGCAGGCATGCACCAGTTCGTGCGTGAGCGCACGCTGCATGGACGCGTCCACCAAGCTTCTGTCCGTCAGATCGGGCATGGCGGCGATATGAATGCGGCCATCGTATTGCCCGCCGCTCCAGTCTGCGGCGCCGGTGACACTGAGATACGATTCGCGGCTGCGCACGATGGCGACGATGCGTTCATCGAGGCTGCAACCGAGCTGAGCCGAGACCCGTGCGTAACTGTCATCGAGTTCTACAAGTATGGCGCGTGCCGCATCCGCCGGGAGCGCTTGACTGTCGTAGCGAAGAGCGATGTGGACGCCATAAAGTTTCTGACTGCTTCGATCGGCGGCTGCTTCACGCTGGACGTTGGCATAGACTCGATTTAGCTCCTCGTTGGGCGCGAGATCGAGCGACATCTTCCAGTAATCGAGCGCGGCTTGGATTTCGTCCGACCGATAGGCTGCTAGGCCCGCCAGCAGCAAGACTTTGGGATCTTGTGGATGGTGCAGGATGGCGTCCTGCAATTGCTGGAGCGCATGCACGGGCCGGTTTGCATTGAGCAAATCGGCGGCGCGATGGACGGCTGGATCGCTGGTGCTTAAGACGTACTGATAAGTGACCGCAGAGGTTTCGGCTGGCACGTGCGCGGCCATCGCTGCAATGACGAACAGCACCGGGAGCGCCATGTTAGCCCGATGCTAAGGCCTAACGGGCGCTGAGTCGCTCGGCTGAAGACCTTAAATTGCGCGGAAAGCCACCACGCGAAGACGGCGATAATCTACTGTCCAAACGCCATCGCGATAGAGCGCCGGCCGAAGGCGTTCCACCAATTGGTGCACGATGTCGTCGGCCCGTTCTGGAGAGAACTGGCGGAGATAGGTCTGGGTGAACATCCGAAGCCAGTGTTCCAGGCCGTTTTCGCCTTCGAGCGGCGTTGGCCGGTTGAACAGGCTGGCATTGCGAACCTCCAGGCCGTGCCGTTCCAGAATGGTCGAGTATTCGCCGATGCTGGGGTAATACCAAGGCGACTGTTCATCGGCGGAAGGACCGAGTTCAGCGCGCAGAGCCGCCTGAACAGACGCGATGTTGCCGTGCCCGCCAAACTCGGCGACCAAGCGTCCGCCTAGGCGGAGTGTGCGTGCGATGGATGCGGCCGCTCCTTCGGCGTCCTTCACCCAGTGCAGCGCTGCGTTCGAAAACACCGCGTCGAAAGGCTCAGGGAAATCGAAGGCGGAGGCGTCGCCCAAAACACACGCGAGCGCGGGGAAGTTTTTTCGAGCGTCTGCCAGCATGTCCGCCGAACTATCGAGGCCGATCACATGGGCTCCGGACCGCGCGATTTCGGCTGTTAGCTGGCCCGTTCCGCAGCCGATATCGAGGATTCGTTCGCCGGGCTGCGGGTTGAGCAACTCCAGAAGACTTGCACCGTAGCGCCAGACGAAAGAATGATGATCTTGATAGCGGGCCGCGTCCCAAGCGCCGGAGGTTGGGGAGGCGCTCACGCCTTTTTGCCGCGCGTAGCAACGTTCTTGGTTGCTTTCGCGGGCTTGGTTGCTTTCGCGGGCGGCGCGGGAGCGACAGGCTCATCCTCTGGATCTTCCGAGGCTCCGGCTCCGGCTCCATCCACTGCACCAGGAACAGCGGCGGCGAGAACTTCTTTGAACAACTCGGCCTTCTTCAGGTCTTTCTTCGAAGGCGGCGCTTGTTCGTGCCGGTAGTCATGATCGTGATAACAGGTGCGGCACCGGACCTTGGCGGGCTCTGCGTTTACTAGGGAAACGATGGCGTGGTTGGTAACGCGACGACACTTGATGCAATGATCGTCGATGATATCGCCTAAGCGGAAATCCGGCATACAAAACGCACAGTAATCGCTGAGTATATCAGAATTGGAATGCGACGACGCCGATCAAAGCGGCACCGAGCATCACCCACAGTGAATCGACGCGCGCACTGGCGATGAGCACAAAGCTGGCGGCGAAAATCCCCAGCGAAAGTGGATTCGTGATGGCGTCGCGAGCCAGAGGCACCGCGGCGGAAGCCATCAGGCCGGCGCCGGCGAAGAGTACCGCGCGAGCCACCGCCTTGGCGCGGCGGTGTTCGGCACGGGCCCCCAGAAATCGCAGCATGGGGATGATCAAAAATGCGGGCGTGATCATGGCGAGCCAGCCCGCGCAAGCTCCCGGTGCTCCATCCACCAGGTATCCGACGCTGACGACGTAGATGCCGAGCGGTCCGGGGCCGATGCGACCGGCGGCGACGGCGGTGTTGAGCTGGCGATCGGTGAGCACGTGACGGCGGACGATGAAATCGTTGCGGACCATGGGCAACGACGCCAGGCCGCTGAAGGACGTCAGCGTGGCTTTCACCAGCAGCAGGTAGAGAATGAAAACATTCATGCTTCCGCCCAGAAAAAACCCACGAGTGCGGCCACGCCGATCACCTGAAGCGGGGTCAGCTTGGCGACGAACGCCAGAAGGAAAGCGCCGGTTGAGATGGCGATCGGCTTCAGCCAGCGGCCGGGCTTGCATTGCGTGCGGACCAGCAGTACAGCCGCACCGATCATGGTGCCGACGGCCGCGGCGAGCAGGGCATTGGCGATGGATAGCGCCAAGCGAGAGTGGGTGGTGAGATCGTAAGCGCGGGTTAGCCAGACCACCAGCACGGAAGCCGGAATGGTGATGGCGAGTACCGCCGCGAGCGCGCCCCCGAGTCCGAGCATGTACCAGCCGGCGGCCGCGCAGAAGGCGATCACGTTGGTGCCGGGCGTGAGCCGGGCGAGGCCGAAGGCGATGGCGAATTTTTCGGGACTCAGCCAGTCGCGCCGATAGAACTCGCGCTGCAGAATCGCGATGCTGGGATCGCCGCCGCCGAAGACGGTGACGCCGACGCGGAAGAAGAGACGGGTGACGCCTGGGAGGGGTGGGCGACGCATCGAAGCCACTGTAGCAGGGTTAGACGGATTTGCCGGTTAGGCGTTCGGTGGGTCGGTTTCAGGATAGGGCGTTCATCAGGATTTAGCGCCGGTCCTGCGGCTGAAAAATTCTGGTAATGACCATCAAGCTCTTGTCTAGCAACAAGCTGCTTCGTCGATCGATCACGTCCGTAACTTGCCGGCGAGCCAGTAATCGACACTGAACTTTCCCGGACCAAAGCAGATCAGCCAGATAAAGAAGAGCACGTACAGGACTTCCGGAAGGTAGAGGAAATCGTCGAGCCAGTTAAGAGGCGAAAGTCCTTTAGGCATGGCGGAAAGCTTGGTGGTCAGGATGGCGACAAGCATATCGACCAATAAAGCCACGCAGGCCAGGCTCGAAAGAAACCCCACGGTCAGCAAGGATCCGCCAACGAGCTCGACAACCGACACGAAATAAGTCATCAGGTGGGGAAACGGGACTTTGGCCTCAACGAGCGTTTCGTACATAGTTTGCCTGCTGCCGGCGACAAACAATTTGTTTGCCCCGGAGATGGCGAAGAACAACCCGAGCGAAACGCGTACCAGCAGGATGGCATATGGTTCCAAATCACTGCTACCCACCAACGCAAACTGGACCAACCGTTTCCAATCCATCTTGTCCCTCCATCGGAGGATGTGCTGTAACGATACCCCATATCATACAGTTCGACTTCTCCGATAACCGCGTTAATCAGGACTTAGCGCCTCTGGCGCTCATCTCTGTTCTCGACAATTATGCTGCAAACCGCAAATGATGGTGTCGTTAGCGAATTCTCGCGCATCGAGATTATGTGTCCATCCGTTCCACCCATTGAGCGCGCCATGCGGGAGCCACGAATGGATCCGCAAAGTACTGTGTTTCCCGCGCAACCTTTTCGTCCCTGAACTCCATGATGCTGACGGTGTAGGACGGCTTGCCGTCATATGTCAGGATGAATTCGGTGATCCAAAGATCACCGCCGCCAATGATTCGTCGGACAGCAAACCGCTTTTTGCTCGGCTGACTAGCGCGTTGGTTCTGTATGTTGCGTCGACCGCGGGTTCGCTCGCCTGACTGCGGGTATTCCAGCACCGCGTCCTCGTGATAGATGCGGTGCTCCGTTTCAAAATTATTGGCATCGGACGCCGCCCAATGCTGATCCAGCGCCGCACGGATCTCTTGATCTCGCACTCCAGAAGACTGTTCCTTCTTTTGTTGATCGTTCATCTTGAGCCTTCAATCTGACAAGAGGCTAAATGCTTTAGCGGAATCGGAGTGTACCACTCGTCAAGTCCGCTGTTTCTTCGATCACCCCAGAGTCTGCACCGCCTCGAAGTGTCTAATCAGATATTCAATGCACGGGCGGTATCGCCGCCGGGGGCGTTGTTGTTGTTGCCGCCGGCGCCGTTGCGGACGGTGGAGCAAGTCTGGTCCACTCGCCTAGCCATTCGAGAACGGTGTTGTACCACAGCACCGAGTTTTGCGGCTTCAGGATCCAGTGGCCTTCATCGGGGAAGACAAGCAGTTTCGATGGGATCTTTTGCAGTTGCAAAGCGGTATAAAGCTGCAAACCTTGCGTGTAAGGCACGCGGAAATCCTGCTCGCCATCGATGACCAGCGTCGGCGTATGGAAATCCTTGACGAAAGAACTGGGCGACCACTTCGCGTACGAATCCGGATTATCCCAAGGCGTGCCATTAAACTCCCACAGCGGGAACCACAACTCTTCGGTGGCGCCAAATTCGCTGCGTAGATCGTACACGCCCCCGTGCGACACTAGCGCCTTGAACCGCTGGGTGTGGCCAAGCATCCAATCGATCATGTAGCCGCCGTATGAGGCCCCGGCCGCCACCATTCGATCGGTATCGGCGTAAGGCAGAGTCACCACATGATCGAGCACCGTCATGATGTCGTCGAAGGGTTTGCCGCCCCAGTCGTCCCGGATGTCTTCGGTGAATTTCTGCCCATAGCCCGTGGAGCCGCGCGGATTGGGCATGATCACCACATAACCCGCCGACGCAAACACCTGGGCGTTCCAGCGATACGACCAATCCTCGCCCCAGGCGCCTTCCGGGCCGCCGTGGATCAAAAACAGAATCGGATATTTCCGATTGGGCTCAAAATTCGGCGGCTTCACCACGAAACTCTGGATGCGCGTTTTGTCGGCGGCGTCCACCCAAAAATCTTCCAGCGGCGTTAGCGCGCTGTGCGCGAGCAACGTATCGTTCAAATGCGTGAGCGCGATGGGAGCACCCCCGCTGGAGCTAGCGCGGTAAATCTCAGTGGGCGCCGATCCGCTTTGACCCGAATAGATCATGGTCTTGGCGTCGCTGGTGAGCTTCATGTCGTCGAAAGTGCTGGCGCCGCTGACCACCACGCGCGTGGCGCCGCCTGCGACCGGAATCATTTCGATGGCCTGCCTTCCGCGATCTTCCACAGTAAAGAACAAGGCATTCGAGTCGGGTGACCAGGTGAAGCTTTGCACCCAGCGGTCGAGCGAATCGGTGAGCACGTTGACGCGGCCGGTGGCGCGATCGAGCACCAACAGACGCCAGCGATCGCTCTCATAACCGGCGCGAGCCTGGCTACGATAGGCCAGCCATCGGCCATCGGGAGAGTATTGCGGGCTGGCATCCGCGCCGGGGTTGCTCGTGATCTTGATGGAATCGCCGCCGATAATGGGGACCACGAACAGGTCCAAATTGGTGCTGGTGGCCTGCACGGGATCGGCGTTCATGGAATAGCAGACTTCTTTGGAATCCGCCGAGATGGTGTAGTCGTCCGGTCCACCGAGCGAAAAGGGTGGGACGTCATGATCGCCGGGAGTCAAATCCTTCGCCACACCGCCGGCAACGTCGACCACCAACAGGTGCGAACGGCGTTTGGTTTGCCATTCGGTCCAGTGACGATAGAGCAGCGTGGTGTAGCTGTGGGCTTTTACCTTGCTATTTTTCTCGGCGTCGAGCCTGCTCTTGTTGCAGGCGTCATCGGGACAATCGGGAAAAATGCTGCTGGTGAATACGAGTTTCTTGCCGTCGGGCGAGAACAATACACCGCCCGCTTCGGTTGAAAGATTGGTGATCTGGCGGGCGTTCGATCCGTCGGCGTTCATGATCCAGACCTGTGCCGAGCTGCTGCGATCGGATATAAACGCAATCTGCTTGGAATCGGGCGACCACTCGGGCCGCTCGTTGTCCGTGCCCTGCATCGTGATCTGTTGCGGCGATCCGCCGTTCAATGGGACGGTGTAAATCTGTTTGGGCTTGGTGTTCTGTCCGATATCGACGGTTTGGACGGTGAAGGCGACGGTTTTGCCATCCGGGGAAAGCTGCGGTTCCTGAATCCGCGCGACCTTGAGGAGCGCCTGGACATCGAACGGTTGTTTTTGCGCCGCCAAGCTGGCTGCGAACAAGGTCACAACACAGCAGGAGCGCGCGAACGGCATCATGACTCGATTGTGCCACAGGGCGCGCCAAAAACCGGAGAGAGGACGGGGGACTTATTTGTTCGAAGCCTTCTTCCACGCGGCCCGCTCTTTTATCGGAATGTCCGCCCAGGTGAAATCAAGCGTGCCCTGCGGTTGGCGTCCCGAGCGCTGAAACGTGATCCGAAGTCGCCATGATGGCCCAACATGATTGAGTGGAACGCTGAAAAGTAGATCGGAATTCGGTTGTATTTCAACTGTCGTCGCCTCATTGATGGGTGAGTAATGGGCCGGCGGGGAAATCCAGCCGGGCGCCGGTTTTGCAGATCCGGACGCCTGCACGATCTCGTGAACCACTTCCACACCTTCTGCTCCCGGCTCAGGCGCGGTGGCAAGAACCTGAATGGGAGTACGGCTGTTGTTTCTGAGTCGCAGCGAAAGCAAATCGGGATCGCTGCCGTTCCGCTGCGATGCGCGTTGAACGCGATGGAAAATGAGGGATACGCCGCCGGGGCTCTGAGAAAAGCCGAGCCCTCCGGCAACGGCAGCAAATACAAGGACGGCGCGGAGAATCAAGGACGACTATAGCGCGAGCTTGCCCTCATACTGCATGTCGCTCAATTTGAACTTTTCTGCTACCTTGATGCGGCGGATGTCCAGAATGAAATCCACTTCCTTGTCGTTGCCGCTGATGGGATTGGTACGCGGGAACAGGAAGCGCACGCCGTCGATCCCGCCGGGCCCCACGATCTGAACGTCCTGCGCATAAATGGAGCTTTTGCCCTTCGGGGCGAGCTGCGCGGCGTCCAGCAATTGCGAACGCAAGGCATCGTTGCCACGATTCCGGCCGCCACGCTGGCCATTGTCGTCGTTGTTGTTACGGTTGTTATCGTTGTCGTTCGGATCGTCGGCATCCACGGTGCTGCTGTGCGGGCGCGGCATGCGCAAACCAAGCACAGTGATGACGTAATACTTTTCTGTCGAGGCCGCCACTGCCTTCAGCTCGTCCGAAGCTGAGGCGCCCTGGCGCATCAAGGCTTGCTGAATCGGCGAAGCGCTTGCCCAACGGATGGTGAGGTTCATCGGCTCGTTCTGGGATGGATCACCGTTATTTCCGCCGCCCGAGCCGCCCGGATAACCTCCGCCGCCCTGTGGATAACCACCGCCGCCGCCGGGATAGCCTCCGCCTCCGCCCGGATAACCTCCTCCGAGCCCGCCGCCGGGAAATCCAAAGCCGCCACCTCGCCGGCCACCGCCGCCGCGCCTTGCCGTCTGGGACTGTTGAGGCTGAACCGTCTTTGCCTTGGCCCACGGCGAATCGCTCAAGATTTTGCTGACTTCGTCGTCAGTCCATAGGGTGGAATCCTTGGTCTTCCAAAAATCAGCGGCGAAAAGCATCGCGGCGCACGCCGAGCCTACGATACCGATTTGCACAAATCGAGTCGAATGCATTCTTAGTTCGCCAGACGCTGTGCGCGACCCCTCCGTTACGATAAACTCGTTCTCAGTGTCTACAAACATTGTCAAGTTTTGTAACTGTCCTCGTAACAGGGACGCGCGGGAAAGTGCGCCGCCCGACATTTTTCCGTTAACCTGTTTGGCATTGGATACGTCGTTAGCGACATTCGTCTCGACATGCAATTAAAAATCTATCTTCCCTCCCTGTGTCTGGCGGCCTGCTCTTTTCTCGCGGCCGCTGACTCCAACCCGATGCGAATGCTCGGTACGGCGCCGCTGCGGTTTGAAGCTTCCCAGAGCGATAGCCAAGCGAAGTTTGTCGCACGGGGCGCGCGCTTCCATTTTGAATTCAACCCGCATCAGGCAATTCTGCACGGCGGAAAAAAAGACGTTAGGCTGAGTTTCGACGGTGCGAACCCGGCTGCTCAAATGCAGGGCGCACAGCTCTTGCGGTCGACGACGAACCTGTATTTCGGCAACGATCCTTCGAAATGGCGCCGCGCGATTCCCAACTTTGGGCGCATCGAGGTGTCTGGACTGTACCGAGGCATCGATCTGGCTTACTACGGCAACGGCGGGGAGCTGGAATACGACCTCACCGTGAATCCGGGCGCCGATCCGCAACGGATACGGCTGCGGTTGGACGGTGGCGACGCGCGCATGGATCGCCATGGCGATCTGGTTGCCGACCTGATCCAAAAACATTCGGTGGCGTATCAGATCGGCGCGGATGGGTCGCGGCGTTCAGTCCGCAGCAGTTATCGGAAGAATGCCGACGGATCCTTCGGATTCCAACTGGGCGCGTACGATCGTACGCGCGCGCTGGTGATCGATCCCCCGCTCATCGTTGCACAGTATTTCGCGGGATCGTATCAAGACGTCGCGTATGGAATCGGTCATGATGCCAATGGGCTGATCTATATTGCAGGCAACACCAGTTCCACGGACCTGCCGCTGGTGGGAAGCTCCTTGCAAACCACGGAGGGCGGTGGACAGGACCTATTTTTCGCCGTGGTCAACCCCGCGTTGCCGGCGAGTTCCCAAGTTCTCTATGTAACCTATATTGGCGGGGAAAGCGACGAAGATTTCGGAGGCATGATGGTTGGTCCGAAGGGCGACGTTTATATGACCGGCTCTACATTGTCGGCGAATTTCCCCTTGGCGAACGCCGCGCAGACCGCAATTGGCGGAACAAGCGGTTTGGCAGACGCCTTTGTGCTGTGGCTGAGTCCAACCCAGACCCTCGTTTACTCGACTTTCTTTGGAGGCAGCGGAACAGATAAAGGCACCGCGATCGCCGTCGATACGAGTGGAAATCTCTGGGTTGACGGCAACACGCAATCCACTGACTTGCCGAATTCGGGCGGTTTCCAGGGCTCGCTGATTGGTACGCAAAACATGTTCATCGCGGCTTTCAATCCGGCTCTATCGGGCACGGCCACGAAGATCTATTCCATCTACATTGGAGGCACGCATTGGGATGAGGCTTACGGCATCGCGACGGCGCCGGATGGAACCGTTTGGCTGGCTGGCGGCACGTATTCGCCCGACATTTGGATCGCGGGTAATGCCTATCAAGCGACCTTTGGCGGTGGTAGCGATGCCTATATCGCTCACATCAATCCGGGCTTGGGCGCGAACGCTTTGCTCTATGCGAGCTTCCTGGGAGGCAACGGCGTGGATGAAGCAACCAGTATGGTGTTGGATCCGTCCGGGCGAATCATTCTAAGCGGGTACACGCTCTCTTCGAATTTTCCGGTGACGAGCAACGCGGTTCAAACCAGATATGGTGGGAACACCGACGCTTTTGTCAGCATCCTGGATACCGTCAAGGCGCAGCTGGTTTATTCCACCTATTTCGGCGGCAGTGAGCCGGACGCGGCGATGGACTTGAAGGAAGACAGCAGCGGCGTTTTGTACCTGTGCGGTTACACTGAGTCAGGCGGATTGCCGTCTACCAGTGGCGGGCTGCAAGCTGCGTACGACGGCAGCGTGGATGTATTCGGCCTGAAGTTGGATCCTTCC
Source organism: Bryobacteraceae bacterium (assembly GCA_049518655.1). Taxonomy (GTDB): domain Bacteria; phylum Acidobacteriota; class Terriglobia; order Bryobacterales; family Bryobacteraceae; genus Palsa-89. The sequence continues at coordinate 46,669 of JBEKRO010000023.1, read as the reverse complement.
AAAGCCGGAGCGGCGGGAATCGACTACTTTACTTACATTGGGAGCGACGGCATACAGGTAGGCTACGGCGTCGATGTCGACAGTAGCGGCAATATGTATATAGTTGGTTACTCGAGCTCGAACATTCTGTCTCGCATCGGTGGCCCGGACGAGGTGACCAGCATCACTGGAAACAACGAGGCTTTTGTCGTCGGCTTCCCGGTGGGTTCTTCCGCGCCGGCCAATGGCGCTTCGCCGGGAATTCGGCGACGCCTTCCCTGGAGCATATCGCCTCATCGTTGAGGATTTGGTTTTCTCCAGCGTCGTTCGATTTGCAATATAGTAACTGCTGGAGGTTATCCACATGCGCAAGGCAGCTACTCTGTTGGCTTGTTCCGCTCTCGCTGTTCTCAGTCTGCCACTGGCAGGACAGGACCGGCCCAACCTTTCCGGAACATGGCAATTCGATAGTTCGAAAAGCGAACTCCATGCCGTGAAGGTTACCGGCGCGATCTGGGTGATCAACGAAGACGACAGTTCCATCCAGATCACGGAAAGCGAAGACGGGGCCGATAGAAAAATTCAGCTGAAATGCACCACGGACGGGAAAGAATGCAAGATCACCGGCGACAAAGCCACGGCGTCTTTCTGGTACAACGGGCCGACGTTGGTGGAAATGGAGAGCAAAGGCGATCACGTGACGCGCTACAGAATGAAGCTCAGCGATGACGGCAAGACGCTGAGTGTGGACACCACGTCTATAGTTCCGCAATCCACGCTCAACGACGTGCTGGTGTTTCGCAAGCAGGCCTAGGCCGCTTTTATCCGCGCGATCGTAGTATCCGATGTTCGAATTCCTTCGCGATCTGCGCTTCGGAATTCGCCTGCTGGCGAAGAGTCCGGTATTTGCCGCGATTGCCGTACTGTTGCTAGCCGTAGGCATCGCCGCCAATACCTTGATTTATAGTGTGGTCGATGCGCTGCTGCTTCAGCCCCTTCCGGTTTCCCATCCCGAGAATCTGGTGCGAATGGTGGAGGTGTACCCAAACGACTTCGTAAGTTGGGATCTCCCTTACGATTTCTGCGATAAGGCAGCTTCGAGAGACGCGGATTTATCCGGGGTGATCTGTCAGGGAGAAGCGAATGTCGCCGTCGGCTTGGCTTTTAACGGCCGGACCTCGACGGAACGGGTACGGGTTCACTTCGTCTCTTCGAACTTCTTTTCCTCTTTGGGCGTGCACGCCTATCTCGGACGCGCACTCAACGCTGAGGATGAACATACACAGGCCATGAACGCCGTGCTCAGTTATGACTTCTGGCGCAAAAGACTGCGGGGCGATACATCGGCTGTAGGCCGAAAGATCATCTTGGGAGGGTTTCCTTTCACTGTTGTGGGAGTCTCGCCGGAGTGGTTCAATGGCTTGGCGGTGGATACCAGTCCCGATATCCGTGTTCCCGCAGCCGTGGATCGCTACCTGGTGAAACCAGCCAGCGAGATGAACCCCGCGGCGCGCACGGTTTCGACCCAAATCTTCGGGCGATTGCAAACGGGCGTTGCTTTTGAACGCGCTGACGCGGACGTTGATCCCTTGCTTCATGAGGCATTCCAAGCCGAAGCGGAAAAGATTTTTCCGCAGGCGAAAGGGACCACGCCCGACAGCCGTACCCGCTCCCGTCTTCGGCTGGAACCAATCGCGAATGGAATTTCCACGCTTCGCACGCAATTCTCTCGCAGCCTGGAAGTTTTGATGGCCGGCGTTGCGCTGCTGCTGCTGATGGCTTGCGCCAACGTCGCCGGTCTGCTGCTGGCACGTTCCGCCACACGAGCTCAGGAAATGGGCATTCGCCTGGCGCTAGGGGCGAGCCCTGGCCGTATTGTGCGGCAACTGCTGACTGAAGGATTGGTGCTGTCGCTGCTGGGAGGCCTGGCCGGCACCCTGCTCACTACGGCGTGCCGGCCTGTGCTGGTTCGCGAACTGCCGCCGCTACGAGATCGGGCAGCGGTGCTGCAACCGCTTGCACTACACATCGCGATCGATCTGCACGTGCTTGGATTCGCCTTAGCCACAACTGTGCTGACTGCGGTGTTGTTCGCGTTATCGCCGGCCTTGCGCTGTGCACGGGCCGACGTCGCAAGCGGTTTGAAAGGCGGGCGCACGACAACCAGGCGCTTGTCGACAGGCAACTTGATTGTCGCGGCGCAGGTGGCTATCTGTACCCTTCTCTTGATGGGAGCCGTTCTGCTGGTGGAGACGTTGGAGCGAATGCGCTCCATGAATCCAGGATTCGATCGCGATCGCGTTGTGTCCTTGACGATCGATCCGGGTCTAAGAGGCTACACGCCGGAGCAGGCCCGCCTCTTTAGCAAGAAGCTCTTGGAGAAGGCGAAGGACGTCACGGGAGTTACCGCAGTGAGCATGGCATCGCGTGCGCTGATGCGCGGCACGGGCATCAAGGCTACTTTCGGCGTCGCCGGGGCCCGGATCACCGCGGCCGATTTGCTGGACGGCAGCGTCAACGCTGTGACGCCGGGCTACTTCGAGACCATGGGCATATATGTGCTCAGCGGCCGTGCATTCAACTGGTTCGACAGAGATCGCGGGACGCCGCATAAGGTGATCGTCAATCAAGCGTTCGCGAGGCATTTTTTCCCCGGCAAGAACCCCTTGGGCGAACGGTTCGGATTCCCCGGCCCGGGCGGCATCGCGACTGCCGCTGATGAAATCGTCGGCATCGTGAGCGATGCGAAGTACCGCTCGCTGCGTGAGCCGATTCCGCTGACGGTCTATAGTGCAGTGGTGGACGGGTTCGATTCCGAATTTACACTGTATCTCCGGACGTGGGAACACCCCGAAGAGATCGTTGCGCCGGTTCTGGAAATATTGCATTCTTCCGACCCGGAATTACCGGTCATCGAGGTGCGGACCTTACGCGAGGAGGTGGAAGCGTCGCTCTGGCAGGAACGTCTGCTGGCGTTGCTCTCCATCGTGTTTGGTGCGATCGCCGCGCTGCTGGCGAGCATCGGCCTCTATGGCGCGCTCGATTATGCCGTGAAATCACGCACCCGGGAGATTGGAGTGCGGATGGCATTGGGTGCGCAGCCGGCGCGAATCGTTGGCATGGTTTCGCGGGAAGCGTTACTGTTGACAGCGACTGGCCTTGTCCTCGGCCTGTGCGGCTACGCTGCGGCATCGGTTTGGATCCGGCGGGTGGTGTATGATTTTCGGCCCTGGGAGCCCACGATTGTCCTGTCCGTCTTGCTTCTGGTGGGTTTGATCGCGTTCATCGCGACGGCTCCTGCAGCGCTTCGGGCGGCGCGGACCGATCCTGGATCTACCTTACGGGCGGAATGAGATGAATGTGTTATAGTCCCACAATGACGCTGCGATCAGGTGTTTATATTGTTCCGGTCAACCGGTGGTATATCGAGCGGACCGTTTGGTTGATCGCCGGAATTGTTCTATTGGCAAGCACAGCGATGGCATTGTTGCTGCATCCGCTGTGGATCCTGGGAGTCACCGCCACGGGCCTCATGTCCATCAATGTAGCTCTTACTGGCTTCTGCCCGGTGGGCAACGTGCTGCGCTTGTTTGGCTTCACGCCGATGCTGGGGTCGAATACATCACGCTTCTACTTCATGCAGACCGACAAATGGTATCTTGAGCGGCGCATCTATCTTGCGGTTGGAATCAACATTTCCATCGCGTCCATGCTGGTGCTTGCATATAGTGCGTGGGTGAGTCTGTTCACGATTTTCGTCGGCGGCGCCATGGTCTGGTTCGCCGCGACGGGATTTTGTGTGATGGCAAATGCGCTGTACTGGCTGGGCGCAGAGCCGCGCTTGACGCCGGAATCGATGCCGTCCGGCCGCTGCGCGGAATGCGGCTTGTCCGGAGTTTGCGTTGGCGGGCACAAGAAGCCGCCGGCGGCGAAGGTTGCTCCGGTTCTTATCGAATTACGCTAGTGATTGTGGCTGAACTTGCGCTTCAAGTCCGGATAGAATTCCTTGAGTACGTTGAATAGCGAGTCGTAACCGATCTCAACGCTCATTCGGGTGAACACTCCGCTGACGCTGCGCTCGTTCTGCGGATAGTAGGTCATCGATAGCGCCCCCGACGCGATGTTTCCGAGGAACTCCGACGAGTTGAACCGCGCCACACCCGAATCGCTGTGCGTAATCAGGATGCGCGAGAGCGCATAGGCGGTCCGTTTGAGGCCGCTCCCGTGTCCCAGCCGGTAATAACGCGGGTCTTCATGCAGCAGCGTAGGAAAGACGCCGGTGACAAATAGTTCATTGGTGAATCCGTCGGTGAAATCGGCGCCATAGCGTTTCGCAAAACCCATCGCCCCCTGCCCGTAGGATTCCTTTTCGTTACTCGCTTGCTCGAGACCGGCGGTAATGCTGGTAAACACGAACGTGAACGGATCGAAGTAGTGCTCCACCAGCCCGAACTTCTCGCCGGGACTCAGGGCAACCACGGGCTGCTCCGGATCGTTAATCGTTTTGTAGTTCGGAAGAACCTTGAACATGCGGTGATCGTCCGCCGCGTTATCTACCAGCGGCGAGGGGGAAGTGGGGATGGCAGCTTGGGGAACGACGTCCTGGCAGGGAGCGCTTCTCGATAACGCGCACAGCGCCATGCAAAGGAACACGTTGAGTTTCAGAATATTCTCCGGGAACATTTCAATTCTACTTGATTTGGGCTTGGCCCGCCTTCAAAGGCGCGGCGCTCGGCGCGGCCTCCGGCAGCCTTTCGATCCTGACGCGCGCGATGCGATTGTGATCCATGGCAAGAATAGTGAACTTGCGGCGTCCGTACTCCACGACGTCCGCCGGCTTGGGAATGTAGCCCAACTGGAAGAGCAGGAAACCAGCCAGGGTTTCAAAACCGGCGTCGCCGGGCAGCTCCAGGCCGTACTGCGTGTCCAGATCGCGGATGGTGATGGTACCGTCCACTTCGAGACTGGAAGCTTCGGTGGCGGGGCGGGGGCGTTTCACATCGTGCTCGTCGCCGATCTCGCCAAAGATTTGCTCCAGCGCATCTTCCAGCGTCACCAGACCCGCGATAGTGCCGAACTCATCCACCACGATCGCCATGTGGATATGGGTTTCGCGAAATTCGTCGATGAGATCGTTGAGCGATTTGGTCTCCGGCACCACCAGCGGCTTGCGCATCACGCGCGAGAGGTGAAAGGGAGGCAGTGGACGCCTTTTGGAATTCGCGATGCGGCGCTCTTCCCAGATCCGCATCATGTCTTTGTAGTGAACGTAGCCGATGATATGCTCCGGGGTTGGGTCATAAACGGGCAGCCGGGAGTACTCGTGCTCGCGCATCCGCCGCAGCACTTGGTCCAGGCTGGCGTCCACGGAAATGGATACGATGGCGTTGCGCGGCACCATGATTTCGCGTGCGTAATAGTCGGAAAGCTCCAACAGCGCTTGGATCGCGTCTTCTTCGAAGCGATGCAGGTGCCCTTCGCGGCGGCTGGAGCTGACGATGAATTTCAGCTCTTCGGCCGAGTGCCCTCCGCCTCCATGGCCGCTGCGCAATCCCATCCAGCGCGAGACGGCGGCAGCGGACGCCTCGGCAAAAAAGGTGAAGGGCGCCAGCAGCCGCGAGAGGACCACCAATACGGGAGCGACCAAAACCGCGAGTCGATCGGCCTTTTCGATGGCTAGATTCTTCGGGACCACTTCGCCGAAAACGATGTGCGCATAGCTAATGAGCAAGAAAGCGATCACAAAGCTAATGACGTGCCACGCGGGTGCCCAGAGCGGCGGCATGACGGTATGCATCACGGACTGGAGCAGCTCATAAACGGTATTCTCGCCGGCCCATCCCAATCCAAGACTGGCGAGCGTGACGCCGGCCTGGGTGAGCGAAAGCAGGCGGGACGGATTCGCCAGCAAATTCAGCGCGGCCTGCGCGCCCGCTTGACCCTCCTCGGCCAGCGTGCGCAAACGGCTTTTGCGAACTGAAATCAGTGCGACTTCCGCGGTGGCGAAGAAGCCGTTCAACAGCAGCACGGCGGCCAGGATTACGAAACGATAGGCCATAGGCGCGCTAAACCACAGCGCTGAAACAGCGGTACGGTAGAATCGTCCAAGTGCGTCTCATCCCAGTGGACTTTGGAAGAGTCCTGAAGTTCATCAACTTGAGCATAGCGGTTTTACTGGTGCTGGTTCTCGCCGCTGTCTATTGGATTGCTTATCGCCCGCTGCCGCAGACATCCGGCCAAATCTCGGCGCCGGTTTCCGCGCGGGCCGCCATTGCACGCGACGCGCTGGGGGTTCCCCACATCACCGCCGGGGAATGGGAAGACGCGATCTTCCTGCAAGGCTACGCGACGGCGCAGGATCGGTTGTGGCAGATGGATGTGATTCGGCGCCTGGCGGCCGGAGAGCTTTCCGAAGTGTTCGGACCATCCACGCTGGAACTGGATCGCGAAGCACGACGATTGCGGATGCGGCGCATCGCCGAAGATCATGCGCAGGCCCTCCTGCCGGCCGATCGGGCGATATTTGCGGCCTACGCCCGTGGCGTGAACTATTTCATCGAAACGCACCGCAACGCGCTGCCGCTCGAATTTACGCTGTTGCGCTACGATCCGCGGCCCTGGAGCATCGTGGATAGCCTGCTGTGCGGCCTGCAAATGTATCGCAGCCTGACCATCACCTGGCGCGAGCAACTCCGTAAGATGACGATGCTGGCGGGCGGCGATCCAGCGAAGGTGTCTCTGTTGTATCCGGCGCGAGCGGGAACCGAATTCCAGCCGGGATCCAATGCCTGGGTGATCTCCGGCAAGCACAGCGCGAGCGGCAAACCGATTCTCGCGAACGACCCACACCTGGATTGGTCCATCCCGTCGCCGTGGTATCAGGTGCATCTCGAGGCGCCCGGCCTGAACGTGAGCGGCGTTTCACTGCCCGGAGTCCCTTGCGTGATCGTGGGTCACAACCAGCGGATCGCCTGGGGTGTGACGAATCTCGGGTTTGATGTGCAAGACCTGTATATCGAAAAGATCAATCCGCAGACTGGCCAATACGTGTTTCATGGCCAGGTGCAGCAGGCGCGCTCGGAATCGGAATGGATTCGCGTGAAGGGCGCCCGGCCGATCGAGTTCCGGCAATGGGTGACGCGCCACGGTCCGGTGGCCTTCTCCGACAATGGCCATTACTTCGCGTTGCGCTGGGCGGCCGCGGAGCAGGGTAATCTCGCGTTTCCTTTTCTCGATTTGAATCGCGCCAGTAATTGGAAGGAATTTACCGCCGCGCTGGGGCGCTATCCCGGTCCCGCGCAGAATTTCGTGTACGCCGATGTGGACGGTAACATCGGATATCAAGCGGCCGGCATGCTCCCCATCCGCAAGAATTTCGACGGCGACGTGCCGGTGGATGGCAGCAGTGGCGAGTTGGAATGGGAAGGCTTCATTCCTTTCGATCAACTGCCTGCGTTCTATAACCCGCCGCGCGGCTGGATTGTTACCGCCAATCAGAATCCGTTCCCGGAGAACTATCCTTATCGCGTGAGTGGCGAATTTGGCGCGCCTTATCGTTCGGGCGAGATTCGGGACCGCTTGATCGCACGCAGCGAGTGGAAGCCGCAAGAAATGCTAGATGTGCAGAAGGACGTTTACTCCTCGTTCTTGAATTACCTAGCGCGCCAGATTGTGGCGGCGTACGAGCGCAAGAAGCCGGCCAAATCGGAAGCGCAGCCGGAAATAGGTGACGCAATCGCTTTGCTTCGCTCCTGGAACGGGCAGATGGAGGAGCAGACTCCGACGCCCCTGTTGATCACTCTGACCTACGATCAATTGCGGAAAGCGGCTGTTCATGTGGCGTGGCCCAGCGCCGCGGACACGGACATCTATCGGCCCTATATGGCGCCGGTGGCGATACAGAGAATTCTGGAGTCGAGCGGCCGTGGCTTTTTTGGGGACCAAGACGAGGCGCTGCTTCGGGCGCTGGGCGCGGCGATTGAGGAAGGCAAGCGAACGCAAGGCAGCAACTTGGCCAAGTGGGACTATGGCCGCTACAACGTGCTCACCATCAAACATCCCGTGGGGAGCCAGTTACCTGTGTTCGGAGTTTACTTCAGCATCGGGCCGGCGGAGATGAGCGGATCGTCGACAACCATCAAGCAAACGTCGGCGGTGCTGGGACCATCCATGCGATTTGTGGCGGATCTCGGGAACTGGGACGGGTCGTTCAACAACGTCGATATTGGGCAATCGGGACAGATCTTATCGCGGCATTACAAAGACCAATGGGATGCTTACTACGTGGGCAAGAGTTTTCCGATGCAGTTTGAGAAGGTGGACGCGAAAGATACGTTGATGGTTCTGCCGAAATGATGGCCGCCGACAAACACCGATCAACGCGGATCCGATTACGCGACGGTTGGTTCGGGCAACACCTGCTTGGCGCGCTGCTTATGACGCTGGATCTTTTCGAGCACCGCTGCCATGTAGGTGTAGAAGACCGGCGTTAAGTACAGCGTGACTAATTGCGAGAAGAGCAGGCCGCCGACTACCACCAGGCCGAGTGGTTGCCGCGCTTCTCCACCCGCGCCGTAGCCTAAAGCGATGGGCACCGCACCCAGCAACGCCGCCATGGTGGTCATCATGATGGGGCGGAAGCGGATCAAGCAGCCTTCATAGATTGCCTTCGTGGGTGTGAGACCCTGGTTGCGCTCGGCTTCGAGCGCGAAGTCGATCTGCATGATTGCGTTCTTTTCCACGATGCCGATCAGCATGATGAGCCCCACGAACGCGTAGATGTTCAAATCCATGTGGAACAGATACAGCGTGATCAAAGCCCCGAAGCCGGCCGAAGGCAGTCCGGAAAGAATCGTGAGCGGATGAATGTAGCTTTCATACAAAATGCCGAGCACGATGTACACCACAAGAATCGCGACAATCAACAGTACCCAGAGGTTGCCGAGCGAACTTTGGAACGCTTTGGCCGCGCCTTGGAAGTCGGTGGTGATGCCGGACGATAAGGTCTGGGTGGCGAGGTCTTGTACCTTCGAGACGACACTGCCGAGCGAAGCGCCCGGCTTCAGATTGAACGAAACCGTGACCGCGTTGAGCTGCCCATAGTGATTGATGGTTTGCGGACCGGTGTCTTGATGGAGCTTGGCCAATGTGTCGAGCGGAATCAGAGGGCCAGTCGACGATTTGAAGTAGAGCAGCGAGAGCGCGTGCGGGTCGGCCTGGTATTGCGGTTTGAGTTCCAGCAGCACCTTATATTCATTGATCGCGGCGTAAATGGTAGAGACCCAGCGCGGACCGTAGGCATCGTAGAACGCATTCTCGATGGCGTCGGCATTCACCTGCAGCGCCGCAGCTTTGTCGCGATCGATGGTTACATTCACTTGCGGAGCCAGGATGGCCAAATCGCTGGTTACGTCCTCCACTTCGGGCAGTTTCTCGATCTCGTTCTGCAGCTTGGTAGCGCCGGCGTACAATTCATTCTTGTCGGGCGACTGCATGGAGAACTGGTACAGGCTCTTGGTGACCTGGCCGCCGATCCGGATGGTAGGAGGGTTCTGCAGATAAACCCGCATTCCGGGGAAATTCGAAAGCTGAGGCCTTAGATCCGCGATGATGTCGTTTACCAGCAGCTTGCGCTCCGAGCGCGGCTTCAGATGCACCACCAGCTCTCCGTAATTGGGTCCGCCGAGCGTGGAAGCGGACGTGCCGCCTACCGTGGACATCAAAGCCTGGACGTCGGGGTTGGTCCGAAACACCTCGGCGACGCGCTTCTGATAATCCACCATCTGATAGTAGGAAGTGCCCTGTGCGGCTTCGGTGACGGCGTAGACTTGGTCGGTGTCCTGATCGGGAATGAAGCCTTTCGGGATCTTGATGAACATGATCACGGTGCCCGCCAGCACCAGGAGCGAGGCCGCCATGGTCAAACCGCGATGCCGCAGCACGATCTGCAGCGTGTAGTCGTAGACGCGGAGCAGGGCTTCAAAGAATCGCTCGGTAGTGCGGTAGAACCAGGAGCGCTTCTGCTCTTCGGGCGAGCGCAGGAAGCGGGAGCACAGCATGGGCGTGAGCGTCACCGACACGATGCCCGAAATCAAGATCGCTACGCAAATGGTGACGGCGAATTCGCGGAACAGCCGGCCTAGAATTCCACCCAGGAAGAGCACCGGGATAAACACGGCTGCGAGCGACAGCGTCATCGAAACGATGGTGAAGCCGATTTCTTTGGATCCCGCTAGCGCTGCGTACAGAGGCTTTTCGCCCATTTCCATGTGGCGAAAGATATTTTCCAGCATCACGATGGCATCGTCGACCACGAAGCCGACGGAAAGAATCAGCGCCATCATGGACAGATTATCCAGGCTGTAGTGCAGCAGGTACATGATGGCGAACGTTCCGATAATGGAGAAGGGCAGCGCCAGGGCCGGGATGACGGTGGCCGACACGTTGCGGAGGAACAGGAAGATCACCATCACCACCAGGCCGAGAGTGAGCAGCATGGTGAACTGCACGTCTTTGTAGGACTCGCGGATGGTGTCGGACCGGTCGTACAGAATGTCCATCTTCACAGACGCCGGGATTTCGGAGCGGAAGGTCGGCAGCAGGTTTTTCACTGCGTCGGTAACGGCGATAGTGTTCGTCCCCGGCTGGCGCTGCACGCCCAGAATGATGGCGCGTTGGGTGCCTTGTTTGGTGTAAAACCAGGACGCAGTCTTGTCGTCCTCAACGCTGTCGATCACATTACCGAGCTGCTCCAGCCGCACGGGCGATCCGTTGCGGTAGGCGACAATCAGCGGTCGATACTGCGCGGCGCTCATCAACTGACCAGTGGCTTGCAGCGTGAAGGCGCGCTGTGGTCCGATGATGCTTCCGGTGGGCAGATTGACGTTCCAGCCCGAGAGCGCCGTCTGCACTTCGTTGATGCCGATCTGGCGCGAGGCGAGCAGGTGCGGATCCAGTTGCGCGTGTACCGCGTACTTTTGCGCTCCCAGCACTTGTACCTGCGCCACTCCGCTGACCATGGAGATGCGCTGGGCGATGCGCGTTTCGGCGTATTCATCCAGCGTCCACAAAGGCAGCGTTTGCGAAGTGATGGCGAGATAGATGATCGGTTGATCGGCCGGATTGACTTTGGTGAATGTCGGAGGCGTCGGCATGCCCGCCGGCAACAGGCGCGCGGCTTGTGTGATGGCGGACTGCACGTCCACCGCGGCGCCGTCCAGGCTCTTGTTGAGTACGAACTCGAGCGTCACTTGCGTGGAGCCGAGCGAGTTGGTGGACGTCATCGAATCCAGTCCGGAGATATTCGAGAACTGGTTTTCGAGCGGCGTGGCCACCGCCGATGCCATTGTGTCGGGACTGGCGCCAGGAAGGCTCGCCGTGACTAGCAGGGTGGGAAAATCCACGTTCGGAAGATCGCTGACCGGGAGCGAGCGATACGCCACCAGGCCGAACAGCGCGATGGCAGCCATCATCAGGCTGGTGGCAATGGGTCGCCGTATAAATGTTTCCGAGAAGTTCATTGCGTCACATTAATCAGCGCCAACGGGCGAACTATGCGGGCGTTCGAAAGAGGGAAAGTCCGTGGCTTGACGCTTGCGGCGTCTTCCCCAACCGAGCACGGCGGCCATATACGTGTAAACGACGGGAGTTAAATACAGAGTGATCAATTGCGAAAACAGCAGCCCGCCGACCACCGCCAATCCCAGGGGACGGCGTGACTCACCGCCCGCACCGTAACCCATTGCTACTGGAACCGCGCCTAGCATCGCGGCCATGGTGGTCATCATGATGGGCCGGAAGCGGATCAGGCAGCCTTCGTAAATCGCTTCGAGCGGTGTTTTGCCTTCTTTGCGCTCGGCTTCCAGAGCGAAATCGATCTGCATGATCGCATTCTTCTTCACGATGCCGATCAGCATCATTAATCCGACGAACGAGTAGATGTTGAGGTCGACGTGAAACACCATCAGGGTGAGCAACGCGCCCACGCCCGCCGAAGGCAGACCGGAAAGGATGGTCAGCGGATGAATATAGCTTTCGTACAACACGCCGAGCACGATGTAGACCACCAGGATCGCGATCACCAGCAGCAGTGTCAGGTTCTTGAGCGAACTCTGAAAAGCTTGCGCCGTGCCTTCGAAGTTGGCGGTCATGGTGGCCGGCAGAACGCGCCGGGCCGTCTCTTGCACCATGTTGACGGCGTCGCCCAGCGCCACGCCGGGCCGGGCGTTGAACGAAATGGTGACGGAAGGAAACTGGCCCGAGTGATTGATACTTTGCGCGCTCGCGGCTTCCTTCAGCGACGCGAAATTCTTGAGCGGTATCAATTGTCCGCCCGGCGCCTTGAAATAGAGCTTGGAAAGATAATCGGAAAACTCCTGGTACTTGGGCGCAACCTCCAGCAGCACCTTGTATTGATTGGTGGGTGCATAGATGGTGGACGACCAACGCGGGCCAAAGGCGCTGTACAGCGCCGATTCAATCTGATTCGCATCCAGGCCCAGCGCGGCGGCGCGGTCGCGATCGATATCCATGTTGACTTGCGGATTCTTCACCTGCAGGTCCGTGGTGACGTCGATCAAGCCCGGCAGCGTCGCGATCTCGGTCTGCAAGCGCTGCGCTTGTTTGTACAGTTCGTCGGTGTCGGGACCTTGCAGCGTGAAATCGTAAGCGGACTTGGTTTGATGGCCTCCGAAGCGCAGGCTCGGCGGAGCTACCAGAAACACGCGCACGCCCGGAAATTTCGATAGCTTCGGACGCATTTCGGCAATCACTTGCGTCAGCGTGAGCGCCCGCATTTTGCGCGGCTTCAACTGCGTCCAGAAGCGCGGCGTATTGGTGGTGTCGGCCTGCGCCATGAACGAATCGATATTCGGATCGTGGCGCATGATGGTGGACACTTGCTGTACGTAGTCCACCATCTTGTAGTACGACGTGCCCTGCGCGGCTTCCAGCGTCACCATCATCGAATCGTTGTCTTCGTCCGGAATGAAGCCTTTGGAGACCGCGCCGAACAGGTAGATAGTGGCGCCGATCAGGATGAAGAAGACCGCGGCCATCACGTAGTGGTGTTTCAGCACCACGCGCAAGCTGCGTTTGTAGCCGTTCAACATGAAGTTGAAAAAACCTTCCATGCTTCGGTTGAACCCGGATTGCCGCTGCTGGCGCGGATCTTTCAAGAACCGGCTGCACAGCATGGGCGTCAGTGTAATGGAGACCAGGCCGGAGATGAAGATAGCGGTACAAAGCGTGACTGCGAACTCCTTGAATAGGCGGCCGATAATGCCGCCCATGAAAAGTACCGGAATGAATACCGCGCCAAGCGAAATGGTCATCGACACGATGGTGAATCCGATTTCGCGCGATCCGCGCAGGGCGGCTTGAAATGCCGTTTCGCCTTTTTCCATGTGACGGACGATGTTTTCGAGCATCACGATGGCGTCGTCCACCACGAAGCCGATACACAGGATCAGCGCCATCATCGAGATGTTGTCCAGGCTGTAGTTGAGCAGGTACATCACGGCGAAGGTGCCCAGGATGGAGAAGGGAAGCGCCATGCTGGGGATCAGGGTGGCCGAGGCGTTCCGCAAGAACAGGAAGATTACCGCGATCACCAGGCCCAGCGTGATCGCCATTGTGAACTGGATGTCCTGGAACGCCTGGCGAATGTTGTTGGACCGGTCGCCCCGCACCTTCAGAGTTACGGATGGAGGCAGGTGGGCTTGCAGCGACGGCAGCACGCGTTTGATCTCGTCGCAGATCTTGATGGTGTTGCTGCCGGCCTGGCGCATGATGCCCAGTTGGACCGCGCGTTCGGCGCCCTTCGATGTGTTTGCCCACGATGCATTCTTATCGTTTTCGATACTGTCGATCACGTTGGCCACTTCGTCCAAGCGGATGGGCGCGCCATTGCGCCAAGCGACGACGAGCGGCCGATAGTCCTCGGCGTGCATGAGCTGGCCATTGGCCTGGATGTTGTACGCGGTGTGCGCTCCATACAACGTGCCGACGGGCGTGTTGACATTCCAGCCGTTCAGCGCGCTGTCGATTTCATTCAGCCCCAGTTGCTTTGCGTTCAGCTTGTCCGGATCCACTTGCACTCGGACCGCGTACTTCGCGCTGCCCCACACCTGCACCTGAGCGACACCGGAGACCATCGACAGGCGCTGGGCAACCAAAGTCTCAGCGTATTCGTCAATTTCCCACAGTGGCCGCGTTGCGCTGGTGAGAGCCAGATACATGATGGGCTGGTCGGCGGGATTCGCCTTGCGGAACGAAGGCGGGGCGGGTAATCCCGGAGGCAGCAACGGCGTGGCTTCGGAAATCGCCGTCTGGACGTCCACGGCCGCGCCGTCAATGTCGCGATCCAGATCGAACTGCAGGCTGATTTGTGTATTGCCGGTGGAACTCGTCGAAGTCATCGAATCGAGTCCGGCGATCGAAGTAAATTGCCGTTCTAGCGGCGTGGCCACGGCGGAAGCCATGGTGGTGGGGTCGGCTCCTGGCAGGCCGGCTTGTACTTGAATGGTGGGAAAATCGACGCTCGGCAGATCGCTCACCGCCAGGCCGCGATAAGCCACCACGCCGAACAGCGCGATGCCAGCCATCAGAAGGCTGGTGGCAATCGGACGGCGAATGAAGACCTCAGAGATATTCATGCGCGGAGCTCCCTAGCTGGTTTTCGTGGGTGGCGGAATGCCGATGGCCGGCGCTTCGCGGCTATCTTGCACTTGCACGTGGCTGCCGGGAGTAAGCCGGAGCTGGCCCTCGGTGACTACGGTTTCACCGGGCTCGAGACCGCGATCGATCACCAATTCCTGATCCACGCGCGTGCCGGTGACCACCGGACGCATTTCGACGGTTCGATCCTGCTTGACTACGTACACAAACTGGCCGTCCTGCCCGGTCTGCACCGCTTGATTGGGAACTACGGTGGCATGCGGCCGCGTGGTTAATCCTAAAGTGACGCGCACGAATTCGCCGGGCCAAAGTCGGTTGGCGGTATTTTCAAAAGTGCCCTTGAGTTTGATGGTGCCGGTTGTCGAGTCCACCGAATTGTCGATGAACGTCAGCACTCCCGATTCCTGGTTCGTAGCGTCCGCCTGGGGCGCAGCTTGCACCTTGAGTTGCCCTTGCCCCATGTAGCGTTTGATGTCGCCCAACTGCGCCTCGGGGACTGAGAACGTCACGTAGATGGGCTGGACTTCGGTGATAGTCATCAAGTCGCTGGTGTTGGCGGCGACCACATTACCCTGTTTCACGGCGATGCTGCCAGTGCGGCCATTGATCGGCGAATAGATGGTGGTGTAACTCATCTGCACAGTCGCGGTATCCACTGCGGCTTTCGACGCTACGATCTGGGCGCGGGCGCTCTCGATGGCGGCTTTGTCGGCGAGCACCGTCTGCGAAAGTGCATCGGCGCTGGAACGCATCTGATCGGTCTGCTCGCGCGATACGACGCCTTGATCGAATAATCCGCGATACCGCGTGGCCTGATCCTGGGCATACTTTTCATTCGCGATGTCGCGCGCCAGATTTGCTTGCGCCTGGCTGAGGGCCGCTGTATCGCGGGCCAGGTTGGCTTGCGCCTGGCTGACTTGGGCTTCGAACGGGCGAGCATCGATGGTAAAGAGCAGATCGCCTTTCTTGACGGAGTCGCCTTCATGGAAGGAGACCTTGGTGAGCTCGCCGCCCACCTGGGCCTTTACGGTGATGGTGGAATAGGCTTCCACATTCCCGATGACGTCGACGTTGATCGGTACGTCGCGCTGGGACACCGTGGCGACAACCACGGGAACAGGTCCGCCGTCGGCACCCCGGCCGCGGCCGCCAGTGCCCGCTTTCGATGTGGATTTGTTACAGCCACTGAAGGCCAGCACGAGAGCGAGCGCGAGGGGCGCTATAGCCAGCTGCGGAAATGTTTTGCCAATTTTCATGAAGATAGCCACCCTACCGGGCGCCTGTATACAAGGTTGAAGAAAGGGCGTCCGCCTAGCCGGAAAGGTTACCCGGCAAAGATAATTATCTATAAGTATACCTGTATGTTACGAGGCGGTAAGGCATGGAACGGATACCGGTTCGTCAACTTCCGGCGAAGAGACTTATTCCGTCCGAGCTTTGCTATCGATGAGCTTCTGGATGGCGCCGACGAACTCTTCCACTTTCTGCGCTCCCTGATCGGCGTGCTTGCGATTGCGCACCGAAACCGTTCCTTCCTGCGCCTCGCGATCGCCAACAACCAGCATATATGGCACCTTTTGCAACTGCGCTTCGCGGATCTTGAGATTCACTTTTTCCTTGCGATCGTCCAGTTCGACGCGCAATCCGGCGGCCTTCAACTGATCCACAACCTTCTGCGCGTACTCCGCTTGACGATCGGTAATTGGCAGCACCACCGCCTGCACGGGCGCGAGCCATACTGGAAACGCTCCCGCGTAATGCTCAATGAGAATGCCAAAGAAGCGCTCGATGGATCCGTACAGCGCGCGATGCACCATCAACGGCTGATGCTTCTTGCCATCGTCGGCGACGTATTCGAGTTCGAAGCGCCGGGGTAGCGTGAAATCGAATTGGACGGTGGAAAGCTGCCACAGGCGGCCGATTGCGTCCACCAGTTTTACGTCGATCTTCGGGCCATAGAACGCCGCTTCGTCCGGCATCACCTTCACCTTCATGTTCAGGCGTTCGGTGGCGCGTTTGAGCGCATTTTCGGCGAGCTGCCATTGCTCCGGCGTTCCATCGTATTTGCCGCTCGCGCCGCCGTCCCAGGTGGAAAGCTCGGCCTCGTAATCGTCGAAGCCGAAAGTGCTGAGAGCATCGATCGCGAACTGCAAGCAACTCACCACTTCGTCTTCGATCTGTTCCGGCGTACAAAAAATGTGTGCATCGTCCTGCGTGAAGCCGCGCACGCGCATCAAGCCATGCATCACACCCGATCGCTCGTAGCGGTAAACGGTGCCCAGTTCGCCTAGGCGCACGGGTAGATCGCGATAGCTGTGCAGCTTGTCTTTATAGATCAAGATGTGGCCCGGGCAGTTCATGGGCTTGAGCTGATACTCGGCGTCGTCCAACTCCATGGGCTTGAACATGTTCTCGCTATAAAAATTGGCGTGCCCGGAAATTTTCCATAGATCTCGCCGCATTACGTGCGGCGTGTAGACCAGCGAGTAGCCGCGCGCCAGGTATTGATCGCGCATCCAGTCTTCGATGATCTTGCGAATGCGCCCGCCCTTGGGGTGGAAGAAAATCAAGCCGGGTCCGGCGAGTTCCTGGATGCTGAACAGATCCAGCTCCTGGCCGAGCTTGCGATGGTCGCGCTTCTTGGCTTCTTCCAGGCGCTGCAGATACGCGTCCTGATCCTTCTTGTTGAAGAACGCCGTGCCGTAGATGCGCTGCAGGCGCGGCTTGTGCTCGTCGCCCTTCCAATAAGCGCCCGCCACGGACAGGAGCTTGAACGCCTTGAGGCGCGAGGTAGATGGCACGTGTGGCCCGCGGCAAAAGTCGATGAACTTCGGCCCCAATGTGTACTCGGAAAAGATTTCGCCCGCGCGCTCTTCGATCAGCTCACGCTTCATCCAATCGTCGGCGTACTTGGCGAGGCCGACATCCTTGGGAGTCATCTTGCGCTCGAAGGGCAGGTTCTTGGCTTGCAGTTCCTGCATGCGAGCTTCGATCTTTTCGAGATCTTCGGGCGTGAATGGGGTCTCGCGCTGAAAGTCGTAATAGAAGCCGGTGTCGGTGGGCGGGCCGATGCCGAGTTGGGTCTCGGGAAACAACTCCAGAACGGCCGCCGCCAGCAGATGCGCGGTCGAGTGCCGGTAGACTTGGAGCGCCTCCGGATTCTTCGACGTCAGAATCTCGAGCTTGGCGTCCTTTTCGAAGGGACGCGTGAGATCCCACAGATCTCCATCCACGCGCGCGACTACGGCATCATCGGCCAATCGAGGGCCGATGGATTTTGCGATGTCCAGGGGACTGCTGCCGGCCGAAACGCTCTTTTGGCTCCCGTCGGGCAAAGTAATGGTAAGGCTCTCGCTCATGTAACTTTCAGGTTATCAGGCTACTTCAGCTTTGCGTACTCGGCTTTGGCTTGTTTCAAGATTGGGATGTCGGGGTCGGCATTTTTCCAAAAGGCAAGGAAATCTTGGTAAGCGGTCTTCGCCTTCGCGCTCTCGCCAGCCAAGGCGTATGCACGACCCAACCCCAGGTGCGCCAGAGCGCCGATCGGCTCGTTCCCAACCACGCCTGGATGATCGAGGATCTTCTGAAACTCGGCCTCCGCCGCGGCGCCCTGCTTGGCAGCCAGATAAGCCTCGCCGCGTAGGTAAACGGGATAAAGGGCGAAGGTGAAGGCACTGTTCGTGTGTCCTAACTCGTAAGGCGCGGCCGGCGCGAGCGCCTCTACAGCTTTGCTCGGTTCACTGCTCCGGAGCGCGATGGCGGCACGAATCATCGGCAAGTAATCGTACTGGACAATCGTATCTTCCGGAAAGCGTTTGGCAAGCTCGGCGGCCAACTGCCCGGCCCGTGCGGAATCGCCCGCCAGTCCGAGTGCAATCGCCGAGAATGCCTCGACGTTTTTGCCATTTGCTATCGTAAGCGCGGCCTGCGCCGGTTGCTTTGCCATAGCTGTGTCGCCTGCCAATGCTTCGCGGATGGCGGCGTGCGCCTCATATTCCGCCGCGGTTTCTTTTTGATCGGCTCGTTGCGCGGAATCGGCGGCGCGCTGCGTCAGCGCCCGAGCCTTGGCAAACTCCCCGCCATAGGCGGCCGTTTCCGATTCGAGAAAGAGCATTTGATTCTCAAGACTTGGTCTTCCCATCTCGGCTGCGGCCTCACGCTCGGCGCCCGCGGCATCGTGTTGCAAGAAATCAATGACGTAAAGAACCAGAGGAGTCCAGGGCGAATAGACGTTGTGAGACTTGGCTTCCTGTGCCGTCGCCTTCGCTTCATCCAGGCGATCAACCCATTGGTAAGCGTAAACCAGATTCACGTAGTTATTCGCACTTCCGGGGTTGAGTTTCACCGCCTCCTGCACCGCTCGAAGGGAGTTCTCCATTTCTCCCAAGGAGACGTAAATGAGCCATAAGTCAGCCGGTGACTGGTCGTCACGCGGATAGGTCTGCGCCCATAATTCTCCGCTCGTGCGCGCGGACTCCAGATTTCCGGTAACGAGATAATCGTAGAGTGACGAAATTGCGAGTTTTTCCCGCTCGCTTGTGCGTTCCCGCAGCGCATAAGCCTTGCGCATGTTCTCGGCTGCCCGGCTCGGTTCACTGAGGGCAAAATAACTCAACGCTGACCCAAGATAGGCCGTGGCAAAATTCGGGTCCAGGCTGATGGCCCTCTGAAATAGCGGGATTGCAGCGCCGATATCGTTGGTTACATCAAATGTTTGGTAACCCAAACCGTAAGCTTGCAACGCTTCGAGCGATGGCGTGGTCACGTTCTCCGGCGGCGCATCGTACTTCTGCACCGAAGCCAGCGACTCTCCCAATTTCTCGCGCAGCTTCGTGGCGGCTTCCCCAAGAGCCGTGAGCACCTGCTCTTTTCCCTTGGCTGTTTCCTGCTCTTCGGCGAGCAGGTCGCCGGTGCGGCAATTTACCGCATTCAATCCCAGCACATATTGGCTGCCCAAACTTGAGATCGATCCTTCAATAGTGGCCGCGCTGGCCGTGCGCTGGCAAACCTCGCGCCCCACTTCGTGCGTTAGGTGCGCATCTTTGGACTGGCCCATCAGCGACAGCGTTTGGGAGATGCGCTGGTCCGAAAGCAGGTTGAGGAACGGTGACTGCTCCAGTTGCGCCGAAAGTCCCTGCCGCAACGTGCCGTCGAAGACAGGATCGCCCGTGGCGTTCGTGAAGTCTGCTAGAACGATCGCGTCCTTCTCTGTCAGCTTGGGCGCGCGGTGGAGGAAGAAATAGGCCGCACCTGCGACCGCAATCAGGATCAGGGCAGCTGCTGCGGCGATCCACCGCATTCGCTTACGTGAGGGCGCGACGGCCAGTGATTTTATCGACTCGGTGTCGCGTTTCAGCCTTTGCAGATCCGAGCGCATGTCCGCCGCGCTCTGATAACGCAGATCGCGATCCTTCTCCAGCGCCTTTTCGATAATGCGCTCTAAATCCGGCGGCAGATCAGGATTCAGCCGCACCGCCGGAGTTGGCTTGCCATCCAGAATCGCTTTGAAGATCACTGCCGAGCTTTCTCCGCGAAACGGCAACAAACCCGTCGCCATCTCGTACAAAACTGCGCCGAAGGAAAATAGATCGCTGCGAGCGTCCAGTTCCTTGGCGCGCGCCTGCTCCGGCGACATATAGGCAACCGTGCCCATTGTCGATCCGGGACTGGTAAGGTGGGTCTGCGTGCTGTCTTCACCGGAGGGTGTCGCGGGCCGAACCTTCGCCAGACCGAAATCCAGAATCTTCGCATGGCCGCGATCGGTGACAAAAATATTTGCAGGCTTGATATCGCGGTGAACGATGCCTTTCGAGTGCGCGGCGTCCAGCGCATCGGCGATCTCAATCGCGAGCGAGAGCAGCTTCTCCGTTTCCAGCGGCCGTCCGGAGATGCGATCCTTCAGCGTAACGCCTTCCAGACATTCCATGACGATGTACGATTGCTCGCCGGTGTTGCCAATTTCGTAAATTGTGCAGATATTCGGATGATTCAGCGCGGACGCGGCTCTGGCCTCGCGGCGAAAGCGCTCCAGCGACTGCGGGTCTTGCGCCAGTTCGTCGGGCAGGAACTTCAGCGCGACAAAGCGCCCCAGCTCCGTGTCCTCAGCTTTATAGACCACGCCCATGCCTCCGCCGCCCAGCTTTTCGAAGATGCGGTAGCGTGAGACGGTTTGACCGATCATGGGCGGGAGCTAAGGAACATGGTAGCGCCACTCTCAAGCGATTTATAAGTCCTCCAAAGCCGAAGTTTGCGAGAATAGCTCTTACCTGGTGGAATCTACGACTCCCGAACAGCTCACGCCGGAGGAAATTGCGCTTTGACGAACACCTCAGCTACGCAGCTTCAGGCGGTTCACAGGTTGCAAGCGCCGTGTTTGCGAGATCTTGCCCGTTGCGCCGAACAAACACCGTCAGCGCTCGCTCTGGTGAGCGCCGGCAAACCGGCTGTCTCGTTCGATCTTTTTGTAAGCAGAATCGCAGCGGTAGCGCAGATGCTTCGATCGGCCGGTGTCCAACGCGGCGATGTGGTCGCGGTGGCGATGCCGGATGGAGCTGACTTACTCACCACGTTGCTCGGCGCGGTGGAAGCGGGCGCGGCGGCGCCTCTGGACTGGCAGCTCACCGAGGCTGAATTTCGATCGCGCCTCTTGCTGCTGAAGGCGTGCGTCTTGCTCGTGCGCTCCAGCACGGATGGCCATGGCGCGGTTGTTGCACAGTCTCTCGGCATCCCGGTACTCGCGTTGGATTCCGAGCCAGATGGAACGCTGGCCATCGCTGGCCGTCCGATGCGCGCGCCAGAGAACTGCGCCCTGGTGATGCAAACCTCCGGTACCAGCGGCGAGCCCAAGCTGGTCCCGCTCACCCACACGAATCTGCGTGCGATGTGCGCGAGCGTTCAAAACGGTCTGGCAATTCACGCAGAGGACCGCTACATGAGCATCATGCCGCTGCACCACGTCCTCGGGTTTTCTTGCGCCCTGGGTCAGCTAATAGCTGGTGGAAGCGTGGCCTGCGCCGGTTTCGACGCGCCGATGTTTCGAGCGTGGTTCCAGGAACTGAGCCCCACTTGGTACGCAGCCGGACCGGCGCTGCAGCGAGCCATCCTCGAAATCGCGAAGCAAGATCCCGGCCCGTTTCGCCAGTCCCGGCTGCGCTTCGTGCGTTGTGGAAGCAGTGCCGGATCGCCCGCTCTGCTGAACGATCTGGAGCGCGTTTTGCAGGTGGAGGTGATCGACGGCTACGGTCTTACCGAGGTAGGATGTGCGGCGAACACGCCGCCTCGGCTTCCACGAAAAACAGGCTCGGTGGGGAGAGCTATTGGACCGGAAATCGCGATTATGGACGCGCGCGGTAATTTGCTGCCGGCGGGTTCTGAAGGAGAAATCGTCTTTCGTGGCGACGCAGTGATGGAAGGGTATCTCGACGCTGAGGAAGCGAATCGAGAGGTCTTCCTCAATGGCTGGTTTCGCACCGGCGATCTTGGCCGCATGGATCATGAAGGCGATCTATTTATCACAGGGCGAATTAAGGAAGTCATCAATCGTGGCGGAGAGACCATCTCACCGCTCGAAATAGACCATGCCCTGGCGGAACATCCTGGTATCGCGCGGGCGGCTAGCTTTGCGGTGCCGCATGCCACTCTCGGCGACGATATCGTGGCTGCTGTCGTGCTGCATCCCGGCGCCAGGGCGGTTGCCTCGGAGATCAGAAACTTCCTCGCGGAGCGGCTTTCCAGATCGAGAGTTCCGGGCCGCATCTGGTTCGTTGAATCCATCCCGCTGAACGCCATCGGAAAGCCCCTCAGGGACATTCTTCGAACACAGTTTCAGACCAGCGTCCGGGCGCAAGAATCGCCAGACCCGCCGGTCCCCGAAGACGAATCCGGGGCCTTGCTGCGCCATCGGGTTGGCGCTGTCTGGATGCGAGTCCTCAATACGGACATGCCCGGTGCGGAAGACAACTTCTTTGCAATGGGGGGAGACTCATTGTCGGCCGCTCGCCTGTTTGCCCTACTGGGGTCGGAACTTCAGATCGATGAAGCTCCGCCGGACCTCGGCGCGTTCCTCGACTCGCCAACGTTTTTCCAGTTAGTCCAAGTTGTTGCTAAGAGAATGCAGCGCGAGGAAATACGATTTGAAGACGTCTCGGCCGTTTGCCTGCAATCTTTGGGCGATGGCCCTGCTGTGTTCTTCTTTCCTGGAGAGGGAATGGAGCCGTGGACTCTACGTCAATTAGCCCGGTGTCTGGGAGACCAACAGCCCTTCTTCGCGCTTCGCCATCGGCTGACCGATCCCGCCGATTTTGCCGGCATCGCTAGCCGGTTCGTTAGCCTGGTTTCCCGGATTCGCCCGGCCGGCCCGATCGTTCTTGGCGGCCATTGCTATGGCGGAATTCTCGCCTACGATGTCGCGCAAAGAATGCTATCTACGTCACGGTCTGGAATAGCCGTTGTGCTGGTGGATGTCGGTACCCCCGGGTATCGAAGAGTGCGCGTGAACTTGCCCATCGCATTGCGCGCCGTGGCGCGTGGGCAAGGACGCAGGTTGGCGGCAGAACTTGCCGACCATTTCCGGTTCATCCGTGACAAAAACAGAAGCGTGAATCGGGAATTGCCGGCGGCGAAATCCGGTGCGACGGAAAGGGTTGCTGTCGCTGAGACTGCTATGCCGGCCAGCATCAGCCCGGGCGGAATCGTCCTGCGTACTTATGTGCCTCGCCCATTTCCAGGCCCTCTTGCCAGCGCGTTGGCTGCTGGCAGTGAAGTCAGTGAGAGGATCCTTCAGGATTCCAAAAGAGGCTGGCGGGAACTGGCGAGAGGCCCTTTCCAGGAGCGCTCCTTATTGGGCTCGCACCACTCGATTTTCGATGCGGAAAACGCTCCGGCGCTGGCGAGTTTCATTCGCTCCGCGCTTCAGGCGGCCGGCACTGCGGTACTATGAGAAAGAATGCCTGCCACCACCGAAGCAGGGGTGTTCGACGAGTCCGGGTTGCTGGCAAAGGCTCGCGAGGGCGACGTCGCCGCCTTCAACGAGCTGGTAAACCGGTACTCACGCAAGATCTACCGCCTGGCCAAACACATTACGCAGAACGATTCCGACGCTGAGGACGTGCTTCAAGAGACGTTCATGAAGGCGTTTGAGCACCTCGGGGACTTCCAGGGGCAATCAAAGTTCTATACCTGGATCGTTCGCATTGCCGTCAACGAATCCCTCATGAAGCTACGCAAGCGGAAGTCCGACCGGACTGTTCCGCTGGATGAGCCCCTCGATACCGGAGAGGACACAGTAGTGCGGGAAATCGCGGTCTGGGACGAAAATCCCGAACAGCAGTACTCCCGGGAGGAGCTGGCTAAAATCCTGGACGAGGCGGTGGAAACCCTAAAACCTGCTTTCCGCACCGTTTTCGTACTGCGAGACATCGAAGAAATGAGCACCGAGGAGACCGCCCAAGCGCTGGGTATTTCGGTGCCGGCCGTGAAAAGCCGCCTGTTGCGCGCGCGTCTGCAATTGCGTGAAAAGCTGACGCGTTTCTTCCGACGGAAGGGGGATGACGTTTTTGCTTACCTGTAAGGAGTTTTTGCAGGAGCTCACCGACTACCTGGATTCAACCGTGGACGCGGAACTTCGCCTTAAATTGGAGGCGCACATCAGCGAGTGCCCCAATTGCTTCGTGATTCTTGATACTACCCAGAAGACCATCCGGGTGTACAAGGGAATCGAGCCGCAGGAACTTCCCCAGGAAGTTCACATCCGGTTGATGAAAGCGGTGGAGCGCAAAATGGCGGCCTCCAAACCCCGGGCATCGAAGCCTGGCGCTCGGGCTTAAGCGCTTTCGGCTCGAACCAGCGGACGGGACATCTGGATGCCGGTGGTGTCGAAGCCCTGCCTGAGCAGCGCGTCGCGCACTTGCGGCAACTGGCTGGAATATGCCGGAAACTCCACCAGCACTTCTGCCGGCCGGTGATAAAGCTGGGGGTTGACCGGGAAGTCGAGCGAAGCGAGAGCTTCTAGCAGGTTTTCCAGGAGTTTCGGCTCCGTCGCAATGGCGAGGGAGATGAGTTCACCCTCCCGCCCAAAGAGAGCGGATTCGGGAGGTAGAGACGCCGTCATGCCAAGGTCCTCTCCGGCGACCCGGTCCAAAAATAAAAATCCCCTGGGCGAGTGCCACAGGGGGTTTAGTTTCGTGAAGACCGACTCACCTTTAGCACTTTTTAGCGTGGTTGCAATTAGCCGACCCCACCTTGCGATGGAGCCTAAATCAATCCACGATGCACCTTAAGAATACCATTGGACCCGGGCGGAATGCAATGGGCAACTGCCGGAGTTCCGCCTACCCGATTGGGCGGGTGAATGCGGATGGGTTATTGCGCGGGAAGCTGGTCGGAAAGCTGCTCGAAGCGCTTGCGCTGGTCCGGCGTGAGTATTTGTACGATCCGGTTGCGCCCGGTGGCACGGACGTCCTCGATTTGAGCCTCCAGATCTTCGTGGTACTTCACGAAATCATCCAGAATGGTTTTCAACCGATCGGACTGTTGGGGAGTAAGATTGAGCTCCTTTTTGAGGCGATCATAGGAAAACTCGGCCTTGTCGCCGCGCCAATAGACTGCATTGCGGTGCAGTTGTTCATGCAGGCCCGCCCGCATGCCTATGGCTCCGGCCATTGCACCCGTCAGGAACACCAGGACCAACGTCGTCAGAATGCGCGGATTTTGCCAAGTTGGCTGATCCGAAGCAAACATGGCTCTACTGGTGGTAGCTGGCAAGATCCACCAACACGGCGTCGCGCTGTTGCTTCTGCTGCAGGCCGTCGTCTTGTTGCCGGGCGTCGTCTTGCTGCCGAACACCAGTGGTCTGGATGTCCGCTTCGGTTACCCGAGGTGTATCGGTCAGAACTACCGCCGGAGAGGACGCTAATTCCGGACCGCTCGGCTCTGAGGTGACTAGATACGTTCCGAGCAGGGCCACTAGCGCGGCCGAAGCCACGGCCAGCCGCAATCCGAACTTCCGGTCGAGAAACACGGACCAAATCGACGCCGGTTGGGCCTCAATCCGCTCCATCACGCGGGCATAGAAGCCGGCTCGCGGTTCGATATCACTGGGGCTTCGCAGTGAGCGCAACAGTTGCGATTGCGTTTGGAGCGATCGCAGCTCATGGGCGCATTCCTCGCACTCTCCCAAGTGCGATTGAAATTCAGCGGGAAGCTCCGGGACCGAACCCTCTTCTTCACGCCTCAGAAACTCTTCGAGGTTCTGCCTGATTTCTCGATGCATAACTTCTTCCCTCAAAAAAGACCGCTAACTTCGACTCTTACGGATCGATTCGTCCGTTTCACCGTCAATTACGTTCCCACTGTTCTATCACATTCACGCGAGCGACTGCGCGCCGCGGGTCAGGCGCTGGGCCACCTTCAACAGCTTCTGGCGCGCTCGAAACAATTTCACCTTAATTGTATTTTCGTTCATACCGGTCATCTGCGACAACTCTTCCACCGAGTGCCCTTCCACTTCCTTCAGCAGCAGCAGACTCCGATCCTCAGCCGACAGTTTGGCGAGCAACTTCAAAACCAGGTCTTTCCGGGCCAGTTGCGTATCGACGGCCGGGGCTTGTCCGGCCGTGGACTCGCTGTTTTGCATCCGCTGGGCGTCTTCTTCTGAAAAATCGCTTTCGTAGACCAGCTTCCGGACGCGCTTTTTGCGCAAATAGTCGTAGCATTCGTTGACCGTAATCTTGTAGATCCAGGTCAGCAGGGAGCTGCGAAAATCGAAGCTTTGAATCGAAAAGTAAATCTTGGCGAATACCTGCTGGGCGATATCCTCGGCATCGTTATGATTCCGGAGAATCCCATAGATGATGGAAAAGACCTTGGCCTGATAGCGCTCCACGACGTCGCGAAAGGCCATTTCGTCTCTGGCCTGAACGCGCCTGACCAGGGCGGCTTCTTCAGAATTCCGGTGATCCACTCTGGTTTTGGCCTGGACCCGGGCGCCGGACGCCGGATAGGGAAGTGTGCCAGCAAGACCGCTCATACACCCTGCCAGACGTATCCCAACCGCTTGCGGTTGCAGTCAGTTGGAAGAAAACAGCGGGAATCCGGCCGGTTTGCATCTTACCGTTGATCCTATCAGGGAGTCGCATCCTAATCAGGGCGTTGCATCCTATCAGGGAGTTTAACATCCAAGTGTATGTCTGACGTCTTGCGATGCCGGCGCGTTCAGGCGATAATAACTCTAGAGAGTTCAGTAAACAGGAGATTCTAAGAATGGTTCAACTGACCGAGACAGCCGTAATCAAGGTGAAGGAGATTCTGGGAAGTCAGGATCCCAAGCCAGCCGGGCTCCGCATCGCGGTGGTGGGCGGTGGATGCTCCGGATTCAGCTATTCCATGGCTTTCGAAAACACCCCGAACATGCTGGATAAGACGTATAAGTTCGACGATTTGCAGGTGTTCATCGATCAGGCCAGCCTGTTGTATCTGGACGGCGCCGAAGTGGACTACGTAGAAACGATGGAAGGCTCGGGATTTAAGTTCAACAATCCCAACGTGAAGAGCACCTGTGGGTGCGGCAGCTCCTTCAGCGCCTAAGTACTCAAGAAATTGAACGAATCGGGCGTCGTGAGGCTCTGCCTCCGGCGCTCTTCTCGTATATGAACCTCACCGGGCTCCTGACGGAACAGCCGAACCCCGCTTCGGACCATATTGACGCCCTCCCGACGGGCGATGTGCTCGCCATTATCAACCAGGAAGATCAGAGGGTGCCGTCCGCGGTTGCCAGCGAGCTTCCTCAAATCACGGAAGCTGTGGATCGCATCGTCGATTTGGTGCGCGGCGGTGGACGGTTGTTCTACATAGGGGCTGGAACCAGTGGCCGGCTGGGCGTCCTGGATGCAGCCGAGTGTCCGCCGACGTTCCAGGTGCCGCTGGACTTGGTTCAGGGCATCATTGCCGGCGGCGAGGCGGCGCTCGCCCGGGCAACCGAGGCTTCTGAAGACGATCCGGAAATCGGCAAGCGCGATCTTGCCGATCGCGGCTTTCAGAGCAAGGATGCTTTAGTGGGAATAGCCGCCAGCGGGCGCACGCCGTATGTGCTGGGCGCTATCGAGGCTGCAAACGAACTCGGCGCGCTAACCATTGCTATCAGTTGCACGCCGGATTCGCCGTTGGCGCATCGCGCGCGGATTGCAATTACACCTCTGGTGGGTCCGGAGGTGATTGCGGGCTCCACGCGAATGAAAGCGGGTACGGCTACCAAGCTGGTATTGAATATGATCAGCACCGCTGTCATGATCCGGCTGGGATATGTATTTGGCAATCTGATGGTGAATGTGCAGCCGCGCAATACGAAGCTGCGCGACCGGGCGATACGGATTGTGTTGTCAAATACGACGTTGAGTTACCAACGGGCGGGCGAACTGCTGAGCGAGGCGGGCGACCATGTGGCGGTAGCGATTCTGATGGCGCGATTGTCGCTGGATCGTGGCTCGGCGGAAGCTCGACTGGCGGCGGCGGGTGGCCGAATTTCCGTGGCGTTAAAGAACTAACAAATATGGACAAGTTCCGGATTCGTGGCGGCGTACCGCTGGAAGGTGAGATTGCGATCAGCGGCTCAAAGAATGCCGCGCTCCCCGCGCTGGCGGCCTGTTTGCTTACCAGTGAGCCGGTGAAACTACGGCGCATCCCGCCGGTAAGGGACATCGGGACCATGCAGCAGTTGTTGCAACATGCGGGTGCGGAGGTGGAAGTATCGGATGACGCCGTGACGGTGCGCGCAGCGAAGCTGGACCGTCCGGAGGCGCCCTACGATCTGGTGAAAACCATGCGCGCTTCCAGTTTAGTGCTCGGACCCCTGGTTGCTCGCACTGGACGCGCGCGCGTATCGATGCCGGGCGGGTGCGCCATCGGCGCCCGGCCTATTAACCTGCATGTGGCGGCGCTGGAGCAACTGGGCGCTGAGATTCACCACTCGCATGGATACGTCGAGGCGCGGGCTCCCCAAGGGCTGAAGGGCGCGCAGGTGCATTTCGATCGCATCACTGTCACCGGCACCGAGGATGTCTTGATGGCGGCCGTTCTGGCCGAAGGCGAGACTGTGATCACCAATGCCGCGCGCGAACCGGAAGTGCAAGACCTGGCGCTCCTGTTGAACAAAATGGGGGCATGCGTGGAAGGAGCGGGCACTTCCACCATAGGAGTGCGGGGCGTGGCCAGCCTGCATGGAACCGAGCACACCATCATTCCGGATCGCATCGAAGCAGGTACGTTTCTGATTGCCGGTGCAATCACGCGCGGCGATCTGGTGGTCTCCGGTTTTGTTCCCGAGCACGTCGATGCGCTGGCGTTGAAGATGCGGCAGGCCGGTGTGGATGTAACGGAAGCGGGTCCGGGAGCGCTGCGGGTCCGGGTTTCTTCCCGGCTCCGCGCCGCCGACATTACCACGGAAGAATATCCGGGATTTGCAACCGATCTGCAGGCGCAATACATGGCGCTGATGACGCTGGCCGAGGGAATCTCATTCATCAGCGAGACCATTTTTGAAAACCGCTTCATGCACACGCAGGAACTCGCGCGAATGGGAGCGAATATTCGCGTGGAAGGGCGGCAGGCGATCGTGGCGGGTGTCGCTGAGCTGACGGGAGCCCAAGTGATTGCCTCCGATCTCAGAGCCAGCGCGTCGCTGGTGCTCGCCGGACTGGTGGCGCGCGGGGAAACGGTGGTGGATCGGGTGTACCACATCGACCGCGGCTATGAGAGAATCGAGGAAAAATTGGCGCGCGTCGGCGCGCGGATCGAGCGAGTAAACTCGGCGAGCTGAATAAATATGAACCCACCCAAACATCACAATCCGGCCTTTCTTGCGCTGGTGAATGCGGCCAAGAGCAGAATTCAAGAGATGGACATCGCCGAGTATCAGCGCTTGCGCGCCGCGGGCGAGGCACACATCTTGATCGACACGCGCGAGAACGACGAGTGGGCGGCGGGACACGCCGCCGGCGCGGTTCACTTGGGGAAGGGAATTATCGAGCGCGACATCGAAGCGCAAGTGCCGCGGAAGGACGCCAAACTGATTTTGTATTGCGGCGGGGGGTACCGCTCGGCGCTGGCCGCCGACGCGCTCGCTCAGATGGGCTATACCAACGCGATTTCGCTCGACGGGGGTTGGCGGGCTTATCAGGCGTCCGGACTTCCGGTGGAGAAGTAATGAGAACGGAGAAGTTTGATCGGAAGCAGTTAAAAGCGCACTAGCATGGTGGTCGACAGATAGAGCATCGCTCCCAGAGCGCCAAGCTCGAGGTACTTGATCACGCGGGTAAAGCCGGTGTTCATGAATTCAAAACGCAACATGAGAGCAAGACCGAAGCCGGAGCAGGTCAGCCAGAAGGGCACCACGCCGTCGATGGAGCGCATGAAACCGAAGAAGACCACGTAGAAGATAAGAGTGAGGTTGCTGTCGAACCAGTTCTTCCACTGGGTGTACATGACGAACAAACCAAAGCCAATGATGAGGACCGCGGTCACCGAAGCTGCGTTCGAAAGGTTCATGAATCACATACCGCGTTTTTTGAACAATGGACCCGGCTGAAGGACCGGCCGGGTCCAGCGCTAAGGAATTTAGAAGGCGAAGCTGATGCCAGCCGACACAACGAAGTCCTGAAGCCAGCCGCCGACGCTTGATCCGGAAACCGGCGCGATCAACGTGCTCGGGAACGGAGTGAGGTAGTCATGGACCTCAAGACGCAGCAGGGTTGATTTGGCGATGTTGAATTTCACGCCCGCCCCTACTGATACCAGGGCCCGCATGTCCCGGACATCGCTGAACACGGCGATGTTTGAGAGAGGTTGGACAACCTGCTCGGTCCCGGTACCGGAATACCATTTCACTCCACCGCCGGCCAACACGTAGGGCCGCACGGCCGATTCAGAGGAGGTGAAGTTGTAGAGGAAATCATAGTGCACCGCGTTGCTCTGGCTTCCGAACGTGGTGCTGGTCCCGTTGGACGAAAGCTTCAGATCGCCATTCTCATGGTCGTAGCGCAACTCGCCGCCGAATAGGCCGCTGCCGATGGTGTTATCGAGCCAGGCGCTCACGGCCAAACCGGGGTTGCGGGTGGCATTGGCGTTTCCCTCGGGACTGTCGATGGTTTCCGAGGTTAGAAAACTGCCGCCGGCGCCAAAGCCGACCTCCCACTTCTGAGCGAATGCCGCCGGAGTCGCCACGGCAATCGCCAAAGACATTAGCGATAGGAAATGTTTCATTTGGTTTCTCTCATTCTCTTTTAAGACTCTGGGGTTAATCCACCACTCGCTCGGGGATCGAAGTGGAAACCGATCCCTGGGTGATAACGAGGGGGACAGACATTCCGTCGGGGACATCAAACGGCACCGAGACGTTGATCTGATCCACGCCAACCATGCCGGGCGCCAAGCCGGAGAAGAGCACCGGCAATGCCATCCCTCCGAGGGTGACGTTGGGCTGAACGTCCGAGACGGCCAGCGGATTGAAAGGCGCGGGCTGGCCGCTGCCCACGGACGGCGAAGTGGGGCCAAGGCCAGTGAGGTAAATCACCAGCGCCGTGTTCGACTTTCTGTGAATCGGATGAGAAGGCGTGACCAGTTCGTTATCATCGTTTCGGACCACGGTCGGTATGCCGTTCTGGGTGCCAACTGTGGCAAGGAAAACGCTGGGCGCATTGGGCTCAACGACGAGGTTGTAGTTATTGCTCTGACCACCCGGCGTACGCAAGATCAGCGTTACATCGCCAATCGCCTGATAGGGCATCTGAGCGTTCACCTGGGTGGGCGAGACGTACAGAATGGGCACCGGCAGGCCATTGACACTGAGACAGCTGTTGGCGAGCGCGGTTGGTAACGGAATTTCGGCCGTGGCCATGTTGACGGGGCTCAGTTGCATTCCGTAGACGGAGATCAGACCGCCGGGTGCAATGTCAGTCCCCCCGTCGCCCGCGTTCACCACCGAAGTGATATTGGGCGGCGCGACTGCGGCGTCGTAGGTCCACGGCAGGATGGTGACGCCCGACACGGTCAGGTTTGCAATTGCCGTCTGGCTCGCCAGCGGCGCGATGGTCCGCGTAAAGGGAGAAGCGAGCGTTCCGAGCAGCGGAGCTTCCACCATGTCGGTCGCACTGCTGACCGAACTGGACGGGTTGGTCATGTCGATCCGTTGAATCACCCCCGGGCCGGTGCTCTGCCCGTTTCCAGTGGTGGTGGGCGTCGTCGTAGTGGTGGTAGAAGACGTGGAAGTGCTCGCGGGAGGAGCCGGCGCATTGGTACGGAACCCAGTCTCATTCACGAAGGCGAATCCGGACGGAGTGCCCGTGCCCGTCTCAAACGTCAACACCGGAACCAGCGAAGAGTTCAGAAGATTGGGGCCAACCACATATTGATTGAAGGCCGAGGCGGCGTACGGACCCGCCAGAGAACTGAAGTCCTTCCGCGAAACCGTAAACGAGTTCGCATTGGCGTCGTACAGATACACGGTCCCATCCGCTTGGGCGATCAGGATCGAAGAGCCGTTCTGCGAAGCGGCGAGCACGGTGTTGGCGTTCGTCACGTTGTTGAACACGCCGAGGGTTGGCAGTTGGGTTCCCGAACGCGACGGAATATCGAGCTGCAAGATGTGAAACGTGCCATCGTAATAACCACCCTGCGCGAGGGTGGCATTCGCCGACGACGCAATGGAAAGGGCGATGAAGCCCGACGGCAGAACGATTGGCGTGTCGGGTTGTAAGGTATCCAGATCGAATACATTGACGAGTTGCGATCCCTCATTTCCAACCAGCAGATATTGCTGGTCAAAAGAGATGGCCATCGTGGTTGGCTGGTTACCCGTGGGAAGTGTGGCGATCTGAGAGTAATTGGTTCCATCGAAAGCCAGCACTTCATTTTTGTCGCTGCGCACGACAAAGAACTGGTTGCGAACCGGGTCGGCGACGATGTCGGTAAGCGTTCCAGGGATGTCGATGAAGGTGCCAACCTGGTTGGGTCCGGCGTTATTCACTAGCACCCGAACGCTCGGTATGACATTGATTGCCGGGCCGGATTGGATCGACAGAGTCGCGGCCACGGTTCCAGTCTGGTTCAGGAAGGCGGAGGGATTCGCCGAAACCGTCACGACGGCCGGTGTAACGCCGCCCGACGGAGAGACCGTAACGCCGTTGGTGTTCGAACTGATGCTGAAGGGCGTGTTGTTACCACCCGGATCGACGATCGTGAGCTGCTGGGTGGAGACTCCCTGGTTGCAGAAGCTTCCCCGGAACACCAGATCTTCCTGCTTCGCTACTACCTGGGGCTGCTGGGCGAGGCTTCCGACCGGCAGTACGGTGACGCCGCTTTCTGAGATGGCGTAGAGGGTGTTGGAATCGCTCGAGAGCACGCTCTTTCCGCTGAGATTCTCCGGCAGTTGCAATCGCGCCTGCAGCGTTAGGTTGCTGGAGGTGACTACTTGCAGCGTAGGCGCTTCGCCTTTTACGACGGGAATCTGGGCGTAGAGCAAGCCGCGACTGTCGTCAAACGCGGTGCTGCCAACGTCGAACTGATTGGTATGTTGCGGGAAATAGTTGACGAAGCCCACCGAGCCGAGCATGACCCATCCGGCCATAACCAGCGAGCCATCGTGATTCAGGCTGACGACGCGTGGTCCGAGAATTCCCGTACTGGTCACGATGCCACCCGGAAAAATCGCCTTGGCGTTTACGTCGTAGCGGAAGGTGACCGTGCTGGTGGTGCCTCCCAAACCGTAGATCTGAAGACCGTCCTCCGAGGCCGCGACCGAAGCCGCGCTGATGTCGGCCGGGAAGTTAGCGGGCGCCACCGGTAGCGTGTTAGCCACCACATTGGAAAGCGTGTCGAGTTCTTGTGTCGCCCCGGTAGTGGGGTCGAATAGCAGGAAGTCCGTGGTGGTGACAACCAGCGCGATGCCGTCGGCTCCAAAAGCCACACCCAGTGGGGGGTTGCCGAGCGAGAATGTCTGAGTTCCCTGGTTTGTCAGATCGATCACCGTCAGCGCGTTGGCCGGAGAGCCTGGAGCAGCCGCGTTCCCGAAGTTGGTAGCCACCAGGTAGTGGCCATCGGGCGATAAAGCGATGGAGTTGGGCTGTGCGGCCACGTTGATCGAAGTCTGGATGGTATTGCTCGAGAGCGACATCACGTCGATTCGGTTGGCGGTGAAGTTAGCGATGTAGAGTACACCGCGCGTTGGATCCAGCGCCAAGTCGGAGGCCTCGCCTCCGATAGACACCACTGTCCCGAAGGTTCCCCCCCAGGCCGCCGCCGCGACCGAAGCGGCCAAGACGGCCTTCCAGCAAATTGACTTCAGCATAACGATATACTCCAAAAAATCATCAGATTTTCAGATTTTCAAACTCAGTTGCAGACCTTCAGCGCGGCCCGCCCCGCGTTATCTTCCAACGGCACAAGAAATCGGTTCCGGCATAAAACCGAGCCAAGGTTGTGGCGCGCCAGGGAGCTTATTCCCTGACGCCCCGCCAGCCCCTTGCGAATTACTCAGCGCTCTTCTTGCGCCGCAGAACGATCAGCCCCAAAAACAGGACCGCCAGCACCGCGCAAACAATGCGAATCATCGAGCTATCCATCATCGCTTTTTCTCCTTTCCCGCGAAAATGATTCCGCTACATGTTATTCATCGCTACCTGTGATTCATCACATGTTGTTCATCACATGTTGTTCATCATGGGGAGCAGTTCCCGCATGATCTTCATGACAATCGGCCCTACCGTGACCACGAATAAAGAGGGCAGAATACAGAAAAAGATCGGAAAAACCAGTTTTACTCCCAGCTTGGCCGCCTTCTCTTCAGCGATCTGACGCGCTTGGACGCGCATGTAGTCCGAGTGGGCGCGCAAACTCTGGGCCACGCCGGTTCCGAAGCGGTCCGCCTGAATCAGTACCGCCACCAGCTTCTTGAGGTCTTCAACGGCGGTGCGATCGGCCAGGTTCCGCAGGGCCTCGGCGCGCCGCTTGCCGGCCTTCAATTCCAGGTTCACGATGGCCAATTCCTCGCTAATTTCCGGATGGGCGTGCTCCAGTTCTTTGGCCACCTGCATGATCGCTTGGTCCAGACCGAGGCCGGACTCCACGCACACCACCATCAAGTCGAGCGAATTCGCCAGACCCCGCTGGATCTGTTTCTGGCGGCGCTTGGCAGCCATGCGCACCCATTCGTTGGGGCCGAAGAATCCGGCCGCCACCGCCACCAGGATCGCGACCACCTTATTGCTCTGCTGAGCCGAACTGTTAAAGACCGCCAGGGTCATCAATACCGGGAGCAGAACGGCGAAGATGGCTTTAGCGCCATACAGGATCTTGAGCGCGTTGGGATTTCGGTAGCCCGCGCGGATCAAGCGGCGCTGCATGACTGTCACGTCTTTGGGCGAAGCGGGAACAAGATTGCCCAGCCGCTTCACCAGGTCGTGGAACAGCAGGCTGGGGTGAACCGGCGCTGCATCGTGCGCGCCTATGCCGGTGCCGGCCACGCGTTCTATGGCTTCCTTGGGCTTGACGTACATCTTGACGCCAGCAAAGGAAAGTCCCGCCGCGAACAACAGGAAGATCACGAAGCTGAATAGAAGTGCCATGGCTTTAGACCTCGATCTTCGTGATCTGCTTCATGATGAAGTACCCGGCCAGCTGCAAGGCCACCGCGCAGCCCAACATGATGTTTCCGGTTTCGTCCAGGAAGAAGAACCGCACGTAGTCCGGGTTGGTGTAAAACATGAGGACCGCGACGCCGATGGGAATGCAACTGAGAGCGATCCCAGTCATGCGCCCATGCGCGCTAATGGCGCGGATGCGTCCCCGCAACTTGAAGCGCTCCCGGATCACGTAGGCCAGCTTGTCCAGGATCTCGGCCAGGTTGCCACCGGTGCGCTTTTGCAGCAGCACCGCGGAAACGAAGAAGTGCACGTCCAGCGAGGGTACCCGCTTGGCCAGTTTCTGCAGCGCCACATCCAGCGGTAAACCCAGGTTGTGTTCTTCGAAGGTGCGCCGGAACTCACCCGACAAGGGCTCTTGAAATTCACGGTGAATCATTTCCAGCGACACCGAGAAAGCATGCCCGGCGCGCATGGACCGCGATACAAACTCCAGGCTGTCGGGAAACAACTCTTCAAAGCGGCGCATGCGCGCCTTGCGCTTGCGGAGCACATACATCACCGGCAGCGCGCCCGCCAGCAGCGCCGGCAGATAGGAGAAACGGCGGAATTGGTCGGGAAGCAAAACCCAGGCGAGGGCCCACACCGCCACCACCGCGAGCAAACTGGTGTTCACCAGCCGGTGCGTGCTCCACTTCATGCCAGCCTGTTCGATAATCTCCTGCAGCTTGCTTTGCAATTGAAAGCGGCGCAGGAATTTGGTGGCGAGCAGAACGTTCTTTTCCTCGGTATGGATGAGAGTACCGCCGGAGCCCGCGGTTGTTTTTGAAGCCTTGGACTTGCTCGTCCCGATCAGCCGGCTCTTGAGCTTATCCAGGTCCGAGTGGCGGAACGCATTGGAGCAGATCCACCAGATGACCAGGGCGCAAGCCCATACCGCGATGGCGATTATAAAGAACATGCCGTCAAACCTCCACCACCTCGTCAAACAAGTCCGCTCGTAGCCGGATGCCGGCGGCGAGCAGCTTTTCATAGAATTTGGGCCGGATGCCGGTAGCCGCAAATCGTCCCACCACGCGGCCGTCCGGATTCAGCCCGCGTTTTTCAAAGACGAAGATGTCCTGCAGCGTAATCACGTCGCCTTCCATCCCGGTGACCTCGGTCAGATTGACGACCCGGCGCGAACCATCGCTCATGCGGGAAGCCTGCACCAGCAGATGCACGGCGCTGGCGATCTGCTGCCGCACCGAGACCAGCTGCATGTTGGCGCTGGCTAGCGAAACCATCACCTCCAGACGCGAAATCGCATCGCGCGGGCTATTGGCGTGGACCGTGGTCAGCGATCCATCGTGACCCGTGTTCATGGCCTGCAACATGTCCAGCGCTTCCTCGCCGCGGACTTCGCCCACCACGATACGGTCGGGGCGCATACGCAAACTGTTGACCAGCAGTTCGCGCTGCCGCACGGCGCCGTTGCCCTCCAGGTTCGGAGGCCGGGTTTCCAGCCGCGCCACGTGGGGTTGCTTCAACTGCAATTCGGCCGCGTCTTCAATGGTGACGATGCGTTCCTTGGGCGAGATAAAGGCCGAAAGCGCATTCAGCAGCGTGGTTTTACCGGCGCCAGTTCCACCCGCGATGATGATGTTCATGCGAGCTTTGACGGCCGCCTCGAGCAGCTCCATCATGCCGGGGGTCATAGCCCGGCGGTCCACCAAATCGGGCGGCATCAGCTTGTCGGTCGAGAAACGGCGGATCGACAGCAGCGGCCCATCTACGGCCAGAGGCGGAATGATGGCGTTGACGCGCGAGCCATCGCTTAAACGCGCGTCCACCATGGGATTGGATTCGTCCACCCGGCGGCCCACCTGCGAAACAATTTTGTCGATGATGCGCAGCAGGTGCTGGGCGTCGCGGAAGCTGACCGTGGTTAACTCCAGCAAGCCTTTGCGCTCGATATAGACCTGTTTGTGGGTGTTGACCAGAATGTCGGAGATGCTGGGATCTTGCAACAGCGGCTCGAGCGGCCCGAGGCCGAAAACTTCGTCCAGGACTTCATCGCAGATTTGCTGCTTTTCGAGGGAGCTGAGCAGCGTCGGCTCCGAATCGATCAGTGAGATGAGCGCCTGGCGCACTTCGCTGCGCACGCGCTGGTTGTCAATGCTGGCGAGCGCCTCCAGATTGATCTTGTCCACCAGCTTGCGATGCAGGGTGAACTTCAGCTCCTGATACTCCGGTTTCAGCGCACCCTTGGATTTGCCGCCGTTTTTCAACAGGCGCTGCTCCCAGCTGATTTGTGGCGTCGATTTGGTATCGAGATTAGGAAACATAAATCTTCACTGCAAAACCCTTCTCTGTACAGGCCTCACTACACCAGCGAAGTCGCCACTCGCAAGTCCGTAACAGCCGCGCGCTTGCGTTCCTGGCCGCCGCCCGACAGGCGGTTGGCCAGATTTTCGACCGCTTTGCCGAGCTCAGAATGTCCATCCACCGGCTGGCCCAGCGTCACCGCGCGGTGTAGCGAAAAATAGTCGTTCGGAATCCGCGCGTCGATGGCGCAGTTAAACAACCGCTCGATGTCCGATCCCGCGATTTCGTCGCGCCGGTCGATGCGGTTCATCACAATCTGAAAGCGTTCCTTGGGAAAGCCCAAATGGTCGAGGAGATTTACGGCCTTGCGCGCCAAGTGCAGACTCGGCAACTCGGGTGTCGAGACCAAGTACGCGCGATCCGATTCGGAAATCGTCATCAAGCTCAGCCGTTGAAAAACCACTGGCAGGTCGATGACTACCCACTCGTAATTCATGCGGGCGTGCTCCATCACCGCATGCAGCCGCGCGGCGTCGATCGGACCGGCATAGGGCGTCTCGGGCGCTGGCAGAATGTCCACGCCGTCCGCGACCGCCACACACGAAGCCCACCCGTCCTGCAGCCGTTCTGCCATTTGCAAGGCATCCAGCAAGGACTTGGTGTGGGTGAGTTTCAGGTAAAAGCCGATCATGCCTCCCATCAGGTCGAAGTCGGCCAACAAAACGCGTTGTGAAGTAGTGCGGCGCAGGGCGAATGCGGCTTGCGCGGCGAGCGTCGACGCGCCCGATCCCGGCTTGGCGCTGGAGAAGGCGACGATGGAGCCCGGGTCGGCTTGTTCCACGGGTCCTGGTTGCAACAGGCGGTGCAAACGAAGCACCGCGTCGTTTTGCGTTTGGACGTCGAAAGGCGCGTAGAGAAACTCGCTGGCGCCGCTCCGTAAGGAGCGTAGGATCGCATCCGAATCATTGCGTACATGCAGGCCGACCACGTGCGCCCGCAGGTTGAGCGAGGTGACGCAGCGTATCAGCTCGCAGGCCTGATCGAGGTCGGAGGCTAGATCGAGCAGAATGACATCCGGTTTGGTTTGGCGCACCCGGATCTCCAGAGTCTGGAGCGAGGGATAGGACTTGAACTCAGAGAGGATCTGAAAGGAACGGGTGCGCTCGAGAGCGGACGACAGCTGGGCCGCGAGCTCACGATCGGGAATGATCGCAAGCGCCGTCAAAACTGGTCCCCGGCTCATCGTCGTAAGCTCCTGCCGTTACTCATCCTCAGTGCTCCTACTTGCCCTTTGCCTTAGTCGGGAACGGATTGGTGGAACCCGGCGTGACCGGCACCAGGAAGGGGCGCGGCATGGGAGGCATTGGCTTGGCGTCGCCCGGCTGCAGCGGCATCGTGATCTCGGGCGTGACCATCACAATCAGTTCCGTATCATTACGGTCGAATTCCTTGCTCTTGAACAGGTTTCCGAGGATTGGAAGGCTGGACAATACCGGAATCTTGGAAAGCGTTTCGGTCAGCTGTTTGTCGATGAGACCGGCGATCACGAAGCTCTGCCCTTCGCCCAGCTCGATGTTGGTTTCCATCTTGCGCGAGGAGAGGGCGGGAATGGTGAAGCCGTTAAATGACAGCGCGTTGGTGTAATCGAGGGCGGAAACCTCCGGCTTCACGTGCAGGCGAATGTTGTTGTTGCCGGTGATATTGGGCGTAAAGGTCAGACGGACGCCGTATTCTCGAAACTGAATTGTGACCGCGCCCGAATTGGCGCCGCCCTGTAAGACTGGGATGGGAAACTCGCCCCCGACTAAGAAGCTGGCTTCTTTGCCATCGCTGGTGATCAGGGTCGGCTCGTCCAAGGTCTGCAGGAGGTTGCGTTGTTCCAGGGCTTGGATCAGGGCTCCCAGGTTCAGATCCGGCCGGAAGGCAAAAATGTTCAGTGCGTTCGAGATGCTAAAAGTGGAATTGCCCGCGATGCCTCCCGGGCCCAATGTGGTTGGAGCGGGAGCCGGGAACCCTCCCGTCGTGACGCGGCCGATGGTATTGGCGGCGCCGGTGGAAACCAAGTTAACGGCAAACTGGTTGGATGCGGAACGATCCAGCTCGGCGAACTTAACGCGCAACAAGATCTGTCTTTCCACGGGTGGTTCGGCCACTTGCAGGTTATTCACCACGTTTTTCGCGAACGGCGTTGCAAGCGCGGTGGCGCGGTCGGCAACATCTTTATTTCCTACCCTTCCAGTCAAGGAAAGTGAATCGCGGGAAGATTGGACATGGATGTCTTCCGCCGGGAAGGTTTCTTTGAGGAGCTTGCGCAGTGGTTCTAAATTCTGCTCGACGGTGATGTTGTAGAAATTGCGCTGACCGGTCTTGCTCCATACTACGAGCGTCACGGTCCCGAAAGACTTGCCATGGATCAGAACTTCGCGCCCGGTAACGGGAGAAGCGTCCACGATGTCCGCATTGCTGGTTGAAATCCTTGCTATGTCAGATGGGTAATCGATGACGATACTCTTGCCGATCGTCAAGCGAATCTCTTCCGGGCCCCCTTGAGCGAGAAGCCAACTGGCCGCGCCCAAAGCCAGCAGCCCAGACAGGATATACAGGTGTTTCATTCGTCGCATGGTTTAATTCCCCCCGCCGCCACCGACACCGACCACTTCCACGCTCTTTTGCGTTCCGCGAATCACGACAATCTGATCGGGCGGTGGTGGGGGCGGGGGAGGCGCTGCGGCGACAACCACAGGCCGGCTGCGCGGCCGCGCGGGAGCCGTGTTTTCAGAGCTTTTTTTGCGCTGCGTGCGTTCCCCGTACAATTCCGCGATATCGTGCCCCGGGGTTTTTTCGATGGTCTGGTCGCTACCGTTTCTGAGGACCAACTGAATGCGGGCATCGGCGCTGGCCAAAGTGAGCGTCTCGGCTTGCTCCGGTGTCCCCAGCAAAGTAACGGTCTGGGCCGGCATGGCCTGACCTCGCGCATCCGGCTGCATCACAGTCCCCGCCGAAAGCACCAGCAGATTCTGCAGCTGCACCGGTGTGGCTGTGACCGAGCTGTCGGAATTGGGAGGGTGGCCTGTCACCAGTACGTCAACTCGCATGCCCGGCAGCACAAACCCGGCGATGCCTGTGACGTCGTTCACTCGCAAAGTTACCGCGCGCATTCCTACCGGAATGACTGGCGCCAGACCGATTCCGCTGCCGCGAGCCGCGAGCCGCCCTTCGAGTATGGGCTCGTCCATCAGAATGTTGCTGATCAGCGGGCGATCGATTACTTCTTCGGGCTTGGCGAACGCGCCTTTGGGGAAGGCCCCCGACGGGATCTTGCCCAGCTTAATGTCGGCCGGCTTTACCGTCGTTCCCACCGCCAGTGGCCTGGCAGCCAAGACGATGTCCTTCAAATCGGTCGCCTCGGGCGCCTTCTTAGCGTTTCCAGCGCGAGCCGTCATCTGGTAAAACACGCTCGATATCACGAGCGCGAACAGCAGACTCACGCCTAATACCGTCAAAAATCTACGATCCATATCCCTCTCTCCCGCTTTCGATCGTTAACTGGAATGCCGCGAAATGCCTGTCATGCCGATCCGTCATGTCGCTCCTACCAAGCTCAACCAGACTCCGGCGGCGATCGCTGGAGCGTAGGGGATGCTGTCCGCTCTCCGGCTCGGCCGGCCAACCGACTCTGCGCCCGCGTCTTCCGAGGATCCCCGGCGCATACAAAGGTCTCGAACCAAGCCTGTGACGATGACAGCCAGCGCCATTAAGCCGCCACATCCGGCCGTCCACAAAGCGGCCTCAAAGAGCCGTTTTGCTCCGAGCAGCGCACCGAAGCCGGCCATCAACTTCACGTCTCCCCCACCCATGCCGCCTAGCAGATAAAAAACCAGAAACACACCCGCGCCCGCCACCGTGCCGAGCAATGCCGAGCCTGCGCCGCGCCAGCCATGCTGTACCGTCTGCAGAACCAGACCGCTTGCCAAAGCCGAACCGGAAATCCAGTTGGAGATCTGTCGCCGCCTGAGATCGTCGATACACGCCGCGATCCCGATTCCGCCCGCCAGTACGGCCTGTGGCGTCACTGGCCGTCCCCCTTGTCAAATTGTTTGCCGCGTGCCGGCGCCAGGCATCCGGTGGTTCCCGACGAACTGGTGACTGCCGATGAAGAGCTCTTTCCAAACCGGTCTGCTCGAAACAGCAGGGGTGCCAAAAACCCGGCCTGCAACGCAAATTCGGCCAGTGCCTTACCCGACGGCAACCGCCAGCTTCCCGCATCCAGCCACTCCACCGGCATCTGCGGCATGCTCAACTTCGTCAAATCCCGAGCCCCGGCGCTCCGCTCTCCGACACTCCGCGTGGCTGCACCTGACGGGTTCTGATTGCTTCTCATGCCGGTCGCTCTCCCTGCCTTTAACTTCGGCCAACTGGGAGGTTTTCATTAGCCCGAACCCTAGGTTTTCTTTAGTACGGACGATGCCCGGCCGCGGTGTCGAACTACCTAATTTCCTGTGGTTTGCCGTCTTAGGCGCTGGAACAGTATGACCTTGGTATCGTCTTGTACCACTCGCCACGACGGTTCTAACTTCAGCATCGAGGCGAGCGGCCAATCCACGGGCAACAGAGCTACATCGAAGCCGTTACGGTTCATGATCGCTCTCCAGTCATAGGCGCCTTGCATCAGGTGGATATACTCCTGGCCGAGCTTTTCTCCATAGAAATCACTACGGCCATCGACATAGACCTTCTGGCGGGGATAGAAGCTGTAGATGATGTAGTCCCCCCATTGGTCCGGCGTCAGCAATCGCCCTGAGGCGATCAATCCAGCGTGCTGGTGGACCATGGCGGTGGGAAACATCTGGCTGGGAAAGTCGCGCGGCCAATTCAGAGGCGCGCCGAGCGTAGCCAGCAGCAAGATGAAAAGGGCGGGCCAGATGCTGGTTCGGCGAAAGCCCGGCTCGAGGTCGGCCCCGAGCTGGTGAAGAATTCGCAAAGCCGAAGACTTTTTCATGCCCGCAACCCCGGTGCGCCACCATTCGCTGATCTCGCAAGCGACTAAGGGCGCGGCGACCGTGGCATAGAGCGGGGCGTGCCGCACGCTCATCAACGACGAATGGGCCAGGAACAGTATCCACAGCGACTCTGCAAACAGCCTCCGGCGGAGCAAAAAACCGATGGCGACTAAGCCGGCCAGCAATAACGCCTCATATTGCAGCTGGCCTTCGTTGCGAAACGTGGGCGCCTGAAATTCCTGCACGATGTTCTTGATCCAATCGGCGCGCAGATATTCGTAGATGTGAATGTGTAGTTGGATTCCGTACGGGTTTACCAACGAAGCGAGCGAGCACCCCACCAGCAGCGCGCCGTAGCGCCGGATCGCGGGCCAGCACGCCTCCCCGGGGCCTGCCTTCGGTCCGAGCGCCGCTTTGATGGCATACGCCAGCACCAGCAGACCCAGGCACACCAGAAAAATGACGAAGCCTCCATGCAGGTTGGTCCATAGCGCGGTCACGGGAATGAGCGCCCATAGCCAGCAGGTCTTGGCCCGCCGATCCGCTTCCACCACCCACAGACAAATCGGCAGCAAAAGCAGCGTGAACAGGTGTGGACGCGCCAGGAAGTGCATCGACGAAGCGCCCACAGCCAGCAGCGTGGTGAAGGCGGCCACCAATGCATTGGCGCCGCGCCACAGCGTATAGCGCAGAACCACGGTCGCAAATAGCGCGATCATCACCGCCGCCAGCAGCACGATCGCCTTGAGCCCGGCGATCTGGAAACAGACCGCATAGATCACGTCCGTCAGCCATTCCCAGGCGAACCAAGGCGCGCCCGGCCGCGAGAAAGAGAACAAGTCCTGAGTAGGTACGGAATGGTGTTCCAGAAGGTACTGGCCGGTACGAATGTGCCATCCCGTGTCGCCGTCTCCCAGCAGCGATATCCATCCGCTTGCTCCCCAGATGAACAGCCAGGCGATCAGCGCGATAAAGAAACAGTCGGAAATCGATGGCAGGAAGATGCGGGCGATTCGGCGCCCTGCGGTAGCATCAAAAGCTCCAGCCTGGGGGGCCGCAGCCATGGCTTCCATGGGCGCTGCGGGGGCCTCGGTAGGGGAGTGCGTCAAGGTTGCCAAGGTGTTGCTGCTCGGGACACCGTGTCCCTTCGAAGGTGATCGACCCCGCCGCCCACTAGCTTTAGCGTCGTACCTGATTAACTACGCTCAATGCCTTATGCAGATCGTCCGCCTTCCTGACGATAAACACCGAAGAGAACATCATGAGCAGCACTGCGATGACACCGGCCCTTTCGCAACCTGTCGGGATACGGCCCGCGGGGACGAACTGGATCATCTCGCGTCGAGACGATCTGCTCTGGTTCATCGGGCCGGCCGCGATCAGCTACCTGGCCTTGGGTATGATGGCCGCTGGGTTCCCCATCACCCCCATTTACCTCACCTGGTTCCTGTTCGTGGATGGACCTCATGTGATGGGAACCGT
Source organism: Bryobacteraceae bacterium (assembly GCA_049518655.1). GTDB lineage: Bacteria > Acidobacteriota > Terriglobia > Bryobacterales > Bryobacteraceae > Palsa-89. The sequence goes on along the minus strand of JBEKRO010000023.1, from coordinate 2,601 downwards.
CACCCGCACCTACCTCGACAAACGGGAACGAAAACGGCTGGGGTGGTTCCTGTGGACCATCGTGCCGCTCACTTTGATCGGTCCCGTGATGGTGTGGGCGGGCCAATCCTCACTCTTCTATCTCTTCGCCGTGTGCTGGCAGCACTATCACATCGCGAAACAGCACATGGGTTTCATGATGCTGTGGAAGGCCAAGAATAAGGAGCGGGATCCCATCGATCTAAAACTGGATCGTTGGTTCATGCTGTCGTCGACCGTTCTTCCACTGGCGCTGTTCGTCATCAAAACCAGATTGATGGATTGGAGGCCCTTACAGTGGCCCGCACAGTTGATGGAATGGGCCGCCACCGCCGCTTATGTGATATTTGCCGCGATTTACGTCGGACATCAGGTGAAGAAATTCCGCGCTGGGCTGCCTCTCAATCTTCCCAAGCTGATGCTGCTTTCCGTTTTAGTGCCGTTGCAATGGATCGCGTTTCTCTACGCCGCCCGTTTCGGGGCTGAAGGAATCCTACGGGCGGGCATTACGCTCGGCCTATTTCATTCCTTCCAATATCATCGTCTGCTCTGGTTCCATAACAAGAACCGTTATTCAACGCCTGGAGCCTCGGAACAACACGGTTTGGCGGCGTACTTTGCCAGAGACCTGGGTTATTACATCCTGGTCGCACTGGGGCTGCACTTTGCTTTGAACGTCCTGCCGCAAGCTTACTTTCCGGCGGTTCAGTGGCTGCAAGCCGCGATCTGGGGCATCCCTTTCACACATTACATGCTCGACTCCAAGATCTGGCGAGTGCGTGGCGACAAGGAACTAGCCGCGGCGTTGCGAATATGAGTTTGTGGCCCGCCAGCAGTTAAGTACCGGCGGCGTCGCTCGCGGGGGCTTCCACGCCCACCATCTCGCGGCCATGCACCGCCAGGGCGAGACGATCCTTCAGCCCGGTCTTTTCGAAAATGTGCATCAGGTGAACTTTTACGGTCCCTGGCGTGATGTGCAGATTTTCGGCAATTTGCTTGTTCCGAAGGCCCCGGCAAATCAACCGCACTACTTCTTTCTCGCGCGGCGTCAGGCGCGAGGCGTCCTTGCGCTGCAGGAAGTCGGCAACCTGCTCGGATTCCTGCATCCAGATTTGTCCAGCGCCCACCTCCCGTAAACACTCGAGGAGCGTAGCGGTTGGCAGAGTTTTCTTGACGATGCCGCGAGCGCCCATCTGCAGTGCCCGGAAGGCGTCCATCTCCGGCAAATCAACCACCCACAGGACCGGATGAACTGGCCCAGCTGCCTTCAGATGACCGAGCAGGCGGAGCGCGGCGGTCATTCCCGCGCTTCCGTCAATCAAGACAATGTTCGGCCGGATGCTTTGGATTGCGTCAAGCACCTCGGCCGGCCTCGCTACTGTACCGGCGAACAGAAGATCGTTAGTCTCGGCCAACACCTTCCGCAGCCCCTCAATAACGATTGGCTGCGACTCACATACAAAAACGGAAATACTACCCAATAGACCCTCGCAGCTATCCTGATCGGCGGTAGAGTACCCGCAATATAGGTACTAAGGCAATTACGTGGGGCTGAGTGCTACGGAAGGGTACTAAGATAGTAACTTCCGCTAACCTTGATCGGTACTATTCACGGATCGGTACTATTCACGACGAAATGACAGCTTGCTGTGAGCGTGCGCATGCTAAGATCGCCTCAGATGATGGTATGGCGTCAGAGGATGGTATGGCGCATGATGACGGCACGGCGCGCTCACTTGGTAGCTCTGCTCATCGTGGCGCTCATTTTCAGCGCCACGCAATGCTTGGCATCGTGCGCGGCTGAAAGCTGTAGCTCCGCTGTACCACCCTGTCATCGGCATTCAACTCCGCATCACGAAACATCCAACGCGTGTAGCCACGATTTTCTGCTGACCGATGTACAGGGGTTGTCACTAGTCCACGCCGTCGCAATCGGGCCTGCAGCAGCAATTTTGAGCGCCGGTACGTTCGTCGTTACCGAGATCTGGGTAACCCCGGATTTCTCACCACCGCCGCTATCGTCGCCCTCCCCAAGCATCCTGAGAATCTAGCTTGCCGCAGATGAACGCAGATTGACGCCGATCTGCGTTCATCCGTGTTTATCTGCGGCTAAGAATTGATTTGAAGGAATCAAATGATTTGTAAACAGACGTTCTTAATTGCGCTAGCATTATCTGCGGCGCATGCCCAAAGCTCCATGCCAGGCATGAACATGGTGGATATGAACGCCGCCAGCATGGACTTGGCGAACATTGCCTCGGGAACGTCCGTCAATCCCGACTCGTGGCCGATGCCCATGCTCATGACGCATTTCGGATCGTGGAATACCATGCTCATGGGAGAAGGATTTCTTGTCGATACGCAGCAATCCGGACCGCGCGGAGGCGATAAGCTGTATTCGACCAATGGGTTCATGGCCTCGGCGGAGCATCGTGCCGGTGCGGATGGCGCGTTTCAGGTGGATCTCATGCTGAGCCTGGAGCCGGCCACCATCGCCGATCGCCGCTATCCATTGCTTTTCCAAACTGGTGAAACCGCGTACGGCCAACCCATCGTCGACGGACAGCATCCGCACAATTTCAT
>JBEKRO010000022.1:0-70410 GCA_049518655.1 Bryobacteraceae bacterium | reverse complement strand
ATGATCTGCTCTTCCGTGAATCGACCCTTCTTCATCTCGAATCTCCTTTCGTCGCTTCTTCCTGCCGCGCCGATCTGAAGATCCTCAAGTTTAACTGGTCTAAATTATCGAGAGCAGGTCACCCGACTTCATCGATCGCGATCAAGTCGTATCGGCTCCAGCGCGCCATCACGCGTCGGAGTTGTAACTGGTGCTTGGCTTCCACCAGCTCATTCACGAGTCCGGCGGCGGTTGTGAAACGGACCCGGCGCTTTTGCCGACATGCCGCAACGCAGAGCCCGGTGAGTAAGTGGGTTTTGCCGGTGCCGCATTCGCCGATAAACAAGACCGGTTCGGCGCGTTCGATGTAGCCGCCTTCGGCTAGGTCGCGCATCTTCGCAGCCGTCACATTCGGCGATTGCGCATAATCGAACTCCTCCAGAGTTTTCACTCGCGGCAGATGAGCTTCCCGGATACGCCGTTCGATGGTGTTTCGCTCCCGCTCTTCGATCTCAGCTAGTAGCAGCGCTTCCAGATACCCGATGTGGCTCTGCTTTTCACGAATCGCTTGATCCGCCAGTGTGCCAAACTGCGACGCGACCATCGGCATGCGCAGCGTCTTGCACTGAGCTTTGATGGTGGCTTCCTGCAACTGCGCCAGCTGGTTGCTCATTGCGCACCCCCGGCGGTGAGCAGTTGATCGTATTCGTGCATCACCGGGAGCGGGCGCGCGTAACGCTCCAGCGCGCCAACATCGATGGCTTCACACGCTGCGTGCCGCAGCTCATCGGCATTCAGCAGATGACGGACTGCGGCTGCATCGTAACAGCTTCCAGCCAGCGCCGATTCGATCGCCTCTTGCAGCCGCGCCTGGCCGTGTATCGTCGATAGCTTGAGCAGTTCGATCATCTGCTTGGTGCCGTTCTGCTTGCCGTGACGCAGAATCAGAGCTTGCCAGATGCGGTCGAAACTGGCCGGCCATAAACCGGCTTGCCGCCTCTGCTCCAACGGCTTCGATCCGGCCAGCGCGCCGGGCTTGCGATAGAGCACATCGAGGTAGTGTTCCAGATCTAGGATCTGCTGCTGGCGCCGGTAACACCGTTCATGACGCGCCACACACCGGCCGTCGTACCAAAGCTCGATAATGCTCGCGTACACTTTCGCCTGTACTTGCGTGCCAGCCGGCAGCGGGACCGAGTATGTGTTCGTGAGCACCTTGGCGCATCCCAGGCCGTTCACCGTAGGAAAACTTGTTTGCGCCAAGTCGAAACCGTCTTGAACCAGTGGTAAGAGTTGCTCCCGCTCAATGAGCAGACCAGCGCCCACGGTCTGCGGCCGTCCAGCGATCAGCCGACCTTCGTCCTGCTGACACGCTGTGATGATCTGCCGATTCCGTTCGGCGACATCCGCCGCTTCTGGTACCGGCACCCAGTGGTTGCGCCGGAAGTATCCAGCTTCTCCTTCGATGCCGCCCTTCTCGTGAGGCTCGGCCGGCGTGCAGAACTCCGCCTCGAATCGCCAGTGCGAACGGAAGGCTACAAAGCGCGCTGTCTCCTCGCGCCGATGCCCACGCAGAATCTTCTTCACCGCTGAGGTGAGGTTGTCATAGCGCAGCTTCCGAAACACGCCGCCAAAGTAAGCGAAGGCCAGTTCGTGCGCCTCCAGAAAAGCCTGCTGCGTCGCATGTAAATAGGCGCAGTGGAACGCGGCTCCGCTCGCCATGCTGCGCATTGCGAACACCTGCAGCTTGACGCGTTCGCCGGCCAGATCGGCGTAAGCTTCGTACCAATCCACCTGCGCTTCCACGCCCCAGGCGTAGCTTTGCGGCACGCAGGTCTCGCGCACCAGCATTCCCAGTGCGATCTTTCGATCGTGCACGTAATGCCGAACTGTTCGTTCACCAATCTTGCAATCGGGTAGTTCATGCCGAATCCGCTCCCAGATCCGGTGCGCCGTGTGCCGCTGCTTGCGCGGCGCTTTTCGGTCAGCGTCCAGCACGGCATCCACAAACTCGATCGCCGCTTTCAACTTCCAGCGCGGCCGTTCTGTCTTCTTCCTCGGTTTCGGCAGCGCGCTTCCGATCGCCTCACGCACCATGCGCCGATGCACGCCCAGCTTTTGGGCCACCCCGGCAATGGTGCCTACGCCGAACTCGTACTCTCGACGGATCTGCTCAAACAATTCCACTTTGGCTCTCCAGTCCAACGAGTCTCCTCTGCTTCGGGCTTCGCCCGAATTAGAGTACCCGTTCGTTCACAGGGTGGGCCAAAACAAAATGCCGAACTGGGCCAGATTAGAATACCGAAATCATTTGGGATCGCGCAGGCATAACTCTTCGTACTTGGGCGGCGCGGTGCCATATATGGTACCCTATACGGCGTGACGAAGACCACCGTCTACCTGGATTCCGACACCGTGCTGGCTCTCCGTCAAATGGCGGAAACGCAGGGGCGCAGTCAGGCGGAACTCATTCGCGACGCGTTGCAGACGTATACCTGTGCTGCGAAGCGACCGCTTCCCCGAGGTTTGGGGAAGTACGACAGCGGCGAGACGCAGGGCGCCGAACGTGCCAAGGATTTTCTTCGCGCGGCCGCCAAGAAGGGTAGATGGCGGCGGTAGCGGACTCCGGCGCTATCTACGGACTCTACAATCGGCGCGATCGTCATCATCGCGCCCTCCGGGCCGCGATCGCAAATGAGCCCGGAGCGATTCTAATTCCTACTGCGATTCTCAGCGAAATTGACTATCTTATTGTCGCGAAGCTCGGCGCCGGCGCAGAGCTCGATCTCTTGGATGATATTCTCGGGGGCGCATTCACTCTGGAGCCATTCACGGTCGCCGACTTGCGCCGCTCGCGAGAGTTGATTGATCAATACAGCACTCTCAATCTCGGTCTGGCCGATGCCGCCGTTGTCGCTGCGGCGGAGCGCCTGGGGACGCGGCGAATACTCACCGTCGACGAAAGGTATTTTCGCGTGGTTCGCGCCGCTGATGGAAAGCCATTCACGCTGCTTCCGGCCGATGCGGGTAAATAAACGCGATCTATCGGTGTTCATTTGCGGCTAGTATTTTTGGCCGCCGATTAACGCAGATCAACGCCGATTAGAATTGCAACAACCGTTCCGCTTCCGCCGCCAGGTTCTCCACCTGCGGCAGGATCTCGTTCTCGAGTTGAGGATTGTAGCCCACCCAGGTATCGAGCGCGCCTACCCGGCCGACAGGTGCATCCAGGTGATCGAACAGTTCGTTGGCGATGCGCGCTGCGATTTCCGCGCCGTAACCCCACGACAGGCAGTCTTCATGCGCCACCATCACGCGATTGGTCTTTTCCACCGACGTCCGGATAGTTTCCCAATCGTACGGCGATAGCGTACGCAGATCGATCACTTCGATAGTCTTGTCGGGATTGCGCTGCTCCACCTGAAGCGCCGCCTGCAACATCTTTTGCACCACCGCGCCGTAGGTGACCACCGTCAGGCTTTGGCCGCCTTTCACGACGCTCGCTTTGCCAAACGGGATGGTGTAGTCGGGGCCTGGGTGCTGGGAGCGATTATAAAGCTCACGATAAAGCTTCTTGTGTTCCAGGAACAGCACCGGATCGTCGGAGCGAATGGCGGTCCGCAAGAGTCCGCAAGCGTCTTGGGCATTGGATGGCATCACGACGCGAAGGCCCGGGATATGCGTGAAAATCACTTCGCCGCATTGGCTGTGATAAATCGCGCCGCCACTCAGATAGCCGCCGATTGCGACGCGCACCACCATCGGCGCGCTGAACGCGTTGTGCGATCGCCAGCGCAGCGTAGCCAATTCGGCGCGCAATTGCATCATGGCCGGCCAAATGTAGTCGAAGAACTGAATTTCCACCACCGGTTTCAGGCCCCGCTCGGCCAGCCCAATGGCGCGGCCAATAATTCCCGCTTCCGCCAGAGGACTGTTGAAGCAGCGATCGCTGCCGAACTTGATTTGCAGCCCGGACGTCGACTTGAAGACGCCGCCCTTGCCTTTCACTTCGGCCAGGTTTGCTTCCCGGCTGCAATCGGCCACGTCTTCGCCGAACACAATGATCCGCGAATCTCGCCGCATCTCTTCATGCAGGGTGAGATTGATCTCGTCCACCATGGTGTGGGATTCGCCGCTGGATTGCGGCTCGGGTTCGAATTCCGCCGAAGCCGGGTCGATCTTGTCCGAATAAAGATACTGGAGCGCCGAACCTTTGGCAGGCGGATCTGCTTTCAACACGTGATCGGTGGCCTGCTGGATCTCCTGATCCACATCGTGCACGATGATCTGCAATCCCTGGCGGTCGAGAATACCTTCCGAGATCAGCCATTCGGGAAAGCGCAACAACGGGTCGCGCAATTCCTCGGCTTCGCGCTCGGCCTTGGTCTTATAGTCCCGCTCGACGTCGGAAAGGGAATGGGAATAAGGACGCGTCACGGAGGCATGCACCAGGGCGGGACCTTTCCGCGCCCGCGCATACTCCGCCGCCTCGGTAAGCGCCCGATAGGACGCGTTCAAATCCGTGCCGTCCACCTCGATGCGCTTTAGATTGGGGAATCCGGAAACCAACTGCGCGATGTTCCCTCCCGCGGTCTGCTTTTCGACCGGCACGGAGATGGCATATCCGTTATCTTCTATCAGAAACACCAGGGGTAGATTCTCCAGGCTGGCGGCATTCATGGCTTCCCAGAATTCGCCTTCGCTGGTGGCGCCCTCGCCGCTTGTAACCAGCGTCACTTCGTCGGAATGCGGATCCAGATAGCGGTAGGCCTGGGCGCAACCGGCGGCTTGCAGAAACTGGGTTCCGGTGGCCGACGATCGCGAGGCGATGTGCAGGGCGGCATCGGTCCAATGGGAAGGCATTTGGCGGCCTCCCGAGGCCGGGTCCAGCCCTGCGCCCACGGCAGCCAGCAGCATCTGTTCGGCCGTCACGCCGAGCATGAGGGCGAGAGCGCGGTCGCGATAATAAAGATAAAACCAATCGTGCGCGGGCCGGAAGACCAGCCCAGCGGCCGCCTGCACCGCTTCGTGTCCCGCGCCGCTGATCTGGAAGAAAATGCGATTCTGGCGTTTGAGAAGGATCTCGCGGTCATCCAGGCGCCGTGCCATATACATGGCGCGATAAGCCCGAACAAGCTGCTCCGATGAGAGCGAGATGTCGACCGGAGTTTGAACGCGGGTGGGCGTTGCCATCACTGGGTAGATGCTTTCCCCGCTTCTAGTTTATCAGCCATAATGGAGATTATGAAGTTGTCTGTACCCCTCCTAGCTCTCGGAGCCAGTTGTGTGTTTACTCTCAGTCTGGCCGCCGCCGACTTAGCCGTGGTGGAAGAGATCGTTGCCAAATGTAATGGCGACATTATCACACGGGGCGATCTGGATCGCGCCCGCCGCGAACTGATCGAGACCCTGCGCGCGAATGGCGTGGTGGGGGACGATCTGGAGAAGCAGCTAGCGGAGCGAGAGAAGAACCTGCTGCGGGATCGCATCGACCAGTTGATCCTGGCCCAAAAGGCCAAAGACCTCAACATTAACGTCGATAGCGAGGTCAGCAAACAGTTGGCCGCCATCCAATCGGATTCCAAGATCGCCGACCCCGAAAAGTTCCAGGCATACATCAAGGAACAGAGCGGCATGTCTTTTGAAGACTTCAAGCAGGAGATGAAGAACCGGTTTCTAACTCAACGGGTGATTCGTGAGGAAGTCAGTGAGAAGATGTCGGTGAAGCACGAGGAGTCGGAAAAATACTACAACGAGCATAAAGCGGAGTTCGTTCGCGAAGAACAGATTACCTTGCAGGAAATCTTGATCTCCACCGAAGGCAAGGACGCCGCGGGCGTAGCGGCCGCCGAGAAGAAAGCCAAAGACCTGGTGGGGCGGGCACGCAAGGGGGAGCGGTTCGCGGAGATGGCTCGCGATAATTCCGATTCACTCACAGCCAAGAGCATGGGCGAGTTTCCGGCCCCTTTCAAAAAGGGCCTGCTCAGCCAGAATCTGGAAGATGCGGTTTGGAACCAGCCCAAAGGCTTCATTACCGACCCCATCAAGACCTCCAACGGGTTTCTCATTCTGCGAGTCGAAGACCACCAGAAGGCGGGCCAAGCCGAGCTTTCCGAAGTGGAGGGCCGGATCAACGAGATCCTTCTCGCGCCCAAGTTGGATGCCGCGGTCCGCGAGTACCTCACTAAGCTGCGCAAGGACGCTTTTCTAGAGATCAAAGCCGATTATATTGACACCGGCGCGGCGGGCGGCAAGGACACAGCCTGGGTGGATCCCGCGCAGTTGCGACCTGAAACCGTGAAGAAGGAAGAAGTGGAGAGCAGGACCCGGCATAAGAGGCTGCTCTGGAGCATACCTGTTCCCGGAACCCAAACTACAGCCACGAGCTCGTCGCAATAGCGGCGCCGGTCTCCATGAAGTCGCCTTACCTTAGCGATCTAAAGCCCAACCAGGTTTTCACCACCACTTTTCTCGTTCACGGAAAAGACGTTCGACAGAAGAAGTCGGGAGAACCCTACCTGTCTTTGCTGCTGGGCGACCGCACCGGCGAGGTGGACGCCAAGATGTGGGACAACGTCGTGGAAGTGGTGGACACCTTCGAGCGCGACGATTTCGTCAAGGTGAAAGGCCTGCTGCAGATCTTCCAAAACCGGCTACAGATGACCGTTCACAAGATGGCGCGGGTGCTGGATGCGGATATCGATTTCGCCGACTTTTTTCCAGCCTCCACGCGCGATCCTCTGGAAATGTTCGCGGAGCTGCGCACGTTGGTGGCGTCGGTCCGCAATCCACACTTGCGCGAGCTGCTGGAAGCGTTTCTGAACGATGAGCCCCTGGCGCGCATGTATCGCACGGCGCCGGCCGCGAAACACGTGCATCACGCCTACCTGGGGGGATTGATCGAACACGTGCTTTCGGTCTGCCGGTTGTGCCACCTTACTTCTTCGCATTACGGCAACGTGGATCCGGATTTGCTGCTTACCGGCGCGATTCTTCATGACATCGGAAAGGTGGCCGAATTAACCTACGAGCGCAGCTTTGGTTACAGCTCGGAAGGCCAACTGTTGGGCCACATTGTGATTGGCCTGCGTCTGTTACACGAGAAGCTCCAGCAGTTCCCGGATTTTCCGCCCAAACTCCGTGTTTTGGTGGAGCACCTGATTGTCAGCCACCACGGCGAGCTGGAATACGGCTCTCCGAAAGTGCCGCTGTTCCCAGAAGCCATGCTGCTCCATCATCTGGACAATCTCGATTCAAAAATGGAGTGCATGCGCGCGTTGGCGGAAAAGGACCGCCACATTGAGGGATGCTGGACCGGCTACAGTCCGTCGCTCGAGCGCGCCATTCTTAAAAAAGCCAAGTATTTGGAGGACGCGCCGGTGCGTGATCCCTCCGCGGGGGCTCCCGCTTCCGGCGAAGGCGCGCCTCTGGAACATGTGGGTTCTACCTCGCCGCAGCCGCCACCAACGGCCGAGAATCAGCAGCACTTCACCCCGAGTAGCTCTCCTTTCGCGGAGAAACTGCAGCAAGCATGGCGCAAGGATCCTTAACGCCGCCTGCTTCCGAGACAAACCTGACCACACCTTCCCGTGTAGGCAGCGCCCTCCGAATTCTTGCGGGCCTGTTCATCGGATGTTTCTTCCTGTTTTTCACGTGGCGCGGTGTTCTGGTCTACTACACCGGCGACGACCTGATGAACCTGTACGGTTATTGGAGCAGGCCGCTCAGCTCACTGGTGAAGGCGAACGTTTTCTTCTGGACGCCTTACTATCGTCCCTTTGGCGGCATCGTCTACAGAAGCGTCTTCGGCCTCTTTGGTTTTAATCCCTATCCGCTTTACGTGGTGTACTTCGCGGCGATGCTACTGAATTTATGGCTTGCCTACCTGGTGTTCAAGAAGCTGGGCGGATCCGGCGAAATTGGCGCTATCGCGACGCTACTGTGGGCCTTCCACGGCAAGTTCGATTACTTGTATTACAACGCCGGCTCGATGTACGACGTTTTCTGCGTTCTTTTTTTCTCGCTGGCCTTGCTGATCTATCTCAGGGCCCGCCTGCAGGGCCGGCTACTGGGCGTTTGGGGGACGCTGGGATTTATCGTGTGCTTCGTATGTTCTCTTAATTCGAAGGAGATGGCCGCGACGCTGCCGGTGATCGTTTTGGTGTATGAATTATTGTTTCATCCACCCAATTTTCGCAGCCTTCGAGCACTCGTCGGCTGGTGTTTCCGGGAAGGACGAATGGCGCTGCTGGGCGCGCTGGTTGTTTTAATCTATCTGCCGGGGAAGCTGGGTGCAGACGGTTTGGCGACTTATTCCTCCTATATTCCCGTTTATAGTTGGGCGCGCTGGCTCCAAGACACCGAAACCTATCTGGGCGATCTGTTCTATCGCGACAACCCGGCGGTGGTGTTGGGTATCACGCCGTTGAGTGCGGCGGGATTGGCGGCATTTTGCGCCGTGCTCATTGCAATCGCTCTTTGGATGCGGTCGCGCCGGATCTGGTTCGGCCTGCTCTTCTTCTTCATCGCGCTGTTGCCGGTATCTTTCATCCCGGCTCGTCTCGGCTTCGTGCTTTATCTGCCTCTGGTTGGACTGGCGCTTTCCGCCGCTGTTTGCCTGGTACGCTTCAAGGAAAGTCTGTCCAAGCTCTTCTCAGAAGCGCTTCAACAGCGCATCTCGCCGGCCTCGGCTTCAGTAGCGTTCTTCATCGGAATAGCTTTGGTGGTTTCAGCGATTGACCAACGGCACTGGCAGCACGCTCCCAATCCCCAGTATTCTCCTTACAAAAACACGATTGCCGAATTCTCTGGGCTTTATCCCAGCTTGCCGCACGGGGCCAGGCTGTTGTTTGTCCGTAGTCCGTTAGATTCCAACTGGGACTTGGTTTTCCTTCTCAGAATGTACTATCGCGACACCGACCTTTTCATCACAGAATTGAATGGGCCCCCAGAACAGCGCATCCCTGTCGACCGCCTGCCGCATTACGATCACATCTTCGATTTTGAGAACGGCCACTATGTGGAACTCGACAACGGTGATGCCGTCCAAAGCGTGCAATTGCACATGCTGAAGGTGGCCCAGCAAAACGGCCCGTTCGGCGAAGTGATGACCATTGGAAGCCCTGGCGCCGCTCATTACGTTGTGAAGGGCGTACTTGTCACCGATCCCAAAGCGGATGGCTACTGGACGTTGGATGATACCGAACTGCAGTTTCAGCTTTCCTCTGTTCAGCATCACGTGTTCCGGGAGCACTACTATCTTCCCTATGACACGCTGAAGGTGACCGGCCCGCTCCTCGTCGACTTTTATATAAACGGACATTTGCTCGATCAGACACGGTTCGCCAAGGATGGTGAAGCGGTGTACCAGCACGATGTTCCGGTCGACTGGCTGAATACCGGCAGCCTCACGATGGTACGCATGCGGGTGCACAATCCGTATATCGCTCCGCGCGATGGAGCCAAGCTGGGCGTGCTGCTGCGGTCCGCCGTTTTCGCGCCCTAACGGTTCGTGAGGTTCCGCCGCGCGCGCTGAAACACGGAGCGAAACATCGCTTCCGTCAGTTTTCCGGTGGACGTGTTCTGCTGGCTGGGATGATAGGAACCGATCAGCAGCGGCTGGCCTTCCCCGGTGCGATGCTCGACATCGTGAGCAAACGCGAACCCAGACGGCCGTGCAATCTTGCCCTGATCGCGCAGGACGCGCAGGTATACGTCGAACGCCAAGCGGCCCAGAGCCACCACGACCCGAATGTTTTTCAGCAGATCCAATTCGCGCTCCAGATAGGGGCGGCAAGTGCGGATCTCTTCGACTGTTGGCTTGTTGTCCGGCGGCGCGCAGCGGACCGCGGCGCTGATGTATGCGTCGATCAGTTTCAGCCCGTCGTCTCGCGCGGCGCTGGTGGGCTGAGAAGCAAAGCCCGTCGCGAACAAAACCTTGTAGAGGAAATCGCCGGAGCTGTCGCCAGTGAACATACGCCCAGTGCGATTGGCGCCGTGCGCTCCGGGCGCGAGTCCTATGAGAAGCAGTTGGGCGCCGGGATCGCCAAAACCAGGCACTGGCTTCGCCCAATAATTCCAATCCCGATAAGCGCGGCGCTTCACCCGTCCCACTTCGGCGCGATATGCCACCAGTCGCGGGCACTGTTGGCAGGAGACGATTTCGCGCTGCAGGATTTCAAGAGGCTGCAAACTACAAGGTTAGTCTATTGAGGTGGATGTTCCGGCGAGGTTGATCTAGCGGGAAACGGCGGTGCGCATGTTTTCGAGTGAGTCTTCGAGCGACGTAAGGTCCGCGCTGGGATTGGTCTGAATGGTGCTGGCAAAAAGCGGAACGAGTTCCGGATCGCGCCATCCACGCCGAACTTCTTCCTCCATCACGGCAAACGCCTCCTCCGGCGAAAGCGCGTGCTTATAGGGGCGCTCGCTCGTCAAGGCATCGTAGATGTCGGCAACTTGTAGAATCCGTGCCAGCAGCGGAATGCCATCGCCCGCCAGTCCATCCGGATAACCCGATCCATCCCAGCGTTCGTGATGGCTGCGAATAATGGGCAGCACCGGCGCCAAGCTTCGCATGGGACGGCAAATCTCTTCGCCGCGCACCGGATGGCTCCGCATCACTTCCCATTCCTCGGTGGTCAGGCCGCCTCGCTTGAAGAGAATCGCATCCGGGATGCCGATCTTGCCGATGTCGTGAAGATAGCCGCCGCGATAGAGCGCGGTAAGCTCCTGGCTGGGAAGGCCCAGCGCTTCACCCAGCATCACCGATGCTACCGCCAGCCTCTGGCAATGCTTGCCGGTGTATTCATCGCGATGCTCCACGGTCTGGGCCATCGCCAGAAGAATGGTTTCGGCTTCTTCGAGTGAATCGATGAGCGATTTGTTGCGCAACATCGCGCGCACCCGCGTCCGCACCACGGCCGGGTGCAATGGCTTGATCAGAAACTCGTCAGCTCCCGAGGAGATTCCGACAATCTCGTTCTCCACGCCCTGCAGATTGGTGATCATCAGGACCGGGATTAACTGCGTAGACCGGCGCGCTTTCATCCACCGGCATAATTCGGGACCGCTCATTTCCGGCAGCATCATGTCCAGGATCACCAGGTCGATCTTTTCCGACTGCAGCAAAGCTGTCGCCTCCGACGCCCGATGCGCCTCAATAATCGTGTACGGCGTAGTCTTGAAGATGGCTTTGAGCAGCCTGCGATTGATGTCCTCGCTATCGACCATCAGAATTGTGGCCGCAATTTGCGCGTTGTCGTCCGCTTCAAAGAACGGGATGGGCGCAATTATGGATGGGGAAAGCGCCAAACCCGAATTCGCGAGATTGTCCTTGCTTGCCATTGGGAGATTGGCCGGGAGACAGCAAACTCCAAATGAAACTATCGTCGGAACGATGCCAAAAGTTTAAGTGAGGTGGGCTCGGCGCTTCTTTCTAAGTCATTGGAAACAAGATGTAATCTCGGGCTTATTTCTTAGAAAGTTTGGTCTGAATGTCGGTCACGTAGTTTTGGGTTTCTTGGATTTGCGGCACGCCTCCGTCCTTATCCACACGCGCCTCTCCTGCGTTATAGGCTGCCAATGCCAGGCTGACGTCGTCCTTGTACTTCGTTAGCAATTGCTTCAGGAGTTTGGTGCCCGCCTCAACGTTCTGGTGCGGATCGAAGGGGTCTCTCACTCCAAATTGCTCGGAGGTCGCAGGCATGAGCTGCATCAAGCCCTGTGCGCCTTTCCACGAGACCGCACAGGGGCGCGCGCCGGATTCTTGTGCAATCACGCCCCGGATTAACTCGGCCTTGACGCCTTCCTGTTGGGAATTCTGTTCAACCAGCTTGTCCAATTCGGCGGCGGGCAAAGGATCGCAGGGTGGGGCACTGAACGGCACAGGCATTTCTACCCAGGGGACAGTAAAGAAGGACGCCGCCGGTGTGGGCGCTTTTCCCATCACTCCTGCCACCTGTTTCATGGCGGCAACGCGTTGTTTGGCGAGCGAATCGGCCATCTTGGATTGTATGGTCGATTGATCGGGCTGCTGCCCCCCGGGCGTTGACGCCAAAGGAGATTGGGCGGGCGGTACGTCTGGCTGCTGCTGGGCGGGTGGCTGAGTTTCGGGAGTAGCGGATGTCTGCGCGGCAGGGCTGTTTTGCGTCATGCTGGCTGGCGAGGTTTGCCCCCAGGCCAGCGCCCCTGTCAACGCGCCAAGGATTAAGACCTGCCTCATCCCCATTCCTATCGGCGGGAATCGGCCGATTCGCGATACCACCAACGTAATAGTGGATATCGATATCTGGGCGGTATCGATACCTCGGCGGTATATAGTAAGGTTCTGGATGAAAATCGTCGCCGAGGCGCCCTGCCGCATTGACCTGGCGGGCGGCACCCTCGATATCTGGCCTTTGTACCTCTTCCACAAGGGCGCGGTCACCGTCAATTTCGCGATCAACCGGTTCACGCGCTGCGCTATCGAAACGCTGGACTTACCGGAGATCCGGCTGCACTCCAGCGATCTCAGGACGGCCGAGAGCTACCGATCGCTCGCCGCTCTCGACGAATCCGTCCGGCCGCGGCTGCCATTGGCGACTCATCTGCTGCGCTTCTTCCGTCCTCGAACCGGCCTGGCGATGCAAACCGATTCCGAATCGCCCGCGGGGGCGGGAATTGCGGGATCGTCGGCGCTGATGATTGCGACCGCGAGCGCCCTGAATCGCATCACCAGGTCCGGCCACGGCATCGAGAAAATCCGCGAGATCGCGCAGAACGTGGAAGCGCAAATTATTCGTGTGCCGACCGGCGTGCAAGATTACTATCCGGCGCTCTACGGCGGCGTCAGCGCTATCGAACTCGGCGCCGGTGGTGTGCGGCGTGTCGCGATTCCGGTGGACCTTGACGACTTCAATCACCGCATCGTGCTGTGCTACACGGGCGCGCCCCGCAATTCCGGCATCAACAATTGGGAAGTGACCAAGGCATACATCAACGGCGACCGTAAAGTGCAACGCAACTTCGCGCACATTGCCAGCATCGCTGCGAGCATGCGGGCCGCCGTCGAGAAAGCCGATTGGGGCGAAGCCGGCCGCTTGCTGCGCGAAGATTGGTCGCATCGGCGAAGCAACCTGCCAGGCATTTCCACTCCGCTGATCGATGGTTTGATCGCGCGGGCCAGGCGCGCCGGCTCGCTGGGTGCTAAAGTCTGCGGTGCGGGCGGGGGCGGCTGTGTCTTTTTTCTGGTAGACCGCGGTGCACAGGGGCGCGTCGCGCGTGCGATTGCGGACGCGGGCGCTCAAATCCTTCCTGTGCAGGTAGCTCGGCGCGGTGTCACAATTCGAAAGGGATCGACGAAGTAGATGGAAGCGCTGCGGGCGGCAATTCAGGACCAGCCGGAGGGCCGGCTCGACGTAGCTGCGCTCGAAATCGCCTCTATCGAGACGCCGGACCTGGATCCAGAGCCGTTCCTCGGGGTTCTGGATCGAATCGCATCCGGAATCGCGGCGCGGCTTCCCGCCTCCTCCGATGGCCGCGAGTTCATCCGCGTTGCCAACGACTATTTGTTCAGCGATCTCGGCTTCCGAGGCAACGAAATCGACTATAACGATCCGCGCAACAGCTGCCTCAATTACGTTTTGGATCGCCGCACTGGAATCCCGATCGCGCTCTCGGTGGTCTACATCGAGGTGGCGCGGCGGCTGGGCCAGCCGGTTTCAGGAGTCGGTTTGCCCGGGCATTTCATCGTCGAATATAACGACGGCGAATTTGCGACGTATATCGATCCGTTTCACTCCGGCAAACTCCTGACGCTGGAAGATTGCCGGCAGTTGGCGCGCGAGCGCACCGGATCAGATGCCGAGGCCGAGGCTCTAGCGCCGGTGGGCACTCGCTATATCCTAGTGCGCATGTTGAACAATTTGCGGTCGGCGTATTTTCGCAGCAAACAATTCGACAAGATGGTGGCGGTGACCGATTTGTTGATCGAAGCCTTTCCACGGAACCCGGAATATTACAAGGCGCGCGGCGTGGCCCGCCTGCGCATGCGCCAATTCCGCAACGCTCAGAAGGATCTGGAGCTGTATTTGAAGTACTCGCCCAATGCCGAGGACCGGGCGCAAATCACACAGCAACTCGGATCGATTCATCGCTGGCTGGGGCGGTTGAACTGAGAGGTCAGAATTCAGAATTCAAGAATTCAGAATTCCGGAACGGCGCTGCGCCGGACCGGCTCATCCATTCTGACTTCTGTATTCTGACTTCTGAATTCTAAAACAGCCTCACTCCCCGACGGTCCGGTTTACCGGTGAGGTGAACGGTGTCCCGGAAGCTCACCGTGTTCGGTTGCGATGTCATCACCAGGGAGTGTGTTCGATAACCGTCGCCGAAAAAGCGGACGCCTTGCAGCAGATTTCCCGGCGTGACACCGCATGCCGCAAAGATGATCTTCTTGCCGGGGGCCAGGTCTTCGGCATGATATATCTTGTGCGGATCGCGGATGCCCATCTTTTCCATGCGCCGCTCCATCTCCTTATTGCCGACCACCAGCCGCCCGAGCATTTCACCGTGCAGGCAGCGCATGGCGGCCGCGGTGATTACGCCTTCCGGAGCGCCGCCAATCCCCATGACAGCGTGTACGCCCGCGCCGCGCACGGCCGCTGCAATTCCAGCCGACAAATCGCCGTCACCGATCAGGCGGATGCGGGCGCCGGCTTTGCGAATGCTCGCGATCAACTCTTCGTGGCGCGGGCGATCCAGCACCATCACGACAAGATCGTCCACGTCCCGATCCAACCGCTTCGCGATGGCCTTGAGGTTCTCTTCCGGAGGCGCATCCAGGTCAAGCGCACCTTGGCAGCCGGGACCCGCGATGATCTTCTCCATGTAGCAATCCGGCGCGTGCAGCAGGCCGCCGGCCTCAGACGCCGCCAACACCGCGATCGAATTGGCCGCGCCGGTGGCGCACAGGTTGGTGCCTTCCAGGGGATCTACAGCAATGTCGACGGCGGGATATTCCAGGCCGGGAGGAGGCGTCGCACCCACGCGTTCGCCGATATACAGCATCGGCGCTTCATCGCGCTCGCCTTCGCCGATCACAATGTTTCCGGCGATAGGTACGTCTTCAAAAGCGCGGCGCATGGCTTGCACGGCGGCAAGATCGGAGCGGGGCCGATCACCTTGCCCCATGGTGCGCGCCGATGCGATAGCCGCTTCCTCGACCACGCGCGCCATCTCGAACGCCAAGTGTTCTGCTATGGGCTGCTCCCCGTGCGCGGAATTGCGCTTCTCGTTGTGGGGAGACTTCGTCCCTTGACCTGCCATTGCGGCCCCTCCGAAGGGTACTTTCCTCGCATGACTGCGCGAGAAGCCCGATCATAGCACGACCCGCGTCCGGTCCAAAAAATCTGCAACGCGCTTCACTGATTCTTTCGCTGGTTGATGACCACCGAGCGGATCTGCTTGTCGATGATCTTACGGATGCTGGCGCCCAATAGCTCCTTCATGGGAAAAGTCTTCCATGCGGCGGCGGTGTTCTCCGCTGTTTCGAGCACAATATCCCACACCGGTTTCATGGGGAGCCCGGCCTTGTCCGCGAAGCGACGGAGTTGATCGAGCGTGATTTCATGGAGGCTCCGGCTGCCGCCGAAAGTCAGAGCCAGTTGGTCGCCCGGAACATACGGCAGCGTAGCGACGAAATCATACGCCGGAGACAGAATGGGCTTGCGCCCGTCCGGATAAAGCAGGGACCAGTTCTTGAGATGCATGTCCGCGTTGCCGATGAGCACGGAAAACACCAGCCGCCTTACAAATTCAAAGGTGCTTTCGTCGCCCGTTTCAGCCCACAACACCGCGGCGACATTGGCATAGTTTCGGCCTTCGTACTTGTCGTCCGGGAAGACGCCGAATACCTGCGCGAAGTCCTCCATGTGAATGCGCCGCCCTCCCGGCGCGCGATCGAAACGCTGTACGGCGAGGGCTTTGCCTTTGATGCCAGCGGCGTCCCGAGGGAGGCCCCGAATCTGGTGGACCGGAACCAGTTTGATGGCCGGAACAACGATCCCGACGGCGCGGGCCAATTCCAACATGACGTATTCGTTTTCGGGAACAGAGGGAAATTGAGTGGATGGCAGTTTGACGATCCATGAGCCACCCACGCCGTGGGCCGGAATGGTCAGCCCTCCGGACGCCTCCATTACCGCGGAGAATTTGAGCTGTACTCCGGCGAGTGAAAAACGCAGGACGGTATCCTCACGCCGCTGTTCCCGCTCCTGATCCTTGTCGTATTCACCGTGGGGCAGGCGCTGAGGCTGGCCTGCTTCCAGAGGCGCAATGGTTACGGCTCCGGCCAGATCCTCTCCGAGAGCGGCAAGCAGAAAGAACTCGCGCTCCTTCTTCACGCCGGCATGCTCGGCGAGGTAGGTCCGCAGATGTCCTTCCGGAAGCAGATTTGAAAAGAATGGTGGAACGCGAGCGGTTATGGTTCGCACGGTGGTTACCAGGCCGCCCCGCTCTCCTTTGAAAGACAGGCTCAGCGTCGGACGATCCCGGTCGTCGAAATAATCCTGCTTGAATGCAAAAATGTGGCGATCACCCGGCAAGCGGTTCATCACGCCTATTCGCCTGCCTCCCAGAGAGACCGCCAGGGCGTTGAGTTTGGCGGGATCAAACTTCATCGGGCGTTTTCACTCGCCTCTCCGTCGATGGCGTAGAGGGGGCGTTCCTCTTGCTCGGAGTCCGGGCTGCGCTCCACGTTGCGATGATCGCGGAGCATCGCCTGCACCGCGGGTACTAGCGCGCGCGGAATCATCAGAAGATCGTAACCGAGCACGCGGGTGAGGTCGAGAAGCGTATCAAAGCGGGGAACGATCTTGCCGCTTTCAATGCCGGAAATATGCATCTGGGGCAGACCAACATGCCTGCCCAGCTTGGCTTGGCTCCATGCACGGCCTTTTCGCGCGGCTTTGAGCTCGCGGCGGATAGCCGCTGGGAGGCCGCGAAGGCGGGCCCTGCAGGAGATTGAGATCGACTCCATCCTCCATCGCTAGACTCGACTGCACCAGTTACTCCGCGTTCTTGATATGCTGATACCTTCCAAGGAGAAACACTCAATGAGAATACTCACTGTAGGAGCAATTTTTCTGGTGGCGGGCCTCGGCTCGGCCTTTGCGCAGCCGAAGGCCGGAGGTCCCCCGCCCGGTCCGGGCCTCACACTCACTTCCCCGGACTTTGAGGACGGCGGCGTCATTCCGAACAAATTCACGCAAGCCGATCCGAACGCCGTTTCACCGAAACTGGAGTGGACTCATGTGCCGCCGGGCACGATGAGCTTCGCGTTGATCCTCCACGATCCCGACGTGGCTCTGCAGCGCAAGACCGACGACGTCCTGCATTGGATGATCTTCAACATTCCCGGAACCGCGACAGGGCTTCCCGGAGGCGTTCCCGCTAACGCCAAGCTCGACGATGGGTCCATCAACGCCAAGAATCTGCGTGGCGGTGTAGGCTTCATGGGACCAGGCGCGCCACCGGCGGGCCCGTATCATCACTACACATTCGAGCTCTTCGCACTCGACACCAAGCTCGATCTCGGACCGGATGCAACTCGCGCCGATGTTCTTGCTGCGATGCAGGGCCATATCCTCGGTAAGGGCGTGCTCGAAGGCCGTTTTCATCGCTAGGAAGTTTCCATCAGGAGGGCGGCGTGAACACGTTTGTCGTCTGCCTGATTGCCGCCCTCAGTTTACTGACACTGCGGGTTCAAGCCGACGATCTTCCCGAGGGTAAAGGCAAGGAACTCATCCTGCGCGCCTGCACCGGCTGTCATAAGGCCGAGGAAATCGCGGTCTATCGATTCACCAAGGACGAATACCAAACCATTGTCTACCGCATGGGCGATCGCGGCGCCCAAGCCACGCGGGCGGAACTTGACGTCATCGCGGATTATCTTTTCGCCAATTTCCCGAAGGTGGAAGACGCGACCAAGATCAACGTGAACAAAGCCACGGCGCAGGAGATCGCCACTGGCCTGAATCTGACGAACGAAGAGGCTGTGGCGGTGGTGAAATATCGCGAGCGCCATGGCGACTATCACGCCTGGGGCGATCTTTTGATCATCTATGGCGTGGACGGCAAGAAGATCGCGGCCGCCAAGGACAAGATTAGTTTTTAGCGCGTTTGTCACTGGCCGAGAGCGCGCTCACGTCCGGCAGCTGCGATGAATCCCAGCCGCCGCCAAGCGCTTCCACCAGCAGCACGCTCGACACCATGCGCCGCGTCAACAAATCCACCAGGGCCTTCTGTTCCGCGAATAACGCCGTCTGCTGCGTCTCCACTTGCAGATAGGTAGCGGTTCCAGCCTTATATTGCGCGACGGTAATATCCAGCGCTGTTTGGGCGGCCTGTACGGTTTCGTTGGTCGCGCCTGTTTCCTGTTCCAGAACACGCAGGGCGGACAAGTTGTCTTCCACCTGTTGAAACGCGGTAAGCACGGTCTGACGGTAATTGGCCATGGCCACATCGAAATCGGCCTCGGCGATGTTCACTTGTCCACGGCGCTTTCCGGCGTCGAACAACGTTTCCGACAGGCCGGCGCCGGCGGACCAGAAGCGGCCGGCCCAAGTAAACAGACTCACGAAGCTGGAACTGGCCAGACCCGCGCCCGCGCTGAGCGTCAGCGATGGATAATACGCGGCTTCGGCGATACCGACCTGTTCGTTCATCGAAGCCATCTGGCGCTCCGAAATGGCGATGTCGGGACGCCGTTCCAGCAGCGTGGACGGGAAAGCCACGGGAACCTGTGGCGGCTGTCCCTGAAGCGGCTGCTGTTCGATGGACAATTCGGCCGGCGGCTTGCCGATTAGAATCGCAACGGCGTGCTCATATTGTGTGCGCGCAACCCCGAGATCGATCAGTTGCTCCTTGGCCGAGTCCAGTTGCGTTTGCGCCTGCGCGACGTCGGCGCCCGACGCGATACCGGAGTCATGCCGGGCTTGCGTGAGCTTCAGATAACCGGTGTACGAATCGACGGTGGATTGCAGCAAAGCGATATCCCCGTCGATGCCATGCAATTGAAAATAGTCCTGCGCCAAGTCGGCCTGGTAGGTAAGCTTGGCATTTTCGAGCTGTGCCTCGGTGGCTTGCGCGGTCTCGGCGCTGGCGCGCACGTTACGCCGGATGCTACCCCACAGGTCCAGTTGATAGGAGACATCGAGGGGGATTTGATAGTTGGTGTGAACGCCTCCGGCGGCCGCCAGCTGATTGGCCGAGACCCCGCCGCTGCCTTGGGCCACCTGGGCCGTGGGGCCGGCGGTGAGTGTCGGAAACAAAGCGGAACGAGCCACCTGCACAGCCGCCCGCGCGGCGCGATACTGGCCTTCCGCGGCGAGCACGTTCTGATTCGAAATGCTCACCTGCTCTTCGAGCGCGTTCAGCTTGGAATCGTTATAAATCTCCCACCATTTTCCTTTCAGGGCGGCGTCGCTTGGCTGCGCCTCCTTCCAGCCATCCGGAGGTTTCTCCTTGAAGGCCGGGGGCACGGGCGCCGTCGGGCGTTTGTAGTTGGGACCCACCATGCACCCGCTTGAAACGAGCAGCGCACCCAGCAACGCTCCCGCCGAAAACTTTCTCGACTGCGGACTATTCATCCGCTTGTGCCTCAACATTCGTATCTCTCACAATCCAGCGCTGTATATAAACCGGGCAATTCACCAGCCGCACGCCGCCGCGAAACTGCTCGGCGAAAAACTGCGCCGCGGCCGGATCCAGGAGTGTTACTTCACTCAAGTCCAGTATCACTTTCTCATGATCGCGCCTGCCATGATCGATCAGCAACGCAATCTCGGGTAAAGCTTCGTAACTTACATGGCCGGCGATCGCCAGAGTAAGACCATCGGACTGGGTGGATGAGACGGTGGCTGTAAACATGGTGGTCACGTCCGCGTTTACACCTCCGAGCCCACCGGCTCGTCGTTCTCAGAAATGCCGCCTGCGAGCCGGCGGCGCTCGGAGCGCTTCCGTTCGCGCCACTGCTGCAGCCGGTCGAAGTAGAGATAGACTACCGGCGTCGTGTAGAGCGTCAGCATCTGGCTGAAGAGCAATCCGCCGATGATGGTGATTCCGAGCGGACGCCGCAGCTCCGATCCGGTGCCCGTGCCCAGCGCCAGCGGCAAAGCGCCCAACAACGCCGCCATGGTGGTCATCAGAATGGGCCGAAATCGCAGCAGGCACGCCTCGAAAATAGCGTCGCGCGAGCTTTTGCCTTCGTTGCGTTCGGCTGCGATCGCGAAATCGATCATCAGAATCGCGTTCTTCTTCACGATGCCAATCAGCAGAATGATCCCGATGATGGCGATCACGCTCAGGTCCGTGTGCGTCAGCTCCAACGCCAGCAGAGCGCCTACTCCGGCGGACGGAAGCGTCGACAGGATGGTTACGGGATGGATGTAGCTTTCATACAACATGCCGAGCACGATGTAGACCGCCGCGAGCGCGGTGGCGATCAATAGCGGCTCGCTGCCGAGTGAGTCTTGATAAGCCTGCGCCGTTCCGGCGAATCCGGTTTGAATGGTTGTGGGCAGCCCGATCTTGTTGCCGGCCGCCGTGATGGCATTCACCGCCGTGCCCAACGCCACGCCGGGACGAAGATTGAACGACAGAGTGATGGCGGGAAACAGCCCTTGATGGTTTACCGACAGCGGCGCAGTGGCGGTTTCCGTTTTCGCAATCGCGCTCAGGGGAACTACCTTTCCCGATGGGGAATAGACGTAGACTTGATGCAGCGTATTGGGATTTTGCCAGTACTCGGGCGCCGCCTCCATCACCACGTGATATTGATTGAGCGACGAATACATGGTGGACACCTGCCGCTGGCCGAACGCGTCGTACAGCACGTCGTCGATCAGTTGCGGCGAAATATTGAACCGGGCGGCGGTCCGGCGATCGTAGTCCACCATCGCTTGCAGGCCCCGGTCCTGCTGATCGCTGTTGGCGTCGGTGATGATAGAAATGGTTTTTAACTGATCCAGCATGCGCGGTGCGTAAGTGGTCAGATCGCTCAAATTGTCGGCGCGCATGGTGTACTGATATTGCGCGTTACTCGATCGGCCGCCCACGCGCAGGTCTTGCACCGCCTGCAAATACAAGGTGGCCCCGGGCACTTTCGCGAGTTTTGGCCGCAGCCGCTGGATGATCTGGTCGGCGCCGATCTTGCGTTCATCCAGAGGCTTCAGGGAAATGAACATCCGTGCAGTATTGGTTGTGGTGCCGCCTCCACCGCCCGAGAAAGCGTTCACCGTGTCGATGGCCGGATCGGCGTCGATGATATTCACCATCGTCAGCAGGGTCTTGTCCATGGTCTGGAAGGAGGTGTCCTGATCCGCCTGAATTTGCCCGCTCAGCCGGCCGGTATCCTGCTGCGGAAAGAATCCTTTGGGCACCTGAATGTACAGATAAATGGTGAGGGCCACCGTGGCCAGCAGGCTCGCAAGAGTCAGCGCCGGATGCCGCAAAACGATGGAAAGGGTCCGGCCGTAGAGATTGACCACCCAGGTGAAAAACTGCTCGCTTTTCTGGTAAAGCCAGCCGTGCTCGGTCTCTACGCGCAAGAGATGCGCGCACATCATCGGAGTGGTGGTGAGAGAGATCACCATTGAAACGAGAATCGCCACCGACAGCGTAATTGCGAACTCGCGCAACAGGCGTCCCACGATGCCCCCCATCATCAGCAGGGGAATGAAGACCGCGATCAGCGAGATGCTAATAGTAAACACCGTAAACCCGATCTCTTGTGCCCCCTTGAGTGCGGCCTGAAACGGCTGCATTCCATGCTCGATGTAGCGCGTGATGTTTTCGATAACGACGATCGCGTCGTCCACCACGAATCCCGTGGAGATGGTAAGCGCCATCAAGGAGAGATTGTCTATGCTGAACCCCGCCAGATACATCACGCCAAAGGTTCCCATCAGCGAAACCGGGACGGCGATGCTGGGGATAAAGGTGGTGCGGCCGCTTCTGAGGAACGCAAACACCACCAGGATCACCAGCGCGATTGAAATCAGCAGAGTGACCTCCACATCGCTCACTGAGGCGCGAATGGTGATGGTTTGGTCCATGGCTACCCGCACGTTGATGGCTCGCGGAATGGATGCTTCCAACTGCGGCAGAACCGCCCGGATCTGATCCACCGTATCGATGATGTTCGCGCCGGGCTGCCGGAATATGATCACCAGCACCGATGGCTTGCCGTTGGCGTAACCCGAATTGCGCAGATCCTCCACAGAATCCACCGCCTCGCCGACATCGGAGACGTGCACGGCCGATCCATTGCGATAGGCGATCACCAACGGCTGGTAGTCGATCGCCTTGAAGATCTGATCGTTGGCGCTCAGCTCCCAGCGCCGCTTCCCGCTCTGAAAATCTCCTTTGGGCGTGTTCGCGTTAGATCCGGCCAGCGCCGTCCGTACCTGTTCGAACCCGATGCCGTATTTGTTCAGCTGCGAAGGATTCAGCTCTACCCGTACGCCGGGCAGCGCGCTTCCTCCCACCGTCACTTGACCCACGCCGGTGACTTGCGACAGCTTCTGCGCCATGATAGTGGACGCGGCGTCGTACATCTGGCCCTTGGACAATTGGTCCGACGTGAGCGCCAGCATGAAGATGGGCGCGTCGGCCGGATTCACCTTGCGGTAGCTCGGGTTGCTCGGCAGATTGGCGGGCAAGTATCCACGCGCGGCATTGATGGCCGCCTCCACGTCGCGCGCCGCCGCGTCGATGTTGCGGTTCAGATCGAACTGCAGCGTGATGCTGCTCGCTCCCAGCGTGCTCGAAGAGGTCATCTCGGTTACCGAGGCGATGTGTCCGAACTGCCGCTCGAGCGGAGTGGCCACCGACGAGGCCATGGTCTCCGGACTTGCGCCCGGCAGCCCCGCCGACACCGAGATGGTGGGGAAGTCCACCTGGGGCAGCGGCGACACGGGCAAGAGCCGGAATGCCACGGCGCCAGCCAGTGCCACAGCCGCTGTCAGCAGCGTGGTCGCGATAGGCCGGCGGATAAATGGTTCCGAGATATTCATGGCTATTGCGCTGGACTTGGCTCCGGAGTGGCGCCGGCGGGAGCCGAACCGGCCCGCATTTCGCGATGGCGGCGCGAGAATCGGATGGCCAGACGATCGAAGAACAGATAGATCACGGGCGTGGTATAGAGCGTCAGCATCTGGCTGAAGATCAGGCCGCCCACAATGGTGATGCCGAGGGGCCGCCGCAGTTCGGAGCCTACGCCGGTCCCGAGCGCCAGTGGAACGCCGCCCAACAGTGCCGCCATGGTGGTCATCATGATGGGACGGAAGCGCAGCAGACACGCCTGGAAGATCGCATCCAGGGGTTCCTTGCCCTCATGGCGCTCCGCTTCCAACGCAAAATCGATCATCATGATCGCGTTTTTCTTGACGATGCCGATGAGCAGCACGATGCCGATGAGCGCGATCACGCTGAAGTCGCTGCGCGTGATGAATAGTGCCAGCAGCGCGCCTACGCCCGCCGACGGTAGCGTGGAAAGAATCGTGACCGGATGGATGAAGCTTTCGTACAGAACGCCCAGCACGATGTAGACCGTCACGAGCGCCGCCAGAATCAACACCGGCTCGTTGGCGAGCGATGCCTGAAAGGCTTCCGCGGTTCCCTGAAACGCCGCTTGAATGCTGGGCGGCATGCCGACTTCGTCCTTGGCCTTGTTCACCGCCTCCACCGCCTCTCCGAGCGACGCGTTGGGAGCCAGATTGAACGAAAGCGTTACCACGGGAAATTGCCCCTGGTGATTGATCGCGATGGGCGCGCTCCGAGTCTCGGTGGTGCTGAACGCGGCGAGCGGAACTTGACCGCCGTTTGGAAACGCCGTCGTCGACGCAATGGCGGAAGCGCCATTGGCGTTGCTCGATCCGGTGGAATTGAGGCTGGCCTGTGACGCGGTGGCGGAGCTGGTGGGACCGCTGGTGACCGCCGTGCCCGTGCCTCCCGCCACCACCCCGCCTGAGCCGCTACCGGCCGCTGCGCCGGTGCGGACGAAGAGTCCCCGCACATCGAGCGGCGAATCGTGGAAGGCCGGCTTCACTTCCAGAATGACGTGATATTGATTGAGCTGCGTAAACATGGTGGACACCTGGCGCTGGCCGTACGCGTCATACAGCGTCTGATCGATCGCGGAGGGAGTGATTCCCAGGCGCGAAGCCGTCACTCGGTCGTACACCAGCCGCGTTTGCAGGCCCAGTACCTGCTGATCGCTGGCCGCGTCGCGCAGCTCCGGCAGTTGCTGCAACTTGGCCAGCATCCGGGGCGCATAGACGTTCAATTCATCCGAGTTCGGATCCTCGAGGGTGTATTGAAATTCCGTCCGGCTGACACGATCCTCCACGGTCAAATCCTGCACCGGCTGCATGTACAAAGTGATGCCGGATATCTGAGCGAGCTTCGGCTGCAGGCGCGTAATCACATCGGTGGCGTTGATCTTGCGCACGGCCAGCGGCTTCAGGTTGATCAGAATGCGGCCGCTGTTGAGCGTGGTGTTGGTTCCATCCACGCCAATGAACGAGGAGAGGCTCTCTACCGCTGGGTCCTGGAGGAGCACCTGCGTGAGCTGCTGCTGCTCACGCGACATCTCGGTGAACGATACAGTTTGAGCGGCTTCAGAAATTCCCTGAATTACTCCCGTGTCTTGAATAGGAAAGAAGCCTTTTGGAATCTTGATGAAAAGCAGAATGGTCACGGCCAAAGTCGCAGCCGCCACCAGCAACGTCGCGGTTTGCCGCTCCAATACCCATTTCAAGGTCCTCTCGTAGAGGCCGATCACCCACCTCCAACCCTTTTCCGACACGCGGTAGAAGCGCCCCTGCTGGGCTTCCGAGGTGTGCTTCAGCAGTTTCGAACACATCATCGGCGTCAGCGTCAGTGAGACCACCGCCGACATCAGGATGGTGATGGAAAGCGTAACTGCGAACTCGCGGAACAGACGGCCGACGATGTCGCCCATGAACAGCAGTGGGATCAGAACCGCAACCAGCGAAACGGTGAGCGAGATAATCGTGAATCCGATTTGTTCGGCGCCCTTCAGCGCGGCCCGCAGCGGATGCTCCCCCTCTTCGATGTACCGCATGATGTTCTCGATCATCACGATGGCATCGTCCACCACGAAGCCGGTAGAAATGGTCAATGCCATCAAGGTCAGATTGTTCAGGCTGTAGCCCAGCAGATACATCACGCCGAACGTCCCTACCAGCGATAGCGGCACCGCGACGCTCGGAATAATCGTGGCCGACAGATTTCTCAGAAATAGAAAGATGACCATCACCACCAGGCCGATGGTCAACATCAGTTCGAACTCCACGTCGCTCACCGACGCGCGGATGGTAGTGGTCAGGTCGGTCAGGATCTTAACCTGGATGGATTCCGGCAACGTCGAGGTGAGCTGCGGAAGAAGTTTCGTGATGCTATCCACCACCGAGATGATGTTGGCGCCCGGCTGCCGTTGAATGTTGACGATTACCGCCGGCGTGCTGTTCATCCAAGCGGCTTCGTGGATGTCCTCCACGCTGTCAATTACGTCGGCCACCTTGGTTATCAGCACCGGTGCGCCGTTCTTATAAGCCACCACCAGATTGGCGTAATCGGAACTGGAAAGAAGCTGATCGTTGGCGCCAATTTGGTAGGACTGGCGCGGGCCATCGAAGTTGCCTTTGGCTTGATTGACATTAGCGGCGATGATGGCGCTCCGCATGTCCTCCATGTTGATGCCATAGGCCGCCAGTTGGGCGGGATTGGCCTGGATCCGCACCGCGGGCTTCTGGCCGCCGCTAATGCTCACCAGGCCAACGCCCGGCAGTTGCGAGATTTTCGGCGCCAGGCGCGTATCGGCGAGATCTTCTACCTTGGATAGCGGCAAGGTGCTGGACGAAAGCGCGAGCGTGAGAATCGGAGTATTGGCCGGATTGGTTTTGCTGTAAAGCGGCGGCGTGGGAAGGTCCGCGGGTAGATAAGTTCCCGAAGCGTTGATGGATTGTTGGACCTCCTGCTCGGCCACATCGATGTTCAGGCTTAAGTTGAACTCCAGCGTGATGACCGACATCCCTTCGGAGCTGATGGAAGTCATCTGCTGCAGGCCGGGGACCTGGCCGAATTGACGTTCCAGCGGCGCGGTAACCGACGAAGCCATGACGTCTGGATTCGCGCCCGGATAGGTGGTCGTCACCTGGATGGTCGGGTAATCCACCTCCGGCAATGCCGAAACGGGAAGCTCCTTGTATGCCACGGCTCCCGCCAGCAGAATGCCGACCATGAGCAGCGTAGTCGCCACCGGCCGCAAGATAAATGTGCGCGAAGGGCTCACGGGGACGGCTTTCCCGAGCCGAAAGCGCCTGCCAGATGCACCGTGACTTTGCTGCCTTCCAGCAGCTTGTCGACGCCCGTCAGGACGACGACGTCGCCCTCCACGACTCCGGAAGTGATCTCGGTGTTGTTGTCGTCGCTGGTGCCCACTTTGACTTGCCGCACGGTAACAGTGGAATCCGGTTTCACCACGTACACGTAGGTGTTGGACGAATTGCGCTGGACGGCGGAGGATGGCACCAGCACCACACCGCGCTTTTCCTGCTGCAGCAAGCGCGCGTTCACGAATTGATTGGGAAAGAGCTCATTGTGAGAATTGTTGAATGTGGCGCGCAGCTTGACGGTGCCGGTGGTTTGATCGATTTCGTTGTCGATGGTGGTGAGCGTGCCAGACGCGAGCTTGGTCTTCATCTCGCGATCAAAGGCGTCCACCGGCAGTTGTTGTCCCGCTCTCTGCTTGGCGTACACGATCGGCAATTGATCCTCGGCGATGGTGAAGATCACGCTGATAGGCTGAAGCTGAGTGATGACCAGCAACCCGGTGTTATCGCTGGTCTGGACGATGTTGCCAGGGTCCACCAGCCGCAAGCCGATGCGGCCCGTTATGGGCGCCGTGATGTGGCAATAAATCAGGTTTACTTTGACGCTCTGGATCAGACCCTGATCGTTTTTCACGATTCCTTCGTCCGACTTCACCGTGGCGATCTGAGTCGCCAGCTGCTGCTCGGGAATGGCGTTTTGCTTGATGAGCGTTTCATAACGCGCCTGATCGATCCGGGCGTTGTCCAGAGTCGCCTGGTCGCGGGCGAGCTGTCCTTCGTATTGCGTTAATTGGGCCTCATACGGGCGCGGATCGATCTCGGCAAGCGCGTCGCCCTTGTGCACGATGTCGCCCTCTTTGTAATGGATCTCCATCAGTTGGCCATTGACCTGAGTCTTTACGGTCACGGTGTAAATGGGCGTCACGGCGCCGAGCCCGGTGACATACACGCCAATATTGCCTTTCACCGCTTTTGCGGCATCCACCGGAGCTGCCGCGTTCGCGCCTTGTCCTTTTTGTCCACCCGCTTTCCCGGCGGCCGATCCTGAAGCGGGCGTTCTATTCGACCTGTAGTAGTAGCCTCCAGCGCCCAGCAACGCCAGCACGAGAATCCAAATCCAGAGACGATGTTTCCGCGGCGGGGGAGTGGTAGGGGGCCGTTGCTTTCCCGGCGTCTGAGGCCCCGGTAACGATGGCGCGATGGGTGTCATGGTTTCCGCGGGTACCGGGATGCTGGACGGTTGATCCATCGTTTTTCCATCTCCATCATGCGTGCGCGAACGGAAATCATGCGACTGCCGAAAGGCCCAGAGCCGCTATGCCGTTCGGCAGGGGAAGAAAAGGCGGCACTGTTGGCTGTCCCCTAGCTCCGAAGGGTGAGTATCATTCACGGCTCCGTCCGCGTCATAATCATGAGTGCTTCGATTCAAAAGGATCGCCCTTTGCGGCGCGCTGGCCGTTCTCGCCGCGTTGCCAGCCACTGCTCTCGATTCCAGCCGCAGGTTAACTCAATATCTCCAAAGAATCTGGCAAACCCGGCAAGGGCTGCCGCAGTCCAGTATTTTTGCGATTTATCAGACCAGGGACGGTTACCTGTGGCTGGGTACGGGCGACGGCTTGGTGCGCTTCGATGGTGTGCGGTTCACGTCGCCGGAAGACCTGGACGGTTTGGCGCTTCCGAAAATGTCCGTGCGCCAGTTGGCCGAGGATTCTCACGGCGGCCTTTGGATCGCCACTAGCGATGCGGGGTTATTCCGGATAGAGAACCGGACGGTAGCCAGGTTTTCCCGGCGCGACGGACTAGCTTCCGACCATGTGGCGTGCGTTTTTCCAGACCAGCGTGGCGAATTATGGGCGTGCACGGAAGACGGCCTTGCTCAGATCGTGGACGGGAAGATTCACCTGGTTGGAAGCGGCCCAGGGCTGGGAGGACATAGCGTCGCGGCGGCCGCGCAGAGGAAAGACGGGACAATTTGGGCGGGCGGCGATGGACCCCAACTGGGTGTTTGGAACGGTGCGCGGTTTACGAACTATTCGCTGGGGACGTTGCCGCGTTACGCACGAATACAGGCAATGCTTGCTGGTTCCGACGACGCATTGTGGATCGGAACCACGGCCGGCCTGATTCGTTTGCAGTACGGCCGGGAACAACGATTCACCAAAGCGGGCGGGTTGGCGAACGATTCGGTGCTTTCACTCGCCAAAGGCCGGAACGGCGAGATTTGGATTGGCACGGATGGCGGATTCAGCCGCTGGCGCAACGGCGAAATCGAAAGCTTTCTGCCCAAGAACGGTTTGTCGCAAAGCACCGCCGCGTCGCTGTATGAGGATCGCGAAGGCAGCCTGTGGGTGGGTACCAAACGCGGTCTGAATCAATTCGTGGATCGGCGGACGCTTCCATTTACCACCGCCGAAGGGCTTCCGAGCGACGATACCGGGCCAGTGTTTCAAGATACGCATGGAGTGATCTGGGTGGGCACGTTGGGCGCGGGCCTGGCACGCTTCGATGGCCATCGATCGAGCGTTCTGACGAAGCAGGAGGGGCTTTCGAGCAATTCAATCCTGGCGCTGGCGGGCGGCGCCAAGGGAACCGTGTGGGTGGGAACCGACGCTGGATTGAATCAAATCCGCAATGGCGCGATTTCCGAGATTCTGCCGGGTACGATTCGGAGTCTGTATCAGGACGGCGAAGGAACTTTATGGATCGGAACATCGAAAGGCGTCGCTGTTTTGCGCGCCGGCGGCATGCTGCGTTTTCGCCCGTCAGAGGCGGTGGTGTCTTTTGTGGAAACGGACGGGAAGATTCTGGCGGCGGTGGAAGGCCTGGGGATTAAGGCCTACGACGAGCGAACGCTGCGAGAATTCCCAGGCCTAAGTCTTGCAATTCGTGACGCCGACGCGTTGTATCGCGATCAGGATGGGCACGTGTGGATTGGCGGGATCGGCAGTGGATTGCACCTGCTGAATGCCCGGCAAGACGGCGGCAAACAGGTTGACTTGACAGTGAAAGACGGACTCTTCGATGACGAGATTTACGGAATCGCCGCCGACGATCAAGATCGCTTGTGGCTGGCGAGCAGCAAAGGAATTTTTTCCGTGAATCGTCGCGAGCTGCTGCAGTTCGCAGCCGGGCAAATTCGGATGGTGGCCAGCACGCCTTTTAGCCCGCTGGATGGATTGCAGACCGTGGAATGCAAGCCAGGCGTGCAGCCGGTGGCGTGGCGCATGCGGGACGGGCGGCTTTCGTTTTCCACCATCCGGGGTCTCATTGCGATCGACCCCGATCATACGCAACTGAAAATGGATCCGCCGCCGGTGGTAATCGAGAGCGTCGCTATCGATGGGCGCAGCCAAAGTCTGGCCAAAATGCGCGAACTGACTCCAGGTGACGAGAACCTGGAATTCCGCTATACCGCTCTGAGCCTGCGCGCTCCGCAACGCATCACTTTCCGTTACAAGCTGGAGGGTTTCGATCGGGATTGGGTGGATGCGGGCACGCGACGGCAGGCTTTCTATACCAATTTGCGGCCGGGAGATTACCGATTTCGTGTGATCGCGTGCAACGCCGATGGGACCTGCAACGAAGTGGGGACATCGCTCGCGTTTGTTTTGCCCGCCCGCTTCTATCAGCAGACCTGGTTTTATCTCGCGTGCGCGGGGTCGCTCGCGTTGCTGGCATGGCTGGCTTACGGCGTTCGCATCCAGCATATCGAACGGCAATTTGGGGCGATTCTTGCGGAGCGAAGCCGCATCGCGCGGGAGTTGCATGACACACTGCTGCAGGGATTTTCCGGCGTAACCATGGAAATGCAAGCCTTAGCCGGCCGGCTGCCCGATGCGCCGCGCGAAGCTTTGCGAGAGATCATCCACGACGCTGCCAATTGTCTGACCGAAGCGAGACGGTCGGTATCGGAACTCCGAAAGAATCGAGGACGCAGTCCGGGCCTGGCAGCGGAGCTAGCCGAGAGCGCCCGGCGGTTAACAATTCAGGGCGGCGCGCGCTTGAAGGTTTGCATTGAGAGGACGCCCCAAGAGTTGCCGGCCTACGTAGAATACAATCTGCTGCGAATCGCGCAAGAGGCCATCATCAACGCCGTAAAACACGCGGGCGCGCGAACCATCGAAGTCACGCTGCAGGTGCTGCCGGGCAGGCTGCGGATTGCGGTGGAAGACGATGGATCCGGCTTCGTCCCGCGAGATCTGGCGACGGATCACTTCGGGCTGGTGGGGATGAAGGAAAGAGCCAAAGAAATTGGAGCGGACTTGAGCGTGAGGAGCGAGCCGCAAATGGGAACGACCATCGTAGTGGATTTCCCGCTCCAGAATATGGGCGCCCAAACAAGAAGCGACGATGCGCTCCGGCGTGGCGGGCGGCAGAGCATTAAGGCGGAACTTTAAAATGGCGACCGTTGAGGTAGGATCTGTGATTCGTGTGTTGTGCGTGGACGATCATCCGATCGTGCGCAAAGGGATTGCATCGCTATTAGCCAATGAAAGCGACCTGATATTGGTCGCCGAGGCAGCCAGTGGGCGCGAGGCTGTGGACTTGCATCGCGCTTTGCAGCCTGACGTGACGTTGATGGATCTCAAGCTGCCCGATCTGGATGGGGTGAGCGCCACGAAGCTGATTCGGGAAGAATTCCCGCAGGCGCGCATCATTGCTCTGACGAGCTATGACGGCGATCAGGAGATTTACCGGGCGCTGGAAGCGGGAGCGCGCGGGTATCTGCTCAAAGAGATGGTTCACACCGATGTGTTACGCGCGATTCGCGTGGTGCATTCCGGAAAGCGGCTGATTCCGCCCGAGGTGGCGGAGCGGCTGAGCGAGTATTTTCCGCAGATCGTGCTGACGGAGCGCGAAGTACAGGTGCTTTCTTTCGTCGCGAGAGGGATGGCGAACAAAGATATCGCGTTCCGGTTGGGTACGGCGAGCGGAACGATCAAGATGCACGTGCAGAACATCTTGAGCAAACTGGGAGCGGCCGACCGCACGCATGCCGTGACTATTGCCCTGGAGCGCGGGATACTGCATTTGAACTGGTAGCACTTGCGCGCGGAGACCAAGAAGATTACGGCATCCGGATAATGTTTTCGCCGTAGACTTCCAGGATGGACCACACATTCGTGATGCGGAACAGATCGCGAACGCGCTGGCTGAGATTGATCAAGATGAGCGTGCAGCCGGAGGCCTTCGCGGAAACATACAGCCCTACGATTGTTCCCAGCCCCATGCTGTCCATCTGGGTGAGCTCGGTCAAGTCGAGGACGATTTTCTTGGATTGCGGGATCAGCCGCTTCACCTCGTCGCGCAGAATGCTGGTCAGCCCGGCGGTCAGTTTGCCGGTGCAGTGAACGATGGTTGCGTCGCCTTCGACGTAGGTACGTAGGCTCAAAAGAGGAGCCGCGGCATCGGCTGGACCTGCTGACATGGTGATACTCCTATGGCGAACCATTGTACCCGAGCCGGCCCGGGCGTCGCGTTACACTTGCGGGATAGTGGATCTGCGACCCTTGCTAACGATTGCGGCCTTGGATGTCGCGGCGGCCATGAGCCCTGGCCCGGCATTTCTGCTGGTGAGCCGCACGGCGGCCGGGTCCACGCGGCGCTCGGCATTGTTGACCGCCGGGGGAACCGCCAGTGCTTCGGTGATTTGGGCCGGCGCCGCTCTGCTCGGCTTGCAGGTGATTCTGGCCAAGGCTGCAGGACTTTATCATTTGCTGCAATTTATGGGCGGGTTGTACCTGTGTTTTGTCGGGCTGTCTATCTGGCGTGGAGCGAGCATGCCGCTGCCTGCGATGATGCCCGCTCAAGTGGTGGAGGGCAGTTCCTATTCGCGCGCGCTGTTGCTTGGGCTTTCGAATCCAAAGATCATTGTCTTTTTCGGCACCATCTTCACCACCGCGTTCGATCCGTCGGCTCCCGCGGCGTTCAAATGGGCGGCATTGCTGGTGGTGACGATCATCGAGACCACGTGGTATACGAGCGTCGCCACGCTGTTTGGCATATCACCCATTCAAAGAGCGTACCGGAAGATGAAGAAGGCCCTGGAACGAACATTCGGCGGTCTGATGTTTTTGTTCGGCGGACGGTTGACCTGGGCCAGCGTGCAGACGCCGTGACTTATTTTGTGGCTGCGGCGATCACGTCGTAAGGGCGCATCATTTCGTTGTCTTCGTGCTCCAGCACGTGGCAGTGCCAGACGTACCGGCCGAGATAGCCTTCGAAGCGAACGATGATGCGCGTGACCATCTTGGGATCGGCCCGCACGGTATCTTTCCATCCGGCTTCCTCGGGCGAAGGCGGAGTAACCGGGCCCGTGTAGCGTACTTCGCCGTTGGCCTGGTAGAAGAAGGGCTCAAAGCGGCGGCGATCGAGAATCTGAAAGCGAACCATGTGCAGGTGGATGGGATGCGAATCGTCGGTGGTATTGATGAAGCTCCAGATCTCGATGCTATCGAGAACCGGATTCTCGGTCACGGGCATGTGCCAGGGCGTGTCGTTCAGCAGCATGGACATGGACTCGCCCTTCATCGTCGCCCTTTCGATTAATGCCAGCGGACGCGTTTTGACGGCGGCGGATTCCAGCATCTTCGGCACGGGACGTAGCGCGGCGGGTAAGGAACTCTTGTCCGGAGACTTCGTGGTTCGCGCTACGCGGAACTGCATCACCAGGAACGAATCGTTTTCCAGAACGATTTGCTCGCCCGCGTGGCCGGTGAAATCGACGATGAGATCGGAGCGTTCACCCGGCGCAAGAATGGACCGATCCAGCGGAACAGGCGCAGGCAAAAGTCCCTGGTCGGTTCCGATCTGGTGGAGGGGTTGTCCGTTGGAAAGGGACAAATGCAGAAAGCGGCCATTGGAGGCATTCAAGACCCGGAAACGATACTTACGCGGCTCCACAGTGAGGAATGGAAAAGCTTTTCCGTTCACCACCATCACGTCGCCGAAGACTTCAGGGACCCAGGGATGGGCGGGGTCACCGGAGACAGGATAGTCGAGTTGGCCGTCTTCCTTCAGCAGGCGATCGTAAATCACGAGCGGGACTTCAAACTGGCCCCGGGGAAGATTGAGTGCGTCTTCGAAATCGTCGCGAATGAGAAAAAGCCCGAACATACCGGCATAAATGTTTAGCCGGTTGATGCCCATGGTGTGGTCGTGATACCAAAGCGCGGCGGCGTCCTGGCCGTTGGGATAGAAGTAGGTCCGCGATTTTCCCGGAACATACCAATCCTCGGGATATCCGTCGCTCTCGGGCGGAGCTTTTGAGCCGTGGATATGAACCACGCCGCGGACTTCGGGCTTAGCGGTGTCGGCGCCGTGAAGGGTGTGATCGATCGGAAGGAAATGGCTGCCCGGCAATTCATTAGGCCATTCGATCAGCAGTGGTTGGCCGCTGCGTGTCTCAAAAGTAGGACCCGGCGATGAAGAGCCGTAACACCACAAGCGAGCCGGCGGAAGATCGCGATGCAATTTGTACTCAACTTGCCGCATGGGAACGCGGAAGTAGGGGACCTTGGCGGAAGAATATTGCGGCGCGGGGTGGAGCCCGATGGGCTTCGCAATCTCCGGGATAGGGAGAGGATCGACAAACTTGGTGAGAGAGTTCGGATTCAGGGCGGGAGCAGCGGCCGCGCGACTTGCGAGTGCCGTCAGATAGGCTGCGTGTCGAACGAAGGTCCGGCGGGTCATTGCTAATTATCCGCGCGCCGGAGAATAGACCGGCGCGCGGTTGTTGGCCGAAGTCTTACCGCGTGCCGCTAGTCAGATTAAAGGAGTGCGGACGCAGGGCCGCCTGGCGCGAGGCGGACTGTGCGGGATTCAGCGGTTGGCCACTTGATTCCGACAAGGTGAATGACGCCGTATTGGGCGCCGCGTCGAAATTGAACATATTGTCCAAGGGGCCGGCGATCGCATCGAAGGAGCCCGGGATTCTCTCGCCGTTGAGCCAGTTGTCTTCGACGAAACGGAGGATGGAGCTTTGATCGGTGATGGTGTGATCGACGAAGTTCGATTTGGCATAGGGTGAGATCACGAGCAGGGGAAGGCGCGGGCCATAACCGCAGCGGCCTTGGGCATGGCCGGTACCGGCGACGCCGGGAAGAGCGCCGGTTCCGCTTCCGCATGCGCCGTTTCCAGTGATCATATCGGCGGCGGTTGTGGATTGATTTACGAGTGGCGGCATCTGATGGTCGTACCAGCCGTCCGAATCGTCATACGCGATCACCACGGCCGTGGACGACCAAGCGGGCTGGCTTTGCAGAAAATTGATCACGTGAACGATGAACTGCTGTTCGTCGATGGGATCGGAGTATCCAGCGTGTCCATCCTGGAATCCTGGAGCCTTCAAGTAGCTAACCGCTGGGAAGTTGTTGTTGCTCACCGCGGTGTAGAAGTCGTTGATGTCGTATTGATGGTTGGCGGCGTCGCCCGCTTGGCCGATCATCGCCACCGAAGTGGGGCGCGCGTGAGTCGGGTTCGCCGTGGATTTGTAATATTGGAACGGCTGGTGATGCGGAATATAGTCGGCTTTCTTCGTGTTGGTGATCAATGACGTGGTGCTACGCGAACAACCGGTGGATCCGTTGGGATTGGTCGCGGTGAGATCGAAGCCGCCTTCGAAGAATCCCCAGCTCACACCAGCGGCGTTGAGAAGATCGCCGACGTTCTTTCCGCTCATACTGAATGTTTCGCCGGTGGTGGTGGAACAAACGTCACCAGCCGGATCGGCGTCGCTGATATCGGTCATGCCTCCCAAACCGTCCTCGATCAACGAGCCCGTTCCGTTTGAATTGTTGATAGCTCCGTCGAGCTGGCCGGAGATCAGATTCAGGGCTCCATCGGTGGACGGGCCAAAGTTTGTGCCGTACGAATTGTCGCTCATGGCGTAATGCTGCGCATAATTCCACAACGCTGTTAGGGTGTTGCCGTCGTAGTACGCCATCACAATACCGGTGGTGGAAGCCTGCGGGATACCACTTGGAGGCGGGCCAGGAGTGCCCGTTGCCATCGGAAACAGATCCACCAGACCGGCGTGGTAGGCGATCTGTTCAGCGGTGTAATCGTGATCCTGATCGGTAGTGGCGGCCTCCGATCGATCCAGGCGGAAGGGCGCTGTTGCGCCGGTGCCATTGGCTGAATTGATTACGGTTTGGTTGCTGTTGAGGAACGCCGGACCAAAGCCGTTGACGCTCGGTGTGTTGGGGAAGGCGTAGAACGCTGGCTCGCCTTCCGGGTTGGCGGCAAATGGGTACGTGCCGAAGTAATGGTCGAATGACACATTTTCCTGGAAGATTACCACCAGGTGCTGAATCGGTGAGGCCGCGCCCGCGGTGGGTGCAGGTGTTTGCGCAGGGGCCACTCCAAGACCAATCAGAATCCCGGCAATCAAAGCTTCGCCGAGGAAAGTTAACACACGTATTCTCATATTTTCCTTTCCTTCTCTCTGTTTGAAGTCTTCCTCGAGCTGCTTTGAGGTTGAACGCCTGAGTATAAGCGCTCAATGTGAACGTCGAATGAACGGTCAGTGAAAGGCTTGTAAGAGGTTCGTTTCAAATCGGTGATAGCGCCGCAGGCCGATTGCGACGCCTTGCGCTGGCCGATAGACTCGCGATATCCTGCCGTTGTCCGGAGGTGATCATGAAAAGCAGGCTCATGAAGACAATGTTGGCGCGAGCCGTGTCGTTCGCTTCTCTCGTGTTCGGCTTGGCTCTGGGCGCGCTGCCCATCCTGGCCCATCATTCTTTTGCCGCCGAGTATGACGACACCAAGCCAGTGAAGGTGTCGGGCGTGGTGACGAAGGTGGAGTGGATGAATCCGCACATCTGGTTCTATGTCGACGAGAAGAACCCGGATGGCACCACGCATCACTGGGCCTTTTCCGGAGGCGCGCCGGGCCAGCTCATGCGGCGCGGTATCAGTAAGGATGTTATCCAGCCCGGGATGATGATCAACGTCGAAGGTTTTCGAGCCAAAGACGGATCGGACAACGCCAACGGAACCAAGGTGACATTCCCCGACGGCCGGCAAGTGTTCACCACCAGCGGAGAGCCGGGCCAGAAGAACTGACGCCTGGGAGGACCCATGATGAAAACAACATCTGCGGAACGGATCGGACGGCGCATGGCGTTCGGCGCGCTGCTGGCCGGACTGATCCTATCGCCCGCGCGTTTGCAACCGCAAAGCGCAAAGGCTACTGGCGGCACGAAGGGATTGCCACGTACTGCCGACGGGAAGCCGGATTTCAGCGGAATTTATGAATGGCCGAAGTCGAGCGAAGGCGAGCGCTGCAAATGTTCCGCCACGGTTTTCGACCGCAACAAGTTTGCTCCGTTCAAGCCCGGAGGAATGCCGTTCTTTGAGCCGCCCACCGGCGATCCCCGCCACGATGAACCGCGCGAGTTTTGCATGCCGGCCGGTTTTCCATCGGGGATGCTGTCGGCCAATGCGGTGCAATTTGTGCAGAACAAGAACTATCTGGTGATCGTGCACGAGTTCCAACGAATGACGCGCATCATCCCGCTGGACGGGCGTCCGCACCGCACAGGAATCGAGGCGACGTACTTAGGCGATCCGGTGGGGCATTGGGAAGGCGACACGCTGGTGGTGGAAAGCACGAACTTCAAGCGCTGGGGGCTGGACGATTATTACTATTCGGACAAAAATCAGTACCGTATGCACAGCGATGCGCTACGCACGGTGGAGCACATTAGCTGGCAAGATGGCAAGACGCTTTCTTATAAGCTCACCATCGACGATCCGAAAGTTTTCACCGCGCCGTGGACGCAGGACTTCACCATGGCCTTGCATCCGGATTGGGACGCCGCCGGGCTATATGAATACGTCTGCGAAGAAAACAATCGCTGTCCGGGTGGGAAGTGCAAGGGCGAATAGCGATCTCACGGAACACACATTTTTCATCAGGAGCAATCAATGAAGACCCGTAAGCTGGGAGGGTCAGGCCTGGAAGTCTCTCCCATCTGCCTGGGCGGCAACGTCTTTGGCTGGACCGCGGATGAGCCTGCATCGTTCGCTATCCTGGACGCATTTGTGGGCGCAGGGTTCAATTTCGTGGATACTGCCGACGTGTATTCGCGCTGGGTTCCCGGCCACAAAGGCGGCGAGTCCGAGACTGTGCTCGGCAATTGGTTCAAGCGCAGCGGCAAACGGAAAAAAGTGATTCTGGCCACCAAGGTGGGCATCGAACTGGCGCCCGATAAGAAGGGGCTTTCGAAATCGTATATTCTCCGCGAGGTGGAGGACTCGCTGCAGCGACTGCAAACCGATTACATCGACCTCTATCAATCACACATCGACGACGGGAACGTGCCTTTGGAGGAAACGCTAGGTGCTTACGATCAATTGATCAAGCAGGGCAAGATTCGTGCAATCGGTGCCTCGAACTATAGGGCGGAGCGGCTGGCCGAGGCGCTGAAA
This sequence comes from Bryobacteraceae bacterium, assembly GCA_049518655.1. GTDB lineage: Bacteria > Acidobacteriota > Terriglobia > Bryobacterales > Bryobacteraceae > Palsa-89. Next base: position 32,602 of record JBEKRO010000022.1, on the reverse strand, counting down.
ATCAGTAAGCAACAGGGATTGCCGCGGTATGAGTGTTTGCAGCCGCATTATAATCTCTACGAACGCGCGGCATACGAACAAGACCTGGAGCCGCTCTGTTTACAAGAAGGCATCGGCGTGATTCCGTACTTCGCGCTGGCCAGCGGATTTCTCACCGGCAAGTACCGGTCGGAGAGCGATTTCTCCAAAGGGCCGCGCGGGCAGATGGTGAAGAAGTATCTGGACGATCGTGGGCGACGAATTCTGGCCGCATTGGATGAGGTGGCGGCGAAGCTCCATTCCACGCCGGGCAAGGTTGCCATCGCGTGGCTGATAGCCCGGCCCAGCATCACGGCTCCCATCGCGAGCGCGACGAACGTCGAGCAGTTGAAGGATCTGGTGGATGCCGCGAGTCTTCAACTGGATACGGATTCGATCAAAACCTTGAACGAAGCCAGCGCTTACTGATTCGGGCATCGAACCATGTCTCCGCCCGAGTTGAGATTCGCCTTTGAGGTAGCCGCCGATGTCCGTCCGGCGCTCGATTTCGGACAGACACAGGCTGGCCATCGGCGGGTGGTTGCGATTGCAGGCGGGCGGGTTTCGGGGCCCAGACTACAAGGGCGGGTCTTGCCTGGCGGTGGGGATTGGCAGATCCTGCGTCCGGATGGCACGGCCGACCTGGATGCGCGATATACCATTCAGACCGATGACGGCGCGTTGATCTATGTAGTGAATCGCGGCGTGCGGCACGGGCCGCCGGAAGTCTTGCAGCGCCTCAACCAGGGCGAGCACGTGGAACCGGGATCGTACTATTTCCGTTCGGTGGCAACATTTGAAACCAGCGCAGCGGAATGCGGCTGGCTGACACGCACCATCCTGCTGGGCGTCGGTGAACGCTATCCGGACAAAGTAGTGCTCAGATTCTGGGAAGTCGCTTGACGCGCAGCGCTCTTGTCACGGGAGCCGGCAGCGGGATCGGTCGCGCGGTGAGCTTGGCTTTCAATGCAGCCGGATACTCGGTAGTCCTGGCCGGACGGCGCGCCTCCGAACTGGGGCGAACCGCCGCGATGGCGGGGCGTGCCGATGCGCCGATGCTGGTGGTCCCAACCGATATCACCCGGCCAGACGCGGTGGCGGCGCTGTTCGATCGAGCGAAGGAAGTTTTTGGACGTCTGGATGTCCTCTTCAACAATGCCGGGACGAGCGCGCCCGCCATTCCGATGGAAGATCTCAGCTTTGAGCAGTGGAGCGCCGTGGTGGCTGTCAACCTGACCGGTGCGTTTCTTTGCGCGCAGCATGCGATCCGGCTGATGAAGTCGCAGCAGCCGCGCGGCGGGCGCATCATCAACAACGGATCCATTTCGGCGCATTCGCCACGACCCAATTCCGCACCTTATGCCGCCACCAAGCATGCCATCACGGGACTGACCAAAAGCATTTCACTCGATGGCCGAAAGTACGACATCGCGTGCGGTCAGATCGATATCGGCAACGCGGCCACGGAGATGACCGAGCGCATGACAGCGGGCGTCCTGCAGGCCGATGGAACCAAGGCGCCCGAGCCGCGCATGCACGTGAAACTCGTTGCCGAAGCGGTCCTTTATATGGCGAATCTGCCACTGGAGGCGAACGTGCAATTCATGACGGTGATGGCGACGAAGATGCCGTTTGTGGGACGGGGGTAATCGTGGCAACTTACGCCGAGTACCTCCACAACAGCGTAACGCCGCCAGCGACCCTTTGGCATTACACAACGCACCCTGGCCTGCTCGGCATTATTCAAGGGAAGTCGCTGTGGGCGACGAAGATCCATTACTTGAACGACTCATCAGAGTTTTCGTACGCATTGGGTTTGGTTGGCAAGATTTTGGAGAAACGAATTGGGGTTGAACAGTCTGATCGAGGGCGCCTTGAGGCGTTCCGCAACTCGATACCCAATATAGAGACGATAAATGTCTGCGTGGCTTCATTTAGAGAACTTCCCGATGATCTGAGCCAATGGCGCGCGTACTCTGGCCCGGCTGGTGGCCATGCCATTGGCTTCAACTCAGAGTATTTGCGTGCAACCGCACGCGCGGAGGGGTTTTTTCTCACCAGGTGTAGGTACGTCGAGGCAGAGCAACGTCAGTTGATCAATCATCTGATTGATTGGTGCCTGTCGGAACAGCATACTGATCCGGATATCGCGTTGAAGTGCTGGTATTTCCCTGCGCGGCTCGCAAGGCTGGCTCCCGTACTGAAAGATTCCTCGTTTGAAGGAGAGCGGGAGTGGAGGCTGATCTCCCAACCGAGAATGGTCACCGAGATGTGTTTCAGGGAGGGAAAATCGATGCTGGTACCGTACACGAAGTTTGAATTAAAGGGCGATACGAACTCTTACCTCACATCGATAACGGTTGGACCCTCGCCCAACCTGAGTTTGTCGAAAGCGTCGATAGTAATGTTCTTGCGCCACCACGACGTTCAAGAACCCGAAAAGAAGGTGATCGAATCAAAGATTCCTTACCGAAACTGGTAGCTCCTCAACAAGGCGATGTGGACCCTAATTGTCCGGCGAAAACGCCCGGCGAAGAACCTCAGCCAGCGCTGTCCGGTCGGTTGGAGTTAGTTCACCGAGGCGGCGCACGATCTCATCTTTAGCCAGCACCGTGAGCTTGTGAACTCGGATCGTCGAAGCTACGTTTAGACCAGCCTCTCGCCACTGGCGAAGGGCGACGTCGAAGTCCGTATCTCTAGGCTGAGAAGTGACCGGTGCCGCGATGAAGTCATCGTCTCCCGCATCGAGGAGAACTACCGCCGGTCGCACCTTGCCGCCTGGCATCTGGTGAAAGTCGATCCGAATCAGAACGACTTCACCCGGCCGCAGGGTCATGGATCAGTTGTTCGTAAACGGAGTCGTTGGCAGCGTACGCGGATTCGAACCGGCGCCGTCCTGCCTCACGCCACCCATTTTCTTCTTCCGATTCACCCCACGCCAACACAACAGCGACCTTTTCTCCGGGAGGGACCTGCGATGCGATGTCGGGTGGAACCGCAATTTGACCGTTAGGTGCGATCTCTCCGCGAAAGTCGGCAGTCTTCATCCTGTCCTGTCCTCACATTTATCATCTCACGTGCGAGCGACAGGAGTAAGGGATACGGCCCGTTCGAATGATATATCAGAGGCACTCTCCGTCCGGCTCCGCTCGCTGCCTTTCCTCAAAAACTCAACGGAATCTGAGAGATCAGAAACTTGACACCACAGTTCGCCGCCTGTCATACTGCCTTTGCAATGGGCGCACAAGCCGTAACAGGTACAGCTACGTCCGTGTCGGATGCGGCATGGAAGGCGATTGAAGGCGGGTACGATTTGCAAGTTCACGTCGCACCCGACGTGATTGAGCGTCGCATTGACGACATCGATCTGGCGCACGAATTCTTGAAGCGCGGGCTCAAGGGATTCGTTCTGAAGTCGCACTATTTTCCCACCGCGGAGCGCGCCAAGGTCGTGTCCAAGGCCGTGCCCGGCATACAGGCTTTCGGCGCCATCACGCTGAATCACAGCGTTGGCGGATTGAATCCCGTAGCGGTTGAACTATCCGGCCGCTCCGGCGCGAAAATGGTTTGGATGCCCACCGTAGACGCAGCGAACGAAACCGCGGGCCGCGTGGATGGGCCCAATACCAAGCTGCCGTTCTGGGCGAAGATCCAGCGCGAGTTGGCAGCTACAGGAATCGCGCCGCCGCCCCTGACGGTGCTGGACGACAAGGGCAATTTGAACGAAGCAGCGCGCCGCTGTCTGGAATTGATCGGCAATCACAATATGATCATGGCCACCGGGCATCTGGGGCGCAAAGAGATTTTCGCTCTGGTGCGTGGCGCGCGCGAGATGAAGCTGAAACGCGTGTTAGTGACGCACGCTGAGTTCCCCTCCCAGAGTTTGACGGCCGACGAGCAGGCTGAACTGGCGAAGGAAGGCGCGCTGATCGAGCATTGCTTCACCACCATGCACACGGGCAAAGCCCCCTGGGACGAAGTGATGGTGAGCATCCGCAAAGCAGGTCCCCAGCATTGTGTTCTTTCCACCGATCTGGGCCAGACCATCAATCCGCCGGTGTCCGACGGCTTCGCGATGTTCGCCCAGACTCTCATGGACGGCGGATTCTCGGCCGCCGATATCAAGCGCATGGCTGTGACCAATCCCAGCGCGCTCGTGAACTGAAGGGTTCGATCTCATATGGATTCCCAAAAAAGCGTTCTGGTAGTGAGCGCCCACGCGGCCGATTTCGTGTGGCGCGCGGGCGGGGCAATCGCGTTATACGCGCAGAAGGGGTACCGCGTGCGGATCTTGTGCTTGTCGTTCGGCGAGCGTGGCGAATCCGAGCGATTGTGGAAGAAAGAGGGCATGACGGTGGAGTGCGTGAAGCAGGAGCGGCAGAAAGAGTCTGAGCGCGCAGCAGGAATTTTGGGCGCTGAGATCCGTTTCTTCGATTCCGGCGATTATCCCATCAAGGCTTCCGAAGAGACCATTCACGCAATGGTGGTGGAGTATCGCAAGCTGCAGCCTGAAGTGATTCTGACGCACTCCTACGAAGATCCCTATAACCCCGACCATCCGTACGCCAACATGCTGACTCTGCAAACTCGCGTGTATGCTCAGGCAGCGGGTTATCCTGCGGAAGGCAAGCAACTAGGCGCACCGCCCGTTTTCATCTTTGAGCCGCACCAGCCCGAACAGTGCGAGTTCAAGCCGCAGGTGTTGCTGGACATCACGCCGGTGTACGAGATCAAAGAGAAAGCCATGGAGTCGATGGAAGCGCAGGAGCACCTGTGGAACTACTATCGCGACCTGGCGAAGCGCCGCGGCACGCAGGCGGTGCGTAATTCGGGCAAAAAGGGAATCAAGTACGCCGAGGCCTATCAGCGCGTTTATCCGCAGGTGGCCAGCGAATTTTCCTGAGGACCATAAGGAATGCCCCACAAGATTTTCCGCAACATCCCGCGTCCCGATGCGCAGGCCGTCAAGCTGCTCGGTGAGTTGGGTGTCGCGACGATCCATGAAGCGCAAGGCCGCACGGGTGCGATGCTGCCGCATATGCGTCCGATGTACCCCACTGCACGGGTCTCGGGTCCGGCGGTCACGGTCTTATGCCATCCCGGCGATAATTTGATGATTCACGCCTCTGTCGAGGTCTGTAAGCCCGGCGATGTCTTGGTGGTGGTGACAACGTCGGAATCGACGGACGGCATGTTCGGCGACTTGCTTGGCACTTCCTGCCAGGCGCACGGAGTGGCTGGTTTGGTTATCGACGCGGGTGTTCGCGATACGGCCGATCTCACCGAGATGAAGTTTCCGGTATGGGCCAAGGCGGTTTCCCCGCAAGGTACAGTGAAAGCAAGTCCCGGTTCAGTAAACGTTCCGGTGGTGTGCGCCGGTGTGATAGTAAATCCGGGCGACGTGATCATAGGCGATGCCGACGGCGTCGTAGTGGTCCCGCGTGCCGAGGCTGCCGATGTGGCCAAGGCAGGCCAGCAACGGATCGCCAAGGAAGTGAAGACCCGCGAGCGTCTAGCCAAAGGCGAGTTGGGTGTCGATTTTTATGGTCTCCGCGCCAAGTTGAAGGAACTCGGAGTTGAGTATGTGGAAGAACTCGCCGAGGAACCCTCCGCGAACGGACGGATTGTAGTAAAGGGGTAACACAATGGGAGAAATCGTATTTGCAGCGGCGACGGTTCATGCGCCGCAGCTCTTCACCTATCCGCCGAGCGAGGACAAAGCGCAGCTGGACGCCGACATCGCCGCGATGCGCGAACTCGGCAAGAACTTGGATGAGATCAAGCCCGATGCGGTGATGGTGATCGGCAGCGACCACCTGGAAACATTTTTCCTTTCCGCCGTGCCTACATTCGCCATCGTGGGAGGCGCGAAATCGAAAGCTGCTTTCGCCCGCAAGAGCTACGCGCTGCCGATTCACGGCTTCACCGAGGAATTGGTTACCGACCTGGTGAACGATGGCTTCGATATGACCTATTCGCAGGATGCCGAACTGGGCCATGCGTTCGCCGCAGTCTACGAATGGGTGATCGAAGGCCGCTCGGTGCCGGTGATTCCGGTTTTCGTAAATACGTACCTTCCGCCGCTGCCGACGGCCCGCCGCTGCGCGCAACTCGGCGCGGCCATTCGCGACGCCATCCTGAAATCGCCCTATAGAATTGCAATCGTCGCGAGCGGCGGCATGTCGCACTATCCCGGCGCATGGAAGTACCCGCAACCCGCGTTTGATTTCGACTGGTGGGCCATCGCCCATATGGAGCGCGGAAACAACAATGCGCTGCTGGAACTAAACAACGAGCAATTGGACGAAGTGGGCAATACGGAGATGTTGCCCTGGATGATTCTGTTCGGCGCCATCGGCCAGCAGCCGGGCGAACTGATCACTTATCAGCCCACCTGGCATCACGGCCATGCAGTGATGCGCTTCATCCCCAACAGGAAGGGTACTCCTACCACTCCGGAACCAGCCGCCAAGTTTGGTTTTGGAAGCGCGGAAGGCTATCAATTCTACCGGCATCCGGATCCGGCGGTTTATCCGTTGAATAAGCTGCTGTACGATCTGCGCTTCAGTCAGCAACTGCGCCGACGGTTGTTTGAGAACACGCCGTTGTTGGCCGCCGAGTACGGACTGACACCGGAGCAGGCGGTTGTGCTTGAGACCATGAAGGACGAAAGCATCGACGCCGTGCGATCTCTGAAACCGCATCCGTTGGTGGATGCGGGCGCGCATCCTCTTGGCATGTGGATGTCGATCATTACGGTTCAAGCCGAGCAGCGCCGCATGCGCGCGGAACAAGCGCAAGCCACGGCAACGAAGTAGTTTCTCATGGCGACCGCGATAGCACCGCCGGCCACAACCACCGCGACGCGCGTGAAGTGGCTGCCTCTGTTGGTTGCGATCGCCATCGGCCTGGCGCTCTATTTCATGCCCGCGCAGCATGGCTTAACGCGCGCCGGGCAAACCGCGCTCGCCATCACCGCCTTCACCATCGTCCTTTGGGCGTGCGGCGTCATGAACAACGGCGTGGCGTCTGTGCTGATGATGGCGCTGCTGATCCCGGCCGGAGCCAAACCGGCGCTGGCACTGAGCGGATTTTCCAGTGGATCGTGGTGGATTCTGCTGGCGGTGCTTTACTACGGGTTTGCGATGCAGAAAACCGGACTCGCGGCACGTACTTCCTACTACATTCTGTCTTTGTTTCCGGCATCGTATTCCGGTATACTCGCCGCGTTCTTCGTCATCGGCACGGTGCTCTCGCTTGGGATTCCTTCCATGACCGTCCGTACGGCGATTATGGTTCCGATCGCCTGGGCGCTGGTGAAGTCGCTCGATTTGAAGCCACGCAGCAAAGGTTCGGCGCTGATCATGCTGACCACGGTGGAGATGGCCGTGGTGCCTGGACTCGGACTGCTGTACGGTTCTCTGGATGGCCCTGTCGTCGCGTCGGTATTCGAGTTAAAGCATCTCCCCCTCAGCTATCTGGCTTACGCACGCGTGCTGTATCTGCCGGTGCTGGTGCTGTGCGCCCTCATCCTCTTCGGCAATCAATGGATGCTGAAACCCGAAAAGGCGCTGGACACGTCGGCCGAATTCGTGCGTAGCAAGTTGCGTGCCCTGGGATCGTTCAAACGCGATGAAATGATCACGGCGTTTATCGTGGTCTGTTCCATCGTGTTTTGGTCCACCGATCGCTGGCACCATTTGCCCAGTTTCTTCATCGGAATGGTCGGGCTCTCGATCTTCGCGCTGGCGGGTATCGTTGGGAATGCGGACATCGCTGGCGGCATTTCCTGGACCTTGTTGCTGTTCATGGGCGGCATTTTCAGCCTGCAAAACGTCCTCACCGAATACAAACTCACCGATTGGCTGGCCGGCTACTTCGTCCCCATCACGCAGCATCTGACATTCAGCCCGGTGGTTTTGCTGCTCGCGGTTGGGATCGCAACGCTTGCGGTGCGCTTCCTCGATCCGAGCGGCTTCATCGCCATCGTCGTCCTCTTCGTTCCCATTGTCGATACCACCACCCTGGCCGGCATTCCGCCGCTAGTCCTCACCGCCGCGCTGCTGATTCCGTCCGTGCCGTTTTGGGCCACCTATCAAAACATCTGGGTCGCCATGGGCGAAGGCATCACCGAAGGCCTGGCTTTCAGCGGCGCTGAGCGCGTGCGTCTGGCGAATATGTACGCCGTCTTCGCCCTTCTCACTGTCGCCGCGTCCGTCGGATATTGGAAGCTCATCGGGGCGCTGTGATGCGAATAGGATTCGTTGGTTTCGGGGAAGCTGCGTATCATATTGCGAAGGGCCTGCGCCAACCGGGAATCGATTCGATTACGGCCTTCGATATCAACAGGCAATCGGCGGGCGTAGGGCAAAAGATCCAAGATCGCGCCCGCGACGCGAATGCACGCTTGGTTGATACGAATCAGGAACTCGCCGAAGCGTGCGACGTCATGATGTCCGCCGTGACGGCCAATCAGGCCATGAATGCCGCCGATCAGAACGCACCATATTTGACGGCCGACCATCTCTACGCCGACCTGAATTCGGTCTCGCCGGGACTGAAGCAATCCATCGCGAAAGTGATCGAAGCCTCAGGCGCTCGCTTCGCCGAGATTGCGATGATGGCTCCGGTTCCGCCTTACGGCCACAAAGTTCCCATGCTTGCGGGCGGCGATGGCGCACAGGCGTTCGTCGATCGGCTTGCGCCGTTTGGAATCTCGGCTGAAATCGTTTCTCGTGAAGTGGGCACGGCGGCGGCAACCAAAATGTTCCGCAGCATTATCGTGAAAGGTCTGGAAGCGTTGCTCACGGAGTGCGTGCTCGGCGCCAGCCGCTACGACGCCGATGAGCGTGTCTTTGCATCGCTTGCTGAAAGCTTTCCCGGCATCAACTGGAAAGAGCTCGCCGACTATATGGTTGGCCGCGTGGTAGTGCACGGAGCGCGCCGAGCCCGCGAGATGGAAGAAGTGGCAGCCACGCTACGCGAGATCGATATTGAACCCATCATGGCCGAAGCCATTGTGCGCCGCATGGATTGGAGCGTGGAAGCCGGCTTGCAACAGATCTTCCACGGAGAAGCCCCCAAGAATTATCGCCAGGTTGTAGAAGCAGCCACCAAAAAGCCGGTGGGTGCAGACTGAAGCTGTCCCGGCTCCTTCTCATCGTTGCCGTTCTCTCCGCGTGCGCCGGTCTATGCTCCGCCGTCGATCTGAAGCCTGAAACCATTGAAGCCTTCGACGGTTACATTGCCAGCACCGACGCAAGAATGCAGGCCCGCTGGAGCGGCGAGCATTTCCTCTGGTTTGACGACTCCCCCGATATCCGAGCGAGCCTGCTCGCGGGCGCGATAGTGGCGCAGCCGATCCAAGGTAATGGCATTGTGACGCTCCCGGGCGGTCTCATTCAAGACTGGATCGGAGCGGTCTTTGTTCCCCAAACCACGCTCAAAGAGACGCTCCAGATTGTTCAGGACTATCCCCAGCACACTCAGATATACAAGCCCGACGTTGCCGAGGTGAAGGTGTTGTCGCATACCGGCAATGATTTTATGATTCGCACGCGCGTGGTGAAATCGAAATTCTTCATCTCCGACGTGCTCGATATCGACAACCAGATTCACTTCGTTCCGCTCGACCCGAAGCGAGTCTATAGCCGGTCGGCGAGCCAGCGAGTAGTCGAAATCAGCAACTCGGGAAAGCAGAACGAGCGCGAACTGCCCGTTGGCCACGATCGTGGGCTGATGTGGCGCATCAACGGCTATTGGTTTTTCGCAGAGAGCGATGGCGGCGTCTTCATCACTTGTGAATCCATCACGCTGACGCGCGAGATACCCTTCTTGATGGCCAAGCTGCTGGGCCCAATCGTGCATGAACTTCCGGCGGAGGCGCTGAAAACCAGCTTGGAACAGACCCGGAAAGCGATTGTCAGTCAGCCGCGGCTGACGGCTCCGTGACGGTTTACGCTTCTGCGGGCGAAGCTTGCGGCGCTTGCGGGCTGATCTCCGGGGCTGGAAGCTCGATGGAAAACTGCTTGCGCGAATAGGTCTTCCCTTGCGTCTTGCGCGCGCGGAAGTAGGGCTCCAGACGTTCGAGTGCCCGTTGCATGCTGCTGACCACGTGCTCGCGCATGGCCGCCGCCGACGCATCGCGATCCATTCCCACCAGCACTTCCATCAGGTCCTGATGGCGGCGCGACGGTGTGCCGTTGAACGCTCTTCCAACGCAGAGCCAGGTGGACGATAACGCGCGCGTTCTCTCGATGGCGTCGCACAGCGCCGGACAACGGGTGCATTCCGAGATACGGCGATGCAGCTTCTCGTGGAGATTCAGATAATAGAAGCGATTGGTCTCGGGCTGGGAGCGCATGGCATCCACGCGCAGGCCCAGCTTCAGCAACTCGGAGCGCTCCTCGGGAGTGGCCATCTCGGTGAATAGCCGCGCTGCTTCTACCTCCAGCGCTTCCCGCACCAGATAATGTCCGCGCACGTCTTCGCGGCTGGGAATGCGCACGCGGGTGCCGGCGCGAGGCCGGCTTTCCAGCAGGCCTTCGAACTCCAGCCGGAGAAATGCTTCAGAAACGGGCAGGAAACTCATGCCCAGCTCGGCCGCTATTTTGCGACGGGAGATCACTTGGCCGATGGCTACTTCGCCACGGAGAATTCGCTCGCGAATGATGACATAGGCTTCACCGGCGAGGTCCGAGGCCCCGGAAGAGCGGTCTTTCATAAGTCCCCAATATTCAAGTCCGCAGGATGTTAAATCCTTTTCATGCTAACACAAGGCAGCCGGGTCCAGTACACTGGGCCATTATGAAAAACAAGCGCAGCCGCGAATGGTTTCAAGCGCCCGACTATTATGGCTTCGGGCGGCGGGCTTGGCTGCGGTCCGAAGGCTTTCCGGCCGACGTGTTCGATGGCAAGCCGGTGATTGGCATCTGCAATTCCTGGAGCGAACTCAACAATTGTAACGCTCACCTGCGGGACGTCGCGGTAGCCGTGAAGCGCGGTGTGTGGGCGGCTGGAGGGGTGCCCCTTGAATTTCCAACCATCTCGCTGGGCGAAATGTTCATGCGTCCCACCACGATGATGTATCGCAATCTCATGGCGATGGACGTGGAAGAATCCATCCGCGCCAATCCTCTGGATGGCGTGGTGCTGTTGTGCGGTTGTGACAAGACCACGCCCGCGCAACTCATGGGCGCGGCCAGCGCCGACATTCCCGCCATCATGGTGCCCGGTGGTCCGATGCTGGCAGGCGAATGGAGGGGACAGCGGCTGGGTTCGGGCACCGACGGCAAGAAGCTGTTCGATCAATACCGCACCGGCCGCCTGACCGATGACGAATGGTGCGAAATTGAAGGCTGCATCGCACGCACCGCCGGCCACTGCACTGTGATGGGCACCGCGTCCACGATGACCAGCCTGGCCGAAGCCCTGGGTATGACCTTGCCTGGCAGCGCCAACATTCCGGCACCGGATTCGCGGCGCATGGCCATCGCCGAACTGAGCGGACGAGCCGTGGTGGGGATGATCGAGCCGGGGCTGAAGCCTTCGCGTATCCTGACGCGCGCCGCTTTTGAAAATGCAATTACCGTTCTCATGGCGCTGGGCGGGTCCACGAATGCCGTGATTCACCTGATCGCGATAGCCGGCCGGCTCGGCATCCGGCTCACGCTCGAGGATTTCGATCGCATCTCGCGGCGCACGGCTTGCATCGTGGACGTCAAGCCGTCGGGTCAGTTCCTGATGGAGGATTTGTTCCACGCGGGCGGGGTGCCTGCCGTGATGAACCGGGTTCAAGATCTGCTCGATGCAGGCTGCGAGACGGTGAATGGAAAGACGATCGGAGAGAACATCGCCGCTCAGAGCCCCTTAAACGACACGGTGATTCGCCCCCGCGATCATGCACTGTATCCCGAGGGCGGCATCGCGGTGTTGCATGGCAATCTAGCGCCCAATGGCGCTGTGATTAAACAGACCGCGGCTTCGCCGCATCTGTTGCGTCATCGCGGGCGCGCGTTTGTCTTCGAAACCCGCGACGAAATGCTCTCCCAGATCGACTGCGACGATCTGCCGGTGGATCGCGACACGATTCTCGTGATGCGAAACTGCGGGCCGAAGGGCGCGCCGGGCTTTCCGGAGTGGGGGCACATCCCCATGCCGCGCAAGCTACTGAACGAAGGTGTGACGGACATAGTGAGGATCTCGGACGCGCGAATGAGCGGCACATCGTATGGGACGGTGGTGTTACATGTAGCGCCCGAGTCTGCGATCGGGGGACCGCTCGCTTGGGTCCAGACCGGCGACGAGATTCTGCTCGATGTTTCTGAACGCACACTCGAGCTGTTGGTGCCGTCCGAGGAACTGGATCGACGCGCGCGCCTGTTCACGCCTCCGCCGCGCCATTATGATCGCGGCTATGGCCGTCTGTTCCTGGACCACGTGACGCAAGCCGATTTAGGCTGCGACTTCGACTTTTTGAGCCCCGACTACCGGTGATCTTACTTGCCATAAGGGATGGTTGCGGTAATCGTCGTCTTGTTTTCGGTGACGTGATAAGCGGTGTCCTTATTAAGGTGCCTCCTGCTGTGGGTACGCACTTGAGGTGACTGCGAGCGTAACGCGCGCCGCTGAGACTCCGTCAAATGCTGTGGCTGCGTGGTCTGTTCCTGCGCCATCAAGAGTCCAGTGGTAAAAGTGGTAAATAAAAGTCCGATGATGAGTGGTTTCATGATGATTCTCCCGCTGTGAAGCTGGCAATTTCCTGGCCACCCGCAAATTGAGTGCGATCAGCCACTTTCAATAACGCCTGGAATTGAGCGCGGGCCGCGCCGGAAAAAATGACAAGGTGTATCTCTCTTAACGCCGTACCTGGGGGCTCTCCGAAAGGGCCGGGATCGATGTAAGCTGATAGAGCCCCGTCAACACGCGGTAACCGTTATTTGGATATTCGACATGAAAGCTTTGGTCTATGCAATTGCGGCGGCCCTCATATTCGCCGCCATCCCATCCGCACTTCTAGCGCAGTGGCCGTCTTATCCCACCCCAGGGGTTCCCAAACTCGCGGACGGTAAACCGAATATGGAAGGGCCGACGCCGCGCACCGCTGACGGCAAGCCGGATTTCTCCGGAATCTGGGTGTTCGAAGGGAACCGGGGCTTGCGGCCACCAGGCACACCTCCAGGTGTGATCGCCGGCTCGGGCCCAGCTCCGGCTCCCGCTGGGGCTTCCGCAACAGCGCCCCCAGCTCCCCCCGGTCCACCGCCGGCCGGAGGAACAGGCCTAGGTCCGCGGCCACCAGGACCGAACCAATTTTTCGACATCGGATCGACGCTTAAGGAAGGCCTTCCGTTCACACCGTGGGCGGCGGAAGTGCGAAAAGAGCGCAAGGGGAATAACAACAAAGACAATCCCGACGCGCACTGTCTGCCGCTGGGCCTGATGCAGTTGCACACGCATCCACAGCCCAGGAAGATCATCCAGTTGCCTAAATTGATCGTGATTTTGTACGAAGCGCAGGCCGGTGTCCGTCAGATTTTCATGGATGGGCGGCCGTTGCCAAACAGCGATGCGGAGCCATGGTGGTATGGCTATTCGATTGGCCATTGGGACGGCGACACTCTGGTGGTGGAGACCAACGGCTTCCGCGACGACGTCTGGTTGGATGTGGAGGGCAGCCCGCTGACGAATACCGGCAAAATGACCGAGCGCTTTCGTCGCATTAACTTTGGGCATCTCGAAATGGATATTACGGTGGAAGATCCGAAAGCTTACACTCATCCGTGGACCGTCAAGATCAAACAACGTCTGCTGCTGGATACGGACTTGATCGAGTTCGTCTGCAATGAAAATGAAAAATCCGACGCTCACCTTGTAGGCAAGTAGAATTCAAGTTCAACATGGCCGAACAAAGAACCATCGACGTTTCCGAGATCATCGAACGTCAGAAGTTCAGCGGCTTTCTTCTGGTCTTGGTGGCCGTCTCCTGGATCATCACGTTCTTTGACGGCTTCGACACCAATCTCATCAGTTTCGCGGCCCCCTACTTTGCCTCTGGCTACCATTTGTCGCGCGTCCAGCTCGGCAACATCTTTGCGATGGGTCTGCTGGGAACACTGATCGGCGGATTCATTCTGGGTTACGTGGGCGACCGCATCGGCCGCCGTCCCACTGTGATTCTGGCCACTGCGGGTTTTGGCGTGCTCACCCTGTGTTTCACTTTCGCCAGCGGTTATTGGTCGCTCTTCAGCCTGCGTCTGATCAACGGCATTCCTCTGGGAGGCATGCTGCCGTTGGCGTGGGCGCTCAACATGGAGTACGTGCCGAAACGATACCGGTCCACTGTAGTAACGGTCATCATGATGGGTTTTTCGGTGGGTACGGGATTCGGCGGGCCAATTGCAGTGTGGCTGATTCCCAAGCTGGGCTGGAAAGCTGTATTCATTCTGGGTGGTCTCGCTGCCCTGGTGTGTTCGGTTATTTTGTTCGCGGTGCTGCCGGAGTCGATTCGCTTTCTGGCTAGCAAAGGACGCGAACCGGGCCGTATCGCAGCCATATTGGGCCGGATAGCGCCGGGCGAAAGCTTCCCGCCACAGGCCAGCTATGTCGTCGCCGATGAGCCCACGGTGAAGAAGGATTTCAAGCCGTCTTTGCTGTTTCTGGGCGAGCTCAAGAAAATTACGCCGCTCATCTGGCTGGCGTACATCGCAAGCTCTTTCGCGGTGTATTTCCTGGTGAACTGGACGCCGCTAGTGTTTGAAGCGCTGAAGTTCAGCCGGGGCGAAGCAGCCACGGCCGCCTCGCTCATCTCGCTGATGGGAGCCATCGGCGGGCTGTTTTTGATGCGTTTCACCGATCGTCGCGGCGCCATGGCGGTGACGGTGATGCCCGTAATGACCCTCATCCTGCTCTTAGTTGCAAGCTTCGTGAACTTCCCGCACCGCGCTTTTCTGGTGTTGATCGCCTGTATCGGATTCTTCCTGGTGGGCGGACAGTTTGGCGTCATCAGCGTTTGCGGCATCTTCTATCCGAGCGCTTACCGGGCCAATGGCGCCGGCTGGGCCAGCAGCGTGGCGAAGATCGGGTCGGTGATGGGGCCGCTGGTTGGAGGATGGGTTTTGTCGACCAGCCTGCCGGTGCGGAACATTTTCGCAGTGCTGGCCGTCTGCCCTGCCATCTTTGCCATCTGTATCTATATTGTCGGGAAGATGCACAGCCGTATGCTGGGCCGCGAGGCACTGGTCGAACTGGAGCAGCAACAGATGGGAGCAGTGTCCGGAGCGGTTCCCGGGGTAGTGAATTGACTCAGGAGCTGCGCAGCAACAAAGTCAACAATCCGATGCGCAGGGCGCAGTGGCTGGCGCTGGGAATTTCCGACCAGGACATGCTCAAGCCGAAGATTGCGGTGGTGAATTCATCCTCTGAGCTTGCCATTTGCTTTAGCCATCTGGATGGCATTGCGGCGGTGGTGAAGGATGCTGTGCGAAAAGCCGGCGGCCTGCCTTTTGAGATCCGAACTATTGCGCCGAGCGATTTCATCATCAACTCAGGGCGCGGCGGAAACTACATTCTGCCGAGCCGCGATCTGCTGACCAATGACATCGAAGTGGCCGTGGAAGGCGCTCAGTTGGACGGCATGATTTGCCTGGCGTCCTGCGACAAGACGCTGCCGGGGCAGGTGATGGCTGCGGCGCGGCTCAACATTCCGACGATCATTGTCGTCTGCGGCTATCAGCAGAGTGGCGAATCAAGGGGGGCGCACTGCGATATCGAAGATGTGTTTATGGCGTCGGCCCACGCCGCGATGGGCCGGATTTCGCCGGATGAGTTGCGAGACATGAGTGCCAATGCGATTCGCAGTCCGGGAGTTTGTTCGGGCCTGGGTACGGCCAATACCATGCACTCGGTTTGCGAGGCCTTGGGTATGTGCCTGCCGGGAGCGGCGCCGGTGCGGGCGAACAGCGAGAAGATGTTCGAATACGCGCGGCAGTCCGGCGCTCGAATCGTAGAAATGATCTGGGAGGATCTGCGCCCACGTACGATCTTGACTCCCGCCGCTTTCGCCAACGCGGTTGCGATGGTGCTGGCCATCAGTGGGTCCATCAAT
The DNA here is from genome assembly GCA_049518655.1 of Bryobacteraceae bacterium. GTDB lineage: Bacteria > Acidobacteriota > Terriglobia > Bryobacterales > Bryobacteraceae > Palsa-89. Next base: position 16,482 of record JBEKRO010000022.1, on the reverse strand, counting down.
GCGATGAAACATCTGCAGGCGATGGCGGTGGAGGGCCAGGTGGACGTGGATATCTACAGGCTTTTCGATGAATTGGGCGGTCGTGTGCCAGTCCTCTGCGCCATCCGTCCAAACGGAGAGTATCCCATCGAAGCCTTCGAGGACGCGGGAGGAGCGAGAGCGGTGCTCAAGCAACTGGAGCCGCTTCTGCACACTGATGCCATCACGGTGACGGGCCGCAGCGTAGCCTCGAACCTCTCGGACGTGCGGGTCGGAGACGAGGAAATCATTCGCCCTTTGTCCCGGCCGTATTCGAATCAACCAGCGATCGTGTTGTTGCGAGGAAGTCTTGCGCCCTCGGGTGGCGTAGTGAAAATCGGGTTACGTCAGGAGGGACGGCCGACTAAACTGCGTGGTCCCGTGAAAGTCTTTGAGGACCGGCAGCCGGCGCTCGAAGCCATTCGAACGGGCAAGATCCAAGCCGGCGATGTGCTGGTGTTGCGCGGCGATGGAGTGAAGGGCGGCCCCGGGATGGGCGGAGCTGCGAATATGGCAGTCTTTGCGCTGGATGGCGTCGGCTTGGCGCTCAAGGTGGCAGTTGTGACTGATGGCCAGATGTCGGGCCTGGCGAATAAGGGGCTAGTAGTCGCCGAAGTGGAGCCCGAAGGAGGGGTCATCGGGCCGCTGAGCGTTATTGAGGACGGCGATATCGTCTCCATCGATCTAGCTCGGAGGATCATCGATCTCGAAGTCCCCGAGGCGGAACTGGAAGCCCGCTTGGCGCACGCGGCTGTGGTGGCTAAACCGGCGCGTGGCTGGCTGTCCATTTATCGCCGCACTGCGCTGCCGCTTTCGCAGGGCGCGGTGCTGGTTTCCCCGGAGCCGTTAGAATAAGCCGGAGCCGTTAGACAAAAGAGATGACTAACGAACAACGCAAGTCGGTGGCGGTGGAGTATCTCAAGGCGCTGGACAACGGAGGCTCCACGTCGTCCGGCGGTTCCGTCTTCGATCTTTTCGCGCCGGACGCCCAGGTTTACTTTCCGAAGTGGGGCGTGGCAAAGGGAAGGGAACAGATTGAGAAGCTGTTTGGCGATCTCGGCGGCAAGCTGAAATCGATCACACACCATTACTCCGGTTTGAACTGGATATTTTCCGGTGGCGATACCATCGTTTGCGAGGGCACCAGCCACGGCGAGCACGTGGACGGCCCATGGCGCGCGGGAGAGCCCGATTGGGGCGCCGGCCGATGGTGCGATGTGTTCGAGATCCGTGACGGGTTGATCCGGCGCTGCTTCATTTATCTGGATCCGGACTACGCGGGCCAAGATACCGATCGGTATCCCTGGATCAAGAAGTAGAATCGCGGACCGGCCGTTTGCCCGTTCACCACACTGGATGGTCCACTGATAAGCGGAGGATATCGCGTCGATGACGAAGCAAGAAGTTCGCGCGCGGATTGAGGAACTCGCGATCATACCGGCGGTTCGTGCCGCGAATGCAGAGGACGCTTTGTTCGCCGCCGAGGCGGTCTCCCGGGGCGGCCTGCCGATCGTGGAACTCACCATGACCGTTCCCAAGGCGACCGAGTTGATCGCTCACCTGGTAACGAAGCATCCGCACATGGTGGTGGGAGCTGGGACGGTCTTGGATTTGGAAACAGCGCGCGCCTGCCTGGACGCTGGAGCCAAGTTCATTACCAGCCCGGGCCTGGATCTGGAGGTGGTGGCATTTGCGGTTCGGGCGGGAGTAACCGTGATGCCTGGAGTTCTGACGCCGAGTGAAATTATAGCGGCGGTGAAAGCAGGCGCCGACTTCGTCAAAATATTCCCCTGCGCCCAGGTGGGCGGAGTCGAGTACCTGCATGCATTGCAGGGTCCCTTCCCTCACGTATCTTTCATTGCGGCGGGAGGCGTCAACCAGCAAACAGCGGGGAAATATCTGGCGGCCGGGGCCGCTGCCTTGGGCATTGGGGCTGACTTGGTGCCGCCGCGCGCTATCGCCATTCGCGAGGCGGAGTGGATCGAAGAGCTGGCGCGGAGATACGTGCAGACCGTCAAGCACTTTCGCCAGCCCAACTGATCACCCCGCGCGGGCTATTGGCGGAGTGGGCTATTGGCAATGATCTCGTCGATCTTCTTGATCTTGCCGTCCGCGAAGGTGAACCATTGAACGCCACGAACGCTATAGGGCTGTCCGTTCGCCTTGAATACCCCGCGCTCCCGTAACAGAACGGCAATGCGGTCGCCTTGCGAAATGATGTTCTCAATTTCGGGCTTCTGCTCAGCCACCAACGCGAAGTTTTTCCGGGTTGCGGCAACCACCTCCGCGCGGCCCCGCCAGGTTCCATCCAGCGCGCCAAATCCACGAATGTTCAGCTCAACGTCATCGGTTACCGACTGACCGAAAGCATCGAAGTCGCCCTGGATGATGGATTCGAAGGCCGTATGAAGAACGGTCTCGGGGGCCGCAATATCCTTCGTCGCGACAGCACCCGTCGTCAGCAGAAATCGATCTTGATATTCGCGGTCCAGGGGCACAGAGCAATAATACCTCTCAAATGCACGAGTGAGCCAGCCAATTCATTTCTTAATGACAGTTGCGCCGCCGGCCGGTTCCCGAATGGTCTCTTTGTATTTGGCTTCCACCGAAGGTACGCAGACATCTTCGCGCATTTCGGTTTTCTTATCCGCCAGCTTGAAAGTGAATTTCTCGCTGACCCACGGCTTGGTATAGGCTTGGGGATCGGTGAGCGTCATGCTGAGTTCGATGGTATTGTGATCCGCGCGCCGGTAGCGTTCTTCCAGGCGCATTTCGTCGCTGTGTGGATGCCCGTCCGCATCCAGCCAGGATCTATCGTCGAACCCGTTCGATTCGACCACGAAAACATCTCCGTCCCACTTGCCCACCGAATATCCGTACCATCGAGGGTCCGGATCGGCCGGAAGCTGCCGCCCATCGGTCCAGATGGTGCGATAGGTATAAAACCAATCGAAGAACATAATCATCCGGTCTGGAAGCTGAATCATTTCGTAGGGGTAATTGTTCCAAAACAAGATGCGTGGGAAGCCCATGGGGTCGCAAATCATCATGGGATCGTTCCCCAGCGGCCGACCTCTCGGACCCAGCCCAGGTTTTGCGGCGTCATATCTTTGCTGCGCCCACGCAGTCATGGAAGGAGGAGTGGCGCTCAGCGAATTTCTGGTACCGCGAACCGGATGTCCCCACCAGATTCCAGCCAGGCTGTGGGGATCGAACGGCTGATCCTTTTGTGAATCGGGAACCTCAGCATTCAAAGCGGCCGGCGGAGTTTGAGGAAACGCCACGGACGGAAACAGCAGCACCGCAGCGACCGTGGCTGTAGTCAGGCGATTTCGCAACTTACCGGTCATTGCTGAGGCTGCTCGGAATGATCTGTCACCCTGCCGTCGGAAGTGATCAGCTTTGCCAGAAAGCCCCGAGGCGCGCCCACCTTGGAAGGCCACACAGTGACGGTCACTTCATCTCCTGGCTTCAGATATTTTCTCGACCAACCATACCTGGCGGCCATCATGATAGGCGGGTCGGTTTCGGCCGCCCACTCGGTGACGAGACCCTGGTCGTTTTTCACTTCAAACGTGATGTAGACGTGGGGATTGACGTAGACAAATTCTTTCACGATTCCTTTTAGCGTGACGGTCTTCGTCAAATCGTACGAGACGCGAGATCCGTGATGCGCGAAAGCCTGGCTAGTGAGCGCGAGCAGCCCCACAACAGTCGACCATTTCAATAGCGTTTGTTTCACCCGCTCCCTCCTTCAGAACCAGTGCTGTTATATCATGCAGCGCTGAGGAAGGGGATTCCAGGGTGATCGCGATGCGCGGATCGCGCGACTACACCGAGAGAGTTCCAGGGTGATCGGGCCCGTGGAGATTGGCAGGCGAATCGAGCTCCTTCAGGAGCCCGACGATTTCGGAACTAGGCACTTTGCTGTTTGCCGCGCGGGAAGAAGTTCAAAGCGGCCGAGTTCATGCAATAGCGCAAGTGAGTGGGAGGCGGACCATCGTCAAAAACATGCCCTAAATGCGCGTCGCAGCGGCTGCACAGCACCTCGTCTCGTTGCATCCCATGCGAGTTGTCGCTTTGCGATTCGACGTTTTCTTTGGCGATCGGCTGGTAAAAGCTGGGCCAGCCGGTGCCGGACTCGAACTTTGTTTTGGAGTCGAAGAGAACCGTGTCGCAGCAGATGCAGTGATAAAGTCCGTCCGCATGATTGTTGGCGTACTTACCTGTACCCGGCGCTTCAGTGCCGGCCTGGCGCGTGACCTCGAATTGTTCGGGCGACAATTGTTTCTTCCATTCGGCAACCGGCTTTTCCACCTTTTCCAGTTCCACCACTCCCTTGCGTACGCCGAACGCATCAAACTCGACGATTCGCACCACTTGCTTCTTGCCCGACGATGCGAACGCAGATAAAGACCTGACGGTCATCGCGGCCGGCAGACCGCACGCGAGCGTCTTCAGAAACAGACGCCGGTGGGATTCGGACAGATTCAAATGGGTCATTGTTTCGCTCCTTTTAGCAGTTCTGGGAACTCCGCGCGCAGATTCGTCAATTTGGGTAAGTCATTGTAAGCCACGTAGGGCTGGTGCGGATTCCGCGCGACATAATTCTGATGGTAGCTCTCCGCCGGGTAAAACTCTTGGAGTGGCGCAACTTTCGTCACAATGCGGTGCCGGAATACTTTGGCCTCAGTCAACTGTTGAATATACGCGTCCGCGATATGCTTTTGCTCATCGCTGGTGTAGAAAAGTTCCGAGCGGTACTGGGTGCCCTCATCGGGACCTTGGCGGTTCAATTCCGTAGGATCATGAGCCACTGAAAAGTAGATTTTCAGAAGCTGGCCGAAGGAAACCTGCGATGGATCGAAGGTGATCTGAACGGACTCCGCATGTCCCGTCGTGCCAGTGCTGACGATCTCATAATGCGCGGTATTCTTGCTTCCGCCCGCGTAGCCTGAGATCGCACTCGAAACTCCTTTCACGGCGTCAAAGACGGCTTGCACGCCCCAGAAGCATCCTCCAGCCAAAACGACGGTTTCAGACTTCTTCTCCGATCGGTTCTCGTCTACCGCGGGTCCGGGCAGGCTGGCGGCGCTTAACGTGCAGCCCGCAATCAAGCTGATCACGACGGCTCGGAAGATATTGGCGATTGGTCTTTGCATGGATCTAACTCCTCGGCTTGTTTCGCTTTGATAATATCACTTTGGCGATCGTTCTGGCGGTGTGTATACTAGACATCGTCCGTCATACGAGATAAAGAAAAAGAGGCCCATGATACTGCTGGTTCTGGCGTTTCTCGGCGGCGTACTTACCATCATCAGCCCTTGCATTCTACCTGTTCTTCCGTTTGTATTCGCCAAAGCGGACCAGCCCTTTCGCAAGAGCGGGCTCCCCTTGCTGGGCGGCATGGCTCTCACTTTTGCGGGGTTTGCGGCGATCGCGACGGTGGGTGGCGCCTGGGTGGTGCGCGCGAATCAATATGGACGCGTCGTTTCGCTTGTGGTGTTGGCTATCTTCGGATTGACGCTCCTTTGGCCGGCGCTGGCCGATCGCCTCTCCCGGCCTTTCGTGCAGCTAGGCAGCCGCTTGGCGCAACCATTCCACAACGGCTCCAGCCCCAGCGTGTGGCGCTCTCTGTTGCTGGGCATTGCCACGGGATTATTGTGGGCGCCCTGCGCGGGGCCGATCCTGGGTTTGATCCTGACAGGCGCCGCGCTCGAAGGCGCGAGCGAACGCAGTGTCTTCCTGCTGCTTGCTTACGCTGTTGGCGCCGCCACATCGTTGGCCGTGGCGTTGTTGGCTGGGGGACGAGTATTCGCAGCTCTGAAGCGCTCTCTGGGAGCGGAGGTCTGGATCCGCAGCATTTTGGGCATTGCGGTTTTGGCTGGGGTTGCGGCGATTGCGTTCGGATTGGATCGTGGCCTGTTGACGCGAGTGTCGCTGGCGAGCACCTCGGGACTGGAGCAATCGCTGATTGACCGTTTTCATCCTCCAACTCAGTCCCAAAACGCTCCGCCGAAGAATCCGGGCGCGATGATGATGATGTCCGCGACGGCGGCTGGCGCGGCGGCGGGACCACAGATGCTGCCTGATCTCTCGGGTGCCGTCGCTTGGCTCAACTCGGCTCCGTTGAACGCCGATCGGCTCAAAGGGCACGTCGTGCTGGTGGATTTCTGGACCTATTCGTGTATCAATTGCCTGCGCTCCATTCCCTACGTTCGCGCGTGGGCGGACAAATATAAGGACAGCGGCCTGATTGTTATTGGAGTGCATACGCCGGAGTTCGCCTTCGAGAAGGATCTCGACAACGTCCGGCGGGCCGTGAGCGAATTGAAAATCAGTTACCCTGTGGCGCTCGACAACGATTACAAAATCTGGAAAGCGTTCAACAATTCATACTGGCCGGCCGACTATCTGGTGGATGCTACGGGCCACATTCGCTTTCACCATTTTGGCGAAGGCAAATATGACGAATCGGAGCAGCAGATCCAACAATTGCTCAAGGAACACAATCCCCAGTTGTCAGTCAACGGTCTGGTGAAGGTTGTGGCTACAGGCGCCGAGGCTCCGCCCGATACCGATGTCGAATCGCCGGAGACCTATGTCGGTTATGATCGCGCCGATAGCTTTATGTCGCCGGGTGGACTGAAAAAGGATGTCGCTCATCTTTATTCCGCGCCCAAGCATTTGGAACTCAACCAGTGGGGATTCTCCGGTACTTGGACAGACCACCCGCAAGTGGCAAGCCTCGACGCCGCCCGCGGCAGGATCGTCTACCGTTTCCACGCTCGCGATTTGCATCTTGTGCTGGGGCCGGCAACGGATGGAAGGCCGATCCGCTTCCGCGTCAAAATTGACGGTCAAGCCCCGGGAGTAAATCACGGGGTGGATACAGACGCGGCCGGAGAGGGAAAGATCACCGAACATCGTCTGTACCAGCTCATCCGTCAGAAGGACACGATCGAAGACCGCACCTTTGAGATCGAGTTCCTGGATCCGGGAGCGCAGGCGTTCGCATTCACTTTCGGCTGACGTTATTTCTTGGGCAACGGGACCGCGTACATCTTGAACTGCCCTGGATCTTTGTCCTTGAACGCTGGATCGTTGCGGTAGTTTAACTTGCCCTCGACGATCCAGGCCATGCCGCGCGTCGCAGTAACACCCGGCGTACTCTCCAGTCCCTCTTTGATCGTTGTGACCACTGCGTTTTGCAGGGCATCGCCCTCAAACGTCACAATGCTCATTTTGCCGGAGTTCTCAGCCAGCAGAAGCCGATTCTTGCCGATGGCGCGCATGCCGTCCGGACGATCCAGCGGCCGGGAAAGCTTGAGCTCGACCACGCTCTTCGATTTCCCGTCCGGTCCTAGATCCAGGCGCAGCAATTTGCCCGCGCTGACGCTGTTTACATAGAGGATCGTTTTTTCTCCGAAAGCAAGACCGTCGGCCCCCGCCAGCAGCGGATCCTTAGCGGCCACCTCCAGGCTCTTGCCGCCGGGTTTTAACATTAAGACGCTGCCCTGGCGCGTATCGGTGAAATAGGTTGTGCCATCGGCGGCGACCGCAATGTCATTGCACAATGTCCCATCGCCAGGCAACGGATAGGTTCCCTTGGGCGCGCCCGTCTTCAGATCGAATGCCATTGCAGCAGTGGCCTCGCCCTTATTCTCCAAATTGTTGGAGCAAACCCATAGCGTCTTGCCCTTCTCGTCGGCATAAACGCCGAGCACCTGATTCAGGCCACCGGTACCAGGCTTGATCCATTCTTCGACCATTGCGGTTCCAGGAGCGACGCGACTGACGTTGCCGTGCCCCAGGCTCCCGACAATCAAGGTTCCATCCGACGTGGAAGTTATGCTTTCCGGAAATATACGCGTACCAGGAAGCGTAATCTCAGTGATCGGTTGCGCCGCATAGCCACTTGCGGCCATCCAGAAAAGCGCCGTGGCGCGGAATGTATTGGTATTGATTCGTTGCATCATTGAGCGGGCGTTGTGCCGGGCACGGGTCGAACCAACAGCGTCAGAACGAAGCCAACGGCCAGCAACCCCGCCAGCACCTCGAGCGGCTGGTCATAGATGTGAATCTTGCTCGCTCCGGGCGCAAGGCTCGCTTTGGCGCGGCTGGAGAGTTCGGTGATAATTACAGGGCCGGCGATGGCCGCAGCGCTCCAAGCGATGAGAATGGCGCCGTGAATCGCGCCCACGTTCTCCGCTCCGAACATGTCGGCAAGGAAAGCTGGAATGGTCGAGAAACCTCCGCCGTACATGGTGAAGACCACAAATAGGGCAGCTTCGAAAACGATCCATTCGCCTCGGCCGGCCAAGCCGGGAATGAGCAAGAACAGGATCACCTGCGTGACAAAAAAAGTAATGTAGGTGTTGCGGCGGCCAATGTAATCGGAGAAAGATGCCCAAAAGAACCGCCCGCCCGCGTTGAAAAGGCTGATCAGGGAAACCACAGCCGCGGCTTGGAGCGCAGTTTTTTGGAACATGTCCTGCATCATGGGAGAAGCTTGCGCCAGAATGCCGATGCCGGCGGTCACGTTGATGAACAAAATACCCCAGAGCAGGTAGAACTGCGCTGTCTGGATGGCTTCGTTGCGCGAGAGGCGGAGGCTGGTAATCATCTTGTTCCGGTTGACCGCCGGTGTCCAGCCTTCCGGACGGAACCCTTCCGGCGGCCGACGGATGAGGCGCGCGCCGATCATCATAATGACGAAGTACACCACGCCCAGCGCGATGACGGTCCGGGCGACACCGACCAAATTCATGAAATAGACGTTCAAATATCCGGCCAGGAACGCGCCGCCGCCGAATCCCATGATGGCCATTCCGGTAGCCATTCCACGCCGATCTGGAAACCATTTCACCAGCGTGCTGACGGGGGCAATGTAACCAAGTCCGCATCCCATCCCGCCAATGACGCCCATTCCCAGGAACACCAGCACGGACTGCCGGACAGCCAGACCGATGCCGCCCAGCACAAGCCCCGCTCCGAAGAGCAGGGCTGCGGCCATTGCGGCCACACGTGGCCCCTTGCGCTCCACCCAGGGACCACCAAACGCCGCGCTCAGGCCCAGCAACACGAGCGCGGTGCTGAACGTGGTGTAGGGAGGGCTGAACCACCAAGGATCGTTGGGAAACAGTGCGTGGATGGGCCGGTTAAACGTGCTCCAGGCGTACACCGATCCGATGCAGATGTGCACCGCGACCGCCGCAACCGGAATCAGCCAGCGGCTGAAAGACGTGCCGGACGGCGAAGGAGTAATTCGTGTTTCCTGGGTGGCCATGATTTTCTCCCCTGCAGTTGTTTACCCGGGGATTCTATCCCATCTGGGATTCTCTCGCAAAAAGACGCATTGCCGCTGAGCCCGCAACACCGGCGCCATGTGAGGAGTAAACTGTCCTTCGAGACATCTATGCAAGCAACCCCTGTAGATACCACAACCGACAAATTGCTCGATCCCTCCGTTTGGGAGAAGCGCTACTTCGATGGCTCTTGGAAACGCGCGCCGGTGACCATTCCGGTCCGGGAACCGGCAACGGGCATTGAGCTGGGTGTTGCGGGCGCGGGCACGGCCGAACTCGCCGTGGAGCTGACCGAGCGCGCCGCCAGCGCACAACCGAAGTGGGCTGACACTCCGCCCGACGAACGGGCTCGCATTCTACGGCAAGCGGCGCGGGTGATCGAAGACAATACACCGGAAATCATGAGCTGGATTATTCGCGAGACCGGCGGCGTCACAGCCAAGGCCGGGTATGAAGTAGCGATGGCAATCGGAGAGTTGTATCATTCGGCGGCGCTGCTGACGCAGCCGATTGGTCAGATCCTGCCTTCAGCGGATATTGAGCGGATGAGCCTGGCCCGTCGCGTTCCGGTGGGTGTGGTCAGCGTCATCACGCCCTGGAATGTTCCGCTGGTGCTCTCCATGCGCTCCGTCGCTCCTGCCCTGGCGCTCGGGAACGCCGTTGTCCTCAAGCCCGATCCACAGACACCGGTGTGCGGCGGCTTCCTTTTGGCGCGCGTGTTTGAAGAAGCAGGCTTGCCTGCGGGCTTGTTAGCCGTTCTTCCGGGCGGCGCCGAGGTGGGCGAAGCGCTGGTGACGGCTCCGGCTGTCCGGTTAGTGACTTTCACGGGTTCCAGTGCCGTGGGACGGCGTGTAGGTGAACTTGCCGGGCGCAATCTCAAGAAAGTATCTCTGGAGCTTGGGGGCAACAGCCCCATGCTGGTGCTGGACGACTGCGACCTGGATGCGGCCAGTTCCGCCGGAGCTTGGGGATCGTTCCTCCATCAGGGCCAGGTCTGCATGGCTACCAGCCGCCACATCGTTCTTCGTAGCGTCGCCGATGCCTACTTACAAAAGCTGGCGGCGCGGGCTGCGGCTCTGCCGGTGGGCGATCCATTCCGCAAGGAAGTAGCGATCGGCCCTCTCATCAACGAAAAGCAGCTCAATCGAGTGCATGGCATTGTGACCGACTCTGTGGCGGCGGGCGCGAATCTGGTGACAGGTGGCACGCACGATGGGCTCTTCTACAAGCCGACCGTCCTCGGTGGTGTCACAGCCGACACCCGCGCGTTTCAAGAGGAAATCTTCGGACCGGTTGCGCCAGTGACCATCGCCGAAGACGACGACCACGCCATTGAACTTGCGAATAGTACCGGCTACGGTTTGGCTGCGGCGGTGCAAACGGGCTCGGTGGAGCGCGGCATGCGAGTGGCGCGCAAGCTGAAGGCCGGGATGGTTCACGTGAACGATCAGACCATCAACGACCATCCGGGCATCCCAATGGGCGGTATGGGCCAATCCGGCAACGGCGCGCGCTTCGGCAGTACAACGAATCTGGACGAGTTCACCGAGTGGCAGTGGGTGACCGTGAGCGGCCATCCGGCGCGGTATCCATTTTGAGGTTCACAAGGTGGGCCGCTCTGGGGCTGAGTGCCCTTCTCATCGCAACGCTGCCGGGCCAAACTCCGTCCTCCTCGGAACCGGTTGTGCATGAGGGATACGCAACTGTTCCCGGCGCGCGGATCTTCTACCGCGACACCGGAGGAAGCGGAGTGCCGGTGATTTTGTTGCACGCGGCCACCGGCAGCAGCCGAGTCTGGGAATATCAGATTCCGGCGTTCGTCGCAGCAGGCTACCGCGTGATCGCCTTTGACCGGCGAGGCTGGGGCCGGACAGAGATCAATGCCGCGGAACCGCAGCCTGGTACCGCTGCAGACGACCTGCTGGCCTTGCTCGACCAGTTGAGGCTCGATCGGGTCCATGTAGTAGGTACCGCAGCCGGAGCGTTCGCCGCGCTCGATTTCGCCTTGTCGTACCCGCGGCGTTTGCGCAGCCTGGTGATTGCCAACTCAATCGGAGGTGTGCAAGACGCGGACTTTGTCGAGTTGGGTCGCCGCCTTCGTCCGCCCCAATTTAATACGCTGCCGCCGGAATTTCGTGAATTGGGTCCGTCGTACCGGACAGGCAACGCCGCAGGCACCGAGCGCTGGATGGAGCTGGAAAAAATAAGCCGGCCACCGGGCCCGCCGGCGGCGGCGCAGCCGATGCGGAACCAGATGACTTTTGCCATGCTCGAATCCATCCAAGCGCCCACTCTCTTGATCACCGGTGACGCCGACCTCTACGCGCCTCCACCGGTCCTGCGGCTTTTCGCGGCGCGGATCAAAGGCTCCGAGGTTCTGATCGTCCCCGAAGCGGGCCACTCTGCCTATTGGGAGCAGCCGGAAATTTTTAACCGCGCGGTCTTAGCTTTTCTCGGCAAACACTAGCCGCGTTTGCCGCCGCTACTTCTTTTGCTGCGGACGAGGTTCGGAAGCAGGCGGGACGATGTCTTTCATTCGTAAATACGCCACCATGCTTCCGTAAATCTCGTTGTTGTGGGCGTAATTCAAGGTCAACAGCCCAAAGCGAAGATTGCGCGTTTGGCGTCCGCTTTCCTGGGTGATATCGATCACTTGTGCGCCCGACGCATCGGTGAGCGCGTTGTAGGCGCCGTCGCAATACGTGAACGCGTCGTTCAGCACCTTGATGATTTCAGCTTTCGATGTCAGCTTGTCGAGGTTCCCCGGGCTGGGATTCTTTTCACCCTTGGCCTGCGAACACCACAAGAAGTTGAAGGTGGCCACGTGCGTCACCTGCTGGCCGAACGTGCGCACTTCCGTCTGCGTGCCCGGGCGCATGGGATAATTCTCTTCCGGCATTTTCTCGGCTGTTCGCACGATGGTGTTGCGATTCCGGGTGTAGGCGTCGCGCAGCCACGTCGACAGTGGATTAGATTGATCTGGGGCCGCCGGTTGCGCGAAAGCGGAAGCAGTCAATAAGGGCAGTATCAGGACGAGCTTGTTCACTCAGGTCTCCTCGAAGGCGTGCTCTATTTCTCTTTTGAGTACTCGTGCACGTGATCCTTCTCGTTTTCGCAGTACGTCTCAATCAGATCGGTATCGGCTAGCAGATGGAAAGGCACGTGAGCCTGCCAAGGCTTTTCGTAAGCGCCGGGGTCGTCGATGGTGATATCGATTCGCATATGCCCGACGTCGAGCCGGTTGAACCGCTCGGTGACATGTGCCTGCTCGGTTTGCGGATGGCCCTTGGCCGTATCCACCCACTCACGGCCATTGAAGCCGATCGTCTCCACCACCAGTGTGTTACCGTCCCAACGTCCAATCGAATAGCCCAACCAAGTAGGATTCGGATCTTTTGGAAAAGTGCGGCCATCCATAAACACTTGTCGGAAAGTGGAATTGGCCGAAGTTTCATAGAGCAGCACAACCAGCGTCGGCGTCTGCACGATCTTCAGTGGATGGGGCCCGTTCGCGGTGGTCATATTGATGCGGGGAACGCCGGGAGGCATGCATCTGTTCATGGGATCGTCCCGGTGATCCCGTGCTTCGCGCTCGGCCTGCAGATTTTTCGCCGAAGGCAGCATCAAAAGTTCACCTGGCTTCAGATCCCTCGCCAGGTCGTTGAAGTATTGAGGGCTGCTCTCCCAAACTCCGGATAGATCGGGCTTGCCGTCCGGGAGTTTCGGCGTGGGCGCTGAGAGGTCTACCTTGCCGTCGGCAGTGCGCGGAACTCCCGGCACGCGATAGTTTATCCACTGCGCCGCCAGCGGGGCGCCCGTGAGGAGGATCGAGAAAACAACGATCGATAGTTTCATAGCGTTATTTTTGTCGTGCGAACCGGTAATCGCCAGATACGTGCTTGACCAAGAGATCGGTCACTACGCCCTGGCTGTTCTTGACGAATTCAATGGCCAGCCCTGAAAAGCCGGAAAATTTGGTTTCCGAGCGCGCAATTTGACGCTCGGCTCCCCTTCCATCCATGTTGCCGAAAAGTACACCGTCGGCAAACGTGATCTGGACAACTCGGGGAACAACTCGCCAGAGTTTCGGTTGTTCTACGTAGGTGCCGACATATTTCGCCAGAATCTCGGGAGCGACCTTTACTTCGGACTTCGTTTCATCCGACGCCTTGCCCACCCAGTGCTCCAGGTCGCGGGTATTCTCGTTGCAGACGTATTCGAGCAGTTCGGTGTCGGCGGCCAGTTCCGCTTGGACCGCGACGGTCCACGGCCGGGAGTACACTGCGGGATCCTGGAGCGTCACTTCAAGATCCAGGTGACCGAAGTCCCGGCGCCGGTATCGCTCGGTCATCCGCAGCGCTTCGGTGTGAGGATGGCCGCTAGTGTCGAGCCACGTCCTGTCATTGAATCCGAAGCTTTCCACCACCAGCGTATCGCCGTCCCAGTGGCCCACCGAATATCCCATCCAACTCGGATTCGGGGAGTTTTCTAATGGCCGGCCGTCCATATAAATCTGGCGATAAGTAAGATCCGGGTTGAGGATGATGATGAGCGATGGCGTCTGAGAGATTTTCATCATCCCGCCGCCGGTGCTATCTGCGTCGGTCGCGTATTGAGGGCCTAACGGCAGGCAGCGCGCCACCATCGAATCCTTGCCGATGTTTTCGATGCGCTGCTCCACCAGCGCTCTGGCCCATGGTTGGACCTCCGCCGGCTTCAAATCCGCCGCGATATTGACGCGGTACTTGGGCGAGAGCCTGTTCCACACGCCCGAGAAATCGGGTTTTCCGTAGGACGCCCTGGGCGCGGGGGCGGCGAGATTCGGCTGGCCATTCGGAAGGCGAGGAATTCCAGGCGTCGGGTAATTGACCCACTGGGCATGGAGAATTCCCAGCGCGAACGCGGCCACCACAATAATCGCCCGTCCCAGCCTGGTCATTTGTCGTCCTGCCGGAGATGTTTTTCCAGCATTTTCCTGCGTACCACCCCGCCGTAAACGTTACCTTGGGAGTCTACTCCAACGGCTTCGGCTCCGCTATGGTCCTGCGTGGTCGATTCCATATCTTCGATGAAGGCCTTCACCGATCCGTCTTTGGCGCTGCCAATGCGGATGCCCTTCTTGATGCCCGGTTGATCGGTTCCCCACGATTCCGAATCGGCGACATACATGGTGTCGTCCTTGGCGATATAGATTCCGCTGGGCCGCCCGAATTGCATCCAGGTGTCCAGGTATCGGCCGTCTTGATCGAAGATCTGGATTCGATTGTTGGATCGGTCTCCTACAAAAAGCCGGCCCTGGGAATCGATCGCGATGGTGTGAGGCGCGAAGAACTCGCCCGGGCCCGATCCCTTTTTTCCCCAGGATTTGATGAACGTCCCGTCCTTCGAAAACTTCGAAATGCGGTTGTTGCCCTTCAGGTGGCCTTCCGTCACGAAGATATCGCCGTTGGAAGCGACGGCAACATCGGTGGGCTGATCGAAGAGCCCCGGTGCGTCGCCCGCCACTCCGGCTTTACCGAGCGTCAGGAGGACCTTTCCATCCGGGCTGAACTTGAAGACCTGCTGGCCCTTTCCATTGCCGCCCTGTTCGTCGGTCACCCATAGGTTTCCATCCGGGTCAATCGTCGCGCCGTGGGGAAAGTTGAACATCCCCTCGCCCCAGCTCGTGAGAAGCTTGCCCGACTTATCGAATTTGAGGATGGGCGGCTCCGTACGGCCCACGCAGGAGTTCTCGTGACAGCGGTGGATGACATAGACGTCGCCGTTGGCAGCTACTTCCACGGCCGTAACCGCGGCCCACGGCGCTCCGTTGGGAGGCTGCGCCCAGTCCCGGATGGTTCGGTATCCATTCGGAAAGTCGTTGCCTGGCTGGGCGCTCGACGCCGCGAAATTCGATGGAGCAAGCACAACGATGGCGGCGAACATCACGAACAAACGCATATTCATCATCCTGCTCCCTTCGCGCTAATTCTTGCGCTCTTCGTCCGGTAGCTTGTACGAGATCAGCTCAGCCGGGAATCCCGGACCCGCGATCGCGAGGGCGATGTACTGCTTCCCATTGAGCATGTAAGTCATCGGAGTGCCGGTCTGCCCGGCGGGCATTGGGACGGCGCCCACTTCCTTGCCGGTCGCTTTATCGTAAGCTCGCAGCATCACCTCCGACTTTCCCGCGCTTCGCTCGCCGCAAATTACCAGGGTCTTGGTCACCAGTACGCCAAAAACTCCCGGCCTCCCCGTGCGGGGAATATCCAGGCCTTTGAGCGCGGGATTGTTGCGGATGTTGTCCGGCGTATCGCCGTTCGCGATATGCCAGAGGATCTCGCCCTTGTTCAAATCGATCGCGCTGATACTTCCGTAGGGCGGCTTTACCAACGGCAAACCTTCCACCGTGAGACCGGGACCCAAACCCTCGCCCCCTCCGCCGCTGCCGGTTCTGGGTGCGGCGCTGCCTGACATGAAATTCATGTCGGTCCTGCTGGGATCGCCCGGAATGAGGCCAATGCTCGTCATGCTTCGCTGCGAGGGAATATAAGCGATGTGAGTTTCCGGATCGTAAGAACCGCCCGCCCAGTTAGTGCCGCCGCCCGCCGTAGCCAACGCCAGCGTGGCGTACGGACCCTCCGGCTTACTCACAACCCCCGGTGTGAAAACCGGACCCAATTTATACTTCGAAACCATCTTCACCGCTTCGGCTCTCAACTCGGGCGTGAAATCGATCAAATCGTCGATGGAGGAACCTTGCAGATCGTAAGCCGGCGGCTTGGTTGGAAAGGGTTGCGTGGGGCTGGTCTCTTCACCCGGTACTGTGGATTGCTCCACCGGCCGCTCCTGGAAAGGCCAAATCGGTTGCCCGGTAATGCGATCAAAAACATAAAGGAACGCTTGCTTGGTGGGCTGCGCGACCGCCTTCACCGTCCGGCCGTTCACGGTGATATCCACCAGCATCGGAGCGCACGGAATATCCATGTCCCAAATTCCGTGGTGCACCAACTGGTAATGCCATTTGCGCTGCCCGGTTTTCAAGTCAACCGCGAGCACCGATTCTCCGAACAGCCCATTGCCCGGCCTGTGGCCGCCGTAATAATCGCCGGTTGGCAATTCCACCGGGATGAACGCCATCCCCAATTGCGGGTCCACGCTGATCTGTCCCCAAACA
>JBEKRO010000021.1:0-70910 GCA_049518655.1 Bryobacteraceae bacterium | reverse complement strand
GCACACTGCCCCTACTATTCCTGGCTGTCCTGGTATTCTTCCAGCCATGCCATCTGGATAGCTTCGAGCTTGCCTTCGGTGGACGCTTTTGGATCGTCCTTGAAGTCTTCGAGCTCCGTGATCCATTGGTGCAGGTCCGTGTATCGGATGTGCGTGGGGTCCAGGTCGGGGAATTTTTCGTGCAAAGCCAGTGCGATGTTTTCGATGTGGTCCCAGGTGAGTCCAGGCATCAGATTTTGGTCCCCTTAAGCGCTCCGCGCACGGCCGTGTTCATCATGTTTTCGGCCAGCTTCATGGTGGCTTGATTCATTTCCTCGATCTTAGCCGCGATCAGGTGATGATCGTCCGCGTTGTACACCAGCAGCAGTTCATTGATGGACTTGTCGATTGCCGCGCGCTCGTCTTCGGCCAGCTCGAAATAGGCGTCATGTTTGCGAGCCTTTTCAACAGCCAGCAGAATCGCGTCGGCTTCCACGCGCTGCTCCCGGACCTGACGCGCGGCGAAATCCTGCTCGGCCTGCTCGAACGACTCCTGGATCATCTTCTCCACTTGCTCGTCCGTCAGTCCATAGGACGGCTTCACTTCGACGCTGTGTTCCTTGCCAGTGCGCTGGTCGCGCGCGGTGACACTCAGAATGCCGTTGGCGTCGATGAGGAAGCGGACTTCGATGCGCGCCATCCCGGCCTGCACAGGATCGATACCCTTTAAATCGAACCGAGCCAGGCTCCGGTTGTCTTTCACTAGCTCGCGCTCACCCTGGACCACGTGAATCAGAACATTGGTCTGCCCGTCGACGCCTGTGGTGAAGTTTTCCGTCGCGCTGGCCGGGATGGTCGAATTACGATGGATCAACTTCGAAACAACGCCACCCATGGTTTCAATACCGAGCGAGAGGGGCGTCACGTCGAGGAGCAGTTTGTTATCCACCGCACCCGATAGAATCGCGGCCTGGACGGCGGCGCCGAGGGCGACCACTTCGTCCGGGTTGAGTTCGGTATGGGGCTTCGAGCGGAACAAATTCTCGACCGCTGAGCGCACGAGAGGGATGCGCGTCGATCCGCCTACCATCACCACTTCGTCAATTTGGTCGACCGTTACGCCTCCGTCTTTGATGCAGTCGCGGCACGGGCCGAGTGTGCGGTCCACAATCGGAGTAATGAGCTTGTCGAATAGCTCTCGATTGATCTCCCGCTGGTATTTCTTGCCGCGGTATTCGAGTTCGATTGTCGCGGCAGGTACGAACGACAGCCGTTCTTTGGCCTGGATCACAGCGCGCCGTAGCCGCTGGAC
The DNA here is from genome assembly GCA_049518655.1 of Bryobacteraceae bacterium. Lineage (GTDB taxonomy): Bacteria > Acidobacteriota > Terriglobia > Bryobacterales > Bryobacteraceae > Palsa-89. The sequence goes on along the minus strand of JBEKRO010000021.1, from coordinate 69,619 downwards.
GCCTTCGCTATCCTGCGACAAATCCTCGCTCCATTCGCTGGCGACGTCTTCGAGCGCGATCCGCAGCAGCAGATTGTCGATGTCGTCGCCGCCCAGATGCGTGTCGCCGTTGGTGGCCAGCACTTCGAAAATCCCGTCGTGCAGTTTGAGGATGGAGATGTCGAACGTCCCCCCGCCCAGGTCGTACACCGCGACAATGCCATTCTCCCGCTTGTCGAGCCCATAGGCGAGCGCCGCCGCGGTTGGCTCATTGACGAGGCGCAAAACTTCCAGGCCGGCAATGCGGCCGGCATCCTTGGTAGCCTGGCGCTGCGCGTCATTGAAGTACGCCGGGACCGTAATCACGGCCTTGTCCACCGGCACTCCGAAATAATCCTCGGCATTCTGTTTCAACTGACGCAGCACCATCGCCGAAATCTCGGGCGGCGTGTAAGTGCGGTCGCCAAGTTGGAGTTGAATCACCGAGTCGCTACCGGACGCCACACGAAACGGAAAGAGCTTCAGTTCGTCCCTGACGTCGGCCAGCCCGCGACCCATCAGGCGCTTCACGGAATAGACCGTGCGCTCCGGTTGCGTCATCAACAACTCGCGCGCTGGATTACCGACCACCACTTCCCCGCCCGGCGCGATGGAAACCACGCTCGGGACCAGCTTGTGGTCTTCGCCATCTGGGCCGGTGCCAGGGATGATGCGCGGACCAGTGAGATCCATGAAGGCAACCAGGCTGTTGGTGGTGCCGAGGTCGATGCCGACGATATGGCCGGTGGAGGTGAAATCGATATCCATACTAGTGGCTGGTGGCTGGTGACTGGTGGCTGGTTTCGAGCGTTTTCTGGACCTCGGATACGAGGTTCTGGATATATTTGCGGCGATTCAAAAGATTACGGATCTGGGACAGAACGTCGCGGGATTGCGATGCATCGTACTGAGCGAATAGAGCCGCAAGCTCTTGATCGGACGCGGCCAACATACCCGTGAAATTCTTGTCCGCCTGTTCCAGTTGGCGACGCGCGGAATCGTCGCCGCCGCGCATCTCTTCGAGCGCCATGTTCAATTCGAAGACCTCTTCGAGCAACTCCGGCGGAACGTCTTTGGAGCGCTGCTCCCCGACATCGAACCCTTCCAAGCTCAATAAGTATTGCGCGCGTTTGATCGGATCTTTGAGCGTACGGTAGGCGTCGTTCAAAGCCGAAGACATATCCAGGGCCCGCTGCCGCTCGGCTTCGGGCTTCTGCATGAAACGATCGGGATGAAGCTGCCGGCTCAGCTCGTAGTAGCGCTGCTGCAAGGCGTCGAGCGAAAGACTGAGACTGCGCGGAACGCCGAGCAGCTCGTAATAGTCCGTCACGCCGAAAAAGACGTGCCGCAACCGCAGCTTTTCTTCGCGTTCGGATTGTCGAACTCGAAGCCGGAATGAATGAGCGAGTCTTTCCAATCGAGCGTCATGCCGTTCAGATAGACCATGCTCTTGGGGTCGACAAACACCTTCACGTCTTCGAATTCATAGACCGTGTCGGTGGGCCGCGGCTTTACATCGAACTTAAACAGATAACTCAGCCCGGAGCAGCCACCGCCCAGAACGCCCAGGCGCAATCCACCCTGGACGCCATGCTTGGCGAACTGCTCGCGGATCTTCGAAACGGCCTTTGGTGTTACGGTAACCATCAGTTAGTTAGATGCAACACTCGACCCAACCGCTTCAGTCTGCGAAGCGGCCTTCTTCTTGTAGTCGCCGATGGCGGCCTTAATAGCGTCTTCGGCCAGCACCGAGCAGTGAATCTTCACCGGGGGCAGGCTCAGTTCGTTGACGATGTCTGTGTTCTTGATGGCCAACGCTTCGTCCACGGTTTTGCCCCGCAGCCATTCTGTCGCGAGCGACGAGCTTGCGATCGCGCTGCCGCAGCCGAACGTCTTGAACTTGGCGTCCTCGATGATTCCGGTCTCAGGATTCACCTTCACCTGCAATTTCATCACGTCGCCGCATTCCGGCGCGCCTACCATGCCGGTGCCCACGTTCGGATCGCTCTTGTCCATCGAGCCCACGTTGCGGGGGTTATTGTAGTGGTCGATTACTTTGTCGGAATAAGCCATGTTGGTGTCCTCTTCTTACCTTCTTGTTAATGCGCTGCCCACTGAACCTTGGATAGATCGATTCCCTCTTTCGCCATCTCATAGAGCGGCGAAAGTTCGCGGAGTTTCTTCACCACGTCGATGACCTTGGCCGCGACGTAGTCCACTTCCTCTTCCGTGTTGAAACGCCCCAAGCCGAAACGGATGGACGAGTGCGCCAAATCGTCGCCGGCGCCCAGCGCCTTCAAAACGTAGCTGGGTTCGAGCGTAGCCGAAGTGCAGGCCGAACCGCTGGATACCGCGATATCGTTAATGCCCATCAGCAGCGACTCGCCTTCCACGTAGGCGAAGCTGATGTTCAGGTTATTCGGCAGCCGGTGCTCCATGGTGCCGTTGATATACGTCTCGTCCAACTCGGATTGCAATTTGTGCATCAACTTGTCCCGCAAAAACTCCATGCGCTTGGATTCTTCCGGCATCTCAGCCTGGCAGAGAGCACAAGCCTCACCCAGTCCCACAATGCCCGGAACATTCAGCGTTCCAGAACGCATTCCGCGCTCGTGGCCGCCGCCGTCCATTTGCGCCGTGATTTGCACACGCGGGCTCTTGCGGCGAACATACAACGCGCCGACGCCCTTCGGGCCGTACATTTTGTGCCCGCTCAGCGACATCAAATCGATATTGTCCTTGATCACGTTGACCGGAACTTTGCCGACCGCCTGCGTCGCATCGGTGTGCAGCAGCACGCCTTTCGATTTCGCGATCTTGCCCAGTTCCGCGATCGGCTGAATGACGCCGATTTCGTTGTTCGCGTACATGATACTGATCAGGATGGTCTTGTCCGTGATGGCCGCCTGCAACTGCTCTAAATCCACCAGGCCGTTCTGCTGCACGGGCAGATAGGTAACGCGGACGCCGTGTTTCTCCAGCCGCTTGCAGGTATCGAGAATCGCCTTGTGCTCAGTGGCCGCCGTAATGATGTGGTTGCCCTTCTCGGCGTACATCTCAGCCACGCCCTTCAGCGCCAGATTGTTCGATTCGGTGGCGCCGCTGGTGAACACGATCTCTTTGGCAGTTGCGCCGATCAAGCTCGCGATCTGCTTCCGCGACTTCTCGACAGCTTCCTCGGCTTCCCAGCCAAAGCTGTGATTCCGGCTGGCGGCGTTACCGAAGGTCTGAAGGAAATACGGCTTCATCGCCTCAAACACGCGAGGATCCATCGGGGTGGTCGCGTGATAGTCCATGTAGATTGGCAGTTTCATATCTCTTCCCTTCACATCGTGGTCGGCGGGATCGCCAAGTCATACAAGCGATCGGCATGTTTCGCCGCATCGTTTTCCGGCTTGGATTCTGTCTTCGACGAATCCGCGGACATATCTGAGATGCTGATGCTTGCCAAAAGCCGCAGGATTCCTTCGTGTACCTTCTGCAAAGGATCGCGCACAATGCACTTGTCGGTATGGCAGCAATAACCGTGCTCGGTGAAGCACGCTGTTAGAAAAACCGGCCCATCGATGGCGCGAATCACTTCATAGGCGGTGATATCTCGCGGGTCGCGAGCCAGCTTGTAGCCGCCGTTGGTCCCGTGTTCCGATTGCAGGAACCCATTCTTCACCAGTTTCTGCAGGATCTTCGAAAGCAGCGCCGCCGGGACGCCATAGGTTTCGGCGATCTCTTTCGCGCTCGAGCTGGCGGGTGCATTCACCGCCAAATGCTTCAAGGCGATGAGCCCGTAATCCGCTTTTTTGGTGAGCTTGAGCATCTAGAATCCAGATCTCCGACCGGAACAGTCCTACATTGATTATCACCAATCGCAGTACAACCGTCAAGTGGAATTGTTTCAAGTAGATAGATATTTGCGACTGGAAGCGTCGTATATTGTGCAGGTTGGAAGCCTGGCGAGGCCTAAACAACTCAACGCTGGAGTCGGCGGCTCAGGAATGCGGGGATGTCGCTGGAACCCTGCGTTACCGCCACAATCTCGATGGGGCGGCGTTCAGAGCGATAGATGATTACGTACGCGTCGACCGGCCAGAACAGAACCGGGTAGGAGGTCAGGTCGTCGCGCGGGTGTCCCATGCCGGGAGTTTGTCCGAGGGCTTCAAACGCATCGAAAAGTTTTTCGATTCAGTGGTCGGCAGCGTCGATATTGTCCGCCGCGATGTACTCCCAGATATCGTCCAGATCCAGGTCCGCATCTACGCTGAGGATGTAGCCGCTCACGCACGCGGCTTCCGGCGCTCGCCGGATTTGCGCTGCAACCTGGCGCGGACCTCGGCCGGGTTTACGGTTTCGCCGCGATCCAGGGAGGCCAGACGTCGACCGAGCTCCCCGTTGAACTCAGCCAGTTGGGCGGCGCGAGCGGAGTCGTGTTCCTCCAAGAGCCGGAGGGCTTCGCGAACAACCTCGCTCGCCGAGTTGTAGCGGCCCGATCCCACCTTGGCGCTGACGAAGTTTTCCAGTTCTGGGGTGAGCGATACGTTCATGGGAAGTCGTCCTTGACCTTACCGTAGCGGCAATGGCGAAGATTGTCAATGTCTGTTATTGGGCTAACGGGCAGGAAATTCCTGCCACAGAATTGATTTGTCGCGTGGTCATCTCGAAGAAGGCGAATCGAAGCTCGTCTAACAAATTCCTCAGTGTTTCCGGTTAGAGCCACAGCTTGATCAGTATTTCGAGTTGTCGGCAGACTCGATAGCGACCCACAGAGCTTCAGCGGTGCTGTGCGGCGTGATAAATCCGCACGACTTCGATGGTCTGCTCTTTCACGCGGTAGACCGCCACGTAGGGCGTGGGAGGAAATAGAATCTCACGCGTGCCTTCCTCGCGTCCGGGACGGCCACGCGCCGGCCATTGCTTCAGCTCGCTGACAGTCCCGTACAGCTTCCGCATGGTTGGGTCGCGGTAGCGCGGATGGTGTTCTTTGAGGTACTCGCTGATGGTCTGCAAGTCCGCTGCGGCGGCGGGCGTCCAGCGGATGCGCATTCTTAGGAGCGCAACATCTGCTCCAGGCGGGCGTCCATTTCTTCTTCTTCAATGAACTCGCCCCGATCAGCCTGCGCGACACCTTCCCGAACGGAGGCGCGGAAACGGGCCTCTTCCTGTAGCAGGCGCAAGGCTGCGTCCTTCACCAGCGCTTCGACATCGGTGCCTGCGTGGGTGGCGATTTGCGAAAGCTGCGTTTCTTGCTCGGGCGTAAAATGTACTTCCATACCCTTCAAGGTACGCGAAAACCAGCAACCGAGGCAAACCCTTTGTTGACGCGCCTTCGCGCAATGATGCAAGACTTACCATGGGACTTCGAATTGCTCCGGCGAAACGCCACGGCACACGCCCCATCAGCATTGCAATGCGGTGCCGCTATTATCGAGAGACCATAGTTTAGAATTGAAGTCGGTCGTCACCAAGTTTCGGGGAGTTGGACCCCAATCCCGTAAATGAACACTGCTCAGCCCAGCGCGGCCCCGAAACAAATCGTCATCCTCGGCGGCGGATTCGCCGGCGTCTACACGGCCCGCTATCTGGAAAAGCTGCTGCAGCCAGAGGAGGCCAACATCACGCTAGTGAATCGCGAGAACTATTGGGTCTACCAGCCGATGCTTTCCGAAGTAATCTCGGGCTCCATCGGGATCGCAAATGTTGTTTCGCCGATCCGCCGTCTTTGTCCTCGCACGAACCTGGTGACGCGCGAAATCGAAGACATCGATCTTGCGAACAAGATCGTCACTGTCAGCCCCGGGTTTCGCCCGCGCCAGCTCAAGCTGCATTACGACTATCTGGTGATCGCGCTCGGTAACGTGACGAACTTCTACGGCATGCCCGGGATGCTGGAGAACGGAATGCCGTTCAAGACCCTCGCCGACGCGATGCTGCTTCGCAATCATGTGATTCGCACGCTCGAAGAAGCAGATGTGGAGGAAGATCCCGAGTTGCGGCGCAAGCTGCTCACGTTCGTGGTGGGTGGCGGCGGATTCTCGGGCGTCGAGGTGATCGCGGAACTGAACGATTTCGTGCGGGCGGTGAAGGGGAATTATTTGCGCCTGCGGAACGATCCGCATCGTTGCGTTCTGGTTCACTCGCGGAACCGGATTCTGCAGGAAATGGCCGAGCCGCTGGCACTGTTCGCACAGAAGACGCTGCGGAAGCGCGGAGTTGAAATCATTCTGGAGGATCGACTGGTGGCCGCGACATCGGAAAAGGCGATTCTGAAGTCAGGCGTCGAGATCCCCTGCAAGACCCTCGTGTGTACGGTTCCTTCGACGCTGCCGCAGGTGATCCAAAAACTGAATTGTCCGAAAGAGAAGGGCAAACTGCTGACCAGCACGGGGCTTGAATTGAAGGATTACGAAGGGCAAGTGTGGGCGCTGGGCGACTGCACATCGGTGAAAACGGTTTCGGGGAAGGAAGCGCCTCCCACTGCGCAGCATGCGATTCGGGAAGCCACCACGGCCGCGACCAACATCGCCGCCACCATTCGCGGAGGCCAGCGCGCGCAATTCGCATTCGAAGGGTTGGGAACGCTCGGGTCGCTGGGCCATGGCGCCGCGGTTGCCCAGATCCTGGGCGTGAAACTGTCGGGATTGATCGCGTGGATCCTGTGGCGCTGTATTTATCTGATGAAGATGCCGGGCCTGAATCGCAAGGTGCGCATCGCTTCCGATTGGACGTTGCATCTTTTGTTCCCGCCCGACCTCGCGCAAACCAAGCTCGACCCGGAATCGGGGATTCAGAGCCAGCATTTCGAAGCCGGCGACGTGGTGTTCCAGCAGGGAGATCTGGGCGACAGCGTCTACGTGATTGAAGAGGGCGAGTGCGATGTTTTGCAGGAAAAAGACGGCGCAAAAAACCTGTTGGCAACACTGAAGGGCGGCGATTATTTCGGCGAAATGGCGCTGCTATCGGATCAGAGCCGCAACGCGACTATTCAAGCCCGCACTGCAATGAACGTACTGATTATTCCCAAAGGGGATTTCGATAAGCTGCGGCACAGCGTCCCCGCGTTCGGCGAGATTTTTCGTGCGCTGGCGAAGAAGCGCACCGAATCGCGCGAAGCCCAGATCGTCAATACGTCGGATTCTGCGGGAACTTGAGGTACGGCAGCCGAACGCCTTGGTCGACGATCTGGTCGGCACGGATGTTGGTGGGAGCTTCGAATCCGGCCGCGCCAGCAGCGGTCACAAAATCGTCCTGATCGACGCCGTCGCCGCTCACACCCAGTCCCCCCACCAGCACGCCGTTTTTGTACAACGGCAAAGATCCAGGGAAGAAGACGATGCCGTTTTGATTCGGATTCGCCGTCTGCGAGCCTTGCGTGCATGGGTTCAGCGTGTCGAACTGATACAGCTGGAAAAATGGGCCTGGCGAGGTCCCGTCGATGCCCGGCGGATAGATCGGCTGGCCGCCGAACCCAATGGTCCGGTTCGTCACCGCGGTGCCCGTCGGAACGCCGGGCAAATCACTGGCCGCGCGATTCGGTCCGCTGAAGAAAATGACATTGCGCGATTTTGCCACCGCAACATCGATACTGAACACCGTCGCGTCGGGCATGCGATGCAGCGCGATGATGGTACCGTCAAGATCGGCCACCGCGATCACCATGCGCGCGCGGGAGCCAATCGGCAATCGAATCACAGCGCGCGTGAGATTGGCCTCGGCCACTGCGGCGTTCACGATGCCCTGCACATCGCTCTGAGTGAGTCCGCCTAAAGGTCCGGCGCGCGGGGCTACCAGATCGCCCTCCGGCGCCGCACTCGGGCTTCCCAAAGGGCCCAGCGTGTACGTGCCGTCGGCCGATCCCGCCGCATATCCGGCGGGCCGGGTCGTCTGATTGACGAACGGCAGCGCGATGCCACCGATAATCACCACACCCGGTGGTGCGGGATTTGCGCCGAAGCCCGCCCCCACCGCGCCCGAGAGAGCGGCAAACTCTGCAACGTCTCCCGTGACGCCCGCCACGCCGACGCCGCCCACCATCACGCCTTGCTTGAACAACGGCACGCCGCCCGGATTAACCGCCGTAGGATCGCTGTCAGTGAGATTCGCTTTTCCGGTAAGGATGCCAAGCCCGGGTTGCACGCCATCAATCGATCGCGCGGGCGGAAACTCCTGGCCCTGGATGTACTCGGCATTGAATGGACAGCCGCGATTGCTGTTCTCGATGCCGTAGAGCGGAGCGTTGCTGGTGAACGCAATTCCGGGTGGAAAATGGATGCCGCTGATGTAGCGCACGGTTCGCGAAGACAGCGGCGCTTGATCGTTACTGAAAAAGCTGGTGGTGCGGGCCAACGCCACCGCCACTTCCTTGGTATCGGCCTCGATTCCGAAATTGGCCAACGCGGTGGCAGGGGCCGACGGCTTCTGATAAATCGCTAGGATGTCGCCCTGGCGATCGGTGACCGCAATCACCATCGTCTCCGAATTCACGGATGATGCCGCGGCCTCCACCACCGCGCCAACATCGGCCGACGTCAGTATCACCGGATCGGGTTTGGGAGTAGGATGGCGCGGAAAAGGAGGACGGCGCTGCTGGCAAAGACAGATGGAAGCCGCCAGTGCAAACACGGAAATGGTTCGCGCCAACAGCATCGTCTCACCTATTCGATTAAGGAATTGAGGCTCTTCATCGCGGCGGCAAATTTGAAGCCATTGTAGGAGGACGGATCGTCCAGTTGGCGGAACAGTCCGTTGATGGCCGCGCGAACCTGCATATCATTGGCCAACTTCCCGCTCTTGGTATACGCGATGAATAAGGAATCCAGCGCCATGGTAGCCTGTTCGGCGGCGCGCTCCCCTTGCTCCGCGATGCCGTCGCCATCTCCAGAGATGCTCTTGAGCAACCGGAGCGTCTGGGGCTGATCGAACTTCATGGAGTTCAAACGGCTGGCGACGCGACCCGCTAGTTCGGACGTGCTGGTTGCTTCCGACGCCACTTGAAGCCGATTCGAATTGAGCGCGGTGACGCCTGAATATACCTGTTCGATTCCCGCTTTCAAATCGCGCGTTGCACCGGGATCCGCATCTTGGATCACATGGTTCAGCACAACATAACGCGAAAGGTTGAAGGGCGCATTGCCAGGGCGGCGGCCAGGGTAGCCCCGATCCTGACGCCAACTGTCCTTCGCCGCGGTCAGGTTGTGATGGCAAGCAAAGCAATCCAGCTCGGCGTATTCCGGCCAGATCCCGCTCTGCGATTCGCGCGCCACGCGTTTCAGTTGCTCGCGCAGCTGCACAGCCTGCCCCACTCCCATGGCGCGAACGGCGAACCAGGGGTCCGCGTCCACTTCTTTCCAGTGCGGCGGCATCACGGACATGAACGAATCGAGCTCAAAGTATAGGTCGGGATGGCCTGCGGCGATCAGTTCATGATCGACCGTTTTTTCGGACGTGCCCAGATGGCAGGTGAGGCATTTCTCGCTGCGCTTCACCAGATCGCGCGTGTCATAAAGCCCAAGCTCGATCGACTTTTCGTACTTCCATCCGCGAGTGGTGTGCGGGCCAAGCCACGCTGACGCCGGTCCGTGGCAGTTCTCGCAACCCACGCCGTCGGTGAGGTCGAAAGTGCGGGCGCGTTGGTCGGCTGGAACATCCAGGGCGTGGCAAGCCAGACATCGGGGCGCTGTGTCGGGGCTGGGCAGCCCCATGATCTTGGCGATGCGCGTTCCAACCGGATTCGTCAGGTTCACGAATGCATGCGCATGTTTATCGCGAACCACCCAGGTGCTGTATTCGTTCTGCAGTACCGTGGTCTGGTCGCGAGCCTGGACGCCTCCATGGCAACTGGGCGAACTGCACGAACCGGGTCCGGTATATTTCGATGGTTCGGCGCTCTCGGCCGCGGGAAGACTCGCGCAAGCCAAGAGTATGCCCCAGACGATTCCGAAACACAGACCGTTCTTCATGTTCTGCCGTGCTTCCGTCTAGGTTATCAGATAGTGGGATTCCTATTACGGCTATAATGTAACCTCGTGATGCATCAGGCAGTTGGCCCGCTAGAAAGGGCAATCCGGAGGACCAGCGTTGATTTTTGACGACCTCAGAGAGATCCAGTCCCAGTACGGCTACCTTCCGCCGGACCAACTACAACAGCTCTCCCAACGCACTAGCACCCCGCTTTACCGTATTCATGGCGTGGCCGATTTCTATCCGCATTTTCATCTCACTCGCCCGCCGAAGGTGAGGATGAATGTGTGCGCCGATATGTCGTGCCACTTGCGCGGCGCCGACGAGCTGAAGACCTCGCTGCAGCAGCGTTTCCACGGGATGAGCGAGAAGGATGTCGCGGTGCGCGACGGTTCCTGCCTGGGGCAATGCGATGGCGCACCCGCAGTCTCGATTAACGATCACATCTATCGAAGCGTCACCACCGCGCAGGCCGAGGCGTTGGTCTTCGCCGCGCTCGGTGGCAGCGAACTTCCCGAGATGCCGGCCGACGAAAAGAACGTGCTGCTTGGATCGGATCCTTACGCGACTGGCGAGCACTACGGAGCGCTGCGGCGCTTGATTGCCTCGCGCGATTGGGACGGAGTGATCGCGCAGTTGAAAGCCAGCGGCCTGAGCGGATTGGGAGGAGCTGGATTTCCCACCGGCGTGAAATGGGAAATAGTGCGCAAAGAACGCGGCCCCGAAAAATACGTGGTGTGCAACGCCGATGAGAGCGAGCCCGGTACTATCAAAGATCGCTTCATCCTAGGCAACTTGCCGAATCTGGTGATCGAGGGCATGATCATCGCGGGCCTGGTTACCGGCGCGCAAAAAGGCATTCTTTATCTCCGGCATGAGTATCAAGCGCAGGAGAAGATCCTGCACGAAGAAATTGAGCGCTGCTACGAAGAAGGCATTCTGGGAGCGAGCGTGCTGGGCTCCGGGCTTACATTTGAATTGGAATTGTTCATCAGCCCCGGCGGATACATTTGCGGGGAGGAGAGCGCGCTGATTGAAGCCATCGAAGGCAAACGCGCCGAGCCGCGCAACAAGCCGCCTTTTCCAGTAGCGCAAGGTGTTTTCAATAAGCCAACGGCGCTGAATAACGTTGAGACGTTCGCCAATGTCCCGCAGATTTTGGTGCAGGGCGTGGAGTGGTATAAATCCCAAGGCCAAGGCGGCGCCGCCGGTCTCAAGTTCGTCGGCATCAGCGGCGACGTGCGCAAGCCGGGAGTATTCGAGATTCCGATGGGGCTGCCGATGTCGGAGGTGATCTTCAACCTCGCAGGCGGAATCGTCGACGGAAAGAAGTTGAAGGCGTTCGCGCCGTCGGGTCCGTCGTCTGGATATTTGCCTGCGTCGAAGGCGGATGTCCGGTTGGATTTCAAATCGCTGGCGGCTATCGGATCTATGCTCGGATCGGGCGCGATTGTGGTCTGCGCCGAGGGCCGATGCATGCTCGACATGGCGTTGAACGCAGTAAAGTTTTTCCGCAATGAATCGTGCGGGAAGTGCGTGCCGTGCCGCATGGGCTCGCAGAAGATGGTGGATATCCTGACCGGATGGACCCTCGGGAAGGGCTCGGCCGCGGACATGGTGTTGATCGACGATCTGACCGAAGCCCTGAAGCTGACCTCCATTTGCGGGCTCGGCCAATTCGCGCACTCGCCGCTGAGTTCCGTGCTGCTGCATTTTCGCGAAGAGATTGAAGCGCACGTTCAAGCTCATCGCTGCCCCGAAGGGGTCTGCCCGATGCGTGAGGTGTACGCTTGAGCGACGTCCAACTGACCATCGACGGCGTTGCCGTCTCGGTTCCTGAAGGGACTACGGTGTTCGACGCAGCGCGTTCGAACGGGATCCCGATTCCGACGCTGTGCCATCAGCAAAACGAAACGCCCGTGGGCGTGTGCCGCGTTTGCGTGGTGGATGTGGGCGGGCGCGTTTTGGCGGCATCCTGCGTTCGGCCCGCCGAAAACAAGATGGTGGTTTCCACTAACTCCGAGAAAGTAATACGCGCGCGCCGGACGCTGGTGGAAATGCTGATGGCCGATCATCCCAGCCCCTGTGCCCGGCAGCGCCAATCGAACGATTGCGAGTTGGAAACGCTGGCGCGACTGGAAGGCATCACGCATACCCGCTTTCCGCGCAGGATCTCGCCGCGCGGTCAGGACAATTCGTCGCTGGTAATCGCGGTGGATCACGAGGCATGCATTCTGTGCGACCGCTGTATTCGCGGCTGCGACGAGATTCGTCACAACGACGTTCTCGGGCGGCGCGGCAAGGGCTTCATGGCGGGGATTGCGTTCGACACCAACCTGCCGATGGGCAACTCCTCGTGCGTGTCGTGCGGCGAGTGTATGGTGTCGTGCCCTACGGGAGCGCTCACCAACAAGAGCATTATCAAGACGGTTCTTCCGGGAGAGCCGGTGGACGTCGACGAGCTGCAGCAGCTCTCCTATTTTCAGAAGGTCTCGGGAACGTTCCTGGAGCTGAACAAGAACGCCGTGGTGCGACGGCATTTTCGCAAAGGCGAGATTGTGTGCCGGGAAGGCGAGTACGGCTCGACCGCGTTTTACATCACCGAGGGCCAGGCCGAGGTCTTTCTTTCGACCCCCATGGCGCATGTGAACACCGAACGCCACGGCACTGGATTCTTGGGCAAGATGACCAGCCGCCTGTTTGGGCGCCAGCAGGACCACCGCGCCGAGGAAGGACATCGCGACACCATCCCGATCGATGCGCCGGTGGATCTGCCCTATGATCATCCGGTTGCCACGCTGGGTCCAGGCGACCTGTTCGGCGAAATGACCTGCATCAGCCTGTATCCGCGCTCGGCCACGGTGCGGGCGGCTACTGACTGCGTGATGTTCGAGATGCTGCGCAATGTGCTCGACATCATCCAGCGCAACAAGACCCTTAAAGCGCAACTGGACGCCAAGTATCGACAACGCGCGCTGGACGACCATCTGCGCAGCGTGCCGATGTTCTCGTCGTTGAGCCAGGAGTTCATCGACCTTCTGCGCAATAAGGTGGAGCTGGTGCGCTACACCAAAGGCGACGTAATTTGCAGCCAGGGGGATGTCGCCGACAGCTTTTACTTGATCCGGCTGGGCTTCGTGAAGGTGTCCGAGCCGCACCCGGGCGGCGACTTGGTGCTTGCATATTTGGGACGCGGCGGATACTTCGGGGAGATTGGGCTGCTCGGGGGAGGCACCCGTACCGCCACTTGCACGGCGCTCGATCACGTGGAGCTGGTGCGCATCCACGCCGAAGAGTTTCATCAGATGGTGAAACAGTTCCCCACTGTTCGCGAGAGCCTGGAGACTTTGGTCCGCGTGCGTCAAGACCAGAATCGCCAACGGCTGGCCACAGCCACCAGCACGCCGCTCGATTCATTCCTCACACAAGGCCTGATGGAAGCGCAGAGCCTGCTGGTAATGGACCTCGAACGCTGCACTCGCTGCGATGCTTGCGTCCGCGCGTGTGCCGACGCGCATGATGGCGTGACACGGCTGATCCGGGAGGGCCAGCGCTTCGATAAATATCTGGTAGCCACGTCGTGCCGCCATTGCCGCGATCCGCTTTGCATGGTGGGCTGTCCGGTGGGTTCCATCCGGCGCCGCAATTCGCTAGAAGTGATCATTGAGAATTGGTGCATCGGATGCGGTTTGTGCGCAAAGAATTGCCCTTACGGCAATATCAACATGCACCCGTTCACGGTGATGGAGAACGATCCGATGAACGTGGGTCGCGAAATGGCCGTGGTGAAACAGAAGGCGACGTCGTGCGATTTGTGTACCGATCTGGCCGAGCCAAGCTGCGTGTACGCCTGCCCGCACGATGCGGCACATCGCGTGGAGCCGAACGAATTCTTCAAATGGGTGGGGACGCCGCTCGCCACCGAATCGCGGAGAACCTGAAGAGGCGCGATGCGGATCGACCGGACACACCGCCCCTGGGTGATTGCGACAATCGCGCTTGCGATTATCAGCTCCGTCGCGTATGTTCTCTATGCCGTCGAGACGCCGGGCGGACCGCGCGGGGGAAGCGCGATTGGGCTCACCTTCGGCATCGTGGGCTACGGGATGATGCTCTACGCGGGTCTACTGGGCGCGCGGAAACAAGTTCCAACGTGGCGCATCGGACATGCTCAGACCTGGATGCGCGGTCACCTGTGGCTGGGACTGCTCAGCCTGCTGCTAATCCTGTTTCATAGCGGCTTCGCTTTTCGCGGGCCGTTGACGCTGGTGCTCATGCTGCTGTTCTTCATCGTCATCGGCAGCGGCATCCTGGGGGCCACGATCCAGCACTATGTGCCGAGCTTCATGACGTCCCGCGTGCCGCTCGAGACTATCTACGAAGAGATCCCGCACGTGCGCGCGCAGTTGCGTGACGAGGCCGATCAGCTGGCCGTCGCCATCTGCGGCCCGCTGGATGAAGTGGTGGCGGAAGAGACACCCGAACAAGCTCAGACGGTCTTGGTCGAGATCGAGCATGACGACCGCGAGCGATTCCGCGAAGTCTACTTGCACAAAGTGCGACCGTATCTGGCGGATCCGGAAACACCGGGCGCGGAACTGGCCGATCCACTTCGCTCGGGAGAAACGTTCCAGGCTCTGCGCCGGTTGCTGGCCCCGCCGGTGCACGGTGTGCTCGACGATCTGGAAAACATCTGCTTGGAAGAGCAGCAGTTAAGCCGGCAAATTCGAATTTATCGCTGGCTGCACGCGTGGCTGCTGGTGCACGTTCCTCTGTCGATTGCCCTGCTGGTATTGGGCGCGGTGCACGCCGTGATGGCGCTGAGGTACTAGATGGCCGGACGCATCCGCACCACCAAGAAACTCGCGCAGCGCATCAATCTGGACTATTTCAAGACGCTACACGGTATCCCGCGCTGGCGGCGGATTCTTTCGGGTGTGTTCGTGATCGCGGGCCTGGCATGGCTCGGCTGGCATGCCGTGGCGGGAAGTCCGAAGCCGTACAACGCCGGTCCGCTTGCACACCCGCATGCGCTGCTTGGACAGAAATGCAGTGCGTGCCATGTCTCTCAAGCGAGTTATCAGAAGAGCGCGACCGATCAAGCGTGCCTGGGATGTCACGACGGACCGATCCATCACGCGGACCAGACGTTCACGCCATCTTGTTCCAACTGCCACGTGGAGCACCAAGGCACGTTGCGACTGGCCAGCACCAGCGATCGGGCCTGCACGCAATGCCACGCGGATTTGACCACCACGCAGGGACCGGCGAAATTTGCTTCGAACATTCGCGGGTTCGATGGCAGCCATCCTGAATTTGCGGCTCTGCGGCCCGGCGCTTCCGATCCGGGCACCATCAAATTCAATCATCACGTCCATTTGAAAGAAGACTTGCGCGGACCCAATGGAACTGTGCAGTTGAAATGCGCCGATTGCCACCGCGCGTCCGAATCGACGGATCGGTCGTACATGGAGCCGGTCAATTACGAAAAGCACTGCGCGTCGTGCCACACACTGCAGTTCGATCGGCGCTTCAGCGAGTCGGCGCCGCACAAAGAGCCGCAAGTGGTCTACGATTTTGTCTTCGCCAAGCTGACCGCGTACATCGCGGCGCATCCGGTGGAGATTCCTTTAGTGGACGAGCCCGATAAGCGCCTCCCAACCCGTCCGCCGCAACCGCCCGCCCGCAACGCCGCCGAGTGGGTGCAGCAACGTATGCTGGACGCGCAGTTACTGCTGTGGGGCAAGTCGTGCAAGGAATGCCATCGCGTGAGTTACCCGAATGGGCCCGACGGCCTACCGGTAGTCGCCAGAGCCGCGATTACCGCGCGTTGGCTGCAGCACGCGGAGTTCGATCACCAAGCGCATCAAATGGTGCAATGCGGGTCCTGCCATGCCAAGGCAAACCAGAGCCGCGAGACGTCCGACGTGCTGATTCCCGGCGTCCAGACGTGCCAGCAGTGCCATCGCTCGGGCAAGGAGGCGGCGGAAGCGCGCTGCTTCGAGTGCCACGTTTATCATGACTGGAGCAAGGAAAAACCGGTCGCGGGCAGGTACTCGATCCGGCAGCTCGCTCAATAGCTTGGTTCTATTTCACAGCCGGCCCAGGTGGATCGTTTGTCACAGTGAAGAGCTGCCCGTTCTTCATGTATAGCCGCTGCGCTTCTTCATGGTTGAACGGCCGCGAGCCGCGACGGTTGAAGACCGCCAGTTGGTTGCCATCTTCATCCACTGCGCGGTCGCGATCGATACCCTTCGATACGGCGAGCGCCGGACCTTTCGTTCGATACGTCGCAATCAGCTTCGGCGTCGGCTTGGGGCTGAAGCCGAGATAGTTGGGTTGCTCGTTGGGCGCAAACAATTGGACGATCCGCATGCCGTTCTTGCCGTCGGCGACGTAGGCAAAAGCGCTTGCGGCCGTCATGCCGAGCTTTACATCATGGGTGTCGTTCAGCGCTCCTTGTGCTGTGAAGACCTGGTCGATGCGCGGATGTTCGGGTCTTTCTACATCCACGATCACGAGTCCCTGCTTGCCGCCCGCGACGTAGGCGTAGGTGCGGGCGATGTAGATATTGCGAGCGTCTTCCAGTGGGACTGTGGCGCCTGCGACGACACGGGGATGCGCGAGCGAGGTGACGTCCAGAACTTTCAATCCCTGGCGATCGACCACAAAGGCGTAGCGGAACTGGACGGCGACGCCTTGCGGGTCCACCAAATCGGGCGCTCCGATTTCCGATTCCACTTGAGGCGCGACTGGATTCGAGATATTAACCACCACCAATCCGCGATCGCACAAAATGTAGGCGTAGGTTCCCGCGATCGTGATGCGTCGCGCCCCGTTCAAGACACCGTTGGGGTTAAATGTTGCCGCGCGTTTCAAGAAATTGTTCGCGGGGTTGCCGTCCAGCAGCGTGAGGACACCCGGCGCTTTGCTCTTCAAATTCGGATCGCCAATCACGACCAAGCCCTCTTCGGCATCGGTAACGTAGAGGAAGCCGTACATCAGCGCGATGGCCTGCTCTTCGTTCGCCGGAATGCGCGTGCGCAGCGGATCCACCGCCAGTGTGGAGGGCGATCCCACAGCCGTTGCGTTCCTGGTCTTCACATAGAAGCGCTGGCCGAGCGGAGACACCGGCGCGGTGACCATCTTCTCTGAGAAATCCTTGTTGTCGATATTCGCGACATCGTAAACTCGGAACCCGCCTTTGCCCAGAGCCGCGTAAAGATACTCGCCGCGCAACTGGACGTCCAAGACATTGCCCGCGTGGTGATCGGCCTCATGCAACTCGCCGTGATGCTGTTCCACTTCCTCGTAGTCTTTCGAATAAACGATCTTCTGCAGATCGCTGCCGAATACCGCGGGCGGATCGTCATGCTCCGCCACGGGCACGGCATCGAAACCCTTGGAACCCTCCGCGACGTAGACATAGCGGCCCATGAAGTTCACCAGGTTCGTGCCTTGCATCAAAAGCTGCGCCATCCAGGCGTTGTTGTCGCCCTCGCGCGATACGTGACAATCGGTACACATTTTGGTTTCGGTGGCGCGGACAGTGTGCGGATAATATGGGCTGAAACCGAAGCCGCTGAAGCCTTCGGCGGATACCGTCTGCTGCATGTAATAAAGCCAATCGCGATTGGCGTTCTGTGAGCTGACGACCACCGCGCAAGTGGAGCGCGTCGGCGCGATGCGATGCTTCGTCACGGTGCCGTCCACACCCAGCATGTAAATGTCGTCGCGCAGCACTTCGAAGTTGTACGCCGTGTAATTGCGTGTGGTGGTCCCTTCGTTGTGCAGCATCGGCAGCTTACGATTGGCCGACATCGGCAGGTGGCAACCGAAGCAACTGGTGGTCCAGGAAGTGTGGCAGGCGTAGCAGGTCATGCGTTCGTTGGAATGCGCGAGCGTGGATTCATCGCCAGGCACGCTGCCCCACGTGGTTCCGTCTTTCAGAATCGTTTTCGCCAGCCGCGATTTCTCGTTGTAGTGCGGATTGCCGGGCGTGATGGTGTCCACTACCTGCACCACTTCCCACGGCGCGCGCTCTTTGTCCACCATGGACCGCTGGTATAGCTTGCCCGCCTGCCAGTAGAATCGGCGCTGGCCCCAAGGCGTGCGGAGCAGAGAAATGTCAGTACCACCGGCGGGAGCTGCCGCAGCGGATGTCCTTAGCGTCGCCTTATGCGAGATGGCGCCGTGGCAATCCACGCAATCGATCTCTACCGCATTGCGCGTCTCGCCGTAGAGGTTACCGTCGCCATGATTGTCCTGCGCGAAATGGCAGTCGGTACAATGCATGCCCTTTTCCAAATGGATATCCCGGAGCTGCACGGCCTTCTGAAACTTGTCCTTGTCGTCAGGCGGCACCACGTGGCTCTCGGGATCGAGCAGATTGCCCTTCCGGTCGCGCTTGTATACGGCGCGAAACACCCAGCCGTGCCCATGAAAATCGCCAAATTGGGTGTTCTTGAGCTGCTGGTTGAACTCCGGGCTGCCGGTTTTTTCAAGGAATGACAGATCCTTCCACAGGCCGCGCGCAGCGGCGCTCTCTGGATTTGCTTCCCACGTTTTGAAGCGTTCTTCATCCGATGGATTGTGCTGCTCCTTCGGATACATGTGCTCGCCGTCGGTCTCGTTGTCCCACCACGTGTAACCGAGATAAGACGCCACCATGTTGGTGCCGGGATGGATGTGGCAAACGATGCACTGGCTGGTGGGGATGGACCGCGTGAACTCGTGTTTGATGGGATGGCCGGATTCATTCCGCGGAATGGTCGGATCGATTTGGGCGCTGTGCGCCTGGTTGCCGTACTTGGCATAGGGGCCCGAGTGAACCGGTGAACGATCGTTGGCGTAAATGACGTGGCACGCCGTGCATCCGCTGTTGCGATAGTCGCCGGGATGATCGTTGGTGCCGGGAAGCGACAAAATGGGGTCAAGCAGACGTGTCTTCTGCAGGCCGAGGAATACCGGATCCGTTCGCAGCTCGGTGCCGAGACCGCGCTCGCTCAACTTCACATCGGGGCGTCCTGGGTCTTCGTCAGGATTGGGAATACCAATTTCCGAACGTTCTCCCCCGCCCCGCTCGAAGACGCGCAGAATATTTCCGGGCTGCGAAACCTCCCAGCGGCCCAGCGGGTCGAGATGGGGAAGCACGCCCTTCAGACGCGTCAGCTCCTGTGATGGCGGTGGATAGTTATTCAAACGCTGCGCGATGCCATCGGCCGAATAGCTTTCTCCAAACCTGGCGTCTTTATACGGAAAGCCGCCGTTGTTATAGAGGGCCGCTTCCCAAAGCATGGCGCCGGTGGTCATCATGCTGGTGCGGACCGCAAACACTTCCTTGGTGTGACACCCCGCCGAGCCGCAAGTCTGCTGGGCCACGCGCAAGTCGCCGGGATTGACGAACTGGATGTACTCTTTGGTCTCCTTCAGCCACTGCGTGAATGGACGGACCGGGTTGGCCGAACTGCGCCACAAATCGGGAAGGCTCGGCTTGGGATGGGCCTTCTTCTTCGCCTCGTCGTATCCGGCTGAGCCTTTCTGGGCTCCGGCTAGAGGAATAACGCCGGCATTTCCTCCATGGCAATCGGTGCAACCCAAGCGAACGGTTCCGGTGGTGTGCATGGACGCAGAGTCGGTCTGTCCATGGCAGGCAACGCAGCCGATGCTGTTGCGATCGGCATCTTCTTGCGATTCACCCAGTCGCGCTGTCCCGGACTGCTGGCCTAATAGAAGTGCGCACACCGACGCGCATGCGATGCTCGCCGCCACGCCCACCACCACGCTACGAGTTGTCTTAGAATTTGAACCGGACATTCGTAAAGACCGAGAGCAAAACCCGATTGGTGGAAATATCGCGAAGCCCCTGGAATGGCACCAGCGCATCGACGCCGCCCGTGATCACCATGTTCTCCGATAAAGGCGGCCGATAGGCGAAGCCGATACCCGAGTCGGCTCCAATTCCCGCGTGAATATTGGATTGGAACAGCAGCAGTTCCAGTGGATCGGTGTGGGCGAAGCGCAGCAGATTCAAGTTGACGAAGCCGCGCAGCTTCGGCGTGATATCGATGTCCACTCCCGCATTGTAGAGGAACAATCCAGGGTTGACGAAGTTGGCCTGCCCCTCCGACTTGCTGGTACGCAGATCGGGCACCAAGCTATCCAGACTCTCCAATCCCACGCCGGTGCTGGTGAGCCGGATGCCTTCACGATCCCAGAAACTGAAGAAGCCGCCGGCGAAGTTGGGATTGTCAAAGATGGTGTCGAACCCGCGCGCGGAACCATCGCGAGGGTCTTTGTCGCCCGAAGCATAGAAGAAGGAGAGCCGGTAGCGCAGCCAGTCTTTGTCGAGAGACAACTCCACGGCAGCCATCTGCGCATTGATATCCACGCGCCGTCCGGCGATTTCATTGAACTTGTCAGTGCCCAGCACTTGGTAAAAGGCGTGTGTGAGGTTCAGTTTGCCGAAGTGGCCGTCGCCAGTCAGTCCGTAGTAATAAGCGCGAACCGAATGCGGCGTCACCAGCCCAATGGGCGCGGGGCGAACCAAGAAGTTGTCGGTGTCGTACTGAAACGACGGATCGTCCTTGTTGTAATGGAAGCTGGCCTGAATCGTGTAGCCCGGCTTGATGAAATCCTGCCGGTAGATATTTGCGATCATCACCTGCTGGTGGCGGTAAGCAAACGAGTTCAAACCGCTGTTGGTGTCCTTCTCCAACATGACGAAATAGGCCGCGTTGAATTGATAGCGGTTGGAGTCAAAATTTCCAAACAGGCGCACGCCGGGCTCTTCATCGGAGAAGATGAACCCGCGGAAATCGCTAGTGAAGGATTGCACCCCCACGCGCAAAGAGATGAAGTCGTACTGATTGCTGAGATCCTTCAGCTTCACTTCGGCGAAGCCCTCTTGCAATCCGACATGCGTATCCAGACGCGTAGTCCCCTTACGCACATCGAAATTGACGACGCCATTCTCTTGCGCGGCCAGGTAGTTGATATTCACTTCGGGCGTGATCTGTATGCGCCAGTCGGCGGGGCGGAACGACGTGTCGCCATGAAACAGATTGAAGGAGAACGCCATATTCTCACTCATGAAGAATTGGCCGAAGCGCCCGAAGAACTGAGATTCGCCCGGACGGGCCGAGCCTAATCCACTGGGAACCGGCAAGCGGCGGCCGTCGGCGAACGTGTCGCTGGTGGCTGTGATGTCGAGAAATGTTTGATTCCCGATGATCGGGTAGTCGCCTTTGAGCTTATTGCGATTGAACGGATCGTACCAGTGGCCTTTGACGTAGGGAACTTCGAAGTTTGGGTATCGATGATAGTCGTCAGGAAACTCGTAGGCCCAGCGATTCGGAACGGCTTCGAACACTTGGTCGTCCGTTGGTATCGGCGAAAGCGGTTTGGCTTCGCCTGTGTCGGCGGGAGGCGGCTGCGACGGCAAATTGCGATAGGTGGAAGACGTGGCCGGCTGAGCCGGAGGCGCTGGTGGCTTGGGTCCCAGATCGGGCAAGCGCGGAATCTCGCGCATCCCATCGGAGCCGGATGGAACGGCCGACATCGTGAACATCAGCGGGAAGACGTCACCGGCGCTGAGCTTGATGTCACCCTGCGCGAACGGAAGGAAACCATCGCGCGTGGCCTTGATTTGGTAGCGGCCTGGCGTGAGGTTGAGGAAGCGAAACGAACCGTCCCCGTTGGTTGTCGCCGGCAGACTGCGGCCCGTATCCAGGCTCTGGAGGATTACAGCAACACCACCAAGTCCTAGCCCGTCTTGCGTGGTGACGATTCCGGTGACGGCCGCGGAATTCGAAAAGGTTTGCCTGGGAAGACGCTGCACTTGGCCGTTGATAGCGCCCGCGCCACAGAGGAACAATGCGAGCGGGACGGCCCACACAGATTTCCCCGGATTCCGACGTCCCAGCGCCTGGATTGGCACAGATACCTTTGTACAAGAATCCCGTTATCGGGGGCAGCGCGTCAAGCTAAATCTTGCAAAATTAGCGCGCCACGCGTCAAACGGTATCGTTTTCATTAAGTCTCACCCGGGTGGGCCGAGGGAGGAAGTTGCTAAGGCTGCAAGCCGGACGCGACGTAGGTATAGAAGAGCACGATCAGGCCAATCACGCAGGCCAGCAACGCGCTGTGCTTTAAGGTAAAGCGGAACAGCTTGGCTTCTTCGTCCGGCGCCATGTTCGTGGCTGCGGCGGCTACGGCAATGCTGGACAGGCTGATCATCTTGCCCATCACGCCGCCGGCCGAATTCGCCGAGGCCATCAGCACTGGATTGAAACCGAGCTTGGTAGCCGTCACCACTTGCAAATTGCCGAAGAGCGCGTTCGCGGAGGTATCGGAGCCGGTGAGGAACACGCCCAGCCAGCCGAGAATCGCGCTAAAGAACGGGAACGACGCACCGGTGGCGGCAAAGGCCAGACCGAGCGTTCCGGTCGCGCCCGAGTAGTTCATTAAATACGCCAAGCCCAACACGCAGGCCAGCGTGATGAGCGAAAACATGAGCTGCCGCATGGTGCTAAGGAAGATTTTCAATGCTAGCAAAGGCGGGATGCGCAGCACGAAGCACGAGAGGATACAGGCGATCATGCAGGATGTTCCCGAGGCCGACAGCCAATTCAGATTGAAAATAGCGGCGTAGGGCGTCACCTTGGCGGTCACCGGGGGAATCCGGGCAATCAGGTTGTGCAAACCTGGCCATTGAATGGGAATGCTTACCGAATTCAGCGGTTTCAGCATCGGCGCCCAGCCCCACAGGAGAACGCAGATGACCAGCAGAAGGTAGGGACTCCACGCCAGGAACACTTGTCCCATGGAATGTTCCGATGTATCCGCGGCTTTCGCGGCAGCGCTGAGCTCATACTTTGCGCTGTCCTTCGGCTTCCAAAACAGGAACAAAACCACCAGCACCCCAAGCGCGCAGAGTGACGCAATCAAGTCGGTAAGCTGCGGCCCGACAAAGTTTGAGATAGTGAATTGCAAACCGGCGAAGGTGACCCCGCACAATAAGGCAGCGGGAAACACACGCGCTAGCGCACCCCAACCGCCCATCACCATCACAAGATAAGCCGGCACGATGAGCGAAACAGGGGCGCAGATGCGTCCCACGCCGGCACTCAAGCGCATGAGCGGCAAGCCGGTGATTCCAGCCAGGGTAACAATGGGAATGGCGATGGAGCCGAACGCGACCGGCGCAGTATTTGCCAGCAAGCAGATCGCCGCGGCGTGGAACGGTGAAAAACCCAGTCCGGCGAGCATGGCGGCGGCCACCGCGACGGGGGTTCCGAATCCAGCCGCGCCTTCCAGGAATGCTCCGAAAGCGAACGCGATCAACAGCGTCTGCAGCCTTGGATCGCGCGTCAGGCTGCGGAGCGAATGTTTGATGGTTTCAAATTTGCCGGTGTCGAGCGTCAGGCGGTATAGGAACACCGCCCAGATCACAATCCAGCCGATAGGGAACAATCCGTAAGCCGCGCCGTAGGCGGCCGCCGATACGATTCTTTCGACGGGCATGCCGTAGAGAAAGAAAGAGACCAAGACCGTTGTGCCAAGCCCCCACAAGGCCGCGATCCACGCCGGTGCCCGCCGCACGCCGAGCAGGAACAGCAGAACAAATATGGGTAACGCTGCAACCAGCGAGGAAAGCAGCAAGCTTCCATGGATCGGCGTGTAGTTGTGTTGCCACATGAGGCGAACGTCATATATACCAGAGCGAGCGTGTTGGGTTCAAGTCGCGTCTGAAAAATCCGGCCCATCCAGCCGCGGACTATAGTTATGGATGTGGGCAGACTCGGTGTATTTGTGGGTCTCTTCGCGCTGGTGTCCTCCGTGGCGCAGACGCCAGTCCCAGCGCGCCGCCAGTTCGAGGTCGCATCCATCCGGATGAACAATTCAGGCCCCCCGAGGGTCTTCGTAGACCCCTTTGCCTTCCTGCCAGGTGGCCGTTTCATCGCGACCAACGTCACGTTGACCGATGTCATTGTCATGGCCTACAAGACCCGCCGCATCCAAATGCGGGGAGGACCGGACTGGATCGATTCCGAGAGATTCAATATTGCGGCCAAGGCTGACGAAGCCGAGGGTGAGTTCAAGCGAGAGCAGTTGGTCACAATGGTTCAAGCTCTCGTCGAAGATCGGTTCAAACTGGTGTTGCATCGAGAAACGGAGGAACGGACTGTATACGCTCTGGTTCCTGGAAAAACTCCTCCCAAGCTTCAGCCTGCAAAGGAGGGCGAGCAGAAGGCCATAGTACCCGGAAATCGTGGCGAGATGAAGTTCCAGGGGATGCCCCTCGGCGGGTTGGTCAATACGCTCGCAAACATTCTGCACATGCCAGTTGTGGACGGTACGGGCATGACGGGGACCTACGATTTTACCCTCGATCCATTGCAATTGTCCGACAGAACGCAGCCGGTAACGCCTGACGTCTGGCCGGATTTGGTTTTAGCCGCGGTTCGGGAGCAGCTTGGGTTCAAACTGGAGAAGCAGAAAGCGCCCCTCGAGATCACGGTAATTGATCACGCCGAGCAACCTACCGATAACTAGCCGGTCGGCCGCTCACTTGGCTGGCAGCGTCCCCGGGGCTCCCTTGTCCTTCACAAAGAACACCAGAAACTTGGCCGGCTTGGTGCTGCTGGCGTTCTTGGAAACTGTGTGAATGTCCTCGGGCGATTCATAGAACGTCTGCCCCGGCTCAAGCGTTACTTCCTGCCCGCCTTTTACCTGCATAACCACTGAGCCCTCGAGCACATAGACAAAGGTATGCGCATTGTGCCGGTGCACGGCCGATGACGCGCCCGGCGCATATTCCACGGTAAGCATCGAGGCTTCTTTGCCGGCAATTCCCGTCAGGTCTTTCGTCATCAGCAGCGTCACCTTTGCATCTTCGGCCGACGCCACAATTGCCAGGCACAGTGCCATCAGTACCAGCTTCATTGCTTCGCTCCTTCGGCCTTCCGTGCGGCCGGCTGATAACTTCCCGGAATCGCCCGGAACGCAATGGCCAGACGATTCCAGCCGTTAATCGTAACCACCGCCATCGTCAAATTGACGATCTCTTCTTCCGAGAATTGCTGCCGGGCTTCTTCATACACTTCATCGGGCACATGTCCCTCCGCGACAAGCGTGACGGCCTCCGCCCAGGCCAGAGCCGCCCGCTCTCGATCGCTAAAGAACGGCGTCTCACGCCAAGCGTTGAGCGCATATAGCCGTTGCTCACTTTCTCCCTCGGCCCGGGCATCCTTGGAGTGCATGTCGATGCAGTAAGCGCAGCCATTAATTTGCGAAGCCCGCATCTTCACCAGTTCGATCAGCGATGGCTCCAGCTTCGACGATTTTCTGACAAACATCTCCAAAGCGAGCATGGCCTGATACGCCGAGGGCGATACTTTCTGAGCCTCCAATCGCGATTCCATAGTCGACGCTCCTTTCACTTTCCAGCTTAAAACTCCCATGTGCCCGTGAAGCGGTCAGGGCTGCGGCGATTCAAACATCACCACCGCAAGCGGCGGCAGCGTGATGGAAAGGCTGTGATAGTGGCCGTTGTAGGAGATATTCTGGGAGCCCACATAGCCGCCGTTACCCAGGTTGCTGCCACCCCACAGTTCGGAATCGCCGTTCAGGATTTCGCGATAAACCCCGGGATCTGGGACGCCCACGCGATAGTTCAAACGCGGTACCGGCGTGAAGTTGCACACGACGAGCAGGAATGGCTTGCCTGCCTGCGATCGCCGGATAAAGGAAATGGTAGAACCGTCCACATCGCGGAAATCCACCCACTCGAAACCGGACCAATGAAAGTCGACTTCGTACAGGGCCGGGTGAGTGCGATAAATACGGTTCAACTCGGCGACAAAGGCCTGCAGCTTGCGATGAAAGTCGTAATGCAGAAGCTCCCAAGGCAGCCCGCGCTCGCTGTACCACTCGTCCCACACGCCGATCTCAGAGCCCATAAACAGGAGTTTCTTTCCCGGATGGGCATACATATATGCCAGAAACGCGCGCACGTTCGCGAACTTCTGCCAGATGTCGCCCGGCATCTTGCTCAGAAGCGATCCCTTGCCGTGCACCACTTCGTCATGCGATATCGGGAGAATGAAGTTCTCCGTGAACGCGTACAGCATGCTGAATGTGATGTTGTTGTGATGATATTTGCGATGCACGGGATCGTTGGAGAAGTAGGTCAGCATGTCGTGCATCCATCCCATGTTCCACTTCATGGTGAAGCCCAGGCCGTTGAGATACGTAGGGCGCGAGACGCCGGGAAAGGCGGTGGATTCCTCGGCCGCGGTGATTGCCCCGGGAACTTGATGCGCGAGCTCATTGAAGCGCCGCAGAAAATCGACAGCCTCCAGGTTCTCGTTCCCGCCGTACATATTGGGAATCCACTCGCCGTGCTTGCGCGAATAATCCAGATACAGCATGGATGCCACTGCGTCCACGCGCAACCCATCGATGTGATAAACCTTCAGCCAAAATAGGGCGTTCGATATCAGAAACGTGCGCACCTCATTGCGGCCGTAGTTGAAGATCAGCGTGCCCCATTCGCGATGCTCGCCTTTGCGTGGGTCGGCGTGTTCGTAGAGCGCGGTGCCGTCGAAATGAGCGAGTCCATGCGCATCTTTGGGGAAATGACCGGGCACCCAGTCGACAATCACACCGATGCCGCTTTGATGGCAGCGGTCGACGAAATACATGAAGTCCTGCGGTGAACCGAAGCGGGATGTGGGGGCGTAGAAGCCAACGATCTGATAGCCCCAGGAACCGGAGAACGGATGCTCCATCACGGGCAGCAGTTCCAAGTGCGTATAGCCCATATGAACCGCATACTCGACAAGCTTGTCGGCCAGCTCGCGATAGCTCAAATAAGAATTGTGCGGACCGCGCAGCCATGAGCCGAGATGGACTTCATAGATCGAGAGCGCCTCTCTGAGATGGTCTTTGTGAGCGCGGTCGTCCAACCACTGCTGGTCGTTCCATTGATAACTGGCGAGATCGCACACGATGGAGGCGGATTGCGGTGGAACTTCCATTGCGAAACCGTACGGATCAGCCTTTTGCTGGCGAAATCCGCGGGAAGGCGCACGGATCGAATACTTGTAATTCGTTCCTGGGCCGACTCCGGGAAGGAACACTTCCCAGACCCCTCCAGTGCGTAGCCGCATGGGATGCCGCCGCTCGTCCCAATCGTTGAAATCGCCAACCACGCTCACCACTTCCGCGTTCGGCGCCCAGACCACGAAGCGAACGCCATGCACGCCCTGGCATTCGACGAGATGCGCCCCCATGGTGCGATAGCTTTCGTATTGCGTTCCTTCGCCGTGAATGTGCAGGTCAAAATCGGAAATCAGGCGCGGGAAGCGGTAAGGATCTTCGATGTCAACGGGCGCACCGCTCCAGAGGATGAGACGGAGTTTATAGGCTCCCGGATCGCGCGCGAGCGGGACCGAAAAGAATCCCTCGGAGCGCGTTTTGCGCATGGGATGCACGGTGCCATCCACTACCACACTAGCGTCCATGGCCTGCGGAAGGAACGCGCGCACCTCCCAGCCATCCTCGACTTGATGGGGTCCTAGCACGGAAAAAGGATCGCCGTGCGTACCGTTGAGTATGGCTTCGAGTTCTTGCGGAGTCATGCACAGTTATTATGGCAGAGGGCTATAAGTTTGCAGGAGTTAGGAACTACGTTTGCCTAATAAGAAGGCCGAGCTGCACGTTCATCTGGAGGGATCCATCGGTGCCGAAACGTTGATGGCGATCGATCCATCGCTCACTCGCGTGGAGATCGAGTCCAATTTGACGTGCACCTCATTTGCTCAGTTCCTGCAGGGTTACATCTGGGTTAACAAAAAGCTCGAAAAGCCGGAACATTATGCCCTGGCCACGCGCCACTTACTCGATTCGCTGGCCAGCCAGGGCGTGACTTACGCCGAGATTACTTTGTCGGCCGGCGTGGTGCTGTGGAAAGAGCAGGATTTGGCGGCTGTTTACGAAGCGGTGTGGCGCGAATCCGAGCGGTCTTCTGTCCGGACGTTCTGGATTCTGGATGCGATCCGGCAATTCGGACCGGAGAAAGGGATGGAAGTGGCGGAGTTCGCGGTTTCGCGGCGCAACCAGGGAGCCATCGCGTATGGAATCGGCGGCGATGAAGTACGCGGGCCGGCACACTGGTTCCGCGACGTCTTCGCATACGCGCGAGACGGTGGGCTGCACCTGGTGTGCCATGCGGGCGAGACCACGGGTCCGGAGTCCGTCTGGAGTGCTCTGGCGATTGGAGCGGAACGAATCGGGCACGGAATCGCCGCAGTCCAGGATCCAGCCTTGATGGCGCGACTTCGCCAGGACAATATACCGCTCGAGGTCTGCATATCGAGCAACGTTTGCACCGGGGCGGTGGCATCTTTGGAACAGCATCCGGTGCGAGCACTCTATCAAGCGGGTGTCCCCATTACCATCCACACCGACGATCCGGCGTTCTTCCGCACCACGCTCACCCGCGAATATGAGCTGGCGGAGAAAGTGTTCGGACTGCCCGCAGGCGAATTGGCTGCCAACGGTTTTCGCTACGCGTTTCAGACCGGAGAATGAGTCCGGAAGTATCGGCAGACTTCGTTCAGCGCACATCCCCGGCAGATCGGCCTCGAAGACTTGCAGCGCTCCATTCCGTGCTGCAGCAGCAATTGGTGAGCTTGGATGAGTGGCGCGCACCTCTTGCCGATCTGATTCGCGATGGCCTCCTGCACCGAGCGATAGGTGGATGAATAATTCCTTTGCTGGCGCCCGTATCCAAGGCGGACCAGTACCCGCAGTCCGTTTGATTCCAGACCAAGCACGGCATGAGCTTGCGAGAAGAGCAGGATCTTTTCGGCGCCCGGCTCGCCGATGGCAGGAAAACGCTGGAATGCTTTCTTGGCTGCCCTCAGAGGCAGCTTCGCCGCTTTGTGGAGGTCGCCATCGAACTCGGTGAGGGCAATACGCGCGATGGCGAGCCAGCGTTCCACGCGAACCTCCGGACGCATGCCGCCCAGCTTCGCTATTTCTAAAAGAGTGGAATGTTGCGCGGCCAGAATTTGCCGAGGCTCCAGCCCCACCCGGTCGCGCAATAGCTCGAAGACCCGTTGGCGACGCTCGTCGCTCAGAAGATACGCCGCGTTGTCCCAAAGGACTAAATGCAGCGGATCGCGGGAGGGAAGTGGTTTGGGCCGGCCGTAAACCACACGAAGCCGATCGATCATCGCTTCGAATGGCGGTTGATCCGGCGGCATGGAGGCAGCGTTATATAGCTCCCTCATCACCCAGGCGAACGCGCACGTTGATCGTCTTGCCGTTGCGGAAGATGGTCAGCTCCAGAGTGTCGCCGGTGCGTTTGGCCGCCAGCGCACGGCTGATGGCATCGTCTCGCTCCACGGGTTTGCCGTCGATGGACATAATCAGATCGCCGCCTACCAACACCTCCGCGTTGCCAATCTGCACCTCTTGCCGTCCCCCCCGCAACCCGGCTCGGGCAGCCGCGGAATCGGGATCCACTTCCTGGATCAGCAGTCCGCCCTGGGTTGGCAGCCGCAGCGCGTCGGCATAATCGCCCGCGATGGGAACAACCGAAACCCCCAGCTTGGGACGCTTTCTGCCGGCCTGAAAATCGTCCAGCATCAATTTTGCGCGATTAATCGGCATGGCGAACCCGATGCCAATGTTGCCGCCGTTCGGCCCTAGAATCGCTGTGTTAATGCCCACTACGTTGCCGGCCGAATCGAGCAGCGGACCGCCGCTGTTGCCGGGATTAATGGCAGCGTCGGTCTGGATCAATCCTTCCAGCGTCCGCTCGTTTTCGCCGCGAATACTGCGCCCCAGCGAACTGACGATGCCGGTGGTCAGCGTGCCTTCCAGGCCGAAAGGATTGCCGATGGCTAGCACTTTCTGACCCACTTGCAGCGCGTCGGAATCGCCCAGGTGGAGCGCCGGCAGCTTAGTGCGGGGAGTGATCTGCAGCAGCGCCAAGTCGTTCGCTTCGTCGCGGCTCAGCAACTGCGCCTTGTAGCGCGATTGATCCGACAGCGTTACTTCCAGCTGGCGCTCGTTGGCAACGACGTGATTGTTGGTGAGGATTTTTCCGTCGGCGCTGATTAAGAAACCCGACCCTTGGTCCTTGGACGGGTAAATTTCCATGAAGATGGTTCGCCGATAGACGGTGCTGGTAATGTTCACGGTGGCGAGATGCGACGACTTGTAGATGTCGATATTGTTCGTCTCATCGGAACTCAGCCCGGTGGCATGGGTTGACGACGGACCCGACCAGAGCGGCCCCGCACTGGAGACTGGATTCAGTATCCGGCGCTGTCCCCAATCCGTCTTGGTGGTGATGAGAAGAAACCCGCTCACCAGGAGACCGGTGATTACAATAATGCGCGATAATCTCATATCGTTAAACTCCGCAGCGAACCGTAGACCTTTCGCACTTGCTCCAGCGTTTCTTCCTTGGCGCCGGACGTATCGATCACATAATCGGCCACGCGCAACTTCTCTTCCAGAGGTAACTGCCGGCTCAGGCGCGCCAGAATCTCTTCCTTGTTATACGAACCCCGGTCCAAGGCGCGTTCCATCTGACGTTCCGGGGAACAAGTGACGACAATCAGCCGGTCAAAACTCTTATATCTACCAGTTTCAACCAGAATGGCCGCCTCCACAACTACGATCGCCCGCGGGTCGGCCTGGGCGATCTCGGCCATCCGGCTTTCCTCGCGCTTTTGCACAGGTGGATGGACCAAACTGCTGAGCTTTTCCAGGCGCTCCGGATTGACCCAAACGATGCCGCTCAGCTTACGGCGGCTGATACGACCCTCTTCATCCAGGATGTCACGGCCAAACTCCTGCACGATGGCGGCATAAGCTTCCCCGCCCGGCTCCATCACGGCGTGGCCTAACTTGTCGGCTTCGATCAGGTAACAGCCCAGATCCGCCAGCGCGTGGCCCACGAAACTCTTGCCGGAGGCCAAACCGCCAGTCAATCCTACTCTGAGCACGGGCCTACCCGGAGCATAGGTGCTGTTCGGCGATCTCCACCGTGTTCGCCATCAACATGGCGATGGTCAACGGCCCGACGCCACCGGGCACCGGCGTGTACGCGCTGGCCAGCGACTTCGCATCCTCAGTGACGTCGCCTGCCAGCTTGCCGTCTGGCTTGCGATTCATGCCGACATCGACAATGACTGCGCCGGGCTTGATGAAATCCCGAGTAATCAGATGCGCCTTCCCGATGGCTGCCACCAGAATGTCGGCACGGCGGCACTCCTCCGCCAGATTCGATGTTTTGGAGTGGCAGATGGTCACCGTGGCGTTGGCGTGCAGCAGCAGCAGCGCCACTGGCTTTCCCACAATGTCGCTGCGCCCCACCACGACGGCGCGGCGGCCAGCGATAGGAATATTGTAGCGGCGCAGCATGTCCAGAATGCCCACCGGCGTGCAGGCGCGCGGTCCTGGGAGGTTCTCCACCAGCGCACCCACGTTGATTGGATGAAACCCATCGACATCTTTATCCGGCTTCAGGGCTCGCAGAACCCGGTTCTTGTCCACCTGGGGCGGCAGTGGCGTTTGGACCAGAATGCCGTCGATCTCCGGGCGCTGGTTTAATCCCTCGATGATTCCAAGCAGTTCTGAAGTGGTTACGCTGTCCGGGCAAGTCACTTTTTCGCTGTAGATTCCCAGTTCCGCGCAGGTCTTGATTTTCAGGCGAACGTAGGTCTCTGAGCCTGGATCGTCGCCCACCAGGATCACAGCCAGTCCCGGCGGCCGGTGCGAAGCCGTGAGCTTTTCCAGACGCGGTTTCAGCTCACGGAAAATCTGATCGCGCACCCATTTACCATCCAGAATTAGGGGCGCGGGTTCTTTCGGACTCATTCTGTCGAGAAGCATAGCAGGCAAGCGAGGGTGGATCAATTCGCCAGCGATTCCTTACGAACCGCAATAGCCTGGCGGGGATTGTTGGTGACGATGGCCGCCACCAGCGGACGCTCGAAGAGGCTCCGCGTCAGCACTGGGTCATCCACGGTCCAGACGAATAAAGGCTTTGCGATTTGTTCGGCGTCGTCCAGCAATCGATATTGGGGGACCAAAAGATCGATGTCGGGGCTCACGCATGCGGCACGTATGTCTTCGTTCCACTTCGCAAAAATGAAGCCGGTTCGAATACCCGGGTGAATGGCGCGAGTCTCGCGAAGTGCGGGCGCAAGGAAGGACGTAATGCAAAAGTCGCTCACAGGGAAATACCGGAGCAGCAGATCGATGGCATCATGCTCGCAACCAGGCTCCTTGAGTTCGACATCCAACTGAATGCGGTTTTGTGTGAGACGCAACGTGTCCTCGAGGGTGGGGAGCCGCGCCGGATTGCGAACCGGATCGTGCGAAATAACCAGTCTGCTATCGGAGGCGCGCCGGACATCGAATTCGATCATGTCGGCGCCCACTTCAATCGCTCTCTCAAACGCCGCCAGCGTATTCTCAGGCGCTTCCGAGGACGCACCGCGATGGGCCACGATTTGAATCAATGTGACGCGCGTCAACCGGCGGGTTTGTGCGCGGGCTTGGCCTTGCCTGCTCCTTCGTTCAGCAGTTTCTCGGCTTCGTCGCGCATGTGCTGCTCTTGCTGGTTGTCGAAGAATGCTTCGTCCACGCCGGTATACTGCGCGCGAATCACGCCCTTGCGATCGATAAACACCAAAAAGGGAACTAGCGGGCGCTTGTCCCTGGGCCACTGAATATAGTCGAGCGCCGGCAGAACTCCGGCTGTGCCCACCGGAAACGGCACCTTGAATTGCGAGACGAACGAGGGAATGTCCGGATTATCGTTGATCGCCGCTTCCACCACAGCAAATCCTTTTGGCGCAAGCTCCGGATAAATGCCTTCCCACAGTTGCGTTGTCTTTTGACAGTGCGGGCAAGTGGTGAGGATGAACATCAGGCACAAAACTTTGCCTTTGTAGTCGCTGACTTTCACCTGCTTGCCGTTGGGTAGCGGGATCGCTAGATCCGGCGCCATTCGGGGAACTTCAGCGGCCCACAGGGACCCGGCCGCCAGAATGAGAGTTGCAATTGAGAGTGCGCGCATAGCGGAAATCTGAGTATACAAGAGTGACCGTGAGGGGAGGAATTCTGAGTTCTGAATTCAAGCGACTGATACCTGGGGGTCTCCGCGTCAGTCCTTGCGAAGCTCGTCATCCAAATCGGTCATCACCTGCTCGCGCTTGCCATCGGCCAGATCTTTTGCAAGGCGGCGCAGCGCCAGGCCAACGATGTCGCGATGGTGCAGCCGCGACCCCACCTCTTCGTGCTCGCTGAGCCGCAGCCACAGCTCATGCAAGCGGTCGACGTCTTCGGGCCACAAGCGCGGCGGATGCGGCCCCAGGTTCACGTACATCGATGGACGGTCTTTGCTGATCACTTCCAGAGAAAACGCATGGCGAGGTTCCGGTTGGCTTTCCCACGCCAGACCGATGCGGCGCGCCAGCTCTTCCGATGTCATCTTTGCCGAGACACCCGTCACCAGCCGGGACGCTTTCAACCTGGTGGCTGTCTGCACCACGGCGTCGAAGGGATTGACGGCCGGAACCTCCAGCAACTCCACGGGCTTGCCTTCCTTCTCGGCCATCTCCACTACGTGGCTGAACAGTTCCTTTTCGTAATCGCTGAAGATCTGATCGTCGGAAAGATCGTACTCGCCGGCGCCCGTGGAAATAGTGCGGACGGTCATCACCACAATATCGTGGCGGCGCAGGTTGATCTTCTCGAGGACCTTCTTCAGGTGCTCCATGTTGTGATAGTCGCGCACCGCCACCAGGACGCAACCCGGCCGCGCGTGCAAGGTGGCCGCATTCACTTGCGGCTGATGATCGAGGTTGAATTCTTCCAGCGTCTTGTGTTCGTCGGTCAGCTTGCGCTTCTTCGCGTTGATGTGCTCGGAGAGCGTGAACACGGCGAACACCACCAGCGTGAAGCTTACGCCGTAGATGGTGGCGTATTCCTTGGAGAACAAATTGGCAATCGCCACGAAACCCAGAATCAAAGTCGTAACACCCAGGCCGACGGGGATTTCGACGCCTGCCAGTCTAAAATTGAAGGGAAACTTATACTCCTGATCGTGCCGCTGATAACGCAGGGCCAGCACGCCCAACGATTTCAGGAAGAAGCTCCACACCACGCCGAACGCGTACGCTTCACCCAGCAGGTAAACATCGCCCCGGCTGAGCACAATGGTTGTAATTTGCAGGATCGTGATCAGATTGATGATGCGGAAGGTGGTTCCGAAACGCTTGTGGGGCTTGCGGAACCAATCCAGCAGCACTCCGTCTTCGGCCACGCGATTCAGCACGCCGTTCGCACCGATGATGGAAGTGTTCACGGCGCCCGAGAGAATCAGCACGCCCACGATCACAACGAAAATGTGGAATGCCAGCTTCAGCAATTCCGGTCCCGCCAGGCGCATCGCCAAACCGCCGAGCAGATCGTCGGAAAAGAGGTTCTTAATATCGGAGGGGCTGATGATCATGCCCGCGAACACGGTAATCACACCGGTGCAAATTACTGCGTACCAGCAGACGATGTTCGCGGTGATCTTCAGGTTCTTCATTTTCGGATAGGCGATTTCCCGATACACCTGAGCCAATGTCTCGAAGCCGCTCATGGAAAGCAGCGAGTGTCCGATGGCGATCATCAATGCGATGGCGCCAATGCTGGGAAAAATGGTGCCCTTGAACCACCCGAGCGATTCGTCGCCGAATTGAAGATTGCGTGGGAACGGCGCCGGGGGCAGAGTGATATGGCCGCGCAGGATAATCGTCAACGGGCACCAGATCAATAACGCCACTACCATCACGGTGGTGATTTGCATGATCCGCAGCGCCTTGCCGCTGGATTCGTGCATCCCCTTGGTGTTCATCCACCAGAAATACGCGGTGACGAGGACAGCGAAGAACGCGGAAAAATAGTTTACGTTGAAGGGGAACGACTGCCCGAGCATCTTCGCAATTTCATCCAGCAAATGGCCCAGATACTGGCCCGCGCTGACAACACTGATGGGCCCAGTGAGGATGTAATCGAAGACCAGCGACGAGACCGACAGGCGCGCTACGAAGGGGCCCATGCTGTCCTTCACTACGATATACACGCCGCCGCGCACGAACATGCTGCAGCTTTCCAGGTAGACCGAGCGTACGGCGAAGCTGAAGAGCATCACCCCGAGCACAAACCAGGGAGCCGCAGGTCCCACCGCGGTCTCGGCAATGCCGCCGGCATAAAATGCCGACGAGGCTAGATCGGCAAGAACGATGGAAGCGCCCCGCCAAAAGCTGATGAACGAAAGAGCTACCGTGGTAGCCACCACCACCTTGGCGGTGGTTGACGATGGCTTGCTTACTTCTGTTGACATTATCGGGCCGTGTTCCCCTGACTATTCTACTTGAGGCAAATGTTCTATCCTACGATGATCGTATGGGCCAGATTTTATGAGCCGAACAGGGGCAATCGCGATCGCGGCAGACCTGCGCTCACGCGGCTTCCAGGCTTGGCTGGTCGGCGGCTGCGTGCGCGACCTGATCTTGGGGCGCGAACCGTCGGACTATGATATCTCAACCGACGCGCGTCCGGAAGACCTGCTCCGGCTATTCCCCCGGGCCCAACTGGTAGGCGCTCAATTCGGGGTGGTACTGGTGAACGGCGTAGAAATCGCCACTTTCCGCAGCGATCATTCGTATGCCGATGGGCGGCATCCTGGGCGAGTAGTGTTCGAAACAGATCCGAAGCAGGATGTACTGCGGCGCGATTTCACCATTAACGCATTGTTGCTCGATCCTGTGGCCCTCAATTCCTCGCCCGCGAACTCCTTGTACTCGCAAGTGGTGGACTACGTCGACGGATTGTCCGATCTGCGTGCGGGCGTCGTCCGCGCAATCGGCCATCCGGAACAGCGGTTTCAAGAAGACCATCTGAGAATGCTCCGGGCGGTGCGCTTCGCGGCGCGCTTCGGGTTCGAAATTGAACCCGCCACTATGACCGCCATCCAGAAGTTGCACGCTCAGATTCTGCGGGTTTCGCCCGAACGGATCCGCGACGAACTAGTTCGTATCTTGACCGAAGGCGGCGCGCGCCGCGGGCTCGAACTACTGGATACTTCCGGACTGCTAGCCGACATCCTGCCGGAGGTGTCCGCCATGAAAGGAGTCGAGCAGCCGCCGGAGTTTCACCCCGAGGGCGACGTCTGGACGCATACCCTGATTATGCTGGAGGGCCTGCAATCGCCATCGGCGACACTGGCGCTGGGAGTATTGCTGCACGATGTGGGCAAGCCGGGCACGTTCCGCGTGGCCGATCGCATCCGATTTGACGGCCATGTCGAGTTGGGCGAGAGAATTGCGCGCGAACTCTTGAACCGGCTCCGGTTTTCAAACGCAGAAGTCGACCAGGTGATCGCGCTGATCGCGAATCACATGCGGTTCTCGCACGTCCATCAGATGCGTGAGAGCACTCTGAAGCGCATGCTGCGGCTGCCCGGGTTCGATGAGCACCTGGAATTGCATCGGCTGGATTGTTCATCCAGTCATGGGCATCTCGAGAACTATGAGTTTGCGAAAAGCAAATTCGAACAATCGGCGCCGGAGGAACTGCGTCCGCCTCGGCTGGTGACGGGCGACGATTTGATCGCTGCGGGATATGCGCCCGGCCCGGACTTTTCGCGCATGCTGGAGGTGGCAGAGGACGCGCAGTTGGAGGCGCGCATTCAGAGCAAGGAAGAGGGCCTGGATCTGGTGCGATCGACGTTCGGGCCACCAGAGAGGGTATCCTAAAGGCAGGTATGGGAGCTGCCATTCTCGTTTCGGTTGAAGAATACCTGAGTACTAGCTACTCTCCTGACCGCGAATATGTCGACGGCAGGATTGTGGAGCGAAACTTGGGCGAGAAGACGCATAGCTCGATTCAAAGAAACCTGATCGGATGGTTTTGGGATAGACGTAACCAGCTGCCCGTCAAAGCGTTCCCAGAGCAAAGAGTTCAGGTGAGTCCGACAAGATTTCGAATCCCAGATGTCACGGTAGTAAAGACCTCGCAAGTACAGGGCGAGATTTTCACCGCTCCGCCCCATCTCTGCATCGAGATCTTGTCCAAAGACGACACCATGGTCTACATGCAGGAAAAAATCGACGACTACCTGCGCTTCGGCGTCCCCTACATCTGGATCATCAATCCCCGCCTGCGCAAAGGCTATGTCGCTACCAAGGCTGGCATTGTCGAGGCCGAATCCGGCGTCCTTGCGACGAGCGATCCCGAGATCCGGGTGCCCGTCGCCGAACTTCTCGAGACAGACTAAGGTCACGTCCTATGCCGTCCCTCTGTTAAACTTTCTGCGTGCCCGCTCCAGCAACTCAGCAGGCCTATTCGCGCGAAGAGGTTCGCCGCCAATTAGGCGTCTCCAAGCGTCAACTCGCAAGTTGGGAGAAGCAGGATCTCCTGCCTTCCGGCGGTTCCTTCAGCTTTTCCGACATTCTGGCCTTGCGAACGCTAGTGGGTCTGCGCAACAGCAAGATTTCCGCGTTTCAGATCCGCAAAGCCGTGCACGCCATGCGGAAGCATTTCCGGGAGTTTGAGAATCCGCTCACGGAAGTAAAGATCTACTCGCATGGCAAGAAGATTGAGGTCCAGTTCGCCGGTGACAAGAAGATGGAGGCCATCTCTGGCCAACTGATTCTCAATTTCGACCAAGCCGAAATCAGTAAGCTGCTATCTTTTCCGAACAAAACGGACGAATCCAAAGCAGCGCAGAAGATGAAGGCCCGGCGCGAGGCGGAACACTGGTTCGAGAAGGGCCTCGATCTGGAACAGACTGGCGCGTCCGCCGAGGAAGTGATCGCGGCTTATGAGAAGGCGGCCGAGATCGATCCCACGTCCGCCGGCGCTCTGGTCAATCTGGGAACGGTCTATTTCAACGCGCGGGACTGGCGTCGGGCGGATGAGTACTATCGCAAGGCTGTGGAAGTGGATGCGGAATATGCGCTGGCGCATTTCAATCTAGGCAATCTTTACGACGAGCGAGGCGACCGTTCCGCTGCGTTGAATCATTACCTCACCGCCATTCGCATTCATCCGCGCTATGCGGACGCACACTATAACATTGCGCTCTTGTACCAGTCCATGGGACAGCCGTTGAAGGCTGTGCCCCATTGGAAGGCATATCTGACGCTGGACCACGGCAGCGCCTGGGCCGCAATCGCGCGGCGCGA
The DNA here is from genome assembly GCA_049518655.1 of Bryobacteraceae bacterium. Classification (GTDB taxonomy): domain Bacteria; phylum Acidobacteriota; class Terriglobia; order Bryobacterales; family Bryobacteraceae; genus Palsa-89. The sequence goes on along the minus strand of JBEKRO010000021.1, from coordinate 31,379 downwards.
ATTGTCCAAGATCAAGGAATCAGCCATTCTGCGCGGCCCGCAGCGAGGCTAGGAAACGAGGGTCAGCGAAACTCTTCGGTGAACCAGGCTCGCGCCAGCTTCGCCACCTCTTCCAGCGCCCCGGGCTCTTCGAATAAATGACTGGCGCCCGCAATGACGTGCAGCGCTTTCCTGCAATTCATCCGTGCCACAGCCTGGCGGTTCAACTCCAAAACGACCGTATCGTTACCGCCGACAATTGCAAGCGTAGGCGCATCCACACGCTCCAGCGCATTCTCGGCAAGATCTGGCCGGCCACCCCGAGAGACCACTGCGTGGATTAGTTGCGGTAGATCGGCAGCCGCCACTAACGCCGCGGCAGCGCCGGTGCTCGCGCCGAAATAGCCAACCTTCAGCCCCACCAGCTGGGGCTGCTGGCGCACCCAATGCGTGATAGCCAGCAGGCGACTTGCCAAGAACGGGATGTCGAAACGAAGCTGCGCAGTTTGCATGTCCACTTCCTGTTCGTCGGAGTTCAGCAGGTCGATCAGCAATGTCGCCAGCCCGCCTTCGTTCAGAACGTCGGCTACATAGCGGTTGCGGGGGCTGTGGCGCGAACTGCCGCTGCCGTGTGCGAACACCACTAGACCGGAGGCTGCGGTGGGCGAACTCAAATAACCTTCCAGCTCAATGGAACCCAAGCTTACCGTTACCGGCACGTGCTCGATTGCCTGTCCAATGTGGGTCATGGATCCTCCTCAGGCCGGCGGCGACACGGCGGCGCCGGCTTCCAGCAAGCTGCGTACCTCTTCATCGCTGGTTTGCGAGAAATCCTCGTACCACATGCTGACAGCGTGAAAATCGGGAGGCGCGCTCAGAAAAACGATGCTATCGGCCAAGTTCCGAAGCTTTCGGACAGTTTCAGGGGCTGCCACGGGCACGGCGACGATAATGCTCGCCGCATTGCCCTGCCAAAGAGCTCCCACCGCAGCCTGCATGGTGGACCCTGTAGCCAAACCGTCGTCCACGACGATGATAGTGCGGCCAGCTAACAAAGGAAGAGGCGCTCCCCCACGGTATGTTTTCTCCTGGCGTTCTAATTCCTGCAATTCTCTGGCGGCGACGGATTCCACTTCCGCTGGTAAAATTCCCAAGGCTTCGATTACATCTGGATTGAGAACCCGTAAGCCTCCGCTTGCAATCGCTCCCATCGCTAATTCGCGATGACCTGGCACGCCCAGCTTCCTCACGACGAGTACGTCCAGCGGGGCATGCAGCGCCCGCGCTACTTCATACGCAACTGGCACGCCTCCCCTTGGTAATCCCAGCACCAAAACCCTGGGATCGCCGGTGTAACTTGTGAGTTTTTTGGCGAGTTGCTTTCCAGCGTCCCGCCGATCAAGAAATCGCGCCGCCATACGCCTGATCTTGTGCAACCAAAGAGCCATTCTCCAGCCCAGTTCAGGCTGGTGAGCGTGTATCCTAAGCGTAGAGGATCATTTTGAGCAGGATCGTACTAGCCTTCCGTAGTTTCTTCGCCATTCTCTTTAGTGGCAAATTGCCGGCTGACATCGCGCAAGAGCTTGGTTTTTCTCCACAAAAGAAGGCCCAGGCGGCCGCCAAGCCCGCGCCTGCGGTACGCGCGGCACAACCCTCCGACGGGGCGCTACAGATCTTGGGAATCTTGCAACGCGATTCGCGCCTGATCGACTTTTTGATGGAAGACATTTCGGCCTACTCGGACGACCAGGTGGGCGCGGCAGTGCGGGATTTACACCAGCAATGCCGCGATTCGCTCACTCGGTATCTGCGTTTAGGACCCGTGATCGATGGCGTGGAAGGCAGCCCAACGAAACTAGATACCAATGATCCCTCGACGGTGAAACTATTGGGCAACGTGCCGGTGAGCGGCAAGGCGTCCGGCGGTCTGCTGCGGCACAAAGGCTGGAAGGCTGAAAAAATCGATCTGCCCCCGCTCGCACCGGGTTCCAATGCGTCCGTAATCGCGCCGGCAGAGGTCGAGATCGAATAGCGTCGGCCCCGTAGCCAAAATGAACATAGGCATCGACCTCGGCACCACCAATTCCGCGCTCGCTTACATTCCAGAGATTCACGGCGAACTGCCAGACTATCCAGAGATCCAGGTGCTGGCCATCCCACAGTACGTCGCGCCCGGCCAGATGGAGGCGCGCCGCACGCTGCCGTCTTTCTTGTTCTTGGGCGATCAAACCTACGTCGGCGCATACGCGCGCGAGCAGGGGGCGTTGGTGCCCACCAAGTCGGTCCACTCGGCGAAATCGTGGCTGTCGAACCCGGAAGTGGATCGCACCGCCAAGATCCTGCCTTGGGACGCGCAGGAGGGCGGGCGCGTCCTTTCGCCGGTGGATGTTTCCACGGCGATTTTGTCAAACATTCGCGATGCCTGGAACCAGGTGCATCCGGATGCGCCGCTCGCGTCCCAAGATGTGGTGCTGACCGTCCCCGCTTCTTTCGATGAAGAAGCGCGCGAGCTGACGGTGCAAGCCGCGCACGCCGCTGGGATTGAAAAGCTCACTCTGGTGGAGGAGCCGGCGGCGGCATTTTATTCCTGGATCGCGAATCATCTGGCGCAATCGCAGAAGAGCCTTTTCGATGGGCAACTGGTGCTGGTGTGCGATGTCGGAGGCGGCACCAGCGATTTTACGCTGATCCGCGTGCATCGCGATGGCGACCGCATCGAGTTTACGCGCACGGCGGTAGGCAAGCATTTATTGCTCGGCGGCGACAACCTGGATCTCACGCTGGCATGGCTGGTGGAATCGAAGCTTGGAACGCAGCTTTCGATCCGTCAGCGGACGGCGCTGCGCCGGCAATGCGCGGCAGCGAAAGAACGGATGCTAGCGGATCCGAATCTGAAGAGCGTGGAGATCACGGTGCTAGGCGCTGGATCGGCGCTGGTGGGCGGCACGCTGAAGACCGAGATCACACGCGAAGAGGCGCTGGAACTGACCCTCGAAGGCTTCCTGCCGTTTTGCGGCATCAACGACAAACCGACCGAGGAAAAGCGGAGTATTTTTCGCGAGCTGGGATTACCCTACGTGTCCGACCCCGCCGTGACGCGTCATCTGGCGGCATTCTTAAGCGCGAATGAAGACGCAAAGCCCGACGCGGTTCTCTTCAACGGCGGATTCTTTATTCCTGATATCTGCCAGCAGCGCGTCGCCGATGTCATGGAGCGCTGGTATGGCAGGCGTCCGGCGATTCTGGAGAATCGCGACCTGGATCTGGCGGTGGCGGTGGGTGCGGCTTACTACTCCTACGTCAAAGCCACAGGCGCCGGGCTGTTGGTTCGCGGTGGTCTTCCACGTTCCTACTACGTCGGCGTCGGCGATAACGAGGCGGTTTGTCTGGTACCGCGGGGCGCCGAGGAAGGCCAGACGCTCGAACTCGACAGCCAGGATCTGCATTCAGGTGATCTGCATTTGGTGGCGAACAAGCCGGTGTCATTTCGTCTCTACAGTTCCTTGACGCGCGTAGACGATCCGGTGGGGCGTCTGCTGGGAAGCTCGGAGGCGGGCGATCTGCATCTGCACGCGCCGCTGAACGCGGTGATTCGTTTCGGAAAAGCGGGCGAGCGATTGGTGCCGGTGAAGCTTCGGGCGCACTTGACCGAGGTCGGCACGCTCGAAGTCTGGGCTGATTCGAAGATCAGCGAACATCACTGGCGCTTGCAGTTCGAACTCCGCAAAACTGCGGGCGCTCGTACCGGCGGTAAGCCCGCGGCGGTGGTGAGCGACGAAGCCGTCGCGCAAGCTGAAGCTTTACTTGAATCCACGTTTCGCGCTGGAACGCTGACTCCCGAAGAGCTTCCCGGCAAGCTGGAACAGGCGTTGGCGCTCGGCCGTAACTCGTGGCCCCTCAGCGCTATTCGTAAATTAGGTGATCATCTACTGGAACTGGCCGAGACGCGGCGAAAATCGCCTGCCATCGAGATGCGTTGGTTGAATTTGACCGGCTTTATGCTGCGTCCCGGCTTCGGATTTCCCGGCGACGATTTCCGTATCGAGCAGGCGCGGCGCATCTACGCCGGAGGGATTCAGTTCGCGAATCAAGTGCAGAACGAGATCGATTGGTGGATCTTTTGGGGTCGCCTGGCGGGCGGTCTCAACAAGAATCAGCAGGTGGACATCTTCCAGCGGCTTTCTCCGATGCTGTTGCCGCGCGGGGGCAAACGGCCGCGGATCAACAACAGCCTGCTGCGCGAAATGTGGCGCACCGGTGCAAGCCTGGAGCTGCTGCCATTGCAAACCAAGACGCAGCTCGGCGACGCGTTGCTTGCGCAAGTGAAGAAAGGCGACATGGTGGAGACCGGACTGTGGTGCCTGTCGCGGCTGGGCGCGCGCAAGCTGTTCTATGGTCCGATCAATCAAGTGCTGCCCGTACAGGCGGCCACGCGCTGGGTAGAGGCACTGCTCAAAGTCCCGAAAGCCGAGGATGCGGTGGTGGCAATCGCACGGCGTACCGGCGATTCCACGCGCGATCTGAGTCCGGCCACCATAGAGATGATTCGGAAGCGGATTCCCGAAGCTCTGGTGCCCGCGCTCGAAGGCGAAGTGGAAGAGGATCTCGGCAAGGTGTTTGGTGAAGAATTACCATCGGGGCTGGTGGCCGCGGCCTCATAGCCTGAAGATCGTGACAGAAGACAGCATTATCGCTAAGCTTCGCCGCCGCTCTCCACTGATCGGCGACGATTGTGCGGTGATCCGTTCGCCCACGGGCCGCGACCTGCTTCTCAAGGCGGATCTCAGCATTGAAGGCGTTCACTTCACGCGCGAATCGAGCGCTGAGGAGATTGGCGCGCGCGCAGTGGCCCGGAGTTTGAGCGACATCGCCGCGATGGGTGGTACGCCGCTGTACTGCCTGATATCGATGGCGCTTGTACCCTGGACAGACGAGCAGTGGATCGACCGTTTTTATCGCGGTGTCAATAAGTTGCTGCGAAAAACGAAAGTGTCACTTGCGGGAGGCGACATCTCGCATGCCGGTCAATTCGTTTGCGACGTAATGTTCTGCGGCTCCGTTGCAAGAGGCAAAGCGCTCCTCCGTTCCGGCGCGCGATCGGGCGACGCGCTCTATGTCTCGGGACCCTTGGGAGGATGGCGCAACAAGCGTGTGATCACGCCACGCCTTGAATTCGGCCGCAAGCTCATTGGAGTGGCGACCGCCTGCATGGACATCAGCGACGGGCTGGCGCTCGATCTGCATCGTCTGTGCCGGGCCTCAGGTGTCGCCGCGGAACTGGACGACATACCGTTGCTCAAGGGCGCTACACTCGATCAGGCGCTGCACGACGGCGAAGATTACGAACTGCTGTACACTGCGCCCGCGCGAGTGGAAGCCCCGGGCATCCGAATCGGCAGCATCACGAAGGGCAAGCCTGGCGCGGTGCGTTATGAAGGCAAGACTCTGAAGCCTATTGGATATGACCACACCCGGCACATATGACCACACCCAACAATATTCTTGAACTCATCGACGCCTTCCGCCGGTCGAAGACGATGTTCGCCGCGGTAAAACTTGGCATCTTCGACGGTGCGCGTCCTGCGGATTACAAAGCGCTGCCGCGGTTGCTGGATGCGTGCGTTGCGCTGGGGCTGCTCGAAAAGCGCGACGGAGCCTATGTCAACACGCCGCAGTCCGACAAATATCTGCGATCCGATAGCCCTGATTCGCTCACCGGCTACATTCATTACTCGAACGAAGCGCTCTTCCCGATGTGGGCGCATCTGGAGGATGCCGTTCGGGAGGGCACGCCGCGCTGGAATCAGACTTTCGGCGTCGAGGGTGGAATCTTTTCGGGCTTCTTCCGCACCGAGGAAGCTAAGCGCGAGTTCCTGAAGGGCATGCATGGCTTCGGACGCATCAGTTCGCCGGGCGTCGCCGCGGCGTTCGATTTGAGCCGCTTTCATCGATTGATCGATTTGGGCGGAGCGAGCGGTCATCTTTCGGAGGCCGTCCACGAACGCTATCCACAGATCCAGGCGGCTGTATTCGATCTGCCGGAAGTGGCCAAACTTTATCCCGGCACTATTGCAGGCGACTTCTTCACCGATCCATTGCCGCAGGCCGATCTCTACAGCGTGGGAAGGATTCTGCACGATTGGTCGGACGAAAAGATTCACCGGCTGCTGGCCAGGATTTACGCGGCGCTCCCGGACGGCGGGGGCTTGCTCATTGCCGAGAAGCTGCTGGAGCCTGGGTATGTGGCAGCGCACATGCAGTCGTTGAATATGCTGGTCGGCACCGAAGGCCGCGAACGTTCGGCCGCCGAGTACGAAACGCTGCTGCGCGCAGCGGGTTTTTCGAAAGTGGAGAGCCGTGTGACAGGAGTATACCTGGACGCCGTACTGGCGATCAAATGACGGTTCAGATCACGTCGGCGAAACTTTTCCGCAGCCGGTAGAACCAGACGTGCCCCAGGAAGAACAACGCCAGCGCGATGACCCACAGTTTTACCAGCGGCAGCAACTCCGGGGCATGCCCCTCCAGGAACACGGCTCGATAGCCGCGCACCAGCACGTACAGCGGATTCTGGCGCATTACGGCTGTGATCGCGGGGGACAAAGTGTTCGACTCCGGATAACAAATCGGCGTGATGAAAAACCACAGCGTCAGAACCAGCGCCATGATCTGGCCGAGGTCGCGCATGTAAACGCCGAGCGCTGCGAGAAACCAGCAAACGCCCAGCGTGAACAGCAGTTGAGGCACCAGCAAAACCGGCAGCCAGAGGACCGCTGCGGGAACCGTGTGGCGGATGATGAGCAACCCGGCGACGAAAACTCCGGCGCCAAAAAGCTCGGTGACCAATCCAGAGACCACCTGATTGACGGGCAACGTGTCGAGCGGAAACACCAGCTTCTTGACGAAATTGCGGTGCTCCAGAATCACGTTCGCCGCGCGTCCCACCGGTTCTGAAAATGCAAGCCACGGCAGCATGCCAGCCAAAAAGTAAAGCGCGAATCCGGTGCGGCTTTGATTGGGTCCGAACCTGGTCTGAAGCACGACGCCGAAGACGAAGAAGTAAGTCGCCATCAGCAGCAGCGGATTCAGGACCGTCCAGAAGACGTCGCCAAAAGACCCGCGATAACGCGCCAGAATATCGCGGCGCGCCATGGATCGGATCAGCCGATGATTCTGAACGATGGTTCGCAGCGGGGTGGCAAACAATTTCGGAAGCGCCGCCCGGATTCGCCTCCAGCGTAATGAGCGTACAGTCGTGATTTCTTGCTCCAGGACGCGAGGCTGTCCGCCGGCCTCTTCCACCAAAATCCGCAGGAACGGTGCGCCCCGTGCGTAGGCCCAGCCACCGGCGGCCTCGATGTGCGAAACATAAATTTCGTACGCGCCCGCTTCGGGGGGAAATGGGATCGAGACTTCGAACTTCGCGGTAGCACCAGGCGCTACGTCACCGGAGACCGGCGTCCAAGCGCCCTCCTCGATAAACCGGTTCGATTGCGGATCGTAGAACTGCCAGCCGAGCGAAAAGTTTTCCGAGGTCCAGGTCTCGCGGGAATTATTCTCGATGGACAGCGATACTTCGAGGGCCGAACCTTGCTCGGCACCCATGGCCACGCGAACCAGCAGGTCTCGATACCTGGCGGTGCTCACTGGTATAACCAAGCTGGGTAGCGTTCACGCACCGGACCGCTCTTGCGGCCCACCGCGTAGATCCCATCGCCGCGCAAGTCCATTGGCTGTTCGTAGCGATCCAGCAAATGCTTCACCCACTCATGTTCCGGCTTTGGCTCATCGCGGAAGGGCCCCGTTTCGAGCAGCGTCATATCGAACCCGGCGTAATGGAACAAATGCACGATCTCGCGAGCCGTGTACTCGCGATTATGCCGCGCCTCCGGTTCTTCGCCTTCCACGCGCGGGCGAATGTAGGCCGGAAAAAATCCCGGATGGTAGCCCGCCAGTATCGCCGCGATCGCGCGCAGCGAACCGATGTTGGGTGTGGTCAGCACCAGGTGCCCGCCGGGCCGCAAGATCCGGTTGATCTCCGCCATCATGTGCATGGGATCTTCCGTGAGATGCTCCACCAACTCGCAGCACAGCACCGTTGAAAAATAGCCGTCGTCGTAAGGAAAAGGGTCCTTCTCGGCATTGAAGAGCTCCACAGCGCAATGGAACTCCTCGCCGGCCAGGGATTGAACGGTGCGTTGAACCACTTTTCCCGCCGGGCCATAGTAACAGCCTCGCACTTCACCGTAACCCAGACGCGTCTTGAGCGCCGGTGTGATTTGCAGGTACGCACCCATCTCGAGAACACGGTCGTCGGGACCGCCGGGCGGCGTGATGGCGAGCGTCTTTTCGAAACGAGTGAGGTGCGTTTCGATGTAGCCCTTCGCCGATTCATCGGGCGCCCAGGAAAGAATATATTCGGGCTCCACGCGCACACCCGCCGCCGCAACGGTTGGCTCGCTGCTTTTGGCTTCCCTGCCCGGGGCCGCGCCATTGCTCGCGATTCGCTCCAGGAAGTCCGCGTAACGCCGCGCCACGTTGGGCCAGGTACATTCGGTCTCTACCCATTCACGCGCCCGAGCGCCCAGCGCCTTGCGAACTTCGGGACGGCTCACCAGCAGGTTGAGATATTCGAAAAGATGATCCTCTTCACTTGCCTCCACCGGCGCCTTCAGACAGATGCTGTCGGGAAGTTCACTGAAAGATCCCACCTCCGACACCACTACGGCTTTCCCCAGGCCAAGGGCGCGCATGAGCGTCCCAGAATTTTCACCGACCGTTGGATAGCGCAGATTGAGGACGATATCGCAGGCCGCCAGATAGCCCACAAATTCGTCAATGGGGCGGAAGCCGAGAACGCGCACATGCAAGCTGAGATCGAGCGAACGGATCAGCGATTCCAATTGCAGCTCGGGATGCGGATCGCCCACCAAAATCATCTTGGCCGATGGATGAACGCGCACCAGCCTGCGGAAGGCGCGCAACGATTCGGCAATGCGCTTGTACGGCTTCAAGAAGCCGAAGATACCGATCAGCGGCGTGGTCTCGTCCAGCCCCAAACGTTCTCGAAAGTCCGACCGGTTGGCGTCGGGAATCCAAGCGCCGTGCGGAATGCGAGCTACCGCGCCGGAGAATCCCGCGTCGCGCAATTCGGATTCGACGCAACCGCTATGGACAATGGCTGCTTTGGATCGGCTCAGCAACTGCCGCAGCATCGGCACACCTTCGTAGTCGGGCCCCACTTCGAGCCGCCGGACCCGGCTGGCGTACGCCAAGTCTTCTGGGCTGCCCTCCTGCTCCACCGCGCGCATGTACGCATCCCAGTCGCCGCGCTTAATGGTGATGTCCGCGATCAAATGATGGAGGTTGGCTTCATGTACTACCACCACCCCGGGATGATCCATCGCGGTTTCATAACAAAAGTCGTGATGAACGTTGTTGCCCACCTGGTACAGCGTGACATCGAAATTCTTGGGATTAAACGCGAGCGGTTTCGATGTGAACACCTCCACATCAACCAGCTTTTTCAATTCGTCGAGCAACGCCGCGGAATAATCGGCGATACCACTGCGCGCGGGAGGAAGTGGAGAGAAGAAGGCTACCTTGATTGCCACGAGTCCGTCAGGGCTATTTCGCCAGTTCCATCGAAAACGTTCCTAGCGCCATGGGAACGCGTACCAGCGCGAGCGTGCGCGCCTTGTCCTTCAGGAAGAACAGATCGAAACTAATACTGGACGAGGGGCCGTCGACGGATGCCTTCACATGCTCGGTGTCCACCGGCTTGTTTCCGATCTTCACGCTCTCGGTGCCGGCCGACGCCAGCCGAATCTCGTAAGGCGCGCCAAAAAACACGGTCTCGCGCGGAGGCATGCGGCCCTGGCTCAACTCCTGACGTAAGAAATACAGAAACGCCAAGGCATCCTTGCCGCAGGTGTTGGCGCTGATCTCGGCTTGGCCGGAGCCCGATCCACGAGTGACTGTTCCGGTGTTAGGATCGAAAGTTTCCTTCTCGTCCACTTTCTTGGAACCATGAGACGTGTTTTTCTGAAACTCCGCCGAGCAGAAGCTGCCGGACGCAGCGGAGCGAAATCGGTCGCTCACGGCGAAGCCTGGCACGCTCGCATCCAGATCGAATTGAAAATGCATGTGCTCGGGCGCGGCGGCCGTCTGTGAACTGGAAGCGCTGAGCGTCGCTTCGCCCAAGCTCACACCGCTCGGCCAGTTGACGCTGTAGTGGATGGTCTCATTGGGAAGCGTGGATTCGGCCACCGGCGCTGCAATGAGGGCCAACGCCGAGAACAAAAGCGGAGGGGTGATATTTACAAATCGGTACTTCATATACATCATCGAGGAACAACCGAGCGAGATCTCCTGACGGCCGCGGGAGCTTTGGAAGCGTCCCCCGCCACCGCATAATACAAATCCAAAGTCTTGGCCGCGCTGCTGGCCCAACTGAACATCCCGGCCCGCTGCACTCCCAGGCGTTCCATGCGCTGGCGCAGCTCAGGATTCAATAACAGATCGCGCATGGCAAAGACGAGATCGCGTTGCGAGCAGGGATCGAAAAGCAGCGCCGCTGAATCGGCCACCTCCGGCATCGCCGAGGTGTTGGAGCACGCCACGGCACGTCCGCAGGCCATGGCCTCCAGGATAGGCAATCCGAAGCCTTCGTAGAAAGACGGATAAACAAACAGATCGCAAGCGCCATACAGCCGCCGCAATTCTTCGTCATCCACAAAACCGGTGAAATGAATCCGATCCGCCACGCGCGACTTCTTGGCGGCCGCGCGCACGGTGGGCGCGTACCAGGTCTCTTTGCCGACAATCAACAAGTGATGCGGCAACTGCGAATGTGCGCGGATGAGATCCTCGAACGCGTGGATTAATCCCAGATGATTCTTGCGCGGTTGAAGATCGCCCACCGTCAGGATAAAGGGCACGTTCGGCAACGATGTGCGCATGCTGCGTTGGGCCGCTTCGCGAGCCACCGGGTGAAATACGGAGCTAACACCGTTCGGCAGCACCACCACCTTATCGTCCGACAGTTGGTACGCATCCAGAATTCGCCGCTTGGAAAATTCGCTCGGCGTCAGAACGCACGAAGCGGCCTTTACCGTGCGCCGCACCGTCAAACGCAACTGCGTCGCTCGGAAGGACGTGAAGTATTCGGGATGTTCCAGAAAGCTGACGTCATGCACGCTCACCACAATGGGCACGGAGCAGGCCAAAGGCGCCGTGTATTGCACGTGCAGCAAACTGGGACGATCTTCGGCCACTCGCCGCGGCAGGTGGTAACCCAGCCGCACAAAAGGGTTCACCGCGACGCGTCTCTTTATGAATCGATCGGGCACATCGGCGATGGCCTCTTCGCGCGAAATGTAAGCTATAAATTCCGCTTCACGATCCAGCACCTCGAAACAATTCAAAAGGTTTCTGATGTATGTTTCGTTCCCCGTTAAGTGCTGTCCGATTGCGTGAGCGTCTACCGAAAAACGCATGACCTTCTCCAGTATAGAGGGTTTCCCATTTTGAACGGGTCGTTCGCAAAACGTTTACATGACGGTAGCAATCACATAGGTTCATGTTACACGGATTCTAACGCAAGTCTTGTGCCAAATTATCGGTTGAACTTACAGGGCGCGGTGTGTTTCATGAAGTTAGACGGCGCACCTGCCTTTGCGTTACCGGTCAATGCCGAAGATTGCTATTCATCGAGCTGTGCATCCGGGTCGAAAAGTTTATCCAGCGCCTTCCAGGCACTGGGCCAGGTATATTGCTCCTCATAAAGCCTGCGACCCGCCGCGCCGATGCGTTCCCGATTCACCGGCAATGCGAGCAACTCGGAAACGGCGGCCGTGAAACTCTCGGCGTCGTCGGCCAAGATCAGGTGCTCGCGATCGCGGAATTCGAGGCCCTCGGCGCCAACCCTGGTGGACACCACGGGAGTACCGGCGGCCCACGCCTCCAGAATTTTGATGCGCGTTCCGCTGCCCGCAAGCAGGGGAACGATTGCCACTTGGGACTGCGCGATGGCAGCCACGGCGTCTTCCACGAAGCCGGTGACTTCAATGCTCGAATCGCGAGCGGCCAATTCACGGATGGATGGTCCTGGATTTTTCCCCAAGATCTTCCATCTCAGCTTGGGCCAACGCGACTGTAGCGCGGGCCACACGTTGCGATGAAAGAATTGGACCGCCGCGATGTTGGGAGCATATTCCAGATTGCCGCTGAAGACGATTTCGTGCCGCTCCGCGCGGGGCGGAGGAACAACGTGGGGAAGCGCATTGGGATAGACCGTGATTCGCGCGCCGGCCGCAATGGCTTGCATCAATTTTTCGTCGTTGCCCGAAGTGGCCAGAATGTAATCGAACTGGGGGAGCCAGTAACGCTCCAGATCCAGCGCCGCTCGCGCGAATCGTCCGTGGCTCCACGCCAGCAATCCGCCGTCGGACGAAGCCATGCGGCCGTGCCACACGGATTCGATGTTGTAAACATCCAAAATCACTTGCCGCGCACTGGGACGTATCTGTTGGATGTAAGGAGCGCACCAGAACTGCTCGACGAATGCGGCTGCGTAGTGCTGGCCGGCCAGACAGCGCTCAATTTGAGCCCCAAAACCGGAGAAACGATCGACTAACGGCGCTCGATTCCGAGCCAGTCGTGTGGCATTGCGCAGGACGCGCGACAGCGGACCCTTGGAATGAAACGGCAGATCGATCACATCTACTCGATCCAAACGGCCCGCAGGAATCGCATCCGCGGGGTCCGGAGCGCCAGGTTCGCGGAAAAAGATTCCATGGACGGAAAATCGCCGAGCCAGATATTCAAGGACGGAAGCGGCGCGGATGGGACCGCCTCCTATGGTGGGATAAGGCGCCTCGCCGGCCAGGAACAACGCTCGCGGCTTACTTCCGAAAGCGCTGAACGGCGTGCTCATAGACCGCTCTTGTCAGTCGTGCTGTTTTGGTCCAAGAAAACTCCCCGGCTCTGGCCAGCGCCCTTTCGCGGAGTTGGCGCATGTGCTCGGATTGCGTCACAGCCGATCGCAATGCGTCCATCCAGAGTGCGCGATCTGCAACGTCGAGCAGAATAGCACCATCGGCGGCCACTTCGATAATGGCTGGATCGCGCGAAGCAATCACCACTGCTCCACACTGCATGGCTTCGAGCACCGGCAAACCGAATCCTTCATAGTAAGACGGATACAGGCAAGCGACGGCGCCGGAGTACAAAATGGGCAGTTCTTCTTCCGGCGTGAGGCCAACCACCCGCAGGCCCGGCTCAGCGGGAATTTCGGGGAAGTCCGCGCGGCGGCGGCCCGCCAGGACCAAGTCGATCGGATACTGGCGGCGAAGCTCCCGCCACAGATCGAGAATCAAGCCAATATTTTTTCTCGGCTCCAGCGTGCCGACATACAACAAGTAAGGCGGGTTGCGCACCGGACCGGACGCCGGACGAAAACATGCACCGGCGGCGTGCGGGACCGCAACCACGCGATCGTGCTGCAGATGAAAGCGTGCGATCGCGGCGCGACGGACGGCTTCCGAAGGCGTGATCACCATGGTGGCCAAGCCCAAGCGCAGCAACATGGGAGTGCGATTGCGAATACGAGCGGATTCGGTGTGCCAACCCGGATCAAGCCACGGAGAAAGGTCGTGCAGCGTCATCACGCTCGGGCGCAGCGGTAAATAGGGGACCGCGAAATCGGTCCCATGAAAAACGTCGATTCCGAGCCGCGAGATCTCGCCCTGCAATCCCCACGACCACCAACGCCGCTCCAGCAGGTTGCGCGGGCCCTGCCCCGCTCTGAGGTTCGGGCGATCGAACGGGAGCGCCGTCTTTTGGTCGGACAGCAACCAGTACTGATCGCCGGGGAAATTGTCGCAAAGCGCGCGTGTCAACTCCTCGGTGTAGCGGCGCACGCCGCCGCTCGGAACGGTCAAAGGAGTCGCGTCCAGCGCGATCTTCATCGATAGAGTGTAGCGCGCGCTTTCCGCCGGCGCGCGGTATTAAAATCAAACATGACCCCGCCTATGACAAAAGAGGAGATCCTTCTCGCTCAAAGCGAGCACCTGTTTCCTTGCGTCTTCCATTACTACAAACAACCGCTCGTCATCTCCCGCGCCAAGAACCAATACGTTTGGGATGCGGACGGCAATCAATACCTGGACTTTTTCGGCGGTATTGTCACCGTCAGCGTGGGCCATTGCAACGATGACGTCAACCGGAAAGTGCACGCGCAGATGGATCGTCTGCAGCACGTCTCTACCGTCTTCGCCAATGAGCCGCAGGCGGCGCTCGCCAAGAAACTGGCCGAAATCACGCCCGGCGGCAAACTGACGAAGTCGTTTTTCACCAACAGCGGAACGGAAGCGAACGAGACGGCGATCCTGGCCGCGCGTTGCTACACGGGATCGACGGAGATCGTCGCGTTGCGTTATGCCTATCATGGCCGGTCGTCGCTCGCCCTGGGCCTGAGCGCGCAATCCACCTGGCGGCTGGGACCGGTGACACAAGCTGGAGTCGTTCACGCGGTGAACGCCTACTGCTATCGCTGCCCCTATGGCCTCTCGTATCCGTCTTGCGAAGTGCGCTGCGCGCAAGATGTCGGAGAAGTGATCCGCACCACCACCTCGGGACGGATCGCCGGCTTCATCGCCGAGCCCATTCAAGGCATCGGCGGATTTATCACGCCGCCCAAAGAGTACTTCCCGATCGTGGCCGAGACAGTGAAAAAGCACGGCGGCGTCTTCATCAGCGACGAAGTGCAAACCGGATGGGGCCGGACGGGCGGCAAGTGGTTCGGTATCGAGCAGTGGGGCGTGCAGCCCGACATCATCACCAGCGCCAAAGGCCTGGGTAATGGCATGCCGATCGGTGTAACGATTGCGCGGCCGGAAATCGCCAATGCACTCCGAGGCGCCACCATTTCCACGTTCGGCGGCAACCCCATCGCCACCACTGCCGCCAAAGCGGTGGTCGATTTCATCGAGGAACACAAACTTTCCATCAATGCGTCCGAAGTAGGCGCGTATTTTCGCGACAAGCTGCTGGAGCTGCAAGCTAAGCATCCCATCATCGGCGACGTGCGCGGCATGGGTCTGCTGCAAGCCATCGAAATGGTGGAAGACCCGGTGAGCAAGACCCCGGCGGTGGCGCAAACGTTGGCTGTCATGGAAGCGGCGCGTGAAAACGGGATTTTACTCGGGAAGGGCGGCCTGCACGGCAATATCCTGCGCTTCTCACCGCCGCTCAACATCACTAAATCGGACGTCGACCAGTTCGCGCGGTTGCTGGACGCCAGCTTGGTCAAGGCCTTGGCTTTGATGCCCGTCGTAGGATAGGAACTGTCATCGTAGGATAGAAGCGATCATGGACGAACGAGCTTTTTACAAAGAATCTGAGACCAAGAAGTCAGCGACGTTGCACTGCCCCTATTGCCGCGGCTCGGAGACGTACGACCTGCGCTGGCTGCTGCGGTCCAAAGTAGAGCGGCTGCCCGGCCATGCCGATGAACGAGACCGCGCTAAATTCAAGAAAGCCGCCAGCTACATGGTCTTGTTGGATGACAAGGTGATGTGCAAGAACATGCGATGCCGCAAGCAATTCGAGATCTCGGGCATCAAGACCACCGCTTTCGTGTGATCTGCGCCGAGGCTATTTCTTCGGGGATTGTTCCGCCGGCGCATCCGGTGCACTAAAGCTGACGCTCGAGTCCGCCGTGAACTTGCGATAGCCATCGTAATCCACGTCGTTCTTGACGCGTACGTTGCCTTCGCGCGAGCGCAGCTCGAAAGTGAGAGGAAGCAGGTAGCTGGTATCCCCGATACGCGTGTACTCATAGTCCAGGATGAGGCTGATATCTTGAATTGGAAACGCCGGAGGAATCCCGTCGGCGTGCAGCGTGATGCGGTGGATGAAATGCTTGCTGTCGTCAATGAAAATCAGACCGTGGTACGCGGTCACCAGATCCTTGGCCTGTTCGGGCACTACGACGTGATAGTCCGATTTCGCGGCCGCAACACTGTACGCATACACATGCATCTTCCGTCCGCGTAGAGTAAACCAGGTTTGCCAGGCGAAATCGGTCCCCGTCTGGGGAGCGAAAATGCCCTTCATGACGGAGCCGAATTCGCCCGAGGACGAGGCCCCGCCGAGCTTATCGTGCTGGATGCTGGCAGGAACGCCGTTAATCTCGATAACTTTGTAGTCTTCGTGGTGTTCAAAATATGCCAACCGTTCCACGATAATGTCCAAGGGCCTCCATTCGTCGTTGCCTTGAGAACCGCGAATTTGAAAGTCCTGGAAGCGGCGAGTGGTTTGGATGCAGAGAAAGTTAGGCAGGCCGCGCTCGTGGTTGAAGGCGTAATCGGTGGCGTCAGCTAGAATCTTCTTCTGTTCGGCGGGATCGGGTGCGGGCGTCTGCGCAATAGCATGCGCTAAGAACCCTAAGGAAAGAACGACGGCGATGGCGGGGCTCGTACCGGGCATAAAGATAAACAACGACTGGCCCAAACAATGACTGCCCAAACAACGACTATAGAGATTCGCACGCTCGGGGCGCAAGATGCCGACGCCTTCTGGCGTCTGCGTCTCGAAGCGCTCGAAAGCGAACCCCGCGCCTTTGCCGAATCCGCGGAGGAGCACCGCGCAACATCCGTGAACGTCTTCGGCAAGCGCCTGGGCGCTGCGAGCGGCGACAGCTACGTTCTGGGCGCCTTCGCCGCCGGAAAGCTGGTGGGGACCGTGGGTTTCGGACGCAACACGCGCCGCAAAGAGCGGCACAAGGCCAGAATTTGGGGCGTGTTCGTCCACCAGGAGCATCGCGGCCAAGGTATCGCGCGGAGTTTGTTGTCCGAAGTTTTGCGGCGTGCTACTGCACTCGCCGGTCTGGAGAAAATCATCCTCACGGTGGGCAACCATCAAACGGCAGCGAAGCGTGTCTATTCTTCTCTTGGATTCACGGTCTTCGGACATGAGCGCGGCGCTCTCAAGATCGGCGATGGAGCTCAGCCCGAACATGTGGACGAAGACTACATGGTTTTCGTAGTCCGAAAACCGGAGTGGGTTAGAGATTAGGTTTCCGGAAAATTTTGCCCGTCCAGAAATTCTTGCGTGGTACCCCCGCCAACAAAAGATTCCCGCTGCGGCTGGGCAATCGACAGATTCCACAAGACTTTTCTCTCGCGAACGAAATCTTTTCACTGGTGGTACTGAAACTGCTTTTCTGTGAAATGGACGCCGAAGAAGGCAAATCGTTCAGACAAGGGAGTTTAGGGAAAATGACAAGAGAAGAATACGGTGCGGCTTACAAAAAGGGCTACAACCTGACGGTGCGTTTCCTGGTATCGCGCGGCTTGTCGTACGATTCAGCACAGGAGACGGCCCAAGCCGCTTGGGTCAAGGGCTGGGAACGCCTGGGCCAATTGCGCGACCAGAACATGGTACTCACTTGGATGAACAGCATCGCACTCAATATTCATCGGAGCTGCATGCGCCGTGAACCATTCCTTCAGACACTCCCCGAATTACCTACGCCTCCCAAGGTCAATCTGGCGGCGATCGACGTCCGGCGAATTTTGAAAACTTGCAAGAAGAACGATCGCATGGTGCTCACCCGGCATTATCTGGAAGGCTACAAGGTTCAAGAGATCGCGCGCGCTCACGGATGGACGGAGACTGCCGTTCGAATTCGTCTGCTTCGCGCACGCCGGGCAGTCAACAAGCGCTTCGCCGCTTGATCGCTCCCTGAACCGAATCCCACCTTTCACAGTAAGACGACTTACATCAAACTTGCCGGATAATATTTTTTGCAATTCTAGCGCAATCTGATTTACCATAGTGGGTCGTACAGGACGACTGGATGGCCCAGCTTTTCCACAGAAGCGCAAATAGCATCTCAAAAATAAGTATTGCGGGCGCTGTCATCGCAATCGGCGGATTGGTCGCTTTCGCCTACACGATGGACCGTGGTCACTACATCACGGACGTCAAGGTAGTTAAGGATCAACCCGTACCCTTCAGCCACAAACATCACGTCGGCGACGACGGGATCGACTGCCGCTACTGCCACACGTCGGTAGAGACCTCGTCATTCGCAGGCATTCCAGCCACCGAGATCTGCATGAGTTGCCATTCGCAGATCTGGACGAACGCGGAGATTCTGGAGCCGGTGCGCGCCAGCTTCCGCACGGGCGAATCCCTGCAGTGGACTCGTATACACGACCTGCCGGATTTTGTATACTTCAACCACAGCATCCACATCAACAAGGGCGTCGGATGCGCCACCTGCCATGGCCGCGTGGACCAGATGCCTTTGATGTACAAAGAAAATACCCTTTACATGAACTGGTGCATCAACTGTCACCGCAATCCCGAGAAGTATGTCCGGCCACGCGACCAAGTGTTCAATATGGCTTATGAGGCGCCGCCCAATCAGGAAGAGCTTGGCCGCAAGCTGGTTCAGGAAAACCACATCCAAAGTTTGACGGACTGTTACACTTGCCACCGATGATGATTTGCCACCGACATGGATAAACCCGCTCTTGACTTAGACAAGATTCGGGCTCGGCTGGAATCAGCCCAGGGACCTTTGTACTGGAAGAGCCTAGAAGAACTGGCCGAGACTAAAGAGTTTCAGGCTTTCCTCGACGATGAGCTCGCCGACCGAACGCCCAATTGGCTGGACGCAGACCACCGTCGAAATTTTCTGAAGCTGGCTGCCGCATCGCTGGCATTTGCCGGCATCACCGCTTGTACAAAACAGCCCAAAGAGGTGATCGTCCCCTACGTTCGCCAGCCGGAAGAGTTCGTTCCGGGAGTCCCACTTTATTACGCCACGGCGATGCAGATGGGCGGCGTGGGCACAGGCCTGCTTGTCACTAGTCACCTGGGCCGGCCTACCAAAATTGAAGGAAATCCGGATCATCCGGGAAGCCTGGGCGCTTCGGATTATTTCCAGCAGGCATCCATCCTGACGATGTACGATCCGGATCGCGCGCAAGCCGTCACGAAACAGGGTTACATCGACTCTTGGATTGGGTTCCAGGCCGATGTCGCATCTCGCCGCGAAGAGGCGATGTTGAAGAACGGCGACGGCCTTCGCATCCTCACGGAAACGGTAACGTCACCCACGCTTACCGCCGGGATCAATGCGATCTTGAAGGAACTGCCCGGCGCCAAATGGCATCAGTACGAAGTTGGCGGCCGCCACAGTGCGTACAAAGGCGCGATGCTGGCGTTCGGGCGTCCGGTCAATACGATTTACGATTTCAGCCAGGCCGACGTAATCGTTTCCATCGACGCCGACTTTCTGGCCTGCGGCCCTGGTAATCTTCGCCACGCCAGACAGTTCGCCGACAAGCGGCGCGTCCTGAGCAACGTGACGCATACGCCGCAGCCCAAGGAAAATTGGCAGGAAGGCTATCAGGACGGACCCTCCGCCCCGCGGGCAAATCAATCCGCGTCTTACGCCTCGGAAAACCGTGGACCGGTAGTTTTACCGGCTCAGGTGCAGGCCGCAGGAAAGCCGCCCAGCGAGACGACGATGAATCGGCTGTACGTCGTTGAGCCATCTCCTTCTCCCACCGCCAGCATGGCGGATCATCACTTTGTGCTTCAGGGCAGCGAAATCGAAGGCTGGGCCTGGGATCTGGCAGCGGCCCTTGGCTTGGGTGGACAGAATAGCGGAAAGAATAAAGAAGTGGCTGCCATCGCACGCGATTTGCAAGCGCACAAGGGCGCTTGTTTGGTAGTAGCGGGCGATTACCAGCCTCCCGCAGTGCATGCCCTGGCACACGCCATGAATCAGGCCCTTGGGAATGTCGGCAAGACGGTCAGCTACACAGATTCCATCGAAGGCAGTCCCACCGATCAGCAGGATTCGCTGCGCCAACTCGTCGCCGACATGAATGCGGGCAAGGTAGAGACCCTGCTCATCCTGGGCGGAAATCCGGTCTACAGCGCTCCGGCCGACTTGGACTTCGCAGGAGCGTTGAAAAAGGTTTATTGGAAAGCTTACCTCGGTCTCTACGCCGACGAGACTGCCCGCCAGTGCATCTGGCAGGTTCCGGAAGCGCATTATCTGGAGTCCTGGGGCGATGTTCGCGGGTTTGATGGGACCGTCAGTTTCGTCCAGCCGTTGATTGCACCGCTCTACGGCGGTAAGACGGCGCTGGAAGTGATCGCCACGCTCGGGGGCCAGCCCGATAAATCCGATCACGATCTGGTGCAAGCTTACTGGCAGGGCCAATCCAAGGCGTCCAACTTCGACATCTTCTGGCAAAAAGCGCTGCACGACGGCATCGTGCCCAACACCGCAGTCCCGGCCGTGAACGTCACGGCTAAGATGCCCCCCGCATCGCAGCCCAAAACCGCACAAGGTCTCGAAATTAATTTCCGGCCCGACCCAACCATCTGGGACGGCTCGTTCGCCAACAACGGCTGGCTGCAAGAGCTGCCTAAGCCGGCGAACAAGATGACCTGGGACAATGCCATCTGGATCAGCCCCAACACCTCCCAGCAGAAAAATCTAAACATCGGCGACATGGCCGAGCTGAAGTATCAAGGGAGAACCATTACCGGACCGGTCTGGATCATGCCGGGCCACGCCAATAACAGCGTCACGGTTCATCTCGGTTTTGGCCGAACCTTCGCCGGGCACGTGGGCAACGAAGTCGGCTTCAATGCGTATTTGCTGCGCACCTCGTCCGCGCCCTGGAGCGACTATGGCCTGGAGCTGAACAAAGTGGGTGGAAGCCACGAGTTCGCAACCACGCAGCATACGCAGACCATGGAGGAGGGCGAGCCGATTCGGAGCGCCACTCTGGACGAGTATAAGAAGACACCTCAGTTCGTCGATCAAAAGGAAATAAATAAGCCCCTTCCGGTAACCCTCACTCTGTACCCTGACTTCCGCTATCAAGGCTACAAGTGGGGCATGACCATCGATCTCAATTCGTGTGTCGGTTGCGGTTCCTGCATGATGGCCTGCCAGTCGGAAAATAACATCGCGGTGGTCGGCAAGATCGAGGTCACTCGCGGCCGCCACATGAACTGGCTGCGCGTGGATCGCTACTTCAAGGGTAATTGGGATAATCCCGAACTCTATTACCAGCCGGTGCCATGTATGCAGTGCGAGAACGCACCTTGCGAGTTGGTGTGCCCAGTGGCCGCCACGGTGCACAGCGGTGAAGGTATCAATCAGATGGTTTACAACCGATGCGTGGGCACACGCTATTGTTCCAACAACTGCCCGTACAAGGTGCGCCGCTTCAACTTCCTGCTGTACTCCGATTGGGGCACGCCGAGCATGTACGGTTTGCGCAATCCCAACGTGACGGTCAGGAGCCGCGGCGTGATGGAAAAGTGTACCTACTGCATCCAACGCATTAACGCCGTCAAAATCGATTCCGAGAAAGAGAACCGGCGGATCGCCGACGGCGAGATCACACCGGCCTGCGCCCAGGCTTGTCCCACCAAAGCGATCGTTTTCGGAGACATCAACGATCCCAAGAGCCGTGTGGCGCAACTCAAAGCGCAAGCGCGCAACTACAGCTTGCTCGAAGATCTGAACGTGCGCCCCCGGACCACCTACTTGGGCCGATTGCGCAACCCCAACCCGGAGATCGGCAATGCCTGATTTAGAAGAATTAGAGCCGCCAGTTATCGACCCCGGCCCGGATAAAATTATTGCGCCGGGATTCGAGTACGGAACGGTCACCGACAAAATCGCCAATGTTGTCCTGAAGCCGATTGAAACCACCCCGAAACAATGGTGGATCGGCCTGTTCATCGCGTTCATTTTGATGCAGGGGCTGCTGGCCGGCGCGTTCTGGCTGTTCTACAAAGGCGTTGGAGTCTGGGGCATCATGATCCCGGTGGCCTGGGGCTTTGCGATCGTCAACTTCGTGTGGTGGATCGGTATCGGTCACGCTGGAACGCTCATCTCGGCCATTCTGCTGTTGCTCAAGCAAGACTGGCGCACGTCCATCAATCGTTTCTCGGAAGCCATGACGCTGTTTGCCGTCGCTCAAGCCGGCATGTTTCCGATTCTTCACTTAGGGCGTCCCTGGTTGGGTTATTGGCTGATTCCCTACCCTAGTTCGATGTGGCTGTGGCCTAACCCGCGCAGCCCGCTGATCTGGGACGTATTCGCGGTTTCCACTTACCTGACCGTATCCCTGATCTTCTGGTTCATCGGCTTGGTGCCGGATCTTGCCACCATGCGCGATCGCGCCAAGCATCATTGGCAGAAGGTCATCTTCGGCATGCTCGGCCTGGGTTGGCGGGGATCGGCGAAACATTGGGCGCGCTATCAGATGGCTTACTTGCTGTTGGGCGGCCTAGCGACACCCCTTGTGGTTTCAGTGCACACCGTGGTGAGCTTCGACTTTGCGATTAGCTTGCTTCCTGGCTGGCACACCACGATCTTTCCACCCTACTTCGTCGCCGGCGCCATCTATTCCGGATTCGCGATGGTCATCAGCCTGGCGATTCCCACGCGCAAATGGTTCCACCTGGAAGATCTCATCACCATGCGGCACTTGGATGCCTGCGCCAAGCTGATGCTGGGCACGGGATTGATAGTCGCCTACGGCTACATGATGGAAGCCTTCGTGTCCTGGTACAGCGGCAATCCCCACGAGATGTTCATGTATATCAATCGCACCACCGGACCTTACAGAGTTCTGTTTGCGGCTTTAGTTCTGTGCAACATCCTCATCCCGCAATCGCTCTGGTCCCGAAGAGTCCGCCAGAACATAGGACGGCTCTTTTTCGTGTCCCTGGTGGTAAACGTAGGCATGTGGCTGGAGCGCTTCGTAATCGTTATCATCAGTTTGCATCGCGATTTCCTGCCCTCCTCCTGGGGCATGTATTATCCGACACAGTGGGATTGGGCGGTGCTGGTCGGCACCATCGGCTTCTTCCTGGTGTTGATGGCTTTGTTTGTTCGCTTCCTGCCCAGCATCTCGATTTTCGAGGTGCGCGAAGTGTTGCACCATCTGGCGCCGAACATGTTGGATGACGACCAACTGTCGCCAAAACCGGCGCACGGAGATTAGTAATGACCGAAACTTTCGCAGATAGACACGGAACGTACGGGGTGATGGCTCAGTTCGAAGATCCCGAGCAACTGCTCGAAGCGGCGAATCGCGCCTACGCCGCCGGCTATCGCAACATGGACGCTTATACGCCCATGCCCATCGATGGCTTGGCTGAAGCCGTCGGTTTCCGGCGCAACTGGGTGTCGCCGATCGTTTTATTCTTCGGTTTGTGTGGCTGCGTGGGTGGATTCATGCTGTTGTGGTGGATCACGGTGGTCGCTTATCCGCACAATACCGGCGGACGCCCATTCAATAGCTGGCCGGCTTATATTCCGATTACATTCGAGTGTACGGTCCTGCTGGCTTCGCTCAGCGCCGTCATAGGTATGCTGGCCCTCAACAAGCTCCCGCAGCCCTATCATCCCGTGTTTAACGTGGAGAGTTTTGCCAAGCGGGCTTCGGTAGACCGCTTCTTCTTGTGCATCGAGGCGTCAGATCCGAAGTTCGACATGGCGAAGACCAAGGCGTTCCTCGAGCAACTCAACCCTGAAGAGGTGGCCGAAGTTGAAAAATAGGTCGAACAACTTGAGCCGCAAAATCCTTGTCGGCACAGGCGCGCTGGCGATCTTCAGTCTGACGGCCTGTCGTCAGGACATGCAGGATGAACCGCGCTACAAGCCGCTGGCGTCAAGCGACTTCTTCGCCGATCAGCGCTCCGCCCGGCCCATGGTGGAAGGGACCGTGGCGCGTGGGCACTTGCGCATCGATGAGGCCCGTTACACAGGCAAGATCGATGGCGAAGACGTCGATCAATTTCCGATTCCGATCGCCAAGGCCGATATCGAGCGCGGCCAGACTCGCTTTAATATCTATTGCACGCCCTGTCATGGTCACCTGGGTGACGGCAACGGCATGGTGGTTTTGCGCGGTTTTCGGCAACCGCCTTCGTATTACTCGGACAGGCTGGTACACGCTCCCGTCGGACATTTCTTTGACGTGATCACCAATGGATTTGGGGCCATGCCCAGCTACGCTTCGCGCGTCCAGCCGGAAGACCGATGGCGGGTGATTGCTTACATCCGCGCATTGCAGTTAAGCGAATCGGCGAGCTTGAACGACGTTCCCGCCGATCAGCGCCAGAATCTGCCTGTAGAACCGCCGCCGCGCATCACCGGAACCAGCTCGGGGGCGCCCGCGGCTAATCCCCAAGGAGCCAATCCCTCAGGAGCAAATCCTCAATGACACCCAGCGAGACACTCCGCCCGGAAATGGACCGCGTGCAGCGCAACTCCTTGTTCGTAGGCTTGGTGGCGCTGGTGATCAGCCTGATCGGACTCTTCAAGGACCCTGTTCATTTCTGGCAATCCTATCTGTTTGCCTATCTTTTCTGGAGCGGCTTGGCGCTGGGCTGCCTGGGAGTCTTTTTCATGCATAACGTGGTCGGAGGCAACTGGGGAGTCGCCATTCGGCGTCTGCTCGAATCGGGCGTCAAAACTCTGCCCTTCGTTCTGGTGGGCGTGATCCCGATTCTATTCTCCCTGCGATCGCTTTACGTGTGGACCCAGGCGGATTTCCGCGCGCACGATTTTCCCGCGAGTCACCGGGCCGAGTATATGAACATTCCGATGTTCATCGGCCGGACGATTCTGTTTTGCCTGATCTGGTACTTCTCCGGACGCTACATCCTGAACCTGGCCAATGAGCATGACCGCACTGGCGATCCATCCCTTTTCTTAAAGATCAAGCGTCGCAGCGCTCCAGCGTTACTGGTCTTCATTGTTACCACCACATATGCCTTTGTCGACTGGATCATGTCCTTGGAGCCGGATTGGTATTCGACCATCTACCCTTGGATGTTCACGATCGGCGAAGTGGTGCTGACGTTCGCGTTCGTTATCGCCGTGCTGGTGTTGCTCTCTAAACGCGAGCCTTTCGCCAGCTTCCTGACGCGCCAGCATTATCACGATCTGGGCAATCTCCTGCTGGCGTTCACCATGGTTTGGGCGTATTTTTCGATATCACAGTTCCTCATTATCTGGGCCGAAAACCTGCCGGACGAGATTCCGTGGTATATCCGCCGCTTCAGCGGTGGCTGGGGTTACATCGCTTTCGTGATCGCGATCTTCCACTTCTGCGTGCCGTTCTTCCTTTTGTTGTTGCGCTTTACGAAGAAGAACCCGGGAGCCCTGCGCGCCCTGGCCATCTGGATGATCGTCATGCGCATCTTGGATGTATTCTGGATTGTAGAACCGGCGTTTCGCCAGCGGGGATTGGAAGTCTATTGGACCGATCTAGTGGCGCTAATCGGCTTGGGTGGCATTTGGGTGGCTTACTTCATCAGCAACCTCAAGGCTAGGCCGCTGCTGGCGTCTCGCGATCCCCGGGATACTTATTCATTACTGGCCACCACACACGGACACGGACACTGACAATGGAACACACGGTACATCACAGCCCGAACGGAGCCGGCCACGAGCAGAGCGAGGTTAGCGTACGGCTCATCGTGGTGTCGCTGGCCTTTCTGGCAGTCGCAACGGCAATCGTTTTTGTGCTGGTGGTAGGAATCTTCCGCTACTTTTACGCCAGCTACAGCACCGAGGAAGCCACCAAGCTGTCGCGGCCGGTGATTCCTCCAGCGCCGCGCATCGAAGTGGCGCCTTACGAACAATTGCAGCAATTGCGTGTTAAGGAAGATCACATCCTGAATAGTTACGCCTATGTGGACAAGGATAGCGGCGTAGTGCGCGTACCGATTGATCGGGCCATCGATATGCTGGCAGCCAAGGGCGTGCCTTCGCACAACTACCTGGACGACATTCTCGCTGGGCGCAAGCCCGCGCCGGCCAAGCAGCCGGAGGCTACCAAGCAAGGAAATAGTAATGCGAAGTAAAAAGTTTTGGATTTCTGGAGTCATTATTGCGGCGCTGCCAGGCATCGCGGCGGGACAGCAGATGGGCATTCCAGCGGCTAGCCTGCCCTCCATAATGCAGGGCGTCGGCATCGATCAGAACCTGAACGCTCAGCTCCCACTGGAGTTGCAGTTCAAGGACGAAAACGGGCAAGTGGTTCGCCTGGGTCAGTATTTTCGCGAAAAGCCCGTGGTACTGGCGCTGGTGTATTACGAATGCCCCGGGCTCTGCGACCTGATCCTGAACGGTCTCACCCACGCCATGGAGCAAGTCTCTTTGAACGTGGGCTCCGATTATGAAGTGGTCACGGTCAGCTTCAATCCCAAAGAGACCTGGCAACTCGCGAACGCCAAAAAAGCCAACTACGTCGAGAAGTATCAGCGTCCGGGCGCGAAAGCCGGCTGGCATTTTTTGACCGGCGACGAGGCGTCCATCAAGAGCTTGGCCGACACCGTGGGATTCCATTACCGCTACGATCCCATCAGCAAGCAGTTCGCCCACGCAAGCGCCATTTATGTGATTACGCCGGAAGGCAAGATCGCGCGCTACTTCTTCGGAATCGAATACAAACCTCGGGATTTCCGCCTGGGCTTGGTAGAGGCTTCGGCCAACAAGATTGGCACCACCGCCGACCAGGTGCTGTTGTTTTGCTATCACTACGATCCCACCACGGGAAAATACGGAATGGCCATCACTCAGGTCACGCGCGCGCTGGGCACGGCCACCGTCCTTCTACTGGGGGGCTTTGTGTTTGTTATGATCCGGCGAGAGCGGCACTCACATCCCGACGCCCGGAGGTCAGCCTAACCTATGCAGCTTCCACTTTGGCCTGAAGCCGCTTCCGCGGTCGCCGTTGATGTCGATCACTTGTACATCTACCTGAGCTTGGTGAGCATCGTGATGTCGGTGCTTATCTTCAGCGTCATCTTCGTTTTTGCGATCAAATACCGCCGCCGGGGCGATGAAGTGCCGCAGCCTATCCACGGTTCTTTACGCCTGGAAATCGCCTGGTCGATCATCCCGTTCCTGGTCATGCTCACCTTCTTCTGGTGGGGGGCCAAGATTTACTTCCTGAACGCCGTTCCCCCGCCCAACTCGATCGATGTCTACGCGGTTGCAAAGCAATGGATGTGGAAGCTCCAATATCCGGGAGGGCAGCGCGAAATTAATGAACTGCACGTTCCCATAGGCCGGGCTGTCAAAATCACACTCGCATCCGAGGACGTGATCCACAGCTTCTTCATCCCAGCGCTTCGCATCAAGCACGATGTGGTGCCAGGCCATTACGACACCATGTGGTTCACCGCCGATAAGCCGGGCCGCTATCATCTGTTCTGCGCCGAGTATTGCGGAACCGAACACTCCGGCATGGTGGGATGGGTCACCGTGATGCAACCGGCGGACTATGAGAACTGGCTGGCCGGCGGCGGGATGGGCGGCACAATGGCGCAGCAGGGCGAACGTCTGTTCGAGCAAATGGGTTGCTCCAGTTGCCACCTGCTGGATCGCCAGGGACGCTGTCCGATTCTGCGGGGTGTGTATGGCTCGCGCGTGCAACTCGCCAACGGACAAACCGTTCTCGCCGACGACGCTTACATTCGGGAGTCGATTCTGAATCCCAATGCGAAAATAGTGGCCGGCTATCATCCCAACGTCATGCCCAGTTTTCAGGGCCAGATCAGCGAAGAAGGAATTTTGCAGCTAGTCGTCTACATCAAATCGCTGGCGACCGGTAACGCTCCGGGGGCCCCCACTGCGTCTCTCTCACCGGCAGTAGTGGCGCAACCGGTTAGCGTAGCCCGGCGCCTCGCATCTCAGCCAGATGGCGGTACAAAATGAGCACAGCTTTACAAGAACCTCAAACTACCGAAACCGTGAATTATTTGAATGCCGAGTACGGCTGGAAGTCGTGGCTGTTTACCACAGACCACAAGCGTATCGCCGTGCTCTATCTCATTTCGATCAGCATCATGTTTGCGCTGGGTGGCACCTTCGCCGGACTGATCCGGCTGGAACTGCTGACGCCCGAGGGCGACCTGTTCAATTCCGACACCTACAACAAGATTTTCACCATGCATGGCGTGGTGATGATCTTCTTTTTCTTGATCCCGTCCATCCCGGCGACGTTCGGAAATTTCCTGCTGCCTATCATGATCGGCGCCAAGGATCTCGCCTTCCCGCGCATCAATCTGCTGAGCTGGTACATTTACGTCGTAGGGGGACTCTTCGCGCTGGCAGCCATCGTCATGGGTGGCGTCGACACTGGCTGGACCTTCTACACTCCGTTCAGCACAACGTACTCCAACACTTTCGTTATCACGGCGGCCGTCGGGGTATTCATCGCTGGCTTCTCGTCGATTCTGACGGGTCTAAACTTTATCGTTACGGTACATAAGATGCGCGCACCGGGTATGACCTGGGGCCGTCTGCCTTTGTTCGTTTGGGCCAACTACGCCACCGCCCTGATCCAGGTGCTCGGCACGCCGGTGGTTGCCATCACGCTCGCGCTGGTCGGTCTGGAGCGGGCTTTCCATATTGGCATTTTCGATCCCGCCATCGGCGGCGATCCCATTCTGTTCCAACACATGTTCTGGTTCTACTCCCATCCGGCGGTCTACATCATGATTCTGCCCGGGATGGGCGTCATCAGCGAACTGGTTACCTGCTTCTCGCGCAAGGGCATCTTCGGCTATTCGTTCATCGCTGGATCGAGCCTCGGTATCGCGATCATCGGCTTCCTGGTTTGGGGACATCATATGTTCGTCACCGGTATGTCGATGTATGCGGGCCTGTACTTCTCGTTTTTGACGATGATTGTCGCGGTTCCCTCCGCCATCAAGGTCTTCAACTGGACGGCAACCATGTTCCGCGGCTCCATCAGCTACGAAACACCGATGCTTTACGCGTTCGGCTTCATTGGCCTGTTCACCATCGGCGGCTTGACGGGACTGTTCCTCGGCACCCTGGGCGTCGACGTCCACGTCACCGATACGTACTTCGTCGTGGCGCACTTCCACTACGTGATGGTGGGCGGCATGGTAGTCGCCTACATGGGCGCGCTGCATTTCTGGTGGCCCAAAATCACGGGCAAGATGTACCCGGAGGGTTGGGGCAAGTTCTCCGCCCTGCTGGTATTCGTCGGATTTAATCTGACCTTCTTCCCGCAGTTCATTCTGGGGTATCTGGGGATGCCCCGCCGCTATCATGCCTATGCGCCGGAGTTCCAGGTGCTCAACGTGATGTCCACCGCGGGCGCCACGGTACTGGGCCTTGGATTCCTGATTCCGCTGATCTATTTCCTGTGGTCGCTGCGCTATGGCAAAGCGGCCGGCAACAATCCCTGGGGCGCAAAGGGCTTGGAATGGACCACTCAGTCACCCCCCACCACATTCAATTTTGATGTGACCCCGATCGTCACCGAAGAAGCCTACGCATACGCGAAACACGAGGAGGCGCACGTTGGCTGATACACACGCCGTAGCAACCGAACATCCCCCGCAATTACGTCATCACTTCGATGACATGGGCCAGCAGTTCGATTCGGCCACATTTGGAATGTGGGTGTTCCTGCTGACGGAAATCATGTTCTTCGGCGGCATGTTTGGCGCCTATACCGTGTATCGCAGCATGTACCCGGAGGCTTTCGCGGCTACTAGCAATTTCATGAACCCGGCGTTCGGTGCGGCGAACACCGCGGTGCTAATCGTCAGCAGCTTGAGCATGGCGCTGGCGGTTCGCGCGGCGCATCTTGGGCAACAGAAGTTGCTGCAACTGATGCTGGTGGCCACCATGGTCTTCGGTACTGCCTTCCTGGTGATCAAGGGCTTCGAGTATCACGAGCACTGGGTGGATATGAAGGTGCCGCTCTTTGCCGGTCACTGGGCTTGGGACGGGCCGCTTGCTCCTCCGCAGTACGCCCATCAGGCCCAGATTCTCTTCTGCTTCTATTTCTTCATGACCGGGTTCCACGCCATCCACATGTTGGTGGGCCTTGGGATCATGACGACCATTCTCATGATGGCGCGGAAAGGAGCCTTCGGTCCCAGCTATTACACGCCCGTCGAAGTGTCCGGCCTGTATTGGCACTTCGTCGATATCGTGTGGATCTTCCTGTTCCCACTGCTTTACCTCATCGGACACACGAAGAAGCTAATCTAATATATGCATCCCGTAACTCCCGTTCGAACCTACGTCTTGATCTGGCTCACGCTGACGATCCTGACCTTCACCACTTACTATGTCGCGCAGATCGACTTGGGGCAGCTCAACGTCATCGTCGCGCTCGGGATAGCCGCGTTCAAGATGATGCTGGTGATCTGGTTCTTCATGCACGTCAGAACCGACAATCCGCTGACCAAGCTCTTCGTCTTCGCCGGATTTTTTTGGATGGCGATCCTGCTGGTTTTCACCTTGGGCGACTACTTCTCGCGGACCTGGATGCCACTCGGCAAGTTCTGGTAGAAACTGAGGACGCGATTCTCAAACTCCTGGGGCGCAGCGCCGAACGCGTCCGTGTGCCCTGCTCCGCGCACCAGCCACAACGTCGCATACCGGCGATTGCTATCAGCCAGAATTTCTGAATGCACGGGGGGAGTCTTGCTGTCGTTGAGGCCATGGATCAGAAGCACGGGCGTTGTGGATCGAGCGAGCGCGGCTTCCGGCGACGCTTGGCGAAAGTCCAGGCCGTACCTCAATCGAGCGTAGAGAAATCCGGCCCAGACCGGCGCCGCGGCTAAGACTCTACACATTTTCGACGGGAATGGAAGCTCTTCGGCCACACGGTCCCGGGCAATTCGTTCAAAACTGGAGAACGCACTATCGGCCACAATGGCGCTGAAGCGCGGCTCCACTCGCAGCGACTCGATCAACACCGCCCCGCCCAACGACTCGCCCATGCCGAAAACATGGCGCGGATGCTCATTCTCGATCAGCCAAGAAACCCACCAATGCACGTCGTCGGACTCCAGCAGGCCGTAGGTGGCCAAGTTGCCGCCACTCTCGCCGTGCGCCCGGCTGTCTGGCGTGAGCACTGTATATCTGCGATCGACAAACATTCGGGCGAGTCCCACCTGGCTTGCACGCGAGTCTGCGATCCCATGCAGAGTCAGAACCGCGTCGTGGTTGGGCGCTTCCGGCTTGAACAACCAAGCACGCAGCGTGATCCCGTCGCGAGCGATCACCTGAATTGTCAGAGCGGAGGGATTAAGAGGGACTGGGCGGCGAGGAGGATGTAAAGCGGACTCGCACAATACAGCACCTGCGAACCCGCACATTACCGCCCCGATGGCGAGAATGGCGCCGATTCTCCATATGATCGGTCGCCGAGGCATCAACTTGAAATACGCGGTGGTGAGGTCGCAAGTTCTGATGGAAATTCAGCACGCAACTAACGCCGGATAAAAGTTCTGTCGATCGCGCGGACCAAGTGAAATAGTATCGAACCGAC
>JBEKRO010000020.1:0-72376 GCA_049518655.1 Bryobacteraceae bacterium | reverse complement strand
TGATCATCGCGGAGTCCGGCCGGGAGAACGAATCGGCCATCCGGCTCGGGCGCATAGGGTTCGATCACGTGGCCGGATATTTGAAGGATGGATTGCGCAGCCTGGAATTGCGGCCGGAACTGACAGTCACCACGGACCGCCTCAGCGCACAGTTCGCTGCGGAGCTCTTGTCATCGAGTCAGCCGCCGTTGGCCATCGACGTTCGGACGCCGCGGGAGCGCGAACAGAAGTACATCGCAGGAAGTTTGGATATTCCGCTCAATCATCTGACGGAAAATCTAGAGAAGCTGCCGAAGGATCGTCCCCTGCTGGTCTATTGCCGGGGTGGCTACCGGTCGTCCATCGCCGCGAGCTTGCTCCAAGGCCGTGGATTTCGCCGCATCAGTGAAATTGCCGGCGGCATCGCAGCATGGGAAGCCGCAAACCTGCCGGTCCACTCTGCCCAAGCTTTGTCGTAGCCCAGCCACTCTAACCTCCATAGTGCTGGGCAGTCGCTGCGCTTCGGACAGGTTTCTCTTGCACAATCGAGATGCCAGCGTCGCTACGCTCCGATGGTGTTCGGGATCATCCCGGAATGCCGTTCGGAATCATCCCGGATTCAGCGTTCGGCTTCGCCGGAATCCCCATCCGGTACGACGATAACGCCGTCCTTGCCGAAGGCGAAAGCGCTCCAGTCGCCCAGAACGGCTGGAGCGAAATTCACCGAAGTTGTTGATGTAGAAATTCGCTAGTCCGCCCGTTGGCGAGCGCTGCCGCCGTGGCATTGTAGTGCGTCCCATTATGCCGAGCGAAGGCGTGATGCTGCCCCGGATAGCTGTGGACCGTCGCGTTTGGTTTGCTGGCAAGTGCCGGCTTGATCTCAGCTTGCGCAGGCTTGGAAATGAACTCGTCCTCCTCGGCCAGATGCATCAGCAGCGGCGCATCAAGCCCGTTGACTTCGCCCAGATATTTCTCGGTGCCACCGCCGTGATAGACGACCGCAGCGTCGAGGGCGTAGATAGGCGCGAAAAAGACACACTCTGGCTTCGGTACGAAGTCGTCCGGACGCAAATCAAATAGTCGTTTAACGCGGGCGGCAATGCTCCTTTTGATTTCTTGGGAAAATTTTTGTACCGATTTTGTACCTGGACCCTGCTTTTGAGGCTTTTGGCGACTTCAGCGACTTTTTAGAATCAATAAGTTGTGAGACTTCAAAATCCTGTCAAGTTCGTGGTTCGAATCCATGCCGGGGAGCCAATGGTCTGGGACCCCAGGATTTCTAACTTGCAACCTGGCGATTCTCTGTTGAAAGCAAGCTCAGTCGATTCGTATCCACGGACCGCCGGGTTGCCAGCGAGCTTGGAAAGCCTTCTCGGCGGTGGCCGCTGCTAGAACCGGAAGTGCGAACTGGCGTATTTCAGCTACAAGCCGTTCCAGTTCACCAGACTCTTCAATGAAGCGGCTTCGACGAATGAATGCCCGCCACTGGATGGCCCTTGATGGATCGGCATAGAAGACATCCGTGAGCCCAATCGGTTTGGCTTCGATTTTCGTTTCTCGATGCCGGAAGGTCGCAACAATCGCCCCTATCAGATTCTCGCCTTCGAATGGGTACACGCGGGCTAGAAGGGCGATGTCATAGTAATCTTTCATCCGGCTGTTCAGGAGTCCGAGTTTGGTGACCGCTTCGAGCTTCTCGGCGATAACGGTCTCCCTCGGATAAGCTTGGAGTACGGGAGCGGGGAAATCGAGCAGCGTTGGATACTCAATCTTTGTTGGTCCTGGTACCACGACGTCTCCGAAGCCGATATCGATCTGCATCGGAACTCGCGCTTTCGCCAGCAGCGCTTGGAACTTGACTCGAACGCCCTCGTAGTCCGCGTCCTCCTTGATTCGGCTAACCTCGATCGAAGCGCGACTGAATTCCACGCCGTCCGGTTCAGTGACTACATCGCACACCGCGCCTATGAGCTCCCTGATGTGGTCCAACTCGTTACTTGTCTTGCCGGCAAGGTCGATGTCGATGGTCGGCCGGGACATGGGCGCCCGCCAAGCCGTGAGTAGAAGCGCGCCCTTGAGAATGAACCGATCCGCGAATGGAGACTGCGCCAGTCGATATAAGAACCGCTCCATGGCGAAGTACTGGAGTAGTTCCTGGAACGGACGCCCCTGCGCTCGAGCTTGATTGAGCAGCCGTTGCCGGACCGACGCTCCAATATCGCGACCACTCACAGAATGGACTCCAGGTATGGGCGCATGATCCTTTCGACCCGATTGATCTGAGCGAACTTCGTCAGTGCTTTATAGTCCGGCTTCCGTGTATGCTCTCGGTAGGCCCGCAGAGCTTCAATGGCGACGTCGAGCCCGATTTTATTCCGGTACTTAAAGCAGTCGGAGATGGTCTTCTCTGGCGAATAGATTCGCACCGGTACGTTATCGACCTTGACCACATCGACGCCAGCACTGAACGATGGTTCCGGATACCAGAACACATGGAGAGGGACGCCGTCTGTTTTCGGAATCTGAGCGTGGCTGGGCAGCGCAATATCGACCGAATGCGGAACCTGCGTGGTAAGGCCATGATGAGCGAGTGCTGAAATGAGACAGACGACCGCCCGTGGAATTCGAATCGCGATTGGAACGAGATCCGGACTGGAAAGTCGCGACGCGGTGGAAAGTCTGTATAGGCCGCGACCGACCCGTTCGATGTCGCCGGTATCCCGAAGTGCGTACAGAGTCCGCGGGTGGATTCCGAGCTGGAGAGCCTTGCTGGTGCGCAGCATGCCTCCGTGCTTCGAGAACACCTGGCGGGCTTTCGCGAGTCCCGTATGTATAGTCGGCATTGGATAGAACCAACGGATAGTATAGCTGGTATCCGAGGAATCTATCCAGCCCAGACCCACTCTAGAATTCTCAGCCTGGCCTCAGTTTGCCTCTTTGCCTTAGCCTTGAGAGGCCCTTTAGGGACAATAACTTGAAGCTCTCGCAGTTGG
Organism: Bryobacteraceae bacterium; assembly: GCA_049518655.1. Lineage (GTDB taxonomy): Bacteria > Acidobacteriota > Terriglobia > Bryobacterales > Bryobacteraceae > Palsa-89. The sequence continues at coordinate 69,404 of JBEKRO010000020.1, read as the reverse complement.
TTGCAAAAGCGCGTTCTTGGGGAGCCACAGACTTAAGAGTCAATAGCTTACAGATTGCACATTTTAGTTTGTACACGGAGCGGTATAAAACAGGGTGTAAGATTGCGGCATGCCGATCATGATCTAACGGCGTCATGCCAATGTAAGGTGCACAAGCTGAAGCTGACGACCCGCGCTAAGCGCTTTTATCAAGACTGCGGGTGCAAAATTTGGCTCACTGGTATGACCGATGAGAAATGGCCACGACGAACAACTGCGTAATGCACAAGACTCTGACGGGTCGGCTGATCGAAGACAGTCCCGACTACGCCGCGCTGGTGCAGTAGTGGCTTTTGCTCAGAATCGACGTCGCGTTTGTTTCTGCACTGGACCGATTCCCTCCAGGGAGCCTGAACTGCCCCTGCCCACCGTGCGAGTATCGCCCTTTCTCTTTTGTGCTCGCCTGCAACCTGAATGGCCTATACTGAACAGAATTCCCATGCCGGCGACGAAGAGGCGAGAGTGACCCCCAACACTTTTTGGCGTGCAGTTCTGATTGCCGTTGTTAGTGTGGCGTTAGCCGCTCCCACCCGTGCTGAAAGTCTTGATACCGCCGAAAAGCAGATCGTCACAGGAATCGTGGTGGTGTCGGCGGCGGTCGGGGTACTCGTAACCGTCCTGATCCTGCACTATAAGAACAAGAAAACGGCTATTACGGGCTGTGTCATTTCGGGACCAAACGGCCTAAGTCTAGCGGACGAAAAGGATAGGCGGACATATCTCGTGTCCGGCGACCCGGTGGGCATTAAGCTTGGTGAGCGAATGACGCTGGAGGGCCAACGAAAGCACTCGGACAAGACTCTTAGTTTCGAGGCGCGGAGTGTAACCAAGGACTTCGGTGTCTGTCAGCCGTAGCCAAACATCGAGCCGCAGTTCAAGGGTATCTAGTTGGAAGCAGAAAAATGAGTACCATCTCGCATTCGCCCGCTTCATTCGCGGGCCCGGGTGCCGCGCGAGGCGGTAAGTGGTGGTTAGCGCTGCCGCTGGTGGCGTGGGTTGTTTACTGGCTGCTTCTGCGAATAATCTTCTTCAGCGCCTCTCATAACGGGGGCGCGCTGACCATTCTTCCGATCATAGCCGCGATCGCTCTTCCGCTTGCGGGACTTGCCGTTGTCGTGAGGTCGCCCGCGGCCGGCTATCTCATGTTAGTTATGCCGCCTTTTACAGTGGCAGGCGCGGTCCTGCTAGGAATCGCAGCCGTAGGCGAATGCCGGTTCCGATGATTTAGCGATTTCTCGCTCGGCGCTAGCGTAATCGAAAACGTGGGGACGCCAGTTGCGGGACGCCGTGGAAGCAGACCTTCGCCAAGCAAGACAGCGAGGATGTTCGTACGTGGAGTTGGGGGGATGTGTGATCTCGGAGGCATTGCGCTGCACCATGGAAGCTCTCCGAATGGTTGCGACGGCTTACGCTTTCGCGCAGTTGTCTGGCGGAGCTTTGGGAATCAGTACGGCGAGTACGCAGCGCTGTTCGTCGGCCATCTTAAAACGGATCGGCGGACAACAACTGCAAGCACGCGGCGTTGAACTGCCCTCCTTTTACGATGCGCAGTACCAGTGCCAGATGGAGGTCCTGCGCTTCGATTCTTCCCAGCCGAACCCACGCTATCGGAAATGGATGGACGCCTGCCGCGCGGGCTTAAGAGAGGTTCCCATAATTTGCCGCGAGGCCGGAGTCTCCGGCATGGCAACAGGATGACATCGGCGTGGCAGTGGATCTCCATCAGCCTCCTGCTGGCGTGCCTGGCCAGCTTCGGATGGGGGATGCGAAGGTTCTTCGTCCAACCGGCTGGGCTAACGGCAGGCATGATGCTGATTAAGGCCTTGGGCATCGCGTTCGGGATCCTGCATTTAGCCGCAATTTTGGCGACGCCGAACGTTGCTCGCGTGCGAGGCGCGAACGGAGCGATCCTTTATTTAGGCGCACTGGGGCTGTTTTGGTGGGCGATCAGGACCAGCTTGCACAAGCCGCTCTCCGCAGCGTTCTCCCCGGATCTTCCCGCGCACTTGGTGGCGCATGGTCCTTATCGAATAATCCGGCATCCGCTATATTGCTCCTATTTGATGTGCTGGCTGGCGGGATGGGTGGTCACCAGCCGCCTGTGGCTGGCGCCAACCGTCGCCGTGATGCTCACTATTTACTTCGTCGCGGCTACCAAGGAAGAAAGAAAATTTATGCGAAGTTCCCTATGCGCAGCCTACCAGCAGTGTCGCGCCCAAACGGGTCTCTTCCTTCCCAATCCTGTGAAGTTATATTCGAGCGGGATGCGCTCAGCCGAGGCGAAAAGCGGCGGGTGGCTATCGCGCGAGAGTTGATCTCGGATGCCCGCGGCGAGCAGGCAGGCGATATACTGAAGCCACGTGGACTCATCTCGGCGAACATTCTTAGCTAGCACGCTGGGAGGTGTAGCGGGTCTGTCCCTGCTCCAGGGGCAAAGCACCCCTGGCACTATCGCGACCACCCCGCTGGCCGACAATCTCTACCTGCTGACGGGAGCGGGCGCCAACGTGGTGGCGCGAACCGGTTTGGACGGCGTCCTGTTGGTGGATGGAGGACTGGCCGAACGGTCCGCTAGTCTGGCTCAGGCGATAGCAACGCTGCCTGGAAGCAAGCCGGTACGTACCCTCTTTAATACTCATTGGCACCCCGAACAAACCGGTTCGAATTTGGCGCTAGGCCGGGCGGGCGCCACGATTATCGCCCACGAAAATACCCGCCTTTGGCTGACAACCGATATTACGCGGCCCGGGGAGAACCGGACGTTTCATCCTTTGCCGAAAGAGGCTCTTCCAAATAAGACCTTCTATGACAAGGATGCTCTTACGGTAGAAGGCGAGCGCATCGAGTACGGGTACATGCTACAGGCTCACACCGATGGCGACCTGTACGTTTTCTTCCCGAAATCGAACGTCTTGGTGATCGGCGACGTGATTTCTGGGAACGGATGGCCCTTTATTGATTGGTGGACCGGCGGTTGGATCAACGGAATCGTCGGCGGCCTGGATACGCTCCTCAAAGTGGCCAACGACCAGACTAAAGTGGTTGCCGGGCAGGGCCCGGTATTGACCAAGGCCGATCTGGAAAGCCAGCACAAGATGTTCGGTAACATTTCCCAGCATTTGCGAACCTTAATGTTCGGCGGCAAGAACGTGGAGGATGCGTTTGCCGCGCAACCGACCAAAGAGTATAACGATCGCATGGGCGACCCTAAACAATTCATTACATTAGCTTTTCAGAGCATGTGGGGACACTTTACACCCGATGCTTAAGAGCTCTGTCAGCCTTTATATAATGACAGCCGTTTGTGGCATGGCCGCGCCACCCACTGCCACTTTCGTCGCACAGTCGGATCAGCACTGGGGCATGCTGAAGACCTACTGCGCCCCTTGCCACAATGCCAAACTGAAAAACGGGGGCATCGCGTTCGACCAGTTGGATCCCGCCGGAGTTCCTGAGCACGCGCAGACCTGGGAGAAAGTAGTCCGCAAGCTGCGCGGAGGCATGATGCCGCCTCCCGGGATGCGCCGTCCCGATAAGGCGGAGTCGGCCGCCTTCGTGGCCTGGATGGAAGGCTATCTGGACGCGGCAGCAGCACTGAATCCCAACCCTGGCGATGTCGCGCTGCACCGTCTGAATCGAAAAGAGTATGCGAATGCGGTGAACGACCTGCTCGGTCTCAAAATAGATCCTTCTGAGCTGCTGCCTGCCGACGCTCAGAGCGATGGTTTCGACAACATCGCCGATGTGTTGCAGACATCGCCCGCATTCTTCAATCAATATGTTGCAGCGGCGCGATCGGTGGCCGTGCAGGCAGTGGGCAAGCCGGACCCGCGGCCGGGAAGCCGGACCTATAACAATCCCAACAAGGGCGCTCAGGCGTTCCATGTGGACGGCCTGCCGCTGGGCACCCGCGGCGGATTCGCGGTGGAACATTTCTTCCCTGCCGACGGCGAGTACGAGATGAACCTCCCGAGCCCGTTGCGTGGAATCTGGTTCATCGGCATCGAGCACCAATCCACGCTGATCGTGACGCTGGACGGCGTCAAGGTCTATCAGACCAGCATCGGCGGTCCGGAGGACGAACGGGCGCTCGACATCGATCAATCCCCGGCACAGGAAAAGATCATCGCGCGAGTCAAGAATATTCGATTCAAAGCCAAAGCCGGCCCCCACCAGGTGGCCGTGACGTTCCTGGCGCAGACACTGTCTGAGTCCGACGACCGGTTGATTAGCCAGGGCGACAGCATCGGGTTTGACCGCATGGCGCGCGTCTTCAGTTTTGAGATCCGCGGGCCCTTCAATCCCACCGGTCTGACCGCCACTCCCAGCCGGCAGCGCATCTTTACCTGCTACCCCAAAGCGGCCACGGAAGAGCGTGCTTGCGCTACCAAAATCATCACAACCATCGCGCATCGCGCTTTTCGACGTCCGATTTCCGACGAGGACATGCGCGAGTTATTCGCGTTTTATGACTCCGGCCGCAAGCGCGGCGACTTTGACGAGGGCATCCGCAGCGCGGTGACGCGCATCCTGGCGAGTCCTTATTTTCTTTATCGTGTTACTGCGACGGACCCCGCGAACAAAGTGGCGGAATCGACTTACCGGGTGGACGACCTCGATCTGGCATCGCGGCTGTCGTTCTTTCTGTGGTCCAGTGTGCCGGACGACGAGCTGTTGAAGGTGGCCGAAGCGGGCCGGTTGAAAGATCCCGCTGTGTTGGATCGTGAGGTCCGCCGCATGCTGGCCGACCCGCGAGCCGAGACGCTATCCACCAATTTCGCCTACCAGTGGCTACAGTTGGGAGATATCGACCAGATTGTCCCCGATCCGAAAGTGTTTCCCTCCGCCGATGTCCGCGATGAAATGATCCAGGAAGCAGAACTGTTCGTGGAGAGCATTTTCCGTGAGGATCGCGGCGTGGTGGATCTCATGACCGCCGACTACACCTATCTGAACGAGCGCCTGGCGACGCACTACGGCATTCGCGACGTGAAGGGCGACAACTTCCGGCGCGTCCATTTGGATAATCCAGTGCGGGATGGCCTGCTGGGTAAAGGCGCGGTGCTGATGGTTTCGTCTTATCCCGACCGGACTTCGCCGGTGCGCCGCGGTTCGTGGATCCTGGAGAACATTGTGGGCACGCCGCCCGCGCCGCCTCCACCGGATGTCAATGCGCTCCTGAAGGACAACAAAGTAGGCGACAAGGTGTTCAAGACCGTCCGCGAGCGCCTGGCCGAGCATCGGGACAAAGCGAGCTGCAACGCATGCCACGGCATTATGGATCCGATCGGATTTTCCTTGGAGAATTTCGATGCTGTGGGACGCTGGCGAACCGTGGAAATGTTTGCGGGAACTCCGATCGATCCCACCGGCAATCTGCCCGACGGCACGAAGCTAGCCAGTCCTAACGATCTGCGCGCCGCGCTGCTGCGGAACCCGGAGCAGTTTGTCCAGACATTTACCGAAAAGCTGATGACCTACGGCCTGGGCCGCCGATTGGAATACTACGACATGCCGACGGTGCGTAAGATTGTACGCTCGGCCGCCCCCGGCAACTATCGGTTTTCTTCGCTGGTGATGGGAATTGTTTCGAGCGACGCGTTCCGGCTCAAGAAAGTAATAGACGACAAACCAACCCAGCCCATTCAGACAGCGGAATTGAAATAGGCCCGCGCAAGCGGCAAGATCGTATTAGGGAAGAGGAAGCACATGTTCATCACGAAGAAGCATCTATCGCGCAGAGCCGTTTTACAAGGCCTGGGCGTGACCGTTGGACTGCCGTTCCTGGACGCGATGGTGCCGGCCGCCACAGCTCAGTCCAAGACCGCGGCCAATGCGGCCACTCGCATGGGCTTCATTTATGTTCCGCACGGCTCGGTACTGGACCGCTGGTCGCCGAAGACGGTGGGTACAGACTTCCAACTCCCGCAAATTCTCAAACCCCTGGAGCCGTACAAGAGCCATCTGACAATCGTGAGCGGTCTGCGCAATAAAGCGGCTGAAAGCCCTGCTCCGCACGCCATTACTTCCGGAACCTGGCTGGGGTGCGTCCACCCGGCCGCGCAGCAGAGCCCGCTGGCGGGTACGAGCACCGATCAGATCGCCGCGCAGCACATCGGACAGGATACGCCGTTCCCGTCGCTCGAGCTTTCCACCGAGACCGGGACTACTTGCGACCCGACCTTCGGTTGCGGCTATGGCCACACCATTTCGTTCCGTACCCCCACCCAGCCGTTGCCGATGGAATACAATCCGCGCAAGGTCTTCTATCAGCTTTTCGGGCAGGGCGACACCACGACTGAGCGCACTGCCATCGTTGGCGAGACCAAGAGCATTCTCGATTCGGTTCTGGGCGATGCCGCGTCTCTGCAGCGTCAGCTGGGCACACGCGATCGCGCGATGGTGAGCTCCTATCTGGATTCGCTGCGCGAGATCGAGCGCCGCATTCAGACCGTGGAGAAGAGCAACCTGTCGAGCATCAACGTGCCCGACGCGCCGGTTGGCGTGCCCAACGATTTCCACGAGCATGTCAGCCTGATGTTCGATCTGCTGGCCATCTCCTACCAAGCCAACCTGACGCGTATTTTCACTTTCATGATGGGTAAAGAAGTGAGCATGCGGACGTTCAACAACATTGGCGTTTCCGATGCGTTCCACCCCCTGTCGCACCACGGCAACAATCCGGCGAACCTGGATCGCTTGTCGAAGGTGTTCGCCTATCACACCGAGCTTTTATCGGCTTTCGTCAAAAAACTTGCTACCACGCCGGACGGCGACGGTTCTCTGCTGGATCATTCGATCATTCTGTACGGCAGCAACATGAGCAACAGCAACATGCACAATCACGATCCGCTGCCTTCGGCCGTGCTTGGCCATGGCTACGGCAAGATCAAGGGTGGCCAACATATCCAGTATCCGCAAGACACGCCGCTCGCGAATTTGATGCTCACGCTGCTAGACCGCGGTGGGATTCCGATCGACCATATCGGCGACAGCAATGGTTTGATGACCGAGGTCTAGTCCGCCATGATCCGAGCCTGGACCGCTGGCCTCTTGTTTGCGTGCGTGGCATCCGCCGCATCTGTCGGCGGCGACGATCTGATTCGTGCCGTAAAAGCGGGCGACGCCACGGCGGTGTCGTCGATGATCAAGCAGGGCGTCGACGTTAACGCACCGGAAGCCAATGGTACAACGCCGCTGCATTGGGCTGTCTATCAGCGGGACGCCGCGTTGGTGAAGCGTCTGATTGCAGCCGGCGCGAAGGTCTCGGTGGTCAACCAATTCGGCTCGACGCCGATGCAGGAAGCCGCCGTCACGGGCGACGCCGAAATCATCAAGATGCTGCTAGCCGCGGGGGCGGATGTGGAATCGGCCAATGCCCAGGGACAAACCGCGCTGATGGTTGTGGCGCGAACCGGCAAAGTGGATGCCGCCAAAGCGCTGCTTATCGCCGGCGCCAAGGTGAACGCCACGGAGAGCTTCGGGGGCCAAACGGCTCTGATGTGGGCCGCGGCGGAGAGCCAGCCGGCGATGATCCGGATGCTGCTGGAATATGGCGCGAAGGTAAATGCGCGGGGTACGGAGCGCGATCCGCAAACGCGTATCACGGCTGAGCCGCGTCCCAAGGACCGGCATATCGGGGGATTCACGCCGTTGCTCTATGTGGCGCGACAAGGCGACGTGGAGTGCGCAAAGGCGCTGATTGAAGGCGGCGCGGACATCAATATGTACACGCGGGACCGGGAGACACCCCTGGTGCTCGCATTGGAGAACCAGCATTTCGATCTTGCCAAGTATTTGATCTCGGCCGGAGCGGATAGCGATAAATGGGATCTATACGGGCGCTCGCCGCTTTATACCGCCGTGGATCTTTCGACCCTGCCCACCGGCGGTCGTCCCGATACGCCTTCCACCGACAAGACTACGGCCATGGAAGTGATCCAGATGCTGTTGGACAACGGCGCGAATCCGAATCTTCAGTTGAAGCTGCGGCCGCCCTACCGCAACGTCGTCTTCGATCGCGGAGGCGACCAAGTCCTGTCCACGGGCGCTACGCCGTTGCTGCGTGCATCGAAAGGGGGCGACAATCCGGCCGCGATGAAGCTGCTTTTGGAGCACGGTGCATTAGTCGACCTTCCGACGGCGGACGGCGTGACGCCGCTCATGATTGCCGCCGGGATGGGACATGGCAGCAATCCCACGCGCGGGCGATATCAAACCGACGACGATGCCGTGGAAGCGCTCAAGATCCTGCTGAAAGCCGGTGCCGATATCAATCGCCGGGCCGCCAATGGACAGACCGCCATGCATGCCGCGGCACTGAAAGGATGGAACGCCACCATTCGCTACCTGGCCGAGAACGGCGCGGCACTGGAGCCCAAAGATCGCGATGGCAAGACTCCGCTTGATTTCGCGAACGGCAACTACAAACCCGCGTTCGGGGGCGGCGTCAACGCACCCCCGTCCTCGTTTCCGGAAACAGCGAAGCTACTCAAGGAACTGATCGCCAAGCCGCCCGTCTCAGGGCCCTAACTCACGATGTGACTATGTCTCGAATGCTGACACTGTACTCACTTCCTCTTGCCGCAGTGCTGCTGACAGCCGCGGATCCAACTTGGGCAGCGGATCCAACTTGGAAAGACAAGCCCCTTCCGCAGTGGAACGTCGAAGACGCGAAACAGGTGCTTACCGATTCTCCATGGGTCAAAGTGGTGACGCCACAAAATGTGCGCGATTTGAGTCCCGACGAGCGGCGAGAAGGTGGGAACATGGAGGCCGGAATCGGCAAAGGAGTCGGTTTAGCGGGGCTTGGTATACTGGGGCCGCGTAGACAGGCCGCGGCCATCGCCCGCGCCCACTATAAACCTACGCCCAATGCGGTGGTGGTTCGATGGGAGAGCGCTGTGCCCGTCCGCACTGCCGAGCAGAAAGCCGGCGAGACCGATGTTCCCACCGTGGACAAGGATCATTACGCCATCGTGGTCTACGACATTCTTACTCCCAAACGATGGAATCTGGCGAGCGAGCTGAAGGGCATCGCCTATCTGAAGCGCGATGCGAAGAAAGACCTGAAGCCCTCGCATGTCGACATCCTGCGCAACGACGACGGAACGGCCACCATTGTCTATTTGTTCCGGCGTTCCGCGGAAATCACCAAGAAAGACGGTAGGCTCGAATTCGTAGCGCAGATCGGACGGCTTTTCGTCTCCCAGTTCTTCTACACCTGGGACATGCAACTCCAGGGCGAACTGGAGCTTTAGCGGACGGATCGCATCCGCGTATGATTTTGGTACATACTGCTCGCCACATACGATACACTGATGCCCATGGCTTCCGATTGCTTCCAGGCATCAGCGACTGACGCTCCGGGAGATCTCCGGGCATGATGCCCACACTTCTGAGTGTGCTGTTATCGATTGCCGCTTTCACCATTCACCCACTGCCCGAGGGCACACAACTTCATATCCGCTTAACGACCACGGTGGGCTCTTATGCGAGCGCGCCTGGATCGCCGGTCAGCGCGGTTCTGATTGCGCCTGTCATCGTGGACGGCGAAACAATATTGCAGGCAGGAAGCACTCTGGCGGGACGAGTGAAATCCGTCACGCGGGTTGGATTTGGAGTACGCCACGAGACGGCCGAGCTCGATTTGGAATTTAGCCAGATCACTCCGCCGGATGGGGCGGGCGTTCCCATTTCCGCGCAAGTATCGGAAGTGGACAACGGCCGGGAGCGCGTCACTCGGGATGGCCGCATTCAGGGAATACGCTCGACTGGCAGCCTCTGTTATAGAGTCAGTGGCTACATCCGAACGGCGCTTCAGTGGGAGATCCACGCCGAACTGGCCGAGTGGGCCATCCGGTCGCTTCTCATGGAACTTCCAGAACCGGAGATTTATTATCCCGCCGGTGTCGAATTAACTTTGACGCTAACCCAACCGCTATCCTTGGATGCGCCGGCGAAACTGGAGCAAGCCGGCGGCCAGCTCCCGGAGAACAAGCGCGAGGAGTTGGCGCGCCTGGTGGCAACGATGCCTCATAGAACTCGCGCTCCCATCTCCGGGCGTTCATCGGATCTTACGAATGTCCTGTTTATTGGCTCGCACGACCAGATCGTGACCGCCTTCAATGCCGCTGGCTGGACGCAGCCCGATCCAGCGTCGCTGCGCGGCCGCATCCACTGGATCCGGGCGGCTGCCGAACTACGGGGCGACGACGCCGCACCCATGTCCCTCTTGTTGTTGAATGGAGCCGGGCCCGATATGTCCTGGCAAAAGGGCCTGAACGATGTTTCCAAACGTCACCACATACGAATGTGGAGAGAAGCCGGGACGTGGCAGGGACGCGAGATCTGGGTGGGAGCCGCTACGCGGGACATCGACTTCGCGTACTTGCGGCGAGGGGGAAGGCTCTCACATAGAATTGGGGAGGACATCGACCAGGAGCGCGACAAAGTGGCTTATGATGTGGCCTTCTCGTCCTGCGGGAAAATTCTCGATTGGACGGACAGGGCTGATTTTCCCCGATTGGCCCGCAACGCCACGGGCGATCCCATTGTCACGGATGGACGCATGGTGGTGATTGAGCTGAATGACTGTGAAGCACCGCGACTGTCTACCGAGACCGCGGACACAACGACGCTTCCCGAACACGGCGACAAAATGCAGCGCTTTGCGAGGCGCGAAATCCTGAGTGCGCGCAATGAACTAATTCGTACTAATCCCTATTGGCGAGTGTTCGAGGCCAGCCGTTGGATGGTTTATTCCATTCGCCAGCGCAAGCACGAAACGCCCGATCCGGAATTATTGAGCGGCTCTCGCACGGCCTGGCTGAGTTACCGGCAGCCACCCAATTAAGCCACGCGCCACGCGGCGAGAGTGGCCAGCGCTTCATTGTGCGTCAGGTCCGGCTTGATTACCAACTCCACGGTAGACACGCCATCCAAATTCACTTCATAATCCTCGAGCTCGCTGGTGGATCCCGCGGGACTGAAAGTCCACTGCTGCCGCACGATCTCTTTGGGCTGGCCGCCATCCGCCGCCGACCATCGAACGGTGAACTCCTGCAGGCGGTCGCGGGTTGGCTCCACAAAGTGAAGTTGTATCCGATGTACTGCGACAGCCTGATCGAAGATGAGGCGGATTTGTTGCTCACCCTTTTGGGATGCTCGCCAGCCTGAACCGCCATTGGCGTCAAAGACGGATTCGATTGGAAAACCGGGATCCTCGGAAGTGACTTCAACGGTCGCGATTTCTCCGAGGTCCATCCAGCGCGGGCCGGGTCCGGGTTTAGCAACCGTCCGGTCCGAACCAACAATTCTCTTGCGCACGTTCCTATTCTCTCCGATTATGGCTCACTCCGCTCATCCAAGCGTTGGAGGAGCAACCGTAGCTCTTGCTGCTCCTTGTTCGCCAGCGGACTCATCATGGAAGCTACCAGACGCAGGTGATCGGGGAGCGCCGCCGTCGCCAACTTTCTCCCGCTTGCCGTCAGACGGATCACATTGGCGCGGCGCCCTTTTCGCGAAGGGACCCGTTTAACGAAACCGCGCCGGCTGAGGCGATTTACCAAACCAACCATGTTGCCCTTTGTGACGGCCAACTTCTTGGCCAGCTCCTGCTGATTCAGATCTTCCAGCCCTAAGAGCATCGCGAGCAAATCGAATTGGGCGAGCGTGAGTTTGTGCTTCTTGAGCGAATCCTCCACCTTGGACTGCAGCGTCCAAAAGGTGCGGATCATCTGCAGCCAGGTTTCTAACTCCAGCGGAAGAGACTTTCCAATTAGCGCGCCGTGCACGGCTCGGGATCCCAGCCGGAGGCGTCGGCGATTTTCTTGAAGTGGCTGGTGGTGACGAACGGAATCGCCAGGTATGTAGGGTCTTCCACCACCGTCATTACCATGAGCCAAGTATCGGCGTTCGGCTCGCTGAATACATCGTAATACTCTTTGAGAACGGCCTTGTCACTGTAAGGAACGCCGTTCTTGCGCAAGTAGCCAGGGCGTAATTGGGTGGTGGTCACTTCCAGGGACCGGGATCGCGAGCCAAGGCGGTTGGCCAGGCCCAAACCGAATACAACTGGCGGATTGACGGTCGGCAAAGCTCCTTCCCACTTTGCGGCTGAATATCCCTGCCACGATGGGGCGGCTACGCGGGGCGCGTCGCCCGAAAAATGGAGCAAGCGAGTCTGCTGGCCGGCGTCGGTCTCGATCTTCAGAGTTTTGTCGTCCTGCCAGGTGATATGCAGCCGGCCCGGAACGCGCATGATGGCTGGCGCACCATAGGCTTTGCATTGCAGGCCCGCGGCCTCGTCTTTGGCCGGGTCCCACGCATCGGTGACTTTGCGGCCTTCGGCATTGGTCGGAATACTAGCGGCGTCCCCCTTGAGCGGTGTCACCATGCGCCAGCGCCAGTCTTCGGTGATGTAAGCGACCCAGTAACCGGTGAAATCCACCGGTGCGCCCGCCTTTCCCGGCGCCGGTGGCGGCGGCCCAGGAGGACCGAATTGCGCGCAGAGTCCGCCCGTCATAACGAGCAGGAGGGCAAGCATGAGTAGAGACGATTGCATTTTCACCGTGAAGATCTCCCGGCCTCAGTGGAATGTGACAGGCTTTTGTAAACGGCCTCGACAAAACGGTCCGCCGTGACGAAGCTATTGCTGGTTACATACTCGGTGTCATAGTCGCGGGTGGGCTGGGCGGCTTTCACCTGATCGAGCGTCATGTTTTTCTGAATCATGTCACGGACGCGGTCGCGAACGATGACCACCATGTCGCGAAATTCGACGACGTCGGCGTCGTCGCAGATTCGGCCGTGGCCGGGCACGATGTACGTGCCGCCTTCCTGCGTCTTCGCGGGAACTGTCAGCTCCAAGATGTGGTTCAACGCAAGAATTTCTCCCTGCACGCTTCCACCGTGTTCGATATCGAGGAAGGGATATCCGTCGGGTGTGAAAATATCGCCGGTGCTGATCACGTCCGATCCTCGAAACAGAACCAAACTGTCGCCATCGGTGTGCGCGTTCGGCTCGTGATAGATGATGATGGCCTCCCCGTTGAAGTGCAGGTTCTTGGTAGGCGTTCCGTATTCATCGATGGGCAGGCCCTGTTCCGGAAAAGGTGGTTGGCCGGGAGCCGTCGCCGTCAAGCGGTTGAGAACGTTTTCCTGCGCGATGATCTTCAGCGGCAGGGCTGGATCGGAGCCGGCGAGTTTCGCAATGGCGGCATTTCCGCCCACATGATCCGGATGCATGTGGGTGTTGATGATGTAGCGGAGAGGACCCGGCGAGAGTTTGCGAATCTCGGCCATGAGTTTCGGCGCCAAAGGCGCAAACTGCGTGTCCACCATCAACACGCCCTCGTTGCCTACCTGCACCGTGGTATTGCCGCCGGCGCCCACCAACATGTAGATGTTGTGCTGCACCGGTTCCACGTGGATTTGCACGTTGTCAAAATTCTGTTGAGGTTGCCCGTTCGCCTGCGCGAGCCACAGGACCAAGAGAGCAACGAAGAGAATGGAGAGACGTTGTGGTCTGGTCATTTTCGGTTCACCGTTTGGGCGGAGCCGCCGTAGGACTCAGACAAACCAAGCCTTCAGCGCCACAGGAGCAGTACCGCTCGCAGCGATCCCGGGGGTGCTCCGGTTTGCCCATTTTCTTCCGGTACTCGGGATACAAAGTTTCCGCACCGCCCCGAGTGGCGTCGTAGGGCAGCCCGTACCAATCGGCGACTTCATGCAAGAACGGATTTGTTCCGGGCAGGTGGTTCGGCACGTAATCGGCAGCCTTCGGCGTTTCCGCCACCGTTTCGCAGATGTCTCTGGCGATCACTTGCGCGGGATCCAACACCCAGGTTTGAGTCCGCACCAGCGGTTCGGTCATGAAGACCGGATCCGTCACCACCGTGGCAACCGTCAGATAATTCCCGTGCCGCACCCAGTGTTCGGTGAAAGTAGCTTTGTCGCTACGCGGAACGCCATTACGCTTCAGGTAACTTTCCTTCAGATGCGTGGTGTATATGTCCAGCATATTGTCGTCCCAGGTGCCGGTCGAAAAACCTTGCCAGGTGTGCGCTGCATATTCGGAAGGATGAGGGCGGCCGTCCAGCCAAATGGTCCGCTCCATTTCTTGAAAGCCCATGCGCGTGTGAAACGCGATGACGCGCTGGGTGACGGGATCCCGAATCACATCCACGCGCATATTGGCGAGACCGCGCATCGAGTAGTCGGCTGAATGCGGCCGGCATTGATATTCAGGAACTACCGAGATCCGATCCGCATCGTAGCTGTCGGCCCGCAGACGGGCGGCATCGTTGAGGGGCAACCCCAGGTAATCGCCGAGTTCCGGACCAGGGATGCGATCCGGCAGATCCTCGTGGTAAAGAGGCGCCCAACTTCCCGAGAAATCTATCTGCGCGAAGGCGGGCGCGGATAGGAGCAAAGCGGCCGCAAGAAATCGAATCATAAGTTAGTGCGTTCCCTTCTCGCCGAGACTTGCGTACACGGCCTCGACGAACATGGCGGTGGTCCAGGAGCCGGCGGTTGCGCCCCAACGCGGATCATAGTCCCGCGTCGGTCTGGCCGCTTGCACCTGATCGAGCGTCATGCCTTTCTTCTTCATGTCGAAAATTCTGTCGCGAATAATGGTCACCATGTCGCGGTAATAAGCCACATCCGCGGCGTCACACAGGCGTCCGTGGCCTGGAATCACATACGTTCCCGCTTCTTCATTGCGCGCCGTGATTACCATCCCGAGAACCTGGTTCAAGGCGTCGAGTTCACCTTGGATGCTGCCGCCGTGAGCCAAGTCGATGACCGGATAACCCGTGGTGGTGAAAATATCGCCCGTGCTGATCACATCCGATCGCCGAAAGTAAACCATGCTGTCGCCATCGGTGTGCGCCGCTTTCGGATGCACGATGCGAATCCCTTCGTCATTGAAGTACAGGTCCTTCTTGGATCCAAAGTATGTGTCGGTAGGCAGCGTGGCAAAGGGCGACGGAGGCCGGCCGCCATCCGACGCCGTCATCCGGTTGAGAACATTTTGATGTGCGATTACCTTTGCGCCTTCTCGAGCGTCATCGGTCAGATTGGTAACGTCGCCGCCGGCGATGGTCTGGCCCAGTTTCGCGATCTTCTCATTTCCGCCGGTGTGGTCCGGATCGAGATGCGTGTCGAGAATATAGCGGACGGGCTTGTCGGAGATCTTCGCGAGCTCGGCCAGCACCTGATCGGTCATGGCGGCCAACCCTGTGTCGACGAGAAGCACTCCTTCGCTCCCTGCATCGATAGTAATGTTGCCGCCGGCTCCTGAAAGCATGAAGATGCTACCGCGCACGCGCTGCACATGGATGGCGGACTGCGGTTCCGTCTGAGCTGAGGATTGGGTTTCCGGCTCGGCCGCAGTGCTTGCAACCGTTCCCCGCATCGCCATTCGATATTCGGGATACATTGTTTCCGCGCCACCCCGAGTGGCTCGCTCGGGCAGGCCGTACTTCTGAGGAAATTCCGTAAGAAACTTGTTGGCGCCCGGCAAATGATGAGGCACTGAGCCGTCCGGCCGCTCCACTTCTTCGGCTACCTCGCAGGGATAAGGATCGATGGCTTGCTGGGGCGCGAGCACCCAGTTGGTGGTGCGGATGAACGGCTGGGTCAAATAGACCGGATCGTTAATGATGCTGACTAATGTCAGAAAGTCGCCATGGCGAATCCAGTGTTCCACCAGCGTGGCGCGGTCGCTGCGCGGAACGCCATTGCGCCGGACGTAGCCTTCCTTGAGATGCGTGGTGGTGA
Source organism: Bryobacteraceae bacterium (assembly GCA_049518655.1). Taxonomy (GTDB): domain Bacteria; phylum Acidobacteriota; class Terriglobia; order Bryobacterales; family Bryobacteraceae; genus Palsa-89. Next base: position 53,579 of record JBEKRO010000020.1, on the reverse strand, counting down.
CGGTGAGCTGATTGCCGTCCCATTTTCCGGTGGAGAATCCTTGCCAGGTGTGAGGATCGTCCGCGGAAGGATGCGGCCGGCCATCCATCCAAATGGTCCTCTCCTGGGCCTGCCACTGCACGTGCGTGTGATAGGCGATTACTTGCTGGGTCTGGGTATCGACGTCCTTCCAAATTCGCAGATCGGCGGGGCCGCGCGTTCCGTAGTCGGCCGGATGGGGACGGCACTGCCACTCGGGCAGCGTAGCGATGGATGCATCCCAACTGTCCGCACGAAGCCGGGCGGCATCCGTGATGGGCAGGCCGAGATAGTCGCCGAGCTCCGGTCCGGGGATCCGCTCGGCTTGATCCTCGTGATACCGAGCTCCCCACTCGCCAGTGAGATCGTACTGGGCAAACAGGGGAACGCTCATAAGCCCTATTGCGACCAGAAATCGAAATAGATTCATGGCTTCGGCGCGGCCCCGGCTGCTTTTTTCTCTTCGGCTCGCGCACCCGAAAGAATGTCCATCATCGCGTAATTCCCCTCATGGCACGCGTATTCGAATATCCGATCCGTTCGTTTTGCCATGGAAATCTCCACGGTCCAGGGTTTGGTGTAAACGGTGGGGTCGTCGACGGTGGCTTGGTAAATGATGGTCGCGGGATCGGTGCGCCGGAAGCGCTCCACCACGTGGAGATTCTGGTCCGTCATTCCATCCAGGTAACCCACTCCGAAGCGGCTCTGGTTGTTGAATTTGAAATTGGTGGTATCCACAACCAGCGTGTCCCCTTCCCAATGGCCGCGCGAGTCGCCGGTCCATTGGCGGATTTCGGACCCCAGGTGCGCGCTGCCGTCCAGGGGAATGATCCGGGTCTCATGGTTCATCTCCACTACGATCGCCACCGTTCCCCGGCTTTGCACAATCTCGTAGTTGTTGTTGTACGGCTCCGGCAGCATCGGCGGACCCGCGGCTCCAAATAAAATGCAGCGTTCGGTCAAGAGCCGGTCTTCGGGGCCGTCGGAGGGATGCCGCGCCAGTTCTGCGTGAAACGCGTCAAAGTTTTTCTGCGCTTCGGGAGTGAAGGGCGGAACTCTTCCGTCCGGCGGATCCATGACCAGGGAAGTCCGCATGGTCTTGGTGACGCGAGTTCCACGATCGGTCCAGAAATTGTTGTAGGCGCGCCGCGCCAAGTCGGATGCGCCGCGCTCCCCTTCGATGAGATCGGAGTTGCCCTGTTGAATGCGCTGCTTTTCGAATGCAGCGGCTTCCTCGGCGGTGAAAAATTGTTTCGAGCCCAGTTGAGAAGGCCGCTGGAGGGGTGTGACGGTGGCGTTTGTCCAGGTGCCCTGCAGATCCGGCTGGCCATCGGGCGTCCGCGGCACGGACCATTTTTTTGCAGGGGCTTGGGCCGGTGCTTTCGCCGCCCGTACCTGGGCCGCAAGGTTGGCGCACGCCAGCAATCCTAGCAATGCGCAGCTCAATGAGATCCAGCTTTTGATGCGCGGCGACGGCACGTGGTCCTCCAACGAGTGAGTTTAGATATAAACCAACCTCGAGAAGAAGTCAAGCGCCGTGAAAGGCTCGGTGGTGCGGTAGCGTTACGGTTGCGGCGAACGCCATGCAGCGCCGTTGGTCTCGCTGACCGGCCGGCGGGGTGCTTTCTTCTTTTGCGCCGCCAACACTCGCGCGGCCAGGGAATTACTGGCATGAAGACGCATCGCCTCTTCGGTAAAGGTGAGGGCGTTCCGCTCTTCCCCTTCCTCGCGGTGCTCCAGGATTGCGCGGCACATCAGCGGCAGCTCTTGAAGACGAATGCCGTAGGTGCGGCTTAAAGCAAGGTCGGCCCGCACGGTAAACGGCGTTCGAACCCGGTCCGCAGCGATCCCTTCAAATGCAAAGACGCGGAATTCCCTGTCTTGCGTGAATCCTGTGAGAATGAACTGCATCATGAGCCTCCTTCGGTCTTCTCAGACGGCATACGTCACCCTGGAGGGCGGCACTTTCTTGGCCCGGTCGGAAACCAATCGCAAACGCTCCACCAGTTTCTTGCCGAGGTTGAGCTCCGCGGGGTTGAACTTATAGCCGGGTATCTTAGGGTCGATGAATTCCCTGCGGAACAGTTGATCGGATGCCAGGGTGGTGAGCAATCCCAGTTCCTGTTCGGTGAATTTGACCGAAATCATTGCCATGCGATTAGCTTCTCCTTCGCTTTGCGGCGCTCATTTCCAATAACTGTTCCCATGAATGAGAAGCCGTCCATGACCGCGCCTCAACTCCAAGCGCCGGGAGAGCCTCCAAAACTGCAGCGGACCGCCCGGATTCTTCATTGGCCATCGCACCAGGGGCGCTCTTGGATGTGTCGCGACTGGGCGGAGACACGCACATACGGTAGTTTCAGAAACGACTTGGCCGTCACTTCCGTGATCTGTAGACTGTTGCATCTTTGAAATTTCACGCTCGCGACGATACGTTGCATCGCAGCGCGTAAAGCCCTCCGTTGATCAAATCCAAAAACGGTCGCCTGGATCTCGCCCGCGATAAGAAAGAAGATCCATCCCGCCCGGCTGATTTTTCGTTCGAACTCCGGACGATCGCCGCTTTGCACGGTTTGCCAGCCGTTCGAATCGGGCTCGCCTTCAAGCCGCATAGATGCGGGCATGGGCGTGCCTTCGGCTATCAAAACAATCCCTGGCTGGATCCCGTCGGTCGTCATGCAGGCCGTGGCGCTCGATCGTTTCAAGGCCGAAAACTCGCTATGTTCGACAACCGCGACTTCTCTTGCAGCGCCAGATTATCCTGCGCTTGCTTTCGGGCCCGTTCGGCTTCTTTTTCAGGAGCCCCCAGAGCTTCCAGCCGAACCGCTTCCACAATCGCCGGCTGCGCCAAAGCATCCAATTGTTTCGAGTAGAGGATCAGCGCAAAGCTCGACCGGTCGTCGGACTTGATCAGATTGTACGAATATTGTGAATCTTCCCAGCGAGCGAGTACGGGGGCAGTCTCGGCATAGTAAGAGTGATAAGCGATCTCCGCTGTAGGCTTGGCTGCTGTTCCATAGGCCGCCGAGAGTGCTTGAATCATGTCATCCGCGGTCATGCCATCCACTTTGTAGCGGTCATAGATCACTGCCATCCGAGCGAGTTCCCCATTGTAAAAAGTCAATGCGATCTGGGAGACCGGATCTTGTTTCGCGCTTGAGGAATGAAAAAGGTTGGGTTGGAAGTTCAGAACCTGGATGAGAGCCGGCTGCTGGTGAACGGTAGTGGCATCTGCGATCTTCATCCCCGCCTGTTCCGCCGTTTGTGAAATGTTCATTCCGAAACGGAATCCCCGGTAATTTGACAAGTCGGCTGCGGAAACGAGGGGTGTTGCCAGTGCAGCGCAAAGACTTGAAAGCGAGAGGGCAAAGGCAAGACGGCCACGAAACTGGAACACAGCAACCTCCTCGGTTGTCGGATGGCCTAAGAGAAAGAAATCATACCGCCTGACTTAGTTCAGGCGATTTGCGAGTGGGCGGGAATCGCTCAGACATTCACTATTATCGGTTAATTATGCTGCGTAGTCAAGGCCGGTGCTTCCAGTTTCGTCGATTAGTTCACTTGTAATGGTTAACCTCTAAGAGCCTAACCACCTTAGGCAGGAACCACCAGGCATTCCCTTTTGCCATGGGTCAGCACCATGTTCAACAAATCCGGAGCGTGGATTGGCTTGGAGAGATAGGCATCCATGCCTGCATCGAGACATCTGTCCCGATCGCCCTTCATGGCATGGGCCGTTAAGGCAATGATCGGAACATGCATCTTGGTAAGCCCCTCCATTTCACGGATGGCTCTCGTGGCTTCCAATCCGTCCATCTCGGGCATTTGAACATCCATCAGGACCAGGTCGAAGCTAGCTTTCTGAAGGGCCAGCAATGCTTCCCGGCCGTTCCCTACCACGACGACAGCGTGCCCTTCCCTCTCAAGAACGCGCTGCACCAGGCGCTGGTTCACCACATTGTCTTCGGCCAATAGAATCTGGGAACGGAAGACCGGGAGCGACTGGCGGGCGGAATTCGGGATTTGCCCGGCATCTCGGGAAACATTCTGGCCGCCCAACGCGGCTGCGATCACGTCCCTCAACTCTTCCCTGCGGACGGGCTTGAGCAAGTAGTTCGAGATACCGAGCCTGCGAGCTCGGTCCATGTCCCTGGGACGCTCTCCGGAGGTAAGCATGAGGATGGTTGCTCCCGCGCGACAGGGCGACTGTTCGATCCTTTCGGAAAGCTCAAACCCATCCATCTCCGGCATGTGGACATCGGTGATGATGAGTCCGAACGGATACCCAGCTTCAAAAGCTCGCCGGATTAAAGAAATCGCTTCCAAGCCGCTGGCTGCCGAGACCGGTTTCATGCCCCAACGACACAGGACATCAGTCAGGATTCTGCGATTGGTGGCATTGTCGTCCACTATCAAGACGGACAGTCCCGCTAGCGACGGTGGGGCTTCCACCGGCATGGAGTCTGGGGCGGCGCCGAACCGCGCGGTGAAATGGAATGAGCTTCCGAGGCCGGGCGTACTCTGCACCCAGATCCTGCCCCGCATGGCCTCCACCAATCGGGCGGAGATGCTGAGTCCAAGCCCCGTTCCGCCATACTTTCGTGTCATGGAACCATCGGCCTGGGAAAACGCATCGAAGATCAGCTTCTGCTTTTCAGGAGCAATCCCGATGCCTGTATCGCGAATGACGAAGTGCAGTTGCACCTGATCGGGAGTGCCGTCTTCTACCGCGTCACTTGATTCCAGTCCAACGATGATAGCTACTTCTCCGGCCTGGGTGAATTTGATAGCGTTACCGAGCAGATTCACGATGATCTGGCGGATCCGGACCTGATCGCCCACCACGTAGTCGGGAACGCCCGCCTTCCACTCGCACAACAATTCAAGACCCTTCTCGTGCGCCCCCACGGCCAGTGTGCGCACTGCGTCGTCGATCGTGGCGCGCAAATTGAAGCGAATGGGATCCAACTCCAACCGGCCGGCCTCGATCTTAGAAAAGTCTAAAATGTCGTTGATGATGGCCAGCAGCGAGTCCGCCGAGCTCCTGACCGTGTTTAGATAGTCCCTCTGCTCGGCCGTCAGGCTGGAGTCCAGCACCAGCTCGGTCATCCCGATGACTCCGTTCATGGGAGTGCGGATCTCGTGACTCATATTGGCCAGGAATTCGCTCTTGGCGCGGTTGCCCGCTTCGGCCTTTTCCTTGGCCGCCGATAACGCCGCGTTGGCGGCCACCAGCTCCACCGTGCGGGCGGTGACTTCCTGCTCCAGGCGGTCGCGATGTCCGAGCAACTTGCTGTCTCTTTCCTGAATTTCCGCGAGCATGCCATTGAAAGTATCCGTGAGTTGTCCGAGATCGTCGTCCGCTGTCTTTACGGCGCGGACACTGAAGTCCTTCTGCACCGAAACGGCTTGGGCCGTGCGCGCCAGGCGAGCGATGGGGTCCGAGATGACGGTTTGGAGCCGCGCGGAAAGGATAAATGCCAATAAGAGCGCCACCACCAGGGTGACCAGGACCAGCAGCGTGAACTCCCGAAGTTTGGAATTGACGTCGCCCAAGTCCGATTCCAGATAGATGCCGCCGATCAACTGGTGCTCCAGTAGGATTCCCTGGAATATGCGCAGCCGGTTTTGGTCGAACGACCAACGATCTTCCTTCATCTGGAAGGTGGGGGGGATATTCGCGCCCGGGTCGCGTCGATAGCTGGCGAAGATCCTGCCATCGGCGGCATAAAGGGCGGCAGTAGCGATGGACCGCTTCGCCCTCAACCCGGAGAGCAACTCTTCCGCATTTTTTCGATCGCCAAAGCTCAGCGCCGCGGTACTGTTGTCTCCCGTAATCTCAGCCAATACGGTCAGGTCTCGCCGCAGGGAATCGCGCTGCATGAAGTAGTAGGACGTAAGTATGGCTCCGCAGGCGATCGTCAGCGCGGCGCCCACCGTGAGCATCACGATCAGCCGCAGCTTGTGACGAATCGGCAGATCGCGATAGCGGGCCGACCAGGTCATCGGAGCTTCTCCGTTTTCACGATCTGCGCCAGGCTCAGGAGCTTGGAACTGATTTGAAGCTGCGCCTGCTCGGCTGCGCCCACATTGATTTCGAAATGAACGTGACCGCCATCGAGTTTGAAGTTGATCACGCCTCCGTTAGCGGCAAAACCCTGTGTCTCACCAACCGTCAACACTCCCGCCGGCTTTAGGTTCGGATAGAGGGCGCGAAAGTGTTTGCCTTCCGAGGAGCTGATGAAGAGAATCTGGCAGACGCTGGCCTCTTCCGCATCGGCTACCTGGCGCAAGGCAAAAGCCCTGCCTTCAATCGACTTTCCGCGGATCACCTCTTCCAAGGCGTTTCCAAACGGATTCTGCCCAAGCACGCAAACCACGATTGGATCCTGCGACGTCTTGAAAGCCTGGGCAGGCCATTCCACGAATTTGGCGAAGTTATACAGGAAGGCGGCTTTCACCTGGTATTCTTCGATTCCCTGCCCATGCGCGCGGGCCGCGAGCGAGAGCCCTAGAAACATGATCGTGACTAGTCGCAGCGTCATTTTATAGGGGTTCCCCGCTTAGAAGCGCCAAGTCACCTTTCCGAACACACTTCGCTCCACCAGTGTGTAGTTCGTAGGGTAAGTCCCGCCGGAAGATTCAGCGTGCCGCGGCGTCAAAAGATTCTGGCCCACGATACTGAATTCGACCGATTCGCCCACTCGCCAGCCTAAGCGGCTGTCCAGGCGAGCATACGCCGGAATATCGCCAGCCGCCAGCTTGCTGACGTATCCGACGGTGTTATCCCACTCGAGATGGTGTGGAAGGTCGAGAAGCGATCTCACCTGAAACTGGTGATTCGGAGACGCACCCGGCTGTGGATTGATATTGGCCGAGTCCCCTGCGAGATGCATAAGAAAGTAGGAATAGCCGGGACTGATCCGCCAGTGGTTCGTCACGGTCCAGTTTGCGAAGAACTCCCCGCCATAGGTGTGGGCGCGGCCGCCATTCACAAATAGCTCCGGCAGAACCAAGTAGGGAACGCCCTGTTGAGCGGTGAAGTACGGCGTTTGCGCGGCAAATGTCTCCAAATTCGGATACAGACTGGCAAAACCAGTCGCGTCCAAAGAGACACGCTTGTTTGCCAGGACACGGTAGCCAACCTCGAAATCACGGAGCTCCTCGGCTTTCATCTCAGGGTTTCCCAATATTCGGACTACGCCGAAAGTAGGACCGATTGGAAAGGTCGCCGCGTCGTCTTGAAGACCATCGTCAATGGGGCTCGGCTCTCGAATCGCGCGCGCGGCGGACGCCCACAACGTTTGCCTCTCGGTAGGACTCCAGACCAGTTGCACGCTAGGCTCGAATTCGAAACCCGTGAAGTCATTGTGCTCGAACTTCGAGCCCATCGTCAGGGAAAGCGAATTCGTGAGCTTCAATTCGTCTTGCAGAAAACCGCTAACGAGGCGGTCGAGCCGGTGATTCGGAACAATCGTAAAGTCGTATCCTTGGCCATAATCGCTCGCGATCACGCGCGCTCCCAGGCCCCACACGATGTCATTCCTCAATCCCAGTGCTAAGTGGTGTTGAAAGTCGAGATCCACCGTATTCTGAGCATCCAGGAATCCTTGCTCGAAATGCCGCGAGTAATCGTCGTACACTTGCAATGACATTTGGGATCCATTCGCGAGAGTGTGGGTCCAGCGTGCCAGGACATTGCCCGCGGTTGCCGTCACCGGGTCATTAAATGTTTCGGCTAGAGGAAGAGCGTTGGAGAGCAACGTCGTGATGGTCTGGCTCTCGTCGGTTTTGAGGAAATCTCCCTGGACTGTCAGCGTATCGCGTTGCGAGAGGTTCCAGTCCGAACGGAATCCAGCGTGGCCAGCGAGCCATCCATCGGCCGCCTGTTGGCCGCTGGGAAAAACCGAATTGCCTACGTCGAAGAACCTGCCGAAGACTCTATAGTCGCCATTCTGCCCAATCTGGCCTCCGTACTGAACCAAAGTATCCGCACGATCTTCGGATCCCGTGCCGGCGGAAATGAGACCACCCGGAGTAGCGCCCGCACTCTTGGTGATGATGTTGATGACACCATTTACTGCGTTTGCGCCCCACACCGTGCCTCCCGGCCCCCGGATTACCTCGATCCGCTCGATATCCTCCAATGGCACATCCACCATGTCCCAGAAGACCCCGGAGAATGATGGGCTATATACCGAGCGTCCGTCAATCAGCACCAGCACTTTGTTGGCATGCTGATCGCTGAAGCCGCGGATGCTGATGGCCCATCGATTCGCGTCGACACGCGCTACGTCCACGCCGGGCGCCAAACGCAGAAGATCGGGAATGTTGGTGGCGCCCGAGCGCCGGATATCTTCCTGCGTGATCACGAAAATAGCGGCGCCGGTCTTCGATAGCTTCTGCTCTTTCTTCGAGACGGAAGTCACTTGTATGTTCATGAGATCTTCGAGGCTGGCCTGGGACAGGTCCGTTGACGGGGTTTGCCCCAGCAAGGATTTGCTGAGAATGAGCACCGCTGCTGCCGTCCGCCCCGCCCTGGCCGTCCGACTCGGACAAGCTAGAATCGCCATGTAATCCTTCCAAAAAAGCTGCGCTCGATCTCGACTGGGTTCACGGGATAAACAGCGTGGAACTCGAGGTGTCGGGGTGTTAACAGATTCTGGCCCACGACACTGAATTCGGTGGACTCGCCCACGCGCCATCCCACTCGGGTGTCGAGCCTGGTGTAGCTCGGGGTGAAGCCATCTCCGGCATTCGGCAATTCTCCGACATAGCCGAGAGAACTATCCCATTGCAAGTGGCGGCTCACATCCAACAGGGAGCGAATCTGGAACTGATTCCTCGGCGAAGAAGCCGCAAGATCCGCCAGCGTCGTGTCCTGACTTCCCGGACTGAGCGCCGTGTTGGTATAGAGCAGGCTATAACCAGGGCTGAGCCTCCACCGGTGAGTTACGTTCCAGCTCCCGAAAACTTCCGCTCCATAGGTACGGCCGAAGCCCAGGTTGCCCTCCTGGATGGGGATCACCAGGTACGGCGCAGCCGGATCTGGGTTCAAATAAGGGATTCCCGCGTCTTGGGTGCGAAGACTGTAGTAGAAGTTGAGAAATGCCGTTGCATCAAAGGAAAAGCGGTCGTTGAGTTGGGCCCGGTATCCGATCTCGACATTGCGGACTTCCTCCGCTTTCAAATGCGTATTGCTGACGATTTTCAACAGCGCGAATCCCCCATCCGGCAGAGGTTCGATCCCGTAGTTGATATTGAGCGCGCCATCCAACCGCGCCGGCTGCCGAATTGCACGTCCTACCGATAACCACAGGCTTTGCCGCTCCGTGGCGCTCCAGACCAGCTGGGCGCTGGGCTCATATTCAAGTCCGGTATAGGTGTTGTGTTCGAGCTTCGACCCCACCGTCAAAGAGAAAGCATGACCAAGCGAGATCTCATCCTGGAAAAATATACTGAAAAGATTGTCGGTGGGATAGAGCGGCAGCAACGTAATCGCATATCCTGGCGTCGAGCTATCCTTGGTGAACCGGTATCCGCCGCCCCACACGATGTCGTGCCGCGCCCCTAACCTGAGATGATGCTGAACATCCAGATCAACCGTGTCTAGAATGTCGCGTATGCCCCACAGCGCCCGATCGTCCCGATCATAGTAGGACTGCACGGAAACATCGGAACCACCGGAGAAAGTATGGGTCCAGCGGCTTAAGACGTCCGCGCTGGCGACATCGGAGGGGCTGTCTAGAGTTTTTTCTCCCGATGCCAATGCGTTCGAGAAAAGTGTGGTGAGCGTTTCCGAGCCGGAGGTCTCCAACATGTCCCCTTGTACTGTCAGCGCGTCCCGCGGCGAGAGACTCCAATCGGCGCGGAAACCTCCGTGCGACATGTGCCAGCCGTCGCCCGCATCGCCACCATTCGCGAACTCATTACTTCCTGTGTTGGAATACTTTCCGAAAATCCGGTACGCGCCGTCCGCTCCCGCGCTGCCGCCATATTGAACCAGTCCGCTAGCCGATTCCTGAGTTCCGCCGCCCGCCGTGACCAGCCCACCCGGAGTGGCCTTCGCATTCTTCGTCGTGATGCTAATTACGCCGTTCACCGCGTTGGCTCCCCACACCGTGCCACCCGGTCCTCGGATGACCTCGATACGCTCGATGTCTTCGAGCGGCACGTCCTGCTCATCCCACTCCACGCCCCCAAAATCGGGTGAGTACACACTTCGGCCGTCAATCAGGACTAAAACTTTGTCGGCGTAACGATCGTTGAATCCCCGAATGCTGATGGCCCAATTGGATGCATCGATCTGAGCAACGTTCACGCCGGGTACCATGCGCAGAAGATCCGGAATGTTGGTTGCGCCCGAGCGGCGTATATCTTCCTGCGTGATCACAAAAATTGCCGCGCCGGTCTTTGACAACTTCTGCTCTTTCTTGGAAACAGAGGTGACCTGGATGTTCATCAGGTCTTCGAGACTCGACTGGGATAGATCGTAATTGTTAGGCTGTTGCGCCAAGCTCGACCAGCGCGTCAGAGCGGCCATTATGACCATGCGGCGGAGATACTTCCTACCAATATTCGGAAAGCGTTCATGTGTCTTGGGGACTTGAGCCAACATTGTGTGCAATGGCTTCCGGGCACGTGCGCAGCCATCCGATGGGCTTATCGACTATAAAAAGCAGCGAGTTGAACTATCTGGCTGTTGTGGCGTGAGTTATGCCGGGCACCTTAGTTTGCATGCGTATGCCAGAGATACGTTGAACACACTATGCGACTAGGGCTAAAACATGAGGCCGTCTTCTAGCTTGCTGGGGAGTATTGCGCAGGACAAACGGACCCTTGTGGTTAAATCACTCGCAAATTTAGTTTGAATGAGCTATTTCAGGAGTATTCGCCGAGCGGGCTTCGGCTGGAGGGGCCCCCGCGCTCGTAGGCTCCGCCACACGTAGCCCCCGTGTAGCCATTTCTTTCTGCAGTAGCACCGCTATTTCCGGAAATTCCTTTTTGGTATTCGAGACGAATACACCACCCGCAAGCATCAGCGGCGTCCAACCCAGGCGGGTTTTGGCGTCCACTTGCGCGCCATGATCGATCAGGTACTTCACGATCGTAATCTGCCCGGAAACCACCGCGCCGTGCAGCGCCGTAGCACCGGACCAGCGAACGTCGCCGAGCGCGTTCGGCGGCATGTTGTTGATGTTCAGCGGGTAATTGAGCAACAGATACTGGCCATCACCTTCCATGGGGTAGTCGCCGAAATCAGCGTGAGCGTTGATGTCGTTCCCGAGTTCGATCGCCACCTTGACAGCCTCCAGCCGCTCGCTCTCCGGACAACCCGCGTACGGCCCGGGGCTCTCGCCATCCCAATAGCCGATGCCCGCGGCAGCCATCAAAGGCGTGATGTTCTGGACCGTCGGCATTTTCGGATCGGCGCCACCGGCCGCGAGCACGCGCATATACTCTGGGTCGCCACTTTGTGCGGCTATGTAGAAGGGCGTCGCGCCTACATAGCTGATGTATTTGCGTCCAATCGGAATATCGGGAGGCAGTTTCACTTGTCCGAAGTCGCGGTTGTACTTGATCTCTCTCCACGCAATGCGGACATTCGGATTCGCGCCATGCGCCAGCAGCGCTTTGGCCAATTCCAAGCTGTCTACTTTGCCTTCAGGGACCGGCGGACCAATGGGCGGACCGCCCGCGCCCGCACTGGGACTGGATCCCGGCCGGCGCATCCAGGCGAGCGAATGCAGAACGGACCCGCGCGGATCGGGCGCATTCGGATTCGCGCCATGATCGAGCAGCACCACGGCTAACTCGTAGTAGGCGTTGATCACCGCCATGCCCAAAGCGCTGGTACCATCCGGCGCGACGTCATTCACGTTCGCGCCATGCGCGAGCAAAACCTTCGCGGCGTCTATATGCCCGTTACGGACGGCGAACAGGAACGGCGTGAAACCGCTGTTCGATTTCGCGTTGACCTCGGCGCCGAACTCGATCAGCATGCTGGCCGCGTCGGCATTACCTTCCGATACCGCCCACATCAGCGCGGTCTGGCCTTTCCAGGGCTCTTTCGCGTTGACATTGGCGCCGTGCACCAAGAGCAGCTTGACGGCATCCACTTTGCCGGTGAGCGACGCCGTCATCAGCGCGGTCTGGCCTTGTTCCGATGTTGCGTTAGCATCGCCGCCCGCCTTCAAAAAACGCTCGATCATGGCAGCGTCGCCGTTGGTGCAGGCCAGCGAAAGAGGCGTAATGTTATAGCGCGAGGCAGCTTTTACGTTCGCCCCAGCGTTGAGCAGTAACTCCGCGATTTCCAGGTTGTCGCGCTGCGCCGCCCAATGCAACGCCGTGAAACCATCGGCCTCGGTGGCATTGACGTCGGCGTGTTGTCGCAACAGCGACTGAACCGCCTTGGCGTCCGAGTTCTTCACTGTATTGATTAAGCGCAGGTCCGCAGCCCGCAGACCGGCTAGAGAGAGCGCCAGCAAGCTGAAAAGGCTCAGGTATCTGACCACGTTTTCAGTGTAATATATCAGATAGGTAGCGTTAGAGAGCGGTGGTCAAGACATTACTTGTTCTTTTCATGGGCTCGGTAGCCCTGACGTGCACAGCGGTTCCTGTTCCCTCCCCTCCGGCGGCAGTTTTCAATAAATATTGCGTTGTCTGCCATAACGCCAAGCTCAAAACCGGTGGATTTGTCCTGGAAACTGGTGAATTGGAGCATATCGGCGAGCATGCCGAAGTCTGGGAAAAGGTGGTCCACATGCTGCGCACGGAATCGATGCCACCGGCGCGCATGCCCCGGCCGGACGAAGCTACCTACAATTCCACCGCAACCTGGCTTGAGAACGGCCTTGACCGCGCCTCGGCCGAGCATATCGAACCGGGCAAAATGCCGTTGCTCCATCGTTTGAGCCGGACCGAGTACGAAAATTCCATTCGCGATCTGCTCGCCCTGGATGCGCTTCCCAAGGAGATGGATTACTCGCTGCTTCTGCCGCCCGACAACGCCAGCAGCGGTTTCGATAACATCGCCGACTTGCTGTTCGTGTCGCCAACCGCGATGGAAAGTTATCTCGAAGCGGCCCGAAAGATCAGCCGCCTGGCGATTGGCGATCCCTCCATGCCGGTGATGGTGAATACCTACCGGCTGTCGGGCGAGCATACGCAAGATATTCATGTGCAGGGGCTTCCATTTGGAACGCGGGGCGGCCTAGGGGTGCGGACCGACGTTCCCCTGGATGGCGGCTACGTCTTCAAGATCGAACTGGCTGGCCCGCCGCGTGAGCCGGATCAACTCGAAATCACGGTGGACGGGGCGCGGGCGCAGCTTGTGGATGTCGGCGAGAAAGCCGAACCCGGCGCTTCTCCCCGAGGTTTTCGCGGGGCCCCAAAGCCGCTGGAGATTCACGTACCGTTGAAGGCCGGCCCACGCATGATCGGCGTTACGTTTGTGCAGAAAACGGAAGCCCGCGACGAGGATACGGTCCGTCCACGCATGCGCGGCAGAGGAACCGAACTGGCCATCGAAATGGTGACCATCAGCGGTCCCTACAAGGGCGAAGCAGCTTCGGATACGCCCAGTCGGCATCGGATTTTCGTCTGTCATCCAACCAGTGCCGGCGAGGAAACCGCTTGCGCCAAGCAGATTCTTTCCACGCTCGAACGGAAGGCCTATCGCAGACCCGTGACGGATGCGGATTTGCAAGACTTGATGCCGTTCTATATCGCTGGCCACAGGGACGGAAGCTTCGACCGCGGCATTGAGCAGGCTTTGGAACGGCTGTTGGTGAGCCCACAATTTCTGTTCCGCATCGAACGCGATCCTCCAAACGCCGCGCCCGGGACTCCCTTTCGCGTGAGCGATCTGGAACTCGCGTCGCGCCTCTCGTTCTTTATCTGGAGCAGCATTCCGGATGACGAACTGCTCAATGTGGCTGCGCGAGGAAAGCTGAAAGATCCCGCCGTTTTGGAACATCAAGTCCAGCGTATGCTGGCGGATCCACGGGCCGAATCGCTGGTGACCAACTTCGCCGAACAATGGCTTTTCATTCGCGATATCGACGCTAAGAAGCCGGATGAACTGCTGTTCCCGGATTTCGACGAAACGCTGCGCGAATCTTTTCGAAGAGAAACCGACCTCTTTTTGGACAGCGTGTTGCTGCACGGCAATCACAGCGTGCTCGATCTCATGACCGCGAATTATTCCTTCGTCAACGAGCGGTTGGCCAAACACTATGGCATCTCGAACGTGGAAGGCACCTACTTCCGGCGCGTCACGTTTCCACCCGATAGCCCGCGCGGCGGCTTGTTGGGACAAGGCGGCATCCTGACGCTGACTTCTTATGCCACCCGCACTTCGCCGGTGTTGCGCGGAAAATGGATTTTGGAGAACATCCTGTCGAGTCCGCCGCCACCTCCGCCGCCGAATGTTCCGGCACTGAAGACGGAGGCAAACGACACCGGCAAGCCGCTCACCATGCGGCAAGCGATGGTGGCGCATCGGGCCAATCCAGTCTGCGCCAGTTGCCATGCCCGGATGGACCCCATCGGCTTTGCCATGGACAATTTCGACGCGGTGGGACGCTGGCGCGACAGCGAAGCCGGCCAGTCCATCGACGGTTCGGGCGTACTTCCCGACGGGACAAAGTTTAACGGCGTGGCGGAGTTGAAGAAAGCTTTACTCAAGCACCCGGAAGAATTTATCGACACGGTGGCTGAGAAACTGCTGATGTACGGGCTCAGCCGCAACGTCCAGTATTATGACCAGCCTGCCGCTCGCGCTATTGTGCGTCAAGCCGCGGCAAGTAACTACAGCTTTGCTTCGCTCGTCTTAGGCGTAGTGAAGAGCGCGCCGTTTCAGATGCGGAAATCGCAGGAGGAACTGCCGAAGGCGCCTTCCATCACAACGGCGGCCAGGCGTTAAGATCAAAAGAGGAGGTAGTAGACGATGTTTCTCACCAAAGTGGCGCTGCCCCGCCGGACGTTCCTGCGGGGGATAAGTGCTACCTTGGCGATCCCCTTCCTGGACGCAATGGCGCCCGCACTCAGTGCCAAATCGGTCAAGCCGACACCGCGCCTGGGATTCGTCTACACCCCCAATGGATTTATCCAAGATCAGTGGATTCCAAAGACAGTAGGCGCTGGATATGAGCTGACTCCAACTCTGAAGCCGCTGGCGCCGGTCAGGGAAAACCTTCTCGTTGTCAGCAACTTAGCTCACTTGCAAGCCAACACGTTCGGCGATGGCGTGGGCGATCATCCCCGCGCTTCGGCGGTCTGGCTCAGCGGTGTTCATGCCTGGGATCGCACTCAGCCCGGCATGGAGGTGAAGCTAGGCATCACGGCGGATCAACTTGCCGCGCGGGTGATCGGCCGGGACTCGCAAGTCCCCTCCATGGAACTGGTGCTGGAGAAGCCCACCGCCATCGCGTGCGATACCAGCGACTGTTTCTTCGTCAATACGATTTCGTGGCGTAATCCCACCACTCCCAATCCAGCCGAGGCGCATCCCCGGTTGGTGTTCGAGCGTTTGTTCGGCGATGGCGGCAGCACTGCCCAGCGTATGGCGCGGATGCAGCAGACCGGCAGCATCCTGGATTCGGTGCTGCAGGAAGTGAACCGGCTACAAGGTACGCTTGGACCGGGCGACCGCACCAAGCTGACCGAATACCTGGATTCGGTTCGCGAGATTGAGCAGCGCATCCAGAGCACGGAAAAGAAGGGCGCCTCGGAGCCGATGGCGTTGCCGGACCGCCCGGTGGATGTCCCGGATACGTTCGAAGAGCACGCCAAGCTGATGTACGATCTGATGGTGCTCGGTTATCGGGCTGACGTCACGCGCGTTTTCACCATGATCATGGCGCGTGAGCTCAGCTCCCGCACCTATCCCAACATCGGCGTGCCGGAGCAGCACCACGCGGTGTCGCATCACCGCAACGATCCTGCCCTGATTGCCAAGAAAGCCAAGATCGACACCTATCACGTATCGCTCTTTGGTTATTTCCTGGAGAAACTGCAGAACACTCCGGACGGCGATGGCTCGCTGCTGGATCATAGCCTGATCCTTTATGGCGGCGGCATCGGCAATGGTAACCTGCACGAACACACGAACCTGCCTTTGTTGATGGCGGGCAAGCTCGGCGGCCAGGTGAAGCCGGGGCGTCACGTCATGTATCCCGACAACACGCCGATGAGCAATATGCTCTTGACCGTTCTGGACAAGGCCGGCGTGCCAACCGAAAAACTCGGCGACAGCACCGGTCCCATCCAGCCCGACTACCTGACCGTTTAACCTGTGCGGCTCTGCAATCAGCGAATCTGCTTCTTATAGATCAAGGTGACGCTGAAGATTCCGTTGTAGTCCCGCAGGGCTTGAGCCGACCACTGGGGCGTGAATGTCCATACGGCTTGAATAGTCTCGGCGTTAGCGGTGTTCAATCCAGTTACATAAGTGAACGTGATGTTATTCGAAATCTGTTGTTGCAAGCTGAGCTGCGCTTCCGGGAGCTGCGACCCGGAAGTAAATGCCGGATTAATTTTGAGCTGAGTAACTCCGAAAACCCTTTGGAGCTGATTCGTTACGGGATCTGCGAGCGCGCGGCCAACAATCGCCGATTCCCCCATCTGCTGAAAGCTCTGAGCCGGAAGCTGGGGCGAATTTGCCAGCAGCGTGGGGTCGGACGTGGGCGTGCTGCCGGTGGCCAGCAGACTGACGATCTCCTGAAACTGAAGAGGAGGATCGGAGGTGTAGCTCAATTTCATGTTATCGATCGGCCCGGTCACTTTGAGCACGACGTCCACGCCCTGCGTCTTCGTTTCGAGACTCAGATCGAGTATCGGTTCAATGCGGACCGGATTATAGAACGCAATGGTCCCGCTATTCACCGTGTAAGTCGATCCGAAGAACACCAACTGGCCCTCCGTGATGAGCACTCGCCCCAGGACGCCCGGATGGGCCACCGATCCGCGGATACGAAGGTCGGCGGTGAGCTGCACGTTCTGCGCCAGGGAGGATTGCACGCCCAAAGCGTTCGAACTGCGCACGCGAAGGTCGAGCCGCATATTTTCGAATAGAGGTGAAGGAGCTGAAGGGGTTTGCACGGGTGGAGCGGCCAAGGTCAACAAGGAGCCGAGGTCGCTCTTTGTGGCATAAGAAACCTGATCAACCGTTACCGTGCCGGAAATTGAGCTGTTGCCGGTGGTGCCCGAAAGATTCATGTTGGCGGATGCCACCACGCCTACGCCTTGCTGCACCTGGACTCGCACTCGCGATGCTTTGGCCTGCAAGCCGAATCGGAGCCTGCCGTTCAGCGTCGCAGAACCTGTGACCACCACCTGCCCTCCGCCGGCTTCAGCCGTGAGATTGCGGATCACCGCGCTATTTCCATTGAGGGCGATGACGCCGTTGGCTTTCCACACCCCGGTCGATAGGCCGGTGTAATCGAAAGAGGCGTTGTGAAGCTCCACTTGACCGGACAAGCGGGGATTGAGCGGCGATCCGCGCACGCCCGCCGCCAGCACGATGCTCCCCGAAGATGTAATGGACTGATCGAATTGCTGGAGAATCGCGAGATCCACGTTCCCCTTGAGTGCGATGTCCATTGCTTGCCCGTTCAGAGGGACCGTACCAGTGGCCTGCAAGTCGGTCTGTGGCCCGGTGAGGTGAGCGCTCTGAATCTTGAGCGTTCCACGATCCAAACTTGCCGCGATGGGTCCTTGATTCTGTAACAACATCCTGTTCGGTTTGCCAAACGCAGAAGCGGCGCCGCTCACCTGGAGACGCGTCACTTGAACGGAACCGCGCAGTTGTTGCGTGTTGAAGAGTGGCCCGTTCACCGACACCTGCCCATCTCCCTCGGCCTGAAAGCCACGGCCTTCGCCCAGGTTGTATCCCAAAAGAGGCCCAACCCCGGCCCAGGTGATGTTCTTAAAAGTCACTTGAGCGTCCGTGGGGTAGTCATTAGCCAGTTGTACACTGCCGCGGCCTTCGATCATCGCTCCAGCAATGCCGGAATTGAGCGTGAAGTTCGTTCGGCCGCCCGCTGTCTTGACGCCAAGGGTGAACTCGCCGAGGCTTCTGCCGCTCACTGCAAGGCCGGTGGTCTTGAGATTGCCGCTCAGATCCCGGAGCAGGATTCGCGGATCGGTAGAACGAATCTCGGCGGCGCCGGATGCGTTGAGTTGCAATGTTCCGGCCAGCCCGGGCATTTTCTCGGTAAGTGTTTTGGCGCGCGCCAGATCGATGTTGGTATTATCCAAGCGAAATTGGAGCTTGCCCGGTTCTCGCTTGTTCGCTGGATGATCGTATTGCGCAGTAAAGTGAACGCGATCCACGGTGTCGTCGTAGATGCTCGCGTTCGTGAGAGTCAAGTCCGCACTGCCTTGCGGATTGTCGATGGTTCCGTTGAAGTTCGCGGTTCCAGAAAGCAGCCCTTTGATCGGGATATCGGTGTGATCGGCCACCGCGAGCATCCGTTGAACCGGCAGATTCCCGATGTTGGCGCGAGCCATGGTGGGGTATTCGCGCGTGAGTTGAGTGCTTCCGTCGATGTGTATGTTCGATCCTGCGAAGTTCGAAGTGAGGTTGTAATTCACGGACTGGCCGCTGGTGGTGGCGTTCACTGTGAGATCGCCGTAGTTCTGGCCCTCCGATTGAAGTCCACGCACGGACGCATTTCCGTTGATATTCGTGAGTTGAAACTCTCCCGACAGATTGCCAGCAATGCTCGCGTGGAGCTGGATTATGCCCGCGGTGTTCGGACGTTGCTTCTGCAGTTCATTGACTTGCGCCAAGTTGATCTGGTCGCTTTGAAGATCGGCCTCGAGTTGGCCCACGGTGAAGCTATCGCGCGGGTGCTGGAATCGCCCTGTGAGATTCAAACGCGCGGGGCCCAGTTGCACAAACGCACTCGGAATGGTGACTAACTGGTCCGTCAGGTTTACTTGCGCCTCCGCTCGATCGAACGGCTGACCCTGAACTATGCCATTGGTCACAATGAGCGAACCAGCGCCGCGAGGATTACCGAGTGTGCCGTTCACGCTGACATTGGCGCTGAGTTGTCCAGAATAATTGCCGCTTGGCTGACCGGCCAGCGCAAGCAGATCCGCCAAATCGCCATTCTGGATAGACGCATTGATCGCAAGCGGCGCGCTCGGGAGCGGCTTCCAATCTTGCAGACCCAGTGTTCCGGAGAAGCGAGCTTGCATCGTGTTCCTGGCAAGATTGCCATTCTCGATCGCGACATTCTGTTTCGTTGCGGAAGCATCGGCGTTGAAGCTGTCGAATTGGCGACCTGCCACGCTGAAGCGGTTGGCCGTCAAGTGCCCGGAAACATGCGGCGCCGTCAGGCTGCCTGTGACCTTGCCCGTGAAGCTTGCTTCGCCGCCGTGAAGCTGGACAGCAGGCCGGGAATCCTGCGGCACTGCGCCGAACAGATCGTCCAGATTGGTAGTGGTGATCGCGACATTCAATTGCCTCCCGATGGAACCATCCACGCTGAGCCTGGAATGCGGCAGCGTGAGAAGGGACTTTTGAATAGAGACGTCGTCCCTGGCGCCCGAATATTCCGCGGTCAGGTTCCCCGATAGCGGAATGCCATTCGAACTGGGCCGAATGGAAAGCCTGCCTTGCGCCGTCAAACTGCGGAGGCCGGCGCTCAGGTTTCCCGCGATGTCGATTGGCCCGGATAAGACGCCGTGGTAGGACAGAGCCTGCAAGTCGAAATCCTTCAAATTGCCGCGAACCCTATAAGAGTTTTGCGAATCCAGCGTAGCGGTCCCGCTTAAATTCGCAATGTCGTTGGGTAGAGACGGCTGATTCAGCAGACTTCCCAATTCACTCAATGCCAGACGGCTCTGGAAATTGAGCCCTCCGTTCAAGCGGCCCGAGGCTTCGACATTCGAACGCCCGAGTGACATGCGTAGTCTCGTGACTTCAATGGCGCCGTTAGCCATATTTGCGTTCGCATCCAAATCGATCGCCGGCGGAGATTTCGCCGCCTTTATCGACAGATCTGCGAGTGCGACATGTCCGGCGGCATGTGCCGACAATTTCGGATTCTTGAGGTCTTCAATCGACGCGTTCAGTGTGATAGCGGACGTGGACGAAGCGATGCTTGCATCGTGCACGTCGATTCGATCGCGTGCGAGGACCAGCGGCAGGTTCACCGTGAAATTCACCGGCGTATTTCGTCCTGCAACAACATAGATGGGCTGCAGCGAAACATTTCCCCGATACTCACGGCTGAGAATGTTGTAGGAAAACTGCGCGAGCAAGTTGTTAGCACGGACGTTCAGCTCGTGCTTTTGGGCTGCGAAAGTGATCACGCCATTCGTAAGGTCAAAACGCCCGATCGCCAGATCCACCACCGTTTCGAGCGGCGAGTTGTTCGATTTCCGGCGCGGCGATGGAATATTGGTATGGCCGTCGGGATAGACAATTACATTGGCCTGTAGCCGATCCAGGCCCAGGTAAGTGATGTCCCACAGATGATGAAGGCTGGTAAGAAGGCGGAGATTCAACTGAACTCGCGCCACGCGAACCATGGGGGCAGCACCGGCCGGCTCAGTGCCGTGAATCACGAAATCCGTCACAACCGCACTCAGTTGCCTCCACTCGAAGTGAAAAGTTCCGATCTCGGCTTTGCCACCTGTGCTGTCTTCGGTGGAAGTAACGATGGTCTGCTTGACATAGTTCTGGAACCACGAAGACTGCACGACCAAGACGCACGCGATTGCTAGCACTACCATCAGTGCGGCTAGCGCGATCGCGGTATTGCGAAGGATTCGGATGGGCCGGGTCATTGCACGCCTTTCTCGGCGAACGCTCCCTGCTTGAACTCCACCCGTTCACTCTTGCGAGCCTGGTCCAGCCATTCATTGAAACTTTGATTGATACGCTCGCCTTCCAGAGAGCTTCGGATCTTCGGCTCTAGCGCATCGAAGCTGCTGTCTTTGGGGTACTCGCGCTTGAGGTCGGCCGTGTGTTGATCGTAGTAGCTCCGGGCATCTTCGTCCGTCACCACGATGCCGCCCTGAAAGCGCTGGTTGATAAACTGCAACACGGTGATCTGCCACAACAGTTGCTCGCGCAGTTCGGCCTGCGTCAGCCGATAGCGCTCGAGGTCTTGACGAAGCCTTTCCTGCGAACCGCCGAAACGATCTCGAAGCAGTTGCGCTTCCAATTGAGCGGCTTCCGATTCGGGCGGCCGGCGATAGCCACCGCTTACGATTTCGTCGCGAATGATCTGCTGCGCGATCAGCCGCTCAGCGGATTCCCGTTTTGCGCTTGCATTGAAGTTGAGCTGCGCTCGATTGAGAAAGTCCGTGAGCCGGATGTCCCGATCGATGTCGCTGGCCTTGATCACATGGTTACCGGCAATCACTGCGATGCGATCCAGAACTACCGCGGCTGAAAGAAGCGCCGAAAAGCCGATCAGTGAGAGCAAGCCGCGCATGCTAGAAAGTCTGCCCGATCGAAAAGAAAAACTGGAAATGGCTGATGCTCTGGGGCGTGCTCGCGCAGTAGCTGGGCAACTGCGAAGAGGGAACATTCGGATTGCAATTCAAAATCTGAGCCGGCGTTCCCGAGAATCCCACGTAAGACGGCGGATTGATACTGTAGGCGAAATCCGCGCGGACCGGTCCCACTGGAGTGCGATAGCGAATTCCAAACCCCACAGCTTGCACCATATAGTTGAAATCCTGCGGGTTGTTTTGATGGAAACGAAACGACAGGGCGCTCAAGCTTTGATAGACGTTGCCCATGTCGTGGAAAAGTACACCCTGGATATTTGGACCGATGAACGGAAAGCGCAGCTCGATGTTATTGACGAACAGAGCGTTGCCGCCTAAGGGAAAGCCCGTGGCTTCGGACGTGGGACCGCCGGGCACCAGCGACGCGCCAATGTCGCGCGGACCGGCCTGGTTGAAGGGGAAGGCGCGCAACGAATCCGCACCCCCAGCATAGAAGCGCTCCGGAAGCGGGACGGATTCTTCAGCGTCGATGCCGGCCGGCGGGGCGAACGGCACAATTACTCCAAATTGTGTCTGCCGGGCGAGCACCCAATTCTTTCCGATCGGATAATACGTCGCGTTCCGCAAAAGCGCGCGGCCGAAGCTGCGTTGCGATCCGAAAAACCTGCCGCTCAATCCGAAGCTGGCCGTGTTGTACATGCCGTGATGCGGATTGGCGGGATTATCGCGCCGGTCCTGAACGAAATTGGCGGAGAGCATGCCGATGCGGACGGACTGCAAGAACTGCGATACCAGCAGAACAGGGATGACGATGTCGCTGACGCTGTCTCGCCGGAAAGAAGCCTGAAACATTCCCGTAAATGATTTCGAAAATTTCTTTGAGAACTGGACCGAGGCCTCTTCGCGCCGGGCGGCAAAAGTCCGAACGTTCAGCGTGTAGTCGTAAAGCAGCGAGTAGGTCAGGTTTTGTCCTTCGACGCCAAACAAGTTCGGTTGCATATAGGTAAATGAACCGCGCTTCTCGATGGAGGAGTACACGCCTTGCAGGCTCACGGTGTGACCCAATCCTAAGAAATTCAGGCGGCTCACGGTGACCGATCCTTCGGGACTGACACCGGTGGTTCCTCCCGGCGCGGCGAGACTGGTGGTGTTGGGCGTTCCAAATTGCGCCAGCTGCGCCCCAAACCCAAGAGAGAAAGTATAGCGATTAGCCTCGTCAAAGTGATACAGCACGTACTTGTGGTCCGTGTCGCCGTCCGGATTTTCAATCGCCGTATCCACGTTGGCGAAGACGCCCAGATCGTAGAGCGCCTTTTGGATGTTGGTTTGCGCGGTGGGCGACAGCGGATCGCCCGGCTTCAGCGTGATGGCGCGGTCCACCAGGCGTTGCCGCGTGGTCCTGATGCCGGATGTCAGCACGTCGCGAACATACTCGCGGTCGCCTTCCACAATGTTGTAAACCACGCCGACGTGCCCTGGCTCCAAGATGCGCCAGGAAGCGTTAAAGGTCACTTTAGGAAAGCCGCGAGTGTAGTAATAGGTGAGCACTGTTTCGCGATCGTTCGCGATATTTACTTCGGAGAAAGGCTGTCCGGTGGAAGAGGCAAGACTCGGGAGGTCTGCCGTTTTGAATTCAGTATTGCCGTGGATGGCCAGATCATCAACCACCCATTGCTGTCCTTCTTCCACATGCATCGTCACCCCGATGCTTCCCGGGTGGCCTCCCTCATCGCGGGTCACTTCGGAGGTAACCCTGGCATCGCGAAAACCATTCGACGTATATAGATTGGTGATGCTCAGCTCATCCCTGCGGCGGAAAGCTTCGCTATAGCGCCCGTGACGAAGAATCAGGAAGCCCGCCGGTTGCATGAACATCCGTTCACGGATGGAATCCTTGTCGAAATAGTGATTGCCGGAGATGGATACGCGTACCAGCTTGTAGCGCATACCCCGGGAAATGGCGTACTCCACGGACTGCTGGTCGTCGTGGACGGGTTGAACCTTGAAATCGACGCTCACGTCGTAAAAGCCCTGGCTCTGAAAATATTCCTGCAGATTACGCCTGCCGGTTTCCAGAAGATCGTCGTCCACGGCTCGTTCCTGAAACACCGGAACATACCTCTTCAGCACGCGGCGCGAAACCTTGGTTTCCACCGCCGTCACTTTCACTGTCGGACCGGCATCGATATCGAGATCGGGATGCACGCGGCGGCGATCCGCGTCGTAATCCAGCTTTTTCAACTCCACGCGCGCCATCAGGCGGTCCTTGTCGCCATATTTCTTCAAAACGCCTTGCACGCCGCTCCGGGTGTGCGAGCTGGTGACGTGCCTCCACCAATGGATGATTGGCAAGCGCCAGCCCGTGGCGCGCAAAATGGTGGCGTCCGGCAGTTTGGTCACCCCCGTAATCTCGGGCGTATCGTACTTGGCTCGCTTGCCTTCATGGATCCGAAAAGTGAGAAAGACTTGCTGCGCGTCATCGCCACGCTCCACCGTGGGTGTTACCTGCGCCTCATAGAATCCGTTGGCCTGCAGCAGGCGATGGATGCGATCCACGGCTTGGGTAACGTCGTCGTCCTGAAACGGAGCGCCCAGCGAAAGCTGCGCCGCACTGTCCACTTGGGCCCGGTTGGGCGACTCCATGACTTTACCTTCCACCGTGATGCCGCCCAGGAAGCGAGCGTTCTGAGTCACGAAGCGGACGATCACGCCCTCACCCGAAGACTCGGCTTCCACCACGATGTCGTCGAAACGTCCCGTGGCAAATAGTCCATCAATGGCGCGTGCTACATCGTCGGAGTGCAACGCCTGACCTTTTTTGAGCGGCTGAAGGCGTGCCAGGTCGGCGGGGTCCAGGGGCTGGCCATTGGGAAATTGAATATCAACGATGGGCCTTCCTTCGAAAGCCGAAGTCTGCGCCAATGCCTGGAAGGAAGACTGGAAACTGAACGTCAATGCCAGGACACACCAACCCCTCATGAATAGCCGCAGCAAACACCGCACCTATATTGGACCCCTACTTGTTGTTTTCGTTACGCGCGCAGTTACGATGGTCACACCGCTTCATTGTTGATCTTAGCCGGAGGAATTTTTGCGCGTGGCGGAGTGAGTGGTCCGCCGCTATGGGAACCGTAGCTGCGCGTGTACACTTTTGTGAATTCCGCCCCCAGAAAGAAAAGTTGCGCCGAATAATAGACCCACACCAGGAATATGACCACCGTCCCGGCCGCTCCATAAATGGATTCAAATCCCACCCGCCCCAGGTAGACGGCCAGCAGTTGCTTACCTATTGTGAATAGGAGTGACGTGACCGACGCCCCAATCACTACGTCGTTCCATCGCAAACGGACGTCGGGGAGCAGTTTGTAAATGGCTCCGAAAAGCAGCGTGATCACGACGAAGGACGCGGTAAACGCGGCCAGGTGCAACACCCATTCCGAGGTGGGCAACAGCGGCTGGAAGAATTTTCCGATGGTCGCGATGGAAGCGCTGACGAGCAGCGAGATCAGTAGCAGGCATCCGGCCGCGATCACCACCAACGCCGAATAGAATCGCTGTTTGATCAAGCTAAGAATATTCCCGAGCCAGGCGCCGGGGTCGGATTCAGCCACCCCCCAAATCAGGTTCAGTGCGTCGTGCAGCTCCACCACCACCGAAGATGCCCCAACGATGAGCGTGAGAATGCTCAGAACAGCTGCGGTGAGCCCAACAGCCGGTCGATGGGCGTCGCGAACCACTGCTTGAATGGCCTGCGCGGCGTCTCCTCCCACCAAGGTTTGAATTTCCCAGGCGAGCTGGCCTTGTACGGCTTGTTGCCCGAATACATGGTCGGCCACGGCAATCGAGATGACGAGCAGCGGAGCCGACGAGAGGATCGTGTAGTAGGCCAAGGACGCGGCCAGCCGTGGGATGTTGTCCCGCGACCAATGGCCGAATATCTCTTCAGTCAGAGCGGCGACGCGACGGTACAGTGAGGTTGGCTGCGCTGGGCGCGGCATGCTGTCTAGGTGACGCTCCTGGGGGCGTTTTCAGAACTTACCTTTATTATTTGCCGTCCACCGAGAATGCCAGCAGTACGTTCCCCGGTTTTCCTCCCACAAATCCGTAGCCGCAAGTTGTGATCACCATACCGTTGGCGATGGCCGGCCCGCCCCCATTGAACGATCCGCCTTGAGCCGGCACGTGGTTCACCGTTTCGAAATCGTGCATGGCATCGTAATCCCAGACAATCTCGCCGGTCTTTGTGGAGTACGCTCGCAGGTGACCTCCCCAGGATCCTGAAAAAGCGATGCCGGGCATGGCCGAGACTGCCGACAACTGCGCCTTATTGCCCGCTCCGTTGGGCGCTGGCGTGCTCCAAAGCTTTTCGCCAGTTTCGATCTTGATCGCATACATGCCTGGAGTGCCTTTTTCGCGCTGATTCACGTCCGATACCGCCGCGTAAATCGTGTGATCGTCCAACGCCGCGCCCCATTGAATGCCGCCTTGCGCGCCGCCCGCTCCAATGCGCGTCTTCCATAGGACCTTGCCGCGCTGATCCACGTCGATGCCGTAAACGACGCCCGACTTTTGGGTCGCGATCAAAATCTGTTTGCCGCCGCCCAGCGATCGCAGAATAGAGGAACTGCCGAAATCGGTATCTTCTCCCGGATTGTCCGGACAATTCACGCCTTTCGGGCAGCCAGGCACCCAGTCGTCGCCGGGCGTGGCTTGCGACGACCAAAGCAAACTTCCGCTTGCCAGATCAAACGCCAGAATCGAGTCGCTGGTCGGAATGGTTACGCCGGTGTAAGAATTGCCGGTACCCACGTAGACTCGTTTGCGCTTCTCATCGATGGTCGGCGAATTCCAGATGCCCGCGCCGGCAGGACCGTAGAGCTTGGTGCCCGCGGAGTTGGTCTTGTAGGACTTCGGCGGATCCGGAATCGAGTAGGTTTTCCAGATCCTCTGGCCGCTCGCGGCATCCAGCGCCGTCAAGCTGCCGCGAAATGTGCAGCATTCATATTGCGCCGAGCCGCCGTCCAATTCTTCCGACGAAGAAACGGGAACGTACAACCTATCCTTGTAATACGTAGGCGAGCCGGTGATGCGCGCCGCCGGATGTTCGTCGATCTTCACCTTCCACAGCGGCTGGCCGGTTTCGGCGTCCACAGCGTGCGCCGAAGCGTGATAGTCGCCAAAATAGGCGATCCAGCGGCCGGACTTGGGCGACCGGACAATACTGATGGCGGAGCGGACAATGCCACCTGCATCGTACGTCCAGTAGACGCAGCCCGTGGAAGCGTCGAGCGAGTACACCGTGCCGCCATTGCTTCCAACGAAGATGCGGCCACCCACGATCACCGGTTGTCCGGCTGCCTGGGTGTCATCGGGAAATCCAAAAGCCCATTTGAGCTTGAGCCGGGGCGCGTCTTCTGCTTTGAAGCCGGGTTTTGCTTGATAGCGCGCGTTGGAGATACCAGCGCCCCATCCATTCCAATCGCCAGTTCCTGGAGAAAAAGTCTTGGAATTGCCGGCGCAGCGGCCCGCGGCGGGATCCACGGCCACAGCCGAAAAGTCTTTGCCGGTAACAGAGACCGCGACGGCGCGAATTTCGCTGGTGGCGAGCACGGAGCCTTGGATCGTCATTTTGCCACGCAGCAATGCGGTCATCACTTGCTCCGGCGTCAGGCTGCGCAACTCGGTGCGAGTGGGTATCCGGGAGCCAGCCTCCGTCTGATGGCAAGTAGCGCAATGATTCTCAAAAATTGCAGCGCCGTCGGGACCCGCGGCGGATGCTGTGACGGCAAGAAAAATGAAGAAGCATAAGCGCATAGGATCTCGCGCAGTGTATCATAGCGGAAATGTTAGCCACCCGTGCCGCGGCGATGTTCGTGATTACGTCAGCGATCACCGGCATCTTCGCCCAAACGCCGGCCCCTCCCGGCGACGTCGTCGGCGTCGGAGGCTTCAGCCATATCGTCGAAAATGTCGAAAGGTCGGTGGCATTTTATCGCGACGTTCTGGGCCTCGAAATGCCCAACCCGCCGCGCGCCTTCGACAGCACTCCATGGATCATCGATATGGGCAATACGCCCGGCGCGCAATCCAGGCCAGCGATCCTGCATATTCCTGGATCGAAACTGGGCGTGGAGCTAATCGACTACAAAGACATTGACCGCAAGGCCGTGCATCCGCGTTTCCAGGACCCGGGCGCAGCCAGCTTGATCCTTACCGTGCGCGATATTGATCCGCTAATGGCCAGACTCAAAGAGGCGCACGCGCATATCAACAGCAAAGGCGGCGAGCCAGCGACCATCCAGGGTGCGAACGGCGGCCGGGGACGAGTGGTTTTCGTGCAGGATCCCGACGGCTTTTTCATCGAAATTTCACAGCGCGATCCGGCGCCTGCCTCCACGGCGCCCGCTTCGAGCAACATCATCGGCGGCGCATTTGAGATCATCGTTGCCGATTTGGATCAGACCCTGCACATCTATCGCGACGTCCTGGGATTTCAAACGCTGCCGCCCACGGCTTGGGATGGCGCCAAGCTGATGATGGACACGGCCGGCACTCCCGGCGCTCAGTTTCGCAGAAGCTCGGCGATGATTCCGGGCACCTCCGTCATGATGGCGTTCATGGAATTCAAGGATATCGATCGCAAGCCGCTGCACACGCATATTCAGGACCCAGGTACCGCGATCCTACAGGTAGGCGTGCGCGACATCGACGCCACGGTCAAAGCGCTGAAGGCGGTGGGGTTGGAAGTGATCTCGAAGAATGGGGAGCCGGTGTTGAACGGAACGTCGAAGTTTTGCATGCTGCGCGATCGGAATAATCTGTATCTGGAGCTGTTTCAGCGGGGACCGCGACCGCAGTAGATGCGCAAACTGGTCGTTTGAAGTAAGGCTTGCCACGTGGTTGCCTACGGAAACATGGTGGGCCGTACCGCGCGTACAAGGCTCCTCATGGCAAAGTGACGAAGTCGGGCAACGCGACCCGCATATAAAATCTTCCGAACGCCTGCGAGAAATGCTCAAGAAAAGGGGATCTGAGCCGGTAACGCCCTCCACAATCGTGGGCGTGTCCTTCAACATATCCGCGTGGGAGGCTTATGATTTCACGGAAGTCAACAATTAACGCCTTATTGTAATCGTGGGCCGCATTGTACGGGGCCAACATGTGAAGACCTTCGTGACGACCCTTCTTCACCTCTTTCCAACGCTTGGCCATCGCAGGTTGCTGCTTCTCAAGTGCTTCAACCGTCTCCACCGGGCAGAGAGCAACGAAACGGATCTTCTCTTGAACAAGATCGCACGTGTGGCTCACGACGATGACATCCTTTACTTGTATTTCGGTTGGCCGTTCAGCTTCCGCGCCAATTTCTGGTTGGCCTTGCAGAAACGGGGTTTGAAACATGGGGACCTGAATATTTGGCAGAAAATCGCCCTGATTCAGCTCTGAGCCGAGGACCTCGGACCAGCAGATTTCCGGCATGCGGCTTAGTGGTTAATCATCGAGGTGAAACTCAAGGGATGGCATCTGACCTGAGAACCGGTAGCGAGGCGTAATCTCAAAGGTACGCTTTGGAAGGAAAGGAGAGTAGTGTGACACGACACTAAAGGCCGAGGAATGAAGCAGCATCAAGTGATCATAGGCCTGGTACATTCGTCCAGTGAGAAGTCCGGATGTGTCGCTTTGGCCTCGAGTGACCTCATAGATGACCATCATTGCCGAAGCAAGCGGGCCAGATGACGATCTTTGTTGGACTGTTGCCATTAAATCTCCTTAGGAAATCAGGTCTCTCACGCGGTCAGTAATGCACGCCTCAAAAATCTCGTTCTTTCGCCGGCGGAATTGGTTCAACCTCTCCCATATTACATTATTGACGGGGAACTCTCGTGATTCATCAAATATGTCAATGTCGAGCACGAACGCGACTGTGCTATCTCCGGCGCCCAACAAAGCTTCAGTTAGAAGCACCGTGCAATCTATGTCCTTTTGGGGAAGCTGAAGTTGCATGAATGCTCCAGAGAGCTCTTGGGACATTTTGGGAGAAATGAGCGGGGCTGTCCGAAAGTACTCCCCAAGATCTGTCACTGGCAATGGGATTTCGATGCGGTTTACGAACCGAGTTGCGACACGAATAACCTTCTCAGGACTTATTTTGGCAACGTACAAATCCCACATCCGTCGAACGGCTGGGCAAAACACTTCCCAACTGTCATAGGGCGGCAGTTGGCTGAAGGAGAATTTATCAGGCGATGCGGTTATGACCTGCCTGAACTCCTCACTCCGCAGAACATAGCCAATGGCACTCTGCGTCGCGTGCGCTCCAACATGCTGACCACCCATGAACTCAGCGTGCATCATCCTAAGTTCCTTTGCGTCAGTGAATTGACTCCGGACGCTGTCAAAGGCAGTTCTACACTCCAGAATGTCCACGTCACGTGACGGCTTGACACGAAGCTCTATGATCGCCTCTGTTATTGGGGCGTGTGGGTATTTTCTGCCGATCCTTTCAGGCACTTCGCTTTTGGTCTCGGTATCCATCGTTACAGACAGCATACGACTTTGGGCAACAAAAAGGCGTGTGCCCATTCCGCGCGGTTGGAGCTACTTCGACAGAGCCGTCTTACGGCAGAAGCCAATCAACATCGACTTTCTTTGTGACAAGTGGTGATTGTCATGTTGCAGCTGACAGCGCGCCTAATACACCCTCGATAGCGTCGTGCCGTTTACCGACCGTTTCCGGCTCTTTGAGTCGTCGCTCGTGTCCCTAGTCTGTCATAGTTAGCTTGCAGATCTCGGAGAGTGCTAAGCCCCCTTCAACAAGCTGTGACTTGCTTCCAAGTCGCTGTCACTGGCGACGCCACACCATCCGAATCGCTGGAAACGCCTCTTATTGCGCGAAAACAAAACGTTTCGGGGGCTCGCAAATCCCGCTGAGGCGTTCGTCCTCCTGGAAAAAGAACCCTGAGCAGCCTATTGCGTCCCACTGAATCCGATACCGCCGCGATCACACATATTTCCCCGAATCGAATCTTCCATTTCCCCCTCGCACCACCCCGATTCCCTTGACACCCCGCATACACTGGAAACGAATGCCTCCTACCGCCGCTACTGCCACCTTCGCCATAAAAGCGCCGAATTTCCTGAGAAAATGCACCACCGCGCACAAAAAATACCCCCTGATGCGTCCCCGGATGAACGACTTAGCAGTGGCCATCCGCTCAGACCACTCCGCCGTCGCGACCCCGTAAGGGATGGCGGTAAGCTAGGGAGAGAACAAAAATGATCGCAAGCCAACCTTCTGTAGAAACGGTCTCGTTTTACATCAACGGCCAGTGGGAGAGCGCCGGAAGCCGCAAGCTCATGCCCGTCACGAATCCGGCAACAGGCGCTGAAATCGCGCAAGTGGCCTACGCCACGGTGGAGGACGTGGATCGCACGGTGAAGGCAGCGCATGCCGCGTATCTGAAGTGGCGCGACGTACCGGTGGTCGATCGGATGCAGCCCCTCTATCGCTACAAGATGCTGCTCGAAAAACACCACAACGAGCTGGCGTCCACCCTCACCACCGAAAACGGAAAGACCATCGACGATTCGCGCGCCGAAGTTCGCCGCTCCATCCAGATGGTGGAAGTGGCGTGCGGCATGCCCAGCCTGATGATGGGCGATTCGCTGAACGACATATCCAGCGGCATCGATAGCCACACCATCCGGCAGCCCCTGGGCGTCTGCGCCGGGATCACTCCGTTCAATTTTCCGTCCATGGTGCCCATGTGGATGTGGCCCTTCGCCATTGCCGCGGGCAACGCGTTCATCTTGAAGCCGTCTGAAAAAGTGCCGATGACACCCACCCTGGCGGCCAAGTTGCTGCACGAAGCTGGATTGCCCGCCGGTGTTTTCAATTTGATCCATGGCGATAAAGTGGCGGTGGACGCGCTGCTGCAGCATCCGCTGGTGCGCGCGATTTCATTCGTCGGATCCACGCCCGTGGCCAAGTACATTTACAAGACCGCCGCCGCCGAAGGAAAGCGCGTGCAGGCGCTGGGCGGCGCGAAAAATCATCTGGTGGTGATGCCCGATGCGAATCTGCCCAAGACCGTGGAAAACATCATCAGCTCGGCGTTTGGCGCCGCGGGCGAACGCTGCCTGGCTGGTAGCGTGCTGGTTCCGGTGGGTGATGTTGCGGAGCCTCTGCTAAAGCTTCTGGTGGAAAAAGTGAATGCGATGCGCGTGGGCGATGGCATCGAAGAAGGCGTCGGCATGGGGCCGCTTGTCACCAAGGAACACAAAGAACGTGTGTCCGGCTACATAGAGAAGGGTGTGGCGGAAGGAGCGAAGCCGCTACTGGATGGCCGTGCTTCGGCTCCCAAAGGCGACGGCTTTTTCCTGGGGCCAACCATCTTTGACGGCGTCAAGCCGGAAATGACCATCGCAAAGGACGAAATCTTCGGACCAGTGCTTTCCGTGATTCGCGTGAAGACTCTCGAAGAAGCCATAGAACTGGTCAACCGTTCGCCTTTTGGAAACGCGACTTCGATTTTTACCGGCAACGGAAAAGCGGCGCGCGATTATTCGGCGCGCGTGGAAGCCGGCATGGTGGGGATCAACGTCGGCGTGGCCGCACCCATGGCTTTCTTCCCGTTCGCGGGCTGGAAGAATTCGTTCTTTGGCGATTTGCACGCCCACGGCAAAGACGCAATCATGTTTTACACCGAGCAAAAAGTGCTCATGACCCGGTGGTTCTAAACTCATCGGATCGCCAGCCAATTCACGTTGTCTATGGCGGCGCGCAGCTCTTCAAAGCCGAGACGCCTGCGCGATTGGGAACGCTCGCGTTAGACCTCATTCGTAACTACACTCCGGACGCGTCTTCATTCGCTCAATGCCTGGGTTTGCCGGGCGAACTTGCCCATTCAGTCTTCGAACGCACCGTCGCCAAGCTGGAACGTGAGCCGGTGGAAGACTTTCGAATCGATTTCGAAGACGGCTATGGCTATCGGTCCGAGGCGGAGGAAGACGGGCACGCGGTTTCAACCGCACAGTTGGTGGCACGTGGGGCAGGGAACCCGGGCTTTCCGCCGTTCATCGGAATTCGCATTAAGCCGTTCACCGAAGCGCTGCGCGCGCGCTCAGCCCGGACGCTGGATCTTTTTTTGAACGCACTTCTTGAAGAGTCCGGCCGGCTTCCCGATAATTTCGCGGTCACGCTCCCGAAGATCACGGTGCCGGAGCAGGTGAGTGATCTTGTCAGCCTGCTCGAAAAGGCGGAGGCCCGCCACGGTCTCAAATCAGATGTCATCAGGATCGAGTTGATGATCGAAACGCCGCAGGCCATTATCGATTCCTCCGGATCGTTTGGCATTCCAAGGCTGCTCGAAGCCGCGCGGGGGCGCTGCCGAGGGCTGCATTTCGGGCCGTATGATTACTCGGCCAGTTGCAACATCGCGGCGGCCGAACAGCGCTTGGACCACCCGGCGTGCGACTTTGCGCGTCACGTCATGCAGGTCAGCGCCGCCGATCGCGGCGTGTTTCTTTCCGATGGTCCAAGCACGATCCTGCCGATTCCCCGGCACCGAACCCCCGCGAACGAGCGACAGCAGGCCGAAAATCGCGCCATCGTCCATCGGGCCATGCGTCATCATTTCGATTTGGTGCAGCGCTCGCTTGCGCATGGTTACTATCAGGGCTGGGATCTGCATCCCGGCCAGCTTCCAACGCGCTATGCTGCGGTCTATGCATTTTTCTTGAAGAGCCTGGAACCGGCGGCGACTCGTCTGAGAAATTTTGTCGACAAGGCGGCCCAAGCCACTCTGGTGGGCGATGTCTTTGACGATGCAGCTACCGGCCAGGGCTTGCTCAACTTCTTGCTGCGTGGCGTCAATTGCGGCGCATTCACCGAACAGGAAGCCGCGGCATCCGGGCTCACCATCGACGAACTGCGCGGGCGATCGTTCCAGAGAATCATGGAAGCCCGCCGCGAGACATAATATAGGGAGTGTAATCTCACCAGGAGGCGAAATGAGCAAGATCTCACGCCGGGAATTCGTGGAGACCACGGGCGCTGGGCTGGTGGTGGCCACCAGTGTGCCCCTCGCAGTTCAAGAGCTGTCCGCGCAAGAAGCTGCTCCTGCGACACCGCGCACTTCCATTAAGCTGGTGGTCAACGGAATAGAACATCGCACTGAAGTGGAGGACCGCTGGACGCTGGTGGAAGTGTTGCGCGATCATTTGGGCCTCACCGGCACCAAGATCGGTTGCGATCGCGGTGAATGCGGCGCTTGTACCGTGCTGCTGGATGGCAAGCCCGTTTACTCGTGCAGCCAGCTCGCGGTCTGGGCTAATGGCCGCACGGTGCAGACCGTGGAAGGCCTGGCGCACAATGAGCACCTGCATCCGCTGCAGGAAGCTTTTATCGAGCACGATGGACCCCAGTGTGGTTATTGCACGTCCGGGCAGTTGATGAGCGCCAAAGCGCTGCTCGATCACAATCCGCATCCGACGGCCGACGAGGTTCGCGCCGCGATGACTGGTAACATCTGCCGCTGCTCGAACTACAATCGCTACGTGGAATCCGTGCTGGCGGCGTCTTCCGCCTCGGCGCCATCCGCTTCTGGGCCTGGGAGGACAGCATGAACGCGCTGAAGACGGTGGGCCATCCTGCGTCGCGCGTGGATGCGCTGCAACGCGTCACCGGCAAAGCGACTTACACCGGCGATCTCCATCTGCCTGATATGCTCTACGCACGTGTTCTCCGCAGCCCGCATCCACACGCGCGCATCCGTCGCATTGATGCATCGAAAGCGCTGGCGCTGCCCGGTGTGAAGGCCGTGTTGACGCACGAGAATTGCGATGTGA
Source organism: Bryobacteraceae bacterium (assembly GCA_049518655.1). Taxonomy (GTDB): domain Bacteria; phylum Acidobacteriota; class Terriglobia; order Bryobacterales; family Bryobacteraceae; genus Palsa-89. Next base: position 19,238 of record JBEKRO010000020.1, on the reverse strand, counting down.
TCTGGGGCAGCGGCGACACCAAGAATAAACGCTATCTATTCAATAATCCTGTTCGCTTCGCGGGCGATGCCGTGGCGGCGGTTGCCGCGGTTGACCGGCATGTGGCCGAAGACGCGATCCGATTGATCGACGTCGATTACGAAACGCTTCCGTTCGTCCTTGATCCGGAAGAAGCGTTGAAACCGGGCGCGGTCGAGATTCAGCCCGGCGGCAATCTTTCGCAGAACAACAAGGGCGAGCATCAGCCGGAAGCTTACAGCCATGGCAACGTTGAGAAGGGTTTGAGCGAAGCCGATCAGGTCTTTGAAGACCACTACACTTCGGTTCATCTCAACAATGCACAGCTTGAAATTCGCGTCAGCCTTGCCCAATGGGAAGGCGACAAGCTGACGGTCTATGCGTCTACACAGGGAATTTCGAATTGCCGCATCGAGATCGCACACGATTTGAAGCTGCCGCTCGAAAACGTGCGGGTAGTTTGCAAATATATGGGCGGCGGCTTCGGCAACAAGAACCAGTGCCACGATTTCGACCTCATGGCCGCGATGCTGGCAAAGAAAGCCGGCGCGCCGGTGAAGCTGGAGTTCACGCGCAAGGAAGACTACGTGGCGGTGCACGGCCGCTGGCCGACCAAGCAGTATTACAAGGTTGGTGTGAAGCGCGACGGGACGCTGACCGCCATCCAGTTCCGTGGTTATAGCGGCATGGGGCCGTATCGCAAAAGCTCCGGCGACATTGCAGGCGTGGAGCTGTATCAATGCCCGAACGTCGAGAAGCTGGTCTATCCGGTCCTGACCAACATGGCCGTGTCGGCGAATTTCCGCGGCCCGGCTTATCCGCAAGGCATCTTCGGCATCGAATCGCTGATGGATCACATCGCTTACGAGCTCAAGATGGATCCAATCGATTTCCGCGTGAAAAACATGACGCGGAAATATCACGACCAGCTGCCGTACACCAGTTTCGGCTTGGAAGATTGCGTTCTGCGCGGCGCGGAAGCCTTCGAATGGAAGAAGCGCTGGCATGCGCCAGGCGCGGGCGATGGTCCCGTAAAACGTGGCGTGGGCATGGCGATGGGCGCATTCGGAGCGGCGGTAGGCCGCAGTAGCGCCGTCATTCATCTGAATGCCAAGGACCAATACGAATTGCATGTGGGTGTTACCGATATTGGCACTGCGGCGAAAACCACCATGGCGCTGATTGCCGCCGAAGAATTGGGTGTGCCGCTCGAAAAGGTTGCCGTGGTGAGTGGCGACACGGAGGTCTGCCCCTATTCGGTTGGCGAATCGGGCAGCCGGACTACCACTCATACCGGTTACGCGGTGATCCAGGCGGTGAAGGATCTCAAGCAACAGATCGCCGATAAGGGCTTGCCGCAAGGCGACGAGATCCGCACCGGCAGCGCGACGCCCGATCCGGCGCAACCCAAGGACTCTGCACGCTACGCCTTCGCGGCCCATTTCGCGGAAGTGGAAGTGGACACCGAGCTCGGACACGCTCGCGTGGTGAAATATTTGGCCGCGCACGATAGCGGACGCATCATCAATCCGTTGACTTGCACCAGCCAGGTGAAGGGCGGCTCCACAATGGGCATCGGAATGGCGCTGTACGAAGAGCTGCTGTACGATCCCACGCACGGCGTTCCGCTGAACACCGGTTACTATGGTGCGCGCGTGATGACGCATCTCGACACGCCCGAAATCGACGTTCTGTTCGTCGAGACGGAAGATCAGTATGGGCCGTTTGGCGCCAAGTCAATCGGCGAATCGAGCATTATTCCATCGGTGGCGGCCGTTGCGAACGCCATCTTCAATGCGACCGGGAAGCGCATCAAAGATCTTCCCATTACTCGCGAGAAGCTTCTGGGGGTGCTGGCATGAGAGCCTTTAGCAACGCGAATCCGAAGGACATCCGCGAAGCCGTTTCACTGCTCAGCCAAACGCACCAGCAAGGACGCGCCGCATCCATCGTGGGCGGAGGAAGCGATCTGCTCGGTATGGTGAAGGAGCATCTGGTGGCGCCGGATGTATTGGTGAATCTCAAAGCAATCCGAGGGATGGATCAGATTGAGAGCCAGCGAGGCGGTGGCGGCAAGAAGATCGGCGGGTTGATCACCCTGGACGCCTTGAGCCACGATCAACAGATTCGCAAAGAGTACACCGTGCTGGCGGAAGCCGCCGAGAAGGTGGGAACGCCCCAGATTCGCAACGCCGGAACGCTGGCGGGAAATGTTTGCCAGCGGCCGTGGTGCTGGTATTTCCGCAACGGCTTTCCCTGTTTGAAGAATGGCGGGAACATTTGTTTTTCCGCCTCGGGCGAGAATCAATTGCACGCTATTTTCGGCGGAGGACCAAGTTACATCGTGCATCCGTCCGATACTGCTCCGGCCCTCGTAGCTCTGGACGCGCAATTTCACATCGCGGGTCCATCGGGCGAACGTGTGGTGCCCGCATCGGAATTTTTCCAACTGCCGCGCGTCGAGGCTTCGCGCGAAAACGTTCTGGGCAAGGACGAGATACTGGCTGCGATTCAACTACCCGCTCCTCGGCCTGGCGTGCGCAGCACGTATCACAAGGTGCTGGATCGCGAGGCCTGGACGCACGCGGTGGTGAGCGCTGCGATCGTGCTTGAAATGGATCAGCACATTTGCCGCAGCGCCCGTATCGTGCTGGGCGGCGTCGCTCCCATCCCGTGGCGGCTCCAGAAAGTGGAGGCGATGCTGGTGGGCCAGCGCATTACTCCGGAACTGGCGGCGAAGGCCGGAGAAGCGTCGGTGGAGGGCGCGCATCCGCTTGCCAAGAACAAATACAAGGTGCCGCTGACGAAAGCCGTAGTGAAACGGACTCTGTTGTCACTCAATGCCTAGGGCCTGGAGCAAGAACGCGTAGTCGAACGCCGTTTCCTTGATTCCTTCATAGCGGCCCGATGGTCCGAAGTGTCCGCTGCCCATGTCGGTCTTGAGCAGCAACACATTTGGGTCTTTTTTCAAAGCCCGCAATTTCGCCACCCACTTCGCGGGTTCCCAATACGAGACGCGCGGATCGTTGAGACCGGCCGTCACCAACAGGGTCGGATACTCGCGCGCGGCCACGTTATCGTACGGCGAATACGACCGGATGTAATCGTAATATCGCTTTTCTTCCGGATTGCCCCATTCCTCGTATTCGGACATCGTGAGCGGCAGCGTGGGATCGAGCATGGTGTTCAGCGTATCAACGAACGGCACTTTTGCGATCGCGGCGTGGAACAGCTCCGGCCGCATATTGAGAACGGCGCCCATCAAAAGCCCACCGGCGCTGCCGCCCATGATGGCAAGGCGTTCGCTCGAAGTGTAGCGCGTCGAGATCAGATGTTCCACGCAGGCAATGAAATCGCTAAAGGTGTTCCTCTTCTCCAGCAGCTTACCGTGATCGTGCCATTCTTCTCCCAGGTCGGCGCCGCCTCGGATATGGGCGATGGCGAAAACAAGGCCGCGATCGAGAAGACTGAGGCGATCCGACGAAAAGCGCGGATCGATACTGTGGCCGTAACTGCCGTAGCCATACAGCAGCAGCGGACTGGCTCCGTCCCGTTCAAAGCCCTTGCGGTAGACCAGCGAAATGGGCACTTCCACGCCATCCGGCGCCTTCGCGAAGATCCGCTCAGATTGATATTGCGACGCATCGTAGCCGCCGCGAACTTCGTATTGCTTCTTCAATTCACGCTCGCGCGTGCGGATGTTGTAATCGAACACAGACGTCGGCGTTACCAGAGAGGTGTAGCTGAAACGCAATAGATTGGTCTTGTATTCGGCGTTACCGGTCGCGCTCACGGTGTAGACGGGTTCCGGAAATTCAATGTAGTGCGAAAAAGCACCTTCGCCGTCGCGGATGCAAATCTTCTCGAGTTCCCGCTCGCGCTCGTACACCGCCAGATGGTCTTCGAATGAATCCACGCCTTCGATCGTTACATCGGCACGCGCTGGGATTACTTCGTGCCATGGTTCACTCGACGGACGGGCCACATCCACTCGCATCAAGCGAAAGTTCTTCGCTCCATCGTTGGTCCGGATGTAGAAGTACTCGCCGTGATGCGACGCATCGTACTCGACGCCTTGCCGCCGAGGTAACAGCACACGAAATTCTCCCAATGGTTCGGCGGCTTCCAGGTAGCGCAGTTCGGACGTAAGCGGACTCGAAAGTTCGATGAACAGGAACCGCCGGCTGCGCGTCTTCGCTAGGCCCAGCGCGAAACGGCCGTCGTCCTCTTGATAAACCAGCGTGTCCGATACCGCACCGAGTTCGTGCCGGAATGCGCGATAGGGACGCTTGGTCGCGTCCAGAACCGTGTAGAAAAACGTCCGATTATCGTTGGCCCATTCCAATGAGTAGTAAGTGTTCGCGATCCGGTCGGGCAAAAGGTCGCCAGTTGCGAGATTCTTCACCTGAATCGTGTAGGATTCATCGCCTTCCAGATCGGTCGAATACGCCAGCAGCCGATGATCGGGACTCACGGCGAAGTTTCCCAAGCGGAAATACCTTTGTCCTTCGGCTAAGACGTTGGCATCGAGCAAGACCTCTTCGATCGCATCCAAGCTCCCGTGCTTTCGGCATTGAATCGAATATGCTTGGCCTTCCTCAGTGCGCGTGTAATAAAAATAGTCGTCGCGCTTCACCGGCACCGATACGTCCGTCTCCTGAATGCGGCCGAGAATCTCGTGATACAGGCGCTCCTGAAGGGGTTTGGTGGGCGCCATCATTTCTTCGGTATAGCGATTCTCGGCTTCCAGATAGGGAATCACATCCGGATCGGACCGGTCACGCAGCCAAAAGTAGTTATCGACACGCCGGTCGTCATGGTGCGCGATTTTCTTCGGGATGGTTTTGGCGCGCGGTGGATTTATTGGCTTTCCTCTTTCCCCAAGTACAATTCGCTGACCAGCTCGCGATGATTTTCCAGAACGCGATTTCGCCGGACTTTCATGGTAGGCGTGAGCTCTCCGGTTTCGATAGAGAAGTCGCGTTCGATGATGCGGAACTTGCGAATTTGTTCGAAGGGCGCGAGCTTGCGGTTCACGCGCGCGACAGCGTTTTTCACTTCGGTCTCAGCAGACGTTGCCACTTCGGCGGTATTGATGGTGACCAGAGCCGTGACGTACGGCAACCGATCGCCAATCAGCACCACTTGATTGATGAGGGGCTCCGTCTTGAAAAGCAGCTCAATGCGCGCGGGATAAATCTTCTTGCCGTTGGATGACACGATCAGCTCTTTTTTGCGGCCAGTGATGTACACGTATCCGTCGGAATCGATTTCAGCGATGTCACCGGTGTAGAGCCAGCCATCACGGAGTACAGACGCGGTCGCCTCAGAATCATGAGGGTAACCGGAGAACAGAGCCGGACTCTTGACCAGGAGTTCGCCGTCCTCGGCCAGCCGGAGTTCCACGCCCGGCAGCTTTACTCCGATGCTTCCGGATTTCGGGCGATCGATTGGGTTCAAGCAAACGACGCCGCCTTCGGTGAGTCCATAGCCTTCAATGAGAGGCATACCAATCGCCGCGTAAAATCGCGCCAGATCCTTGCCTAGTGGAGCCGCACCGGAAGCAGCCACCTTGATGCGGCCGCCCAAGCGCGCTCGGATTTTGGAAAACACCAAGCGGTCGGCGATCTTGAGCACCGCCAGCATTGTTTTCGGAACGGGCTTGCCCTCTTCACGAAGACGGCTTACTTCGGCGCCCAATCCAACCGCGCCGTGAAAAATCTTTTTTGCGACTGCGCTCTTCTTTTTGACCTCGGTATTGATACTGGCGAAGATGCGCTCCCAAACGCGCGGCGGAGCTAACAGGAAAGTCGGCCGGATGGTTTTCATTTCGTGCGGCAGCTTGGCCAGGCTCTCCGAAAACCAGACCGCCACACCCATGCGGATGGGAAGCATCTCGATGACGACGCGTTGCGCGATGTGCGCGGAGGGAAGAAAGGCAATGGTGGAGTCGGCCGGCGTGAGCGGCAGAATCAGCGGCCCCATGTCGATGTTGGTGGTTAGCGCGGCGTGGCTTACCAAACCCATTTTCGGTTCGCCGGTGGCGCCGGAGGTGAGATACAAAATCGCGGGATCGTCTGCGTGCACCTCTTTGCGGATTTTCTCGAATACGTGTGGATCTGCTTTCAGTGCGGCGCGGCCCTTGGCTCGCAATTGCTCCAGCGTGAGGGCGCCCTCGGATTCACCGGTCAGCAAAATCCAATGCAAACCCTGCAGTGGCTCGCGGGCCTCCGCGATGAGCGACCGCATGCTCTTCGGATCTTCTATGAACACCGCTTTGGCCCGGCTGGCTTGCACGTTACGCGCCTGTTCTGTGAGCGGATAGGTAGTATAGAGCGCTGCCGCGATGGAACCATTTGCGAGTACACCCAGGTCTGCGAGATAGAATTCAGCGCGTGTCTCAGAGTGAAGCGCCACCGTGTCACCCTTTTGGATGCCTAACTGGCGCAGACCGCAAGCAATTTCCTCTGCTGCACGCTGGTACTCGAGCCAATTGTATGTCTGATAATTGCCCTTGCCGGTGGGCTGATGCAGAGCCGGCGCGTTGCCGAAAGTCCGGGCGGTTTCTTCCAGGACCGCGTACATGGTGCGAGCGCCCATTCGCCTATTGTAGACGTGCTACGGTGTGGAATTGTGGTGAAGGTCCAAGATGGTGAACAGTTGGGCTAGAGAGCTGGAAGTTGCAACGGAAGCGGCGAAGAAAGCGGCAGAACTGGCTCTGCGGTACCAGCCGAACATCGCCGTCGAAACCAAGCCCGACAGGTCTCCGGTGACGCAAGCGGATCGCGAATGCGAGCGGATGATCGCACGCATGTTGAGTGACGCGTTTCCCGACGATGGCGTGCTGGGCGAAGAGGGATCGCGGGCGGAATCCCGCAGCGGACGGCGCTGGATCATCGATCCTATTGACGGCACTCGAGACTACGTGCGAGGCAATCCACTATGGGCGAATCTCATCGCGCTGGAAGCAGGCGACGACGTGGTGGTTGGCGTGGTGAATCTGCCGGTGCTCGGCAAGCTCTACGCCGCGAGCCGCGGAGCGGGGGCCTATTGCAATGCGGGCCGTATGCAAGCCTCGGCCAAAACAACGATCGATGAATCCGTTCTTTGCCTGAACGGGTACGACAAGCTGGCAAAGACAACTTTTCGCGAACGTTTGCTGGATTGGATGGCGCGCTTTTGGGCGGTGCGCGGTCTGGGCGGTGCGGCGGACGCGATGATGGTGGCATCGGGCCAAGCCGAAGTTTGGATGGAGCCTAGCGCGTCCCCTTGGGATTTCGCGCCGCTGAAAGTCATTCTCGAAGAAGCCGGGGCGCGCTATCTCAACGCCGATGGCGGCTCAAGCATCTATGCGGGCAACGGCGTCGGCTGTACGCCCGGGCTGGAACAAGAAGTCCGGCGATTTCTTCAAAGCTAGACTCGTCATGTGAGCGGATTTTAACCGACTCCAGCGAGAGTCTGACGCCCGAGTTGCGTTTATAGGCTTAGGAGAACAGTTATGAAGAGCATGATTCTAGCACTTGCGGTAACCGGGATGATGATCGGCACCAGCTCTTTCGTGCAGGCTCAGGAGATACAGCAACGCAAAGAGAATCAGCAGGATCGGATTGCGAATGGGGTGGCCAATGGTTCACTCACGCCGCACGAGACCGCCAATCTGGAGCACAAGGAAGCGGGGCTGAATCGAGAGATCCGGCAGGACCGCAGGCAGAACGGCGGAAATTTGACGAACAAAGAGAAAGCGCAAGTCAATCGCCAGCAGAATAAGCTGAGCCGGAACATCTATCGCGACAAGCATAACGCGGCGCATCAAGCGAACTAAGAGCGGCGAGTTAGGAGGAGGAGCAGAGGCGCTGGCGCGCTATCACCGCAGAAACAGGGCGAGGCGCGCCATGGCTTCTTCCAGAATGGGACGATCGGCGGCGTAGCAAATTCGTACCGATCCTTCGCCGCCCGCGCCGAATGCAACTCCCGGCGCCAATCCTACCCGTGTTTCGAGCAATAAGCGCTTGCAGAAATCGAACGAGTCGCCGGCGCTCGCGATCTTAGGAAACAAATAGAACGCTCCGTCCGGCTTAGGAACAGTTACGCCCGGCATCTTCGCCAACGCAGCCAGGCAAAAGTCCCGATTCTCGCGCAACCGCACCAGCATTTCAGACAGGGCGTTCTCGCCCCACAACAGCGCCGTTTCTCCCGCGCGCTGCGTGAAACTAGGCGCGTGCGACACCACGAACTCATTCAACTGCGTGGCTCTCTCTACGAGATCGCGCCGCGCCACAAGCCATCCTAAGCGCCATCCCGTCATGCAATATGCTTTGGAAAACGACTGTATGACAATCACAGCGTCGTCGCAAGTGGCGAGCCTTAAAATAGTTGGCGCAGGCGTGCTCGCCTTCGGTCCGGTGTAATTCAGACGCTCGTATACTTCGTCAGCCATGACCCACAATCCGTGCCGGCGCGCAAATTCCAACAGTTGACGTTGCTCGTCAACAGTAGCCACCCAGCCCAAAGGATTCGAAGGGGACGTGTAGAGCAGCATCCGTGTGCGCGGAGTGACGGCGGCTTCCAAAGCCGAAAAATCGATTTGATAACGGTCGTCCACCAGGGGCTGCGCAATCTCAACGGGCACTGCGTTCGCCATAGCGACGTTGGCCGCGCCGTTGGGCCACGCGGGCGTCAGGACCAGCGCCTCATCGCCCGGATCGAGGACACAACGAATGGCGAGGTGCAGCGCCTGAACTCCTGACGCCGTTACAACCATCTCGCTCGCTCCGTCGATTTCCACGCCATGCAGTTCCTGGTAGTAGCGCGTGAGAGCCTTGCGCAACGAAGGCAGGCCGGCATTCTCCGTGTAGAACGTGTAGCCATCCGCCATGGCTTTTTGAGCTGCGCGCTTGATGAACTCGGGCGTCGGCAGGTTCGACTCGCCGAAGTAAAGCTTGAGCACACCGTCCATGGACATGGCGATTTCGGCCAGCTCGCGAATACGCGAGTGCGGAACGGCGAGCGCCGAGGCGGCGACAGCGGGAGCGATTTTGGCCTGGGGGCTAGACACCCTCGAAGATCGCCGAAGTGGAGATGCTGAAGCCGGGGAGCACAGCGGCGTCGACAAGCGGCTGAGCATGCTCAAACCTTTTCGCGCCGCCACTCGCGTCGAAAACGCGCACCACCCGCTTGTTGGGATAGACCACCCAAACGGACCTGCTTCCGTAGGAGAGATAGAGCTCGATCTTGTCTTCGAGACGCGCCGCGGATTCCGAGGAGACTACTTCAATCGCAAGTTCAGGGGCGCGCGGAATCCATCCGGTACTTCCCGGTGCGATGCGTCCAGGAAATAGGACACTGAGGTCCGGCGACAGAGCGTTATGCTCGTCAATCCGGTACATCGACTCGACGAACAATTCAGCCGCAGAATTCTGTGCCAGCCAAAGCACCAGAATCTTAATGAGGTTCTTCTTTACCACCTCATGCGGAGCGTAACCAGATGCCATGCTGATAACCTCGCCATGGATAAGTTCCATGTGCTGGCCTTCGGACTCAGGCCATTCCATGAACTCTTGGACGGTTACCAGCGTAGTGCTTGCACCCATGCTTTGATTGTACTCTTCGACCGGCTCGTTCTATTAGCGGCGGCTTCTGGCGGCGACTAATTCTTCGATCTGCACAAGTTCGGTGGGATAGTTACCGGTGTAGCAGGCGTAACAATATTCGTCTTTGGTGTCGGATACCGCTTTTCGTAGCGAGTCCAGCGAGAGATACGCCAGCGAATCGGCTTCGACAAATTTGCGAATCTCCTCGATCGAATTATTGGCGGCAATCAGCTCACTCTCGCACGGTGTATCCACGCCGTAGAAGCAGGGTGAAATGGTGGGAGGGCACGAGATGCGCAGATGCACTTCACGCGCGCCCGCGTTGCGCACCATGCGAACGATTTTGCGGCTGGTGGTGCCACGCACCAGGGAATCGTCCACCAGGATTACGCGCCTACCTTCTAACTGATGGCGTACTGGGTTGAGCTTCAGCTTTACGCCGAAGTCGCGAATGGCTTGCGAAGGTTCGATGAAAGTACGGCCCACGTAGTGATTGCGAATCAGAGCTTGACGGAACGGAATATTGGATTCGGACGCAAACCCAATGGCCGCCGCCACGCCCGAGTCCGGCACTGGAACCACGACGTCGGCAGACACCGCCGATTCGCGGGCCAGCAATCGGCCCAGATTCTCCCGAGACTGTCCCACCGAGCGGCCGAACACGATGGAATCGGGCCGGGAGAAATACACGTGCTCGAAGACGCAATGAGCTTGCGGCGCGGCGGGGGCCCAGCGCTCGCGCGTCAAGCCTTCCGGACCGACGCACACCATTTCGCCTGGCTCCACGTCGTTTACATAGTCGGCATTGATCAGGTCGAACGCGCAAGTTTCCGACGCGAAAACGTAGGCCGTGCCGCCTTCGGTTGAAGGCATGCGTCCAAACGCCAGTGGTCGGAAGCCGTGCGGATCGCGTGCAACGATCACGCGGTCCTTGGCCAGAAAGACGAGCGAAAAGGCGCCTTCGAGCTGCAGCAGGGCTTCGCGTAACGCGCCCGCGAGCGTTCGTTCGCGCGATCGTGCTACCAAATGCAAGATGACTTCGGTATCGCTGGTGGCCTGAAAAATCGAACCCTCACGCTCCAAGTCGCGCCTTAGCTCCCCGGCATTGGTGATGTTGCCGTTGTGCGCCACCGCGATCTGACCCTTGTTGCACGCCACTAGGAACGGCTGCGCATTGAGCAACACCGTGTCGCCGGCGGTGGAATAACGCGTGTGGCCAATCGCCATATCGCCCGGCAAGCAGGCGATCTGCTCCGGCGTGAAAATATCGGCCACGTGCCCCATCGATTTCGAACAGCGGATCTCGCGATGATCGCTGGTGGCAATACCCGCGCTCTCTTGGCCACGATGTTGCAAGGCGTAGAGCCCGAGATAAGCCAGGTTGGCAGCTTCGGGATGGCCATGGATAGCGAACACGCCACACTCCTCGTGCAGCTTGTCACTTTTGATTTCTGCTACTGCTGGTGCAGCAGGCGTTCGAGTGAAGTTTCCCAAGGTTGCCTCAACTCCGTCAGGTCGCAATCCAGCAAGGTTTCCGAACCGCAATCGATTCGTAACCGCTCTTTCATCGTAACACCGATATGCAGCGCTTCAACCGAATTCTTGCGCGCGATTTCCACAACGTTTTCCGGCTGGGATGTTGCAACTATAATTCGCGAAGGGCCTTCATGAAACAGCAGGAACTCCGGACGCATGCCGGCTGGAATCTCGACCCGAGCGCCCATCCTCGCAGGCCCAAAAGAGCTTTCGCACAAGGCGATTGCGAGGCCTCCATCGCTTACATCGTGCGCCGCATCCGCCAGCTTAGCCAGGACAATATCCCGGATGGCTTGATGGACGCGCTTTTCATACGCCATGTCCAAACTAGGAGGCCGACCCCAAAAATTCTCAAGAATCACCTTAGCGTACTGGGTCCCGCCGAAGTGCGTTTCATCGCAGCTTCCGAAACCGCCCAACAAAATCAGATCCAGCCCCGCCGCGGAAAAGTGAATCGGCGTCGGCTGCGTGGTCTTCATCAACCCGACGATGCCCATGACGGGTGTCGGGAAAATCGCCTCGCCCAGGGTCTCGTTGTAGAGGCTGACATTGCCGCCCGTAATCGGCGTCTCGAAAAACTCGCACGCTTCCGCCATGCCTTCGATCGATTCCACGAGTTGCGCCATGATCTCCGGCCGCTCCGGATTGCCGAAATTCAAATTATTGGTTGCGGCCACGGGAAGCGCGCCCGCAGTGGAAACATTGCGGCAGCATTCGGCGACCATGAGCTTGGTGCCTTCGCGCGGATCGAGAGCGCAATAGCGGCCATTGCCATCGAGCGACATCGCGATCGACGTTCCGGTCTCCTTCACGCGGACGATCGCGGCATCCGCCGTGGGTCCGGCGAGTGTGCTGCTACGAACCAGATAGTCATACTGCTCCCAGATCCAGCGTTTGGAGCACAGATCGCCCGAACTTAGCAGCGCGATGAGATCGGCGCGAAGTACTGCCCGTGCAGAACGGTTCGGAATTGGCGGGGCCTGGAGCGGAGCGAGCCGCGCCGGCTTGGTATGAGGCCGATCGTAAACCGGAGCTTCATCGGCCAGTGCGCGGTTGGGAATTTCGGCGACTACTTTGCCGTGATCCTTGACTCGCAGGATGCCATCGGGAGTAACTTGTCCCACCGTTACCGCATCCAATCCCCATTTGTGAAAGACGGCGAATACTTCGGCTTCGCGTCCCTTGTCCGCCACCAGCAGCATGCGCTCCTGCGATTCGGAGAGCATAATTTCGTACGGCGTCATGCCCGTCTCGCGCTGCGGGACGTACTGCAGGTCGATTTCGACGCCCGTGCCTGCGCGGCTCCCCATTTCGCAAGTGGAACACGTGAGACCGGCGGCGCCCATGTCTTGAATGCCGACAATGGCACCGGTCTTCATCGCTTCCAGACAGGCTTCGAGCAAAAGCTTTTCGAGAAATGGATCGCCCACCTGCACATTCGGACGCTTCTGCTTGGATTCCTCGGTGAACTCGGCGGAAGCCATCGACGCGCCGTGGATTCCATCGCGACCCGTTTTCGCGCCAACGTAAATTACCGGGTTGCCGACGCCGGTGGCCTTGCCGTAGAAAACTTCGTCTTTGCGGAAGACACCCAGGGCGAACGCGTTCACCAGCGGATTGCCGTTGTAGCAATCCTCAAACACGCACTCGCCGCCCACGGTGGGAACACCGAAGCAGTTCCCATAGTGCGCGATGCCCGAAACCACACCTTCGAGAATGCGCCGATTACGTGGGATATCGAGCGGTCCGAAGCGTATCGCGTCCATCACCGCGATGGGCCGCGCACCCATGGTGAAAATATCGCGTAAGATGCCACCCACGCCCGTGGCCGCGCCCTGAAATGGCTCGATGAAGCTGGGATGATTGTGGGATTCGATTTTGAACGCGATGGCGTAACCGTCGCCAATGTCGATGATTCCGGCGTTCTCGCCCGGCCCTTGCAGCACCAGTTTGCTGCGCGTCGGCAGCTTCTTCAAGTGAATGCGCGAGCTTTTGTACGAACAATGCTCGCTCCACATCACGCTGAAGATTCCGAGCTCGGTGTAGGTGGGCTCGCGGCCCAGCAGCGAGACAATCTTGTCGAATTCCGGCCCGGTGAGTTGGTGGGCTTCAATGACTTGCTGAGAAATGACTTGTGGGGTCATTACCGCGCTGCGACCAATGCCGCGACCATGGATTGAAAGATGACGATTCCGTCGCTCGATCCCATCAGAGGCTCGGTGGCGTCTTCCGGATGCGGCATCAGCCCCATCACGTTGCGGCCTTCATTCAAAATGCCCGCGATGTCGCGCATTGAGCCGTTGGGATTTTCGAGATACCGCAGCGTGACACGATCTTCCGCTTCCAGTTGATCGAGCGTGCGCTCGTCCGCGATATAACAACCTTCCCCATGTGCAATCGGAACGACCAGGCGCTGGCCTTTTTGCGCCTCCGAAGTGAACGGAGAATTGGTGGTCTCAACCCGCAGCGGCACGTGCTTGCAGACGAATTTCAAGCCGCGATTGCGTACCAAGGCGCCCGGCAACAACCCGCTTTCCACGAGAATCTGAAAGCCGTTGCAAATGCCCAACACCAGCCCTCCGCCGGCCGCGAACTTTCGAATACTCTGCATCACGGGCGAAAACTTGGCGATGGCTCCGCAGCGTAAATAGTCGCCGTAGGAAAAACCGCCGGGAAGGATCAGCGCGTCCACATTGCCGACGTTCGTGGCGTCGTGCCAGATGATTTCGCAATCTTGTCCGAGAATCTTCGAGATTGCGTACCAAGCGTCGTGATCTCGATTGCTGCCAGGAAACACGACGACGCCAAACTTCATCGGGATGTCTTCATTATAACAGGCTTCGAGATTGTGTCAGGCCACCGGATTGTGTTCGACTTACTCGCCGGTCACCGGCTCGTACGCCTCGTCCGGCTTCGGCCGGAGATTGGGATTGCGCATCAAAATGCGCGCACAAGTGTTCCAGCGCAAGATGGCGTCGTCATTGCCCGACGGCCGCAGCGGGATCGCCTTTTCATAACACGCCATCGCCTGGATAAATCTGTCGTAAGCACTGAAGGACGCGTTGGGCGCGCCCTTGCGGAGTTGCGCGTGAGCGGATCGTTCCCAAATCATGCCGGCGTAGTAGCGCTGTTCGTATTCGCCCTTGAGCCGCGGGAGCAACTCGCGAGCTTTGGCCATCGCGGCGCCGTGGCCGAACTGATCGGTGATCGCCAGCAGCAACGTCACCAGCGCGCGCTGATTCTCCGGTTCCACGTCAAGAACGTCCAGACAAATGCTCTCGGCAAGCGAGGGCTCATTCAGTAGCCGGTACCGTTCCGCCCGTTCCACTGCCTCGGAGACGCCCGCGCTCGAAATCGGCTTGAGCTCAAACTGCATGCTTTCGAATGAAAGTGTATCGCAAGTCTGGCCTCAGCGATTCTAACTCGGGCGGGCCCGGATCACCAGGTCGAGGCTGGCTGCCTCGGCGAACGCGCGGAAGTCCCGGTCTCGCGTAAGAAGCGGAATCCCCCGATCGATGCAACTTTGGGCGATCAGGGCGTCACCCAGACGCGCCTTGCGGCGTTTCGCCAATACCTTAGCCCGCAGCGCGCCGGCCCGCTCCCAATAGCCTGTTTTGAGCTCAATGAGCGGCACTTCCAGAAGCGTTTCGGCGACGGCTGAAGGAAGCTTGGGATCGCTTAGGATTTCTGTCAGGACAGCGGGCGCCATCAGCACCTGCTGGTCCTGCAGGGCCTTATCCAGCAGTTGTAAATCCTCACCGCTGTCACCTCCGAGGAAGGCGACCCAAGTGCTGGTGTCGACCGCGATCATCGGTCGTCTTTGAGTTCAGCTACGGTAAGCGAGAAGCGAACCTTGCCCCGCATTTCGCGAAGCTTGGCATAAGCCTGCGATGCCGCAACTAGCTGCAAGCCCATACGGACCGTCTGGGTGACACCCGAACCGGTAGCTTCCTGTGCCTTTTCCAGAAGCTGCTCAGGAATCTCGATGGTGATCTTTCGTGCTGGTCCCATGACAGGCTTAGAATACCATAGTGGATACCAGGGTGCAATATGGTATTCCGGGCTGCTACTTCGCGCCGAACGCGCGGAACAGCTTGCCTAGCGGATCGAAGAAGCGATCCACAACCCGTTCCTTCAAAGGAATAATCGCATTATCAGTGATAGTGATGTTCTCCGGGCACACCTTGGTGCAGCACTTGGTGATGTTGCAATAGCCGATGCCGTGCTGTTTACGCAGATCGGGTACGCGATCCTCCGTATCGATCGGGTTCATCTCCAGTTGCGCGGTGTAAATCAAGAAGCGCGGTCCGATGAATTCGTCGAATAGTTGATGATCGCGCAGCACATGGCAAACGTCCTGGCACAAGAAGCACTCGATGCACTTGCGGAACTCCTGCGGACGGTCGACGTCGGCTTGGTCCATGCGCCAGCTTCCGTCGGCTGCGTCCGGCTTGCGCGGCTTCAGCTTCTTAATGCCCATCTTGACCCGGTAGTTCCAGGACACGTCGGTGACCAGGTCCTTGATCAGCGGAAAGGTCTGCATGGGTTGAATGGTGACAGGCTGATCGAGCGGCAGCGTGTTCAGACGCGTCATGCACATCAATTTCGGCATGCCGTTGATCTCGGCGGAACAGGAGCCGCATTTTCCCGCCTTGCAGTTCCATCGCACCGCCATATCGTTGGCGTGTTCCGCCTGGATATGATGAACGGCGTCCAAGACCACCATGCCTTCGGAGATTTCGGTGCTGTAATCGCGGAACTGGCCGCCCGACTTGTCGCCCCGCCAAATTCTGAAGGTCGCAGAACTCATTTCATCTCGTCTCCCTTACTTCATTTCCTCGATAATCTGCTTCTGCTCTTCGGTCATCGGGGGCAGCGGATCGCGATCGATCCGCATCGCCCCATCGGTTCCCTTGCTGATCACGTAATTGAAAGTACCGTACGCCGGATCCTTCTCCGGATAGTCGTCGCGGAAATGGGCGCCGCGGCTTTCCTTGCGCTGCAAGGCTGCCAGCGCGATGGCTTCCGAGACCGTGAGCAGATTGTTCAAATCGAGCGCGGTATGCCAGCCGGGATTATATTCGCGATTGCCGCTAATGCTCACTTTCTCCGCGCGCTGTTTGAGTTTCGCGATACCTTCCAGCGCACGCTCGATCTCATCCTCGCGGCGTACGATGCCCACCAGATCCTGCATCAAATCTTGCAAGTCGTGCTGAACCTGATAGGGGCTTTCCCCTTGCCGTTCGAAGGCTTCGAGCGACTTGCGCGCCACTTCATCCACCTGTGCCATGTCCACGGAACCGGCGGTGTGATCTTTCGCGAACTTCGCGGCGAACTCGCCCGCGCGCTTGCCGAAGACGATCAGATCTGACAACGAATTCCCGCCCAGGCGGTTCGCGCCGTGCAATCCCGCGCCGCATTCTCCGGCGGCGAACAGGCCCTCGACGTCCGACATCTGCGTATCGGGATCCACGCGCACGCCGCCCATCATATAGTGCGTCGTCGGACCAATTTCCATCGGGTCCTTGGTGATGTCGATGTCGCCAAGCTGCTTGAACTGGTGGTACATGCTGGGCAGCTTCTTCTTGATATGCTCGGCCGCGTTCGGCAGCTTCTCCTTGATCCAGGCGATATCCAGATACACGCCGCCGTGCGGACTGCCGCGGCCTTCGCGCACTTCGCGCACGATACAGCGCGCCACGTGGTCGCGCGTCAGAAGCTCGGGCGGACGCCGTGCGCTCTTGTCGCCCACCGTGTAGCGCCAGCCTTCTTCGGGAGTGTCGGCGGTCTGGTTCTTGTAGTTGGCCGGAATATCGTCGAACATGAAGCGCTTGCCCTGGTTATTCAGCAGAACGCCGCCTTCGCCTCGCACGCCTTCGGTGACCAGAAGGCCGCGCACGCTGGGCGGCCAGATCATTCCGGTGGGGTGGAACTGCACGAACTCCATGCCTTGGAGCGTAGCGCCGGCTTCATAGGCGAGCGAGTGGCCGTCGCCGGTGTATTCCCAACTGTTGCTCGTAATCCTATAGGCTCGCCCGATGCCGCCGGTGGCGAGCACGACGGCTTTCGCATGAAACAGCTTGTAGCGGCCGCGCTCTCGGTCGTAGCAAAACGCGCCCACCACGCGGCTGGCGTTCACCAGCAGCGTAATGACCGTACACTCCATATGAAAATCGATGCCCTGGTGGATGCCGTGATCTTGCAGGGTGCGGATCATCTCCAAGCCCGTGCGGTCGCCCACGTGCGCTAGGCGCGCGTAACGGTGTCCGCCGAAGTTGCGCTGTAGAATCTTGCCGTCCTTGGTGCGATCGAAGAGCGCGCCCCAGGCTTCCAGCTCGCGCACGCGCGAGGGAGCTTCCTTGGCGTGCAGCTCGGCCATGCGGGGATGGTTCAGATATTGCCCGCCACGCATGGTGTCTGAGAAATGGACGCGCCAATTGTCGCGGTCGTCTACGTTGCCCATGGCGGCCGCCACTCCGCCTTCCGCCATCACTGTGTGGGCTTTGCCGAGCAGCGATTTGCTCACCACCCCGACCTTGACGCCCCCGGCCGACGCTTCAACGGCGGCGCGCAGCCCGGCGCCACCCGCCCCGATCACCAACACATCATGTTCGAATGTTTGATACTCGGCTGCCATTAGAGGATTCTCCAATCCGTCCAGATGCCCATGGAGCACATCCTGACGTAGAGATCGGAGAAGGCGACCCAAAAGAGGCTCATCCATGCAAACAGCATGTGGCGGCGATTCATGCAACTCACGCAATCGTACATTTTCTTGCGGATTGGCCGGCGCGAGAGCACGTCGAAAATTCCGCCCGTCAGGTGGCGAAGCGAATGACAGCCCAGCGTGTAGCTGCCCAGCAGAATGACATTCACGAGCAGCACCAGCGTACCCACGCCGATTCCGAACTTGCCGTCGAACCACAGAGCCTTCCACACGTCGTGCGCCAGAAACACCAGAAACAGGAGCGCGGCGTAAAGGAAGTAGCGGTGGATGTTTTGAATGATCAGCGGGAAGTAGCGCTCGCCAAGATATTTCTTGCGAGGCTCACCCACGGTGCAGTTCGGCGGATCGGCCCAAAAGGCCTTGTAATAAGCCCCCCGATAGTAGTAACAAGTGATGCGGAAACCACCCGGGAACACCAGAATCAGCATCGCAACTGTGACGAAGCTGGGGAAAATGGCAGGCATGGAGCCGAACCAGGAATCTTCGCCCGGATGGCCAAAAATCAGCGGCGAATACATCGGTGAAAGGTAAGGGCCGTAGGTGTAATGGTTGCCCTGGAAAGCCGCCCAATTGGCGTAGACCAGGAAGGCGCCCAACCCGAGAAAAGTGAGGAGTGGATAGACCCACCATGCATCGCGGCGGGCCGTCTTTCCGAAACGGCCACGCTCTAAAGGAACGTCGATAGAGGACATGTGGAATCGTCAGGCTATCGAAGTGGGAGCAGCGAAGTCAAGCGCATGCAAGGGTATACGATGGTAAGATACGGTGGCGCCGTGGCCAAAAAGAAGCCGAAGAAATACGATGTTACTACCGAGATCCGGCGTCTGGCGCGCGAGCGCGTGGGGGCAGTGCCGTCGCCTAAGCTCATCGTGCCGAAGACGCAGCGCAAGAAACCCAAACACAAGCGGCCGCCGGGAGCCGAGGCCGCCGGGGAAGAACACGAATGATTCTCAGCCGCCGGCGTTTCCTTGAAACATCGACTGTACGATGCGCAGAAAGAGCGGGATCAGCCAAGCCGGCGTGATGGCCGCGAATGCCTTCCCTTTCGTCGACTTGGCCAAGTACGCGAGGCCAAACGTCAACACGATCAGATACCAGATTTGAAAGATCGAGAAATAGTTCAGAATCGCAAGCAGCGCCCCATGAACATTTTGAAAGAAGATGTCGAAGCCGAAAGGAGGCGTGAGCTGTTCCTGCGATGTAATCTCGTCGCCTTTGACATGCACCACGATGTAGGTCGCAATATACTGAAGCGCTGGAATCAGCGAGCATGCCGCCATCAGTGAGAACACATCGCGAAATTTCATCCGCATTCCCACCATCGAGCCCACCAAGCCCACTAGCCAGGCGAATAAAGCCAGCAGCCC
>JBEKRO010000019.1:0-75225 GCA_049518655.1 Bryobacteraceae bacterium | reverse complement strand
AATAACCGAACTGGCCGATGTGAACTGCAAATGTTACCAACCACCTTTGCGACGAGGTTGCTGAGGCAAGCAGGCCAAGCAGGCCAGTCCTCGTCATCGACTCCTGGAGGGCGAGTGCTCCGCAGGTCCCTTCCGCGTTAGCCGGATTGGGGTCATTGCAGCCGCGGCAAGCCGATAAAAGGTGGCACACTTTCTTGTACAAGAACAAGCCTATCGCCGCATCTTTTTCCGTGGGGCCACGAGTAGGCGTTCACTACCGGGCGCCTTCTTGAGGACCGCAGATTCAATGACGCCGGGGATTTCGATCTCATCCAAACGATCGTGCACATCGGTCGCAGGAACCAGGTAGCGCATCGTGGTCTCCAGCGACTTGTGACCCATCCAGTCTTGAACAGTCCTTACGTCGAAACCCTGACGCAGCATTCGCGTCGCGTAAGTGGATCGAAATGTTTTCAAATCGAACCCCGCCGGATCGAGTGCGGCTCGTTCCGCGACCGCCTTGCAGACACGCAGCATATTCTGCTCGCGATTGCCGGTCGGTGAGGGAAACATGAAGACGCTGCCAATCGTCTGCGGGTGCCGTTCGAGGATATTCGCCAAGCGTACCGGCACTGGGACCTTCCTCTCTTCCCAGCGCTTCGGGAAAAAGCCGAGATCTGGCTTGGCAGTCACCCGGATCGTCCGCAAGCGCAGGTTCACATCAGGCCAGCCCAAGTACATCACCTCCTGCTCACGGAATCCGGTGAGTAAGAACGTGGAAAAGAGGGCGACTTCCGAGTCATCGCAGGCGGCCAAAAACTTGACCAGTTCCTCCTGAGTGTATTCGCGGGGAAGCGACGAGATTCGCTCGGGTAAATGCACCTGCCTGGTGATTCCTGATCTGCCGTTGCGCTTGCAGAACTGGGCGACGATGATGACGTTGTGCAGAACCGTATTGGGCGACATTCCGCCTTTCTTCAGCGTCACGATGAAATCATTGAGGTCCTCGACGGACACCGCGTCCAAGGTTTGGCCGGCAAAGTGTTTTGCGAAGCGCTTCAGGACCGCGTTGTATTTGCGAAAGGTGTTGGGCTTCTTCAGGGTTTCGATCTGGTCCAGGTAGCGATCGATCAGCCCATCGATCAGTACCGGATTCGGCAGGTCCTCCGTGCGAGGTCGAGGCACGATGATACCGAACGCGATCGCTTCAAGTTCGGCGTGCTTTCGCCGTTGGACTTCGAGCGCCTGAGCGACTGTCGCTCCCGCGGGTAAGCGCCGACGTTTCCCTTTTTCGCGAAACTCGATGAAGTAGTTGCCATCCGGCAAAGCGCTCCAGTCGCGTTGTCCGTTGGCCTTCTTGGGAATCGATCGCAACACCCAGCGATCATCGATTTTGACCTGTTTGAGGAGATTGACGTGAGCCATCCGTGTGCCATCCGAATCTCACGATTTCGGATGAACTTAGACGGCCAGTAAACTGGACAGTAAGGCGGGTAAACTATAGAAAATAAAGGTGGCAACGGGAAGCTGGCATTCTACCACTGAATTTCTCCCGCCCTCGGAAAACACTAGCCAGCGTCAACCTCGAGAATTGAGGATCCTCCGCACGACCGCAGTTTATCATAATGCTGACTTCACGGCGCCACGATGCGCCTGGCCACGCCGTCGTATTCATCCCTTGTTCTAGAATAGGGGTTTCCATGCCACATAAGCTAACGAACATCCTCACGCGTGTGCCCAGCGATATTGAAATCGCACAAGCCGCCACGCCCCTTCCTATCGACCAGATCGCAT
This sequence comes from Bryobacteraceae bacterium, assembly GCA_049518655.1. Lineage (GTDB taxonomy): Bacteria > Acidobacteriota > Terriglobia > Bryobacterales > Bryobacteraceae > Palsa-89. The sequence continues at coordinate 73,452 of JBEKRO010000019.1, read as the reverse complement.
CCGAGGCCGGTATTCTTCCCGATGAATTGGATCTCTACGGCAAGTCGAAAGCGAAAGTACATCTCTCGATTCGAGATCGGCTGAAAAATTCGCCGAACGGAAAATACATCGTGGTGACCGCAATCACACCCACCCCCCTCGGCGAAGGGAAGACCACCACTACCGTTGGTCTGAGTCAGGCGCTGGGCGCCCATTTGGGCAAGAAGGTGTTCACCTGCATTCGCCAGCCCAGCCAAGGCCCCACGTTCGGCATCAAAGGCGGCGCGGCGGGCGGAGGCTACAGCCAGATCATTCCGATGGAAGAGTTCAATCTCCATCTCACCGGCGACATTCACGCCATCATCGCGGCGAACAATCTTCTCGCGGCGGCGATCGATGCACGCATGTTTCACGAAAAAAGCGCCGACGACACGCAAATGTTCGAGCGCCTTTGCCCGGCCGGGAAGGACGGTAGCCGCAAGTTCTCTCCGGTGATGCTGCGCCGCTTACGGAAGCTCGGCATTTCGAAAACCGATCCCAATGAATTGACTCCGGAAGAGCGCGCCCGCTTCGCCCGACTGGATATCGATCCTGAAACCATCACGTGGCGCCGCGTGCTGGACACCAATGACCGCATGTTGCGCCAAATCACGATCGGCCAAGGTCCCGAAGAGAAGGGGTTCACGCGCAGCACGGGATTCGATATTGCGGTGGCGAGCGAAATCATGGCGATCCTCGCGCTGGCCACCGATCTGGCGGACATGCGCGATCGGCTGGGCCGCATGGTCATCGGCAGCAATAAAGCCGGCGAACCGATTACCGCCGACGATATCGGCGTCAGTGGCGCGCTGACGGTCCTGATGAAGGACACCATCATGCCCAATTTGATGCAGACCATCGAGGGTACGCCCGCGTTTGTTCATGCCGGACCGTTTGCTAACATCGCGCACGGCAATTCGTCGATTGTGGCCGATCAGATCGCGCTGAAGCTGGTTGGACCCGATGGCTACGTGCTCACCGAAGCCGGATTCGGCGCCGATATGGGCTTCGAAAAGTTTTGCAACATCAAGTGCCGTTATAGCGGATTGAAGCCCGACGCCGCCGTGCTGGTAGCGACCATTCGCGCACTGAAGATGCATGGTGGCGGCCCAAAAGTGGTGGCGGGTAAGGCGCTCGCGCATGAATACACGGCGGAGAACCTCGGACTGCTGGAGAAGGGCTGCAGCAATTTGATTCGGCTGATTGCGAACGTGCGCTCGTTCGGAATTCCGGTGGTCGTAGCGATCAATCGTTTCAAGGACGACACCGATAACGAGGTCGCGCTGGTGCGCAAGCTAGCTATTGAAGCGGGCGCTGCCGATGCCGTGGTTTCGAACCATTGGGCGCTAGGCGGCGCGGGGGCAGTTGACCTCGGCAAGGCCGTGATCGCGGCCTGCCAGAAACCCGGCAATTTCCATTTTCTCTATTCCCTGGACTTGAGCATAAAGCAGAAGATCGAGAAGATCGTAAAAGAGATGTACGGCGGCGCGGGCGTCGAGTATTCGCCGGAAGCGGAAAAGAAGGTGGAGATCTACACACGGCAAGGCTTCGACAAGCTGCCCATCTGCATGGCCAAAACGCATCTCAGCTTGAGCCATGATCCGAACCTGAAGGGCGCGCCGAGTGGATTCACAGTGCCGGTGCGCGACATTCGCGCCAGTGTTGGCGCGGGCTTTCTTTATCCATTGCTCGGGACGATGGCCACAATGCCAGGGCTGTCCACGCGGCCCGGTTATTACGACGTCGACCTGGACACCGCGACCGGCCGGATTATCGGCCTGTCTTAATGTCAGAAACGATTTGGAGCAACACGCTGAAACAGTTTCGCGACCGCGTGGCCGGTCTCGAACCCGTGCCTGCGGGGGTAACTGCCGCTGCGGTCAGCGCCACATTTGGACTCGGGCTGTTGACCAAGGTCCTGGCGATCGCAAGCAAACGCAAAGATTTCGCCGGAGATCGCGAGCTGGTCCGAACTCTGCTTGATGAGGGCCACGCCCAATCGCAGATCGTCTCACGGCTCGCCGACGAAGATATCGCGGCCTTCCACGAATACTTGGATTGCCTGCGGCGCAAGCAGCCAACCAGCGCTTCCACTCGTAAAGCCATAGCAGTTCCGTTGAACATTGCACGCGCGGCTGCGTCCGGTCTGGGGCTCTGCCACCAAGCCAAGGATCTGATTCACGCCTTCGTCGCGCCTGATCTTGGAACCGCCGCCGCATTGCTCTCGGCGGCGGTCCGATCTACTCTGTTGACGGTGGAATTCAATCTCCAGCAGTTGCCCGAAGACGATCCCTACCGGGTTGAAGTGATGGCGGAGCTTACGCGGCTTTCGCTACGGTTCCGTGCGGATCGATGACGAACTTCTTCGCCACGCCCTTATCGAAATCCTGATAGCCTTGCGGCGCTTTGTCCAGCGAAATAATAGTCGCATTCACCGCTTTGGCGATATGCACCTTGTCGTGCAGAATAGCCATCATCAGCTGGCGATTGTATTTCAATACCGGGCACTGGCCGGTATGGAACGAATGTGACTTGGCCCAGCCGAGTCCAATTCGGATCTGGAGGTTGCCAACCTTCGCGTTGGCATCCACCCCACCCGGATCGCCCGTGACATACAAACCGGGGATGCCGATCTGGCCACCGGCACGCGTGATCTCCATGACGGAGTTGAGCACCGTCGCCGGCTGCTCCTTGCCCGCGTCATGCCCATGGCCGCGAGCCTCAAACCCCACGCAATCGACGGCCGAATCTACTTCGGGAGTCCCGACAATCTGCGCGATCTGATCGGCCAGCGAAGCATCTTTTTTCAGGTCGATGGTTTCGCAACCGAAGCTCTTGGCTTGCGCCAGCCGTTCCGGAATCATGTCGCCGACGATCACCACGGCCGCGCCCAGCAAGTGGCACGAAGCCGCGCACGCCAATCCCACCGGTCCCGCGCCCGCAACATAAACTACCGATCCAGTTCCTACGCCTGCCGTGACAGCGCCGTGGTATCCGGTCGGAAAAATATCGGACAGCATGGTCAGATCCGTGATCTTCTTCAAGGCCTTTTGCTTGTCGGGAAACTTGATCAGGTTGAAATCGGCGTAGGGAACCAGAACATATTCCGCCTGGCCGCCCACCCATCCGCCCATGTCCACGTAGCCGTAAGCCGCACCAGGACGCGCCGGATTCACTGTCAAACAGATTCCGGTTCTGCCTTCCCGGCAATTGCGGCAACGCCCGCAGGCGATATTAAACGGTACGGTGACCAAGTCGCCGACGTTTAAGAACTCGACGTCGCTGCCCTTCTCGAGTACCTCGCCGGTGATCTCGTGCCCCAGCACCAAACCCGCCGGCGCCGTCGTCCTGCCGCGCACCATGTGCTGATCGCTGCCACAGATGTTGGTGGTGACGATCTTTAGGATCACGCCATGATCGATCTTCTTGCCCGCCGGGTTCTGCAATTTCGGGTAGTCGATGGATTGGACTTCGACTTTGCCCGGTCCGAGATACACTACACCTCTGTTACTTGCCATTAGAATCTCCTTTCGACTTCTCGGTCAAAAACTGAATGCCTAGAATGCGGATGCGCCCGCTTCCGCCACGGCATGGTCCTGATCGCCAGAGCCGCCGCTGACGCCGATGGCGCCTACGACTTTTCCACCCTTCTTCAGCGGAATGCCCCCGGCGAAGATCATGATCTTGCCATTGTTGGAAGCGTGGATTCCGTAGAACTGCTGGCCCGGCTGCGAGTGGCCCGCCAAGTCCTTCGTCGCAATGTCAAATGCGCGCGAGGTATACGCTTTCTTCTGGGAAATATCAATACTGCCGAGCCATGCTCCGTCCATGCGGACGTGAGACACTATGTTGCCTCCCTCGTCAGCCACCGCAATGTTCATCGGCTGTCCAATTTCCGCAGCCTTCTTCTCCGCCGCGGCGATTACGCGTCGTGCATCTGCCAAACTTACCATCTTCTCTCCTTGTTCTCGTAACGTGATGTGTGGGAATTTTGTTTGCCTGATTGGCCTCAGCAATTATACATCAGGCATATCAACAGCACTAGACGACTTTCAATGAATTGTGTTGTATGCAAACCGAGGCGTGTTCACACTGTAACGGTGAAGTGCTAGAGGGCCAAAAAAACTAAAGGCGCTCACGGGCTGGATGCACCCACGAGCGCCGGTTGTCGATAAAGTTACTTCCGCGCGCCGAAAATTCCGGCAACAACTGTCCTACTGCGCGGCGGGAGGTTCGGTAGCGGGCATTGTTGCGCCTCGGTGGCAAGTGTAGCAAGTAACGTGGCGCTGTCCATCGGGAAACTTCGAATTGATGTCGCGCGCCATCAACAGCATCATGCGCGCCGTTTCCTTCTTGGGATTATCGTCACTCGCAAAATCGCCTTGCACGTGGCAGAACGTGCACTGAACGCCGAGCGCAGTACGGAACGCACGCATCGTCATGATGACCTGCTCTCCACTTTCGCCAGTCAGAACCTTCAGGTTCTTCGGCGTGGGTGGCGGGCCCTTTTTTCCTTCTTTTTCTTGGGCGCTGAGGCAGACGGGGACAAGCAGCAGCACAACCGCTAGTATTAAACGCATGGGCAATCCTAACACGTGATAAATACACTGTCAACAATTTCTAGCGCGCTTCTGATAGCTCAGTGGACGTCTCAGTTACCTGCGGCTATCGCATTTGTCTGGGCGTTGCGCGCTCGGTGAACGGCATGTGACAACAGCAACTCCAAACGGCATCCCGCTTGACATATCAGAAGTCGCTTTATACGATGGTGCTCGAAATCCTGACCGGCTCTGGCAACCGCCATGGACCGGATTCGAACAAGCGAGAGAAGTGAGGAGTTCCGATATGAAATCGACCAGGCAGGTCACCATCCTCGTCGCTGCCATGCTGGCTGCTCTGTCGTTACCAGACGTTACGCGCGCCCAATCCGTCGTCGCGAAGCCCGCAGCGGCAACCGATCAGGCTGCAGTGCAACCCACCCCTCGCCTGCCCGATGGCAAAGTGGATCTAGGCGGAAAAGGCGTCTGGGCCCCGATCTGGGTACTCGACTGGGCGGACAAAAAGTACGTGGAAGAGAAAATCGATGTCCCATTCACCCCGGCCGGGTTGGAGCTGTATAAAGAACGCCAAGCCAACCACTCCAAGGACGACCCGGAAGGTTATTGCTTGCCGGCCGGCGTGCCGCGCTACACCGGCACTCCCTATCCATTTCAAATTATCCAACTGCCCGATCGCGTAGTCATCCTCTATGAAGGCGCCTCGCACATGTATCGCGTCATTCTGTTGAACGCCAAGCACTCGGCCGATCCGAATCCGACCTGGCTCGGAGAATCCGTCGGCCATTATGAGGGTAACGACACGCTGGTGGTCGACACCATTGGTTTTAACGGACGAACCTGGCTGGATTACGTGGGACATCCAGCCAGCGATCAGCTTCACGTGGTGGAACGCTTCACCCGGCCGAGTTACGCAAGCTTGCACTATGAGGCTACCATCGAAGATCCGAAAAATTACACCAAGCCGTGGACCACTCGCTTCGACGTCAAGTGGAAGCAGGGTTGGGAAATTCAGGAATACGTTTGCCTGGAGAACAATAAGGACTTAATGCACTTGGGGACGAAGGAGCCCAAGTAAGCCGCATCACTTTCGTACGGCCCAAGCCATTCCATCCGGGCCGTTGCCTGGCGAGATGTGTCCCGACACCGTCAGCGTCTTGAGGTCGATGATCGCGATATCGTTCGCTCCCTCCTGGGCCACATACGCGCGTAAGCCGTCGGGTGTCATCTGGATTCCCTCCGGATAACGGCCCATCTTCAGCCGGGCACGCTCTTTGCGTGTCGCTCGATCCAACACCACAAGTTCATCGCCATCGCGGTCGGAAAGGAGAACAAGCTTTCCGTCCGGGGTAAACTTCAAGCGATTGGTGCGCTTCGTTCCGACCGTCAACGTTTCGGTCACCTTCTTGGAAGCGACATTGATGATCGATACGCCGCCATCGCCGCCAGTAGCGGTCCACACCTCTTTGCCGTCGGGCGACCAGTCGATTCCTTCCGGGCCTTTCCCTACGGGAATTACTGTCTCGGTCCAACCGGCCGGACCATCCGCACGCTCGATGGCTGAGACGCTGTTGGATCCGATGTTCGCGGTGAATATTAAACTGGCATCGGCATTGGCAATCACCATGTGAGTGGTTGCCTGCCCCGTGCCAAACAGCCAGTCCACTTTATTAGCCACGGGATCGTAACGCGCCACCAGGCGGTTCAGCTCCGCGGTGAAGTAAACCTTGCCATCCACGAACAGCATGCCGTGCGGCCGCTCCAGCGGGCCGAGATCCACGCGATGCAGCTCCGCCTGTGCCGGAAGATCGATTACCGAAATCGTATTGCCTGGCTTCTGCTGCCCGTAGTTGCCGACGTATGCAAATCTGCCATCGGTGGACACCGTCACTTCGTGAGGACCTTCGCCCACGGCGACCCGCGCGATAACTCTTCCCGAAGCCGGATCTATAATGGCAAGCGTCTGATCCGCTTTATTCAGCACCAATAACGCGGGCGAAGGAGTTTCGGCAGCCCCAGCCACGCCAATGAAGACTGCCGCGCCGCCGAGCGCTACACCCAGCACCACACCCAGCGAGCAGCCTTTTCGAAACCTCATAGCCCACCATTCTCTCTTGAATCGAGCTCTGCTGATACAATCGGGGAACAACTGGATGCCGAGCGATCTGCCATCGATGTGCGAGGAACGTCTCCGCTTGCTCCGCGAATACTCCGACGCCGTCAGCGATTATGCGCAAAGTGTGCGCGAGATGGCCGCGCTGGTGATCGCCACCGAAGAGGTGCGCGCTAGCGAAGCGCGGCGCATCTCCAGGACGGCATGGGATAAGGCCGAACAATCCCGCTTGTCTCTGTACCGGCACGAAGCCGATCACGGGTGTACTCGCTCGGCCGAGGTCCGCAATATTTCGGAGCCTTAGACTGGTGAAAGCCACTCAGAGGTGGACTAATTGAGCATGTTCTTTCTAAGCATCTGCCAGTGGGTGGACAGCACGCGATTGAACGCGGCCCTGCGCCAGTCCAATTGGGCCTTCCCCGCCTTGGATACCGTCCACACGCTTGGCATCGTTCTGGTGGCAGGCACCATTATGCTGGTGGATCTTCGCGTGTTGGGGCTAAGTTTGCGCAGCGTCCCGATGGCACAACTCGTGGCTCGCATCGTGCCGGCGACGCTATGGGGCTTCGGATTGATGGCCCTCAGCGGCGGTCTGCTGTTCTCATCGGAAGCCGTGAAGATGTATCACAGTCCGGCTTTTCGCATCAAAGTCGTTCTGCTGGCTTTAGCTGGACTCAATGCGCTCGTCTTCCACCGCACAATTTATCGCGACGTCGCCAACTGGGACGCTGCTTCCGCGGCGCCATTTCGGGCGCGGCTGGCTGGTCTGCTATCGCTGGTCTTCTGGATTGCGATCATTGCGGCGGGACGCGCCATCGCTTACGCGCCCGGATATGATCTGGGATGATAGCAACGTCGTTCCTTCCGGCGTTCGAGTGGTTGCAACACACCTACCTCGGCGAAACGATTCGCCACTCGGCCGCACTGATTGCGCTGCTGGAGATCGTCCACCTGATCGGGTTGACGCTTTTGCTTGGAACGATTCTGATGGTGGACTTAAGCCTGCTCGGCCTGGGTATCGGACGCCAGCCGGTGGCGCGCATTGCTCGGGAACTCGGCGGCTGGACGATTGCAGGCCTGGCGATCATGCTGATGAGTGGTCCCTTGCTTCTCTCTTCGGAAGCGGTGAAGTGTTTCAAGACGCCGGCCTTCTGGGTGAAGATGGCGCTGCTTGCCATCGCCATCGCTTTTCAATTCACGATTCATCGAAGAGTCACCCTGGCGGAGCCACCAGTGCCGCCTCCCAACGCAACGTTGGTCGCAAGCCTATCGCTCGTACTGTGGATCGGTGTCGCGCTCGCGGGCAAGGGGATTGCGATTTTTCAACCGGCCTGATCGCGCGCTTATACGATGGCTTGAACCACGCCGCCATCCACTCGCAGCGCGGCGCCATTGGTAGCCGACGATAATGGACTGCACACGAAAGCCACCATCGCTGCAACTTCGTCGACGCGTGCGAAGCGCTTCAGCAATGACGAGGGACGCACGCTGCGGAAGAACTCCTTCTCTACTTCTTCGCGGCTGATTTTCCGCGCCGCGGCCATCTGGTCCACGAAGACGCTCACACCTTCGGAATCCGTGGGCCCGGGGAGCACTGTGTTCACGGTGACATTGGTGCCGGCGGTGGTCTCCGCCAACCCGCGCGAGATGGCCAGTTGCGCCGTCTTCGTCATTCCGTAATGAATCATCTCGGCGGGGATTTGTAGCGCGGATTCACTGGAAATGAAGACGATCCGTCCCCAGCCGTGCTCTTTCATGCCGGGCAGATAATGCCTGCTCAGGCGCACTCCGCTGAGCACGTTGACCTCGAAGAAGCGAAACCAGTCGGCATCCGGGATTTGTTCGAACGGTTTCGGCTCGAAGATGCCCAGGTTGTTGACCAGGATCTCAATGTCGGGATATTTGGCGACAATCCGACTTACGCCGGCGCTCGTTCCCAGGTCGGCCGCGAATCCCTCGACTTTCCGCTTCAGGCCCGCGGCATTCAACTTTTGCACGGCGGCGTCCACGCGTTCCTTCGTGCGCCCATTAATAATGACGTGCGCGCCTTCCTTGACCAGCGCTTCGGCGATGGCATATCCGATTCCCGCAGTGGATCCACTCACCAACGCGCGCTTTCCGTCCAGTTGCAAGTCCATGTAGGTTTCCACCCGCCGGCGCTATTCGACGAATTCCACCTGGTACTCTTCGATCACCGGATTGGCCAGCACATCGCGCGCAATTTGATCGATTTCGGCGCCCGCCCTGGCGCGATCCGTACCGGGCTCTAGCGTAATCTCAAAAAACTTGCCCTGGCGAACCGCGGCGATGGAGGTGTGACCCAGCCCTGCCAATGCCGACCGTATGGTCTGACCTTGCGGATCGAGAACCGTCGGCTTCATCGAGACATAGACTCGTGCCTTCATGTCCATCTATTGTAACGGGAACCGGGAAATTGCAAAGTTTTTACAAACCATTCACCATCGTCAGGCCTTGCCGAACTCAGAATAGATGCGTACGAGGTATGACTCCACTTATGAAATGTTCATTGCTCCTGGTGGCTGCGTTGTTTGGCACGGCGGTTTGCTTCGCGCAGACCCCTACTGTGGCTAACGGTGGCGTTCTGAATGGCGCCAGCTTCGCGAAAGGACAACCAGTGTCGCCCGGCGGGCTGGTCTCCATCTTCGGCACCGGGCTTGTGAGCAGACTTGCCACGGCGGACACCATCCCACTGTCGAACAGCCTGGGCGGAGTTACCGTAACGTTTAGCGATTTGCCAGCGGCGCCGCTGCTGGCCGTGGTACCGGGCGTTCCCGGACAATCCGACGATCAGATCAACGTCCAATTGCCGTGGGAAATCGGATCTGGAACGGGGACTGTCAACGTAACGGTCAACACTCCCAATGGCAGTTCCACTCCCGTCGCCGTCAATTTCGCGCCGTCGATGCCGGGCATTTTCTCAGCCGCGGCCGGTGGGCAATTGTACGCGATCGCGGTGAATAGCTCCGATTCTTCGCTGGTCTGGCCACAAGGTCTGGCATCCACCGGTTCGCATCCGGCGAAAGCGGGCGACGTTCTGATCATTTACGCTACTGGACTCGGCATGGTGGATCATCAGCCAGTCGACGGCGGGATACCCAGTGTGCTTGCGAATACGCTCGCAACTCCCAGCGTCCTGTTTGGCGGAGTCGCCGGCGGCGTTGAGTTCTCCGGTCTCGCGCCGCAGTTTGTAGGCGTAAATCAATTAAACGTAAAAGTACCCGCGGGCGTGACGCCCGGCAGCGCCGTACCGCTGCAGATCCAGGTAAACGGCTTCACCAGCACGAATCAAGTGGTGGTCGCGATCCAGTAAACGCGATTCCCGCACTGCGGCGCGCGGGCGATTTGAATGCACGAGTCCTTTGACGTTTTCGAATACATCGACTTTCTTCGCGCGCGCTGGAAATTCGCAGGCTTGGCATGCGGCGTCGCGTTGATGGCGGCTTTGGCAACCGGCTTTCTGCTTCCCAAGCGCTACACAGCTACTGCAACCATTCTGATCGACCCTCCGGCCGCAGGCGATCCGCGCATCGCCACCGCCGTCAGCACCGTATATCTGGAATCCTTGAAGACCTATGAACTTCTCGCTACGAACGACCAGCTCTTCCTGCGCGCCGCCGGACAGTTTCATCTTCGCGACCACGACGGATCGCCCATCGAGTCGCTGAAGCGGCGCGTGCTGAAGGTGGATAAACTCCACGACACGCGAGCGCTCCAGATCACGGTCACGCTTCCCAATGCCACGACGGCGCAAGCGGTGGCGCAGTATATCGCGGAGGGTGCCGTGGAACTCAGCCGATCTGGCGGAAAAGAAGCGGATGAGGCCAGAATCGAGGATGCCGCCAAGGCTGCCGAGATCGAGAAGGCGCATCTCAACGATGCCGAGTCCGCCTGGCAAAAGGTCGCCGGAACACAGTCCACCGAGGCGCTGCGCATGGAGGTTTCCGACGATAGCGATCTAAAAGCGCGGCTGGAAGAGCAACTTCTGGACGAGCAAAGCGGGGCTTCACCCGCCCGCGCTGAAGGGTTGAAGCGGCGGATGGACGAACTTACTCTCGCGATGCATCAGAAGAGCACGGCGCTGGCCCAGCAAAGCGCCCGCGAAGAAGATCTGCAAGCCGTATTGAGCGCCGCTCGCGCGTCGTATCAAGCATCCGTGCAACGGCTGGCGGAGTTGCGGGGCAGCCAAGGGGCGCGATCGGAGTGGCTACGTCTGGTGGATCCTGGCATTGTTCCGCAGCGGCCCAGTTCGCCGAACATTCCGCTGATCCTGATGGGAGCGCTGTTGTTGGCACTCTTCGGATCGTTGTTATATCTCACCATTTCGTTCAGCCTGACACGAGGACGGCAGCGCTACGATCTTCCGCTGCGTTTTGCCAGCCATGGCGACGATTGACGTTGGCTGGCGCGAGCTGCCGCGCAATTATTGGATCGCGGGAGCGCTGGGTGCTTATGCCTGCGTCATCGCGGCATCGCCCAATCTGGTAACGGCCGCCGCCTGGACCACGCCTCTGGTGGCGATTCCGCTCGTCCTCTGGACCCTCCAATCCGCCAGCCGCTGGTTGTGGTTTTTCTTCTTTGCCGCGCTCCTGTTGCCGCCCCTTCCATTCGCATTCGGTAATTCAGGGCCTCACGTCGGAGTGGCCATCGCCGGAGTCGGTCTGGTCTGCGGTGCTGTGCGGCTGCGAGATTGGCGTCCAAAGTACGACCTGGTGGCGTTTTCGATAACCGTATTTTTCCTGCTGCTGCTCGCGAGCTCGGCGCTGGCCGTGTTTTACTCGGGGCTGGGCGTCGCGGCCGGCAGCCTGATGCGCGTGCTGTTGTTCGGAATCCCCGTGTATGTATACTTTTACTCCGCGCACGGGCCCGCAGCGACGATACGGGAAAAAGTCGCGATGCACGAAGACGCTTTCACCGGGGCGCGACGGTTGTATTGGTTCGGCCTGCTCTCGGCGGCGTTCGCTTGCGTCGATTTCTACTACCACTTTCCAGCCCCGGCCGGCTATGGACCGCAGTTCATCTGGCTGGACTCAGGGATCTATCGCCGCGCTCAAGGTGTTTTCTACGAGGCCAGCACGCTGGGAAATGTATGTGCGTTCTTCCTCATCATGATCGCCGTCACGCTGCTGCGTGGCCGGAGCCGGCGTCTGATCTCGCGATGGACGTTGTGGCTCGGCGCTCCGGTACTATTTGCGGCTCTCATCTTATCCTATTCGCGCGCTTCGTTGCTGAATCTGTTCGTGGCGCTGGCGGTGCTGCTTTACTTGGAGCGCAAGCGCATTCGGATGGTACGTCTGTTGGCCATCGCCGCCAGTTGTGTTGTGGCGGGCTCGCTGGCCGCGTGGCAGGTTTTTCCCGAGGCCGCCTGGAACTATTGGCTCCGCCTCTCGCACTCGCAGTTTTTCTTCTCGCAACCGGCCAGCGTTCTTTCCGGCCGCGTGGCGACTTGGCACACGATCGGAACCTTCCTGGCGGCCCATCCGTGGCACGCCATTCTCGGCATCGGTTACAAGACACTACCCTATTCCAATTTCATTGGACAAACCATCGTCGCCGACAACATGTATCTCAGCCTTCTGGTGGAGACTGGAATCGTCGGGCTTGCCGCGTTCCTCCTGCTCAATTTCGCCGTCCTGCGAACAGCTTGGCGAGCCGCCCGGCGCACTGATTCGCGATCCTCATTCTTCGGAAGCTGGATCTTCTGTTTTTGGATCGGAGAGCTTTTCCAGATGCTTTCCGGGGACCTGTTCACCTATTGGCGAGTACTCCCGCTGTACTTCTGGGTTCTCGCAATGGCAGCTTATGACCCGTAGCCTGCTGCTCCTCGATCAATTCAATCACTTGGGCGGCGCTCAGCGTTGCCTGCTGGATCTGCTGCCGGCTTTTGTGGACGCCGGTTACAGCACGCACCTGGCAGCTCCGGGCGACGGACCTTTGTCGGATAGTGCCCGGCGCTTTGGCGTCGCGGTGCATCGAATTCCGTGCGGCGCATACACATCCGGTCGGAAAAGCTGGTTCGATGCCGCTCGATTCGGCGTCGATCTTCCGCGCCAAGCCTTGCGCATCGCGTCTCTGGTCTCGAAGCACCGGATCGATTTGATTTACGTGAACGGTCCGCGATTGTTGCCGGCCACGGCCATCGCCGCAGGCGGGCGTCGGGTGGTGTTCCACGCCCACAGCATCGTGGCACAACAATCCGCCGCCCGATTAACGCGCTGGGCCCTGCGGTCGACGAATGCCAGCGTGATCGCGGGGTGCCATTTCGCGCTGCGGCCTCTGGCATCGGTCTTGGACGCTGGTCGGTCGCAAGTAATCTACAACGGAGTTGCGCCGGTGGAATGCGTAAGGCGACACCGCGGGACAAGCGATCCCTGGCGAGTCGGCGTGATCGGACGGATCGCGCCAGAGAAAGGGCAATTGGAATTCATTCAAGCGGCTCGCCTGATTTTGCCGCAGCGGAGCTGTGAATTTGTGGTGTGTGGCGACGCGCTTTTCTCGAGTCCTCAGTACATCCAGCGCGTGCGCGAGGAAGCGGATGGATTGCCGATTGAGTTTACCGGATGGCGCGACGACGTCCGCGATGTATTGTCGAGGCTGGATGTCGTAGTGGTTCCGTCAGGGGCGGTGGAGGCCACAACCCGTGTGATCCTCGAAGCGTTCTCGGCCGGAGTCCCCGTGGTGGCTTTTCGATCCGGCGGGATACCGGAGATCGTCGAGGATGGCGTTACCGGCATTCTCTCGGCGCCTACCTCGCGCGATCTGGCTGCGAAACTGCTGGAGCTTTTCTCCAATGGCGGCGCATTCCTGGATGGCATTTCCGCGCGAGCCCGCCAATCGTTCGCGGCACGCTTTTCGCTCCACCGCTATCGCTCGGAGGTCTTGGACGTAGTGGGGCGTGCCTGGTGAAAACCTCCCGGCGCATTCCCGTCCACGCGCAAGCCGTCTTCGATGCTCTGCATTTCCAATCCCCGCATTTCGAAGCGCTGAGCTCCCTGACGGATTCCGAGTGGAGTCAGCTGATCGGATTCTGTCATCGCGGGCAGTTGGCGATTCCGTTCGCTCTTCGTTGCCGCGATCGATTGCCGGCTTGGGTGGGGGACCGTTTCAACAAGGATCTGGTGAACAACGCGGAACGCTGGCGGCGAATGAAGCTGGTGTATCGCCGGGTAAGCGCCTCGTTCCAAGCTGCCGGACTTGAGTTCGTGACCCTCAAGGGGTTCACGCACGCCCCGGGCTTCGTGGCCGATCCGCGTCTTCGCGCGCAGTACGATCTGGATTTGCTGTTCCCGCGCGACCAAGTGCAAGCGGCGTTCGAGGTCGCCAAAGGTCTTGGCTATGAACGTTTAGCTGGCCGGGACCGGCATCCGGTGGATCACCTGCCCACGCTCATCCGCAAAACCGGATGGGAATGGCGCGGCGACTATTTTGACCCAGAGTTGCCTCCCGCGCTGGAGCTGCATTTTCGATTGTGGGACGCCGGCACGGAGGGATTCGCGGTCCCGGCCGTGGAGGATTTCTGGGCACGCCGCGAGCGGCGAAAACTGCAGGAGATGGAGTTCACAGCGCTCTCCGCGATCGATCTTCCAGGGTATGCATCGGCGCACGCGCTCCGCCATCTGCTGCGCGGCGATGCACGGCCATACCACTTTTACGAGATCGCATATTTTCTCGAACACAACAGTGACGCAGCATTTTGGCACTCGTGGCGCGAAGTGCACGACGATCCGCTGCGCCGAGTGGAGACGATCTCCTTCGCCATCGCCCACGAGTGGTTTGGCTGTCAGCTTCCCGCTGTCGCCAGCCCTGAAATCGCTCAATTATCCGAGCCCGTGCGCGCGTGGCTGGCCGCATATGCGCACACGCCGGTAATGAACTTGTTTCACCCCACCAAGGACGAGTTGTGGCTTCACCTCAGCCTGCTGGATCCGGGTTCCTCGCGTCTTGCAATCCTGCGGCGGCGTTTGATGCCGCTGCAACTTCCCGGCCACTTGGACGCAGTGCACTTGCCCGACAACGCCGTCGATTGGCGAATTCGTTTGCGCCGCGCCCAGCGCTACTTGCTGTTTCTGGCCTCGCGAACGTGGCGTCACGCGCGAGCGCTGCTTCCCACTTTGTGGAGCGGAGCCGCGTGGGCCTGCCGGCGTTAATGGATCTGACGCATCAGGTCGAACCCGAAGAACAGACCGCCCGGAGTGTCCGCCGAAGGCCCCCCCAGAAACTCGGCGCGTGTCCCCGCGCGCTGTGAGACCGTGACGCCCGGGCTGGTTGTTAGCCCGAGTGTAAAGGCGTGACGGAATATCTTCTTTTGAATTCCAAAGGAATATGCCGGCCGATGAATGCCGAGTTCGCTGGCATTCAACAAGGTCGGGATCACCTCGGCGATCAATGCTACTGTCGGCCGGACATCGTACGCGGCGCCCACACCAATGGAGAAAGTGTTTACGCCTGGCATATCCGGGATTTGAGACGAGAGAAAACCTGTCGCCTGCACCAGAGGCCGGGCATCAAACGAGAACGTTGGAACCACATAAAACTGAGCCCGCGAAGTAATACTGCGCGAAAAGATCCCCTCGATATTCTGGGTGTAATTCTTGCGGAAGTTGTTCTGCCCTTCGATAGAAACGCGCACCGCCATGTTCAGTGGAGCTTCATGGTGCTCATCCAAAATGTTGTACGCGGCCATGAGCTGAATGGGTCGCCCAATCAGGGACGGCGATCGAAAGATGCTTACGGATAGCTTGTCGGTGGCGCCGTACCGAAGGCCCACGGAAGGGAGCGCGAAGTTGTCCAAACCGAAAAGCTCGCCACCGCGTCCCGGCCCGGTAAATGCCGCATCATAAGGAAAACGGTGCGTGAAATTGACGTAGACTCCATGCTCGTCCACGGCGCGGCCGGTGGGCAGGCTGAAGAGCAGGTCATCGGCAGGTTCATAGACCCGGCCGGAAGTCCCACCTGATTCCTGCGTCTGCCGGGAAGAAGCGCTAGCGCCAGCGCCAGCCGCCCCGCCAGCATTAGGGAATGATCGAACATAGGTGGCAAGACTGTCGATCTGAGCGTCTGTTAACTTGCCGGACCAAGCCGGCATCCTACCACCGGCCTTGCCGTTGCGAATAGCGCCCGTGATGTCCCCAGCGCTGAGACTTTGCTTGAAAGACGGATCGGTGAAATCTGGCGTGTGCTTGGAACGTATGCCCTTGCCTCCTGGGCCGTGACACGCCGCGCAGTTCTGCTGGAACAAAGCGGCAGTCGGCTCTGCCGCTCCAGGAGCGATCTCTTGAATCGTCTTCGCCGCCGCGTCCACTTTATAGCGCTTCCCCTCGCGTTCCAAAATCAGCGTGGCGTCCGCGCCGCTCGAAAATGAGACGCCGAGCGATTTCGCGAGGTCTGCCGAATCATCCGCGCCGGCCGCCAAAAGATGCATTCCGCCGAGCGCCAAAAGCAGTACGCTTCCGGAAATGAGATTCCGATTATATTTCGTCATTCGATTTATCTTTTGATTTCGATTCAGGAGACGGTCACCAGGCATCCCTGGCAAATAGGACATCGGGAATGGTGAGCATCACAATCCTGAAATATAAGCCCACGGAAAAACGGCGCACCAGGAACAGATCGAAGCGCTTTCGCTGGCGGTATGTAAGCCGGCTGCGCCCGCGAACCTGCCACAAGCCGGTGAGTCCCGGTTTCACCGACAACACTTCCAGCGCGCCCGGATCGTAGTATTCATTCAGCTCGAATCGAGTGATCGGCCGGGGCCCGACCACGGACATGCGTCCCGCGGCGACCAGGGCCAATTGGGGAAGTTCGTCGATGGAGTGCCTCCGGCAGAAGGCAGCAAAACGGCTGGTTACTCGCGGATCTGGTCCCACCTTGAGCTCCGGCTTATCTTCCGGTACTTCTTCGATAAAGAAGCACGATGGGCGCGAGCGCGTGCCGCGGGACCACATCGTACGGAACTTATAAACCCAGAGCGTTTTCCCGTAGCGGCCGACCCTCCGGTGAGCCACCAGCGGCGACGCTCCCGATACTATACGGATGGCGAGCGCCAAAATCACCAGAAAGGGTGACAAACAAATCAGACTAAACGCAGCCGCAACCGGTTCCAACGTGTACAGGAAGTTGATTCTGGCTGGAACCGAGCGGCCTTGGGACGTCTCGCAAATTCCCCGCGAGGGATTCGGCCAGGATTCGGCTGCCTGCATGGGTCCATTATCCGACGCAGAATCTACTATTTCTGCTTCCATTTGGTAAAAGCGTTGTAAAAAGGAAGCTGCTTCAGGCTCCTTCGCCAATCAGTCGCTCCAGCCGCGCAACAGCATCGTCCAGATTCGAATACTGCATTTTCCAGACGCCAGCCTGCAACAAACGTTCAAGACAACGCCGTTGAGCCGCCCGCTCTTCACCCGCTCCCAGGACCGTGTACTGAGCCCAATACTCCAGCGCGCGATTGTCCGGGTAGTCGTGAATCGACGGAGGTCCCCAGCGTTCGCGATCTAGAAATACAACGTGATCCACCACGCCTCCCTGCGCCGTTGCGATGCCCAAGTCGCGGGTGCACAGTTCAATGGCGAGTTTGCCGTTCGGCCGGACCACGGGAATATGATCGGCCAGTTCGGGGAACAACTCAGCGGCATCTATCCGGAAGCGAATATTGTGCGAGTCTCCGATCGCGTAGCGGTCGTCACGGTCGCGTACCAGAAACGTGCCATCGTCGCTCACATAGGTCCATCCGGCCCGGGCGCAAGCATAAGCGAGGGTGCTCTTACCGGCCAATGAATTCCCACAAAACATGACGCCGGCGCCGTCCCGCATCACCAGAGCGCCATGCAGCGGGGCAAAAGCCCGCTGTTGTACCAGCGCAATTCCACCGGCAGCTAGAAACTGGTAACGCAGCAAGGCGCGATCCGCCGCGGTGCTTCGCGTAACCCAGCCAAATGCAAAGCCGCGGTAGAAATCGCACAGCATGAAATTCTCCGGGCCGGCTACGATCGACATCAAATGTTCTCTCGCACGAATCACCGGCGCTGGCGCCACCAATCCTGACGCGTCTTCCGAGACTCCGAGACAAATTCGCACCGGATCCCGGTCAAACATTCGCTCGCTCGCGCCCCAAAATTCCTCCGCCGCCAGGATCACGTTGCGCGAGTTGGTTTCCAGAACGAGTGGACATCCAAGTGGGAAGAAGGTTCGTCGCAGAGGCAGCTCAAAGGCTGCCAGAACAGGATCGGCAGTGACCTGGGCGGGATTCAACGCTTCAAGCGTACGGCATGAACAATGCGAATGCCAAGAGGTGAGAGTGCGAAATCCGCAAATTTTACAGGAAAGGTACAATCCTCAAACAAGCCGGTTCCGGGCAGCATGACATACTCCTTTTAGTCGCGAAGTTTTCCTCTTCCAATGCGTACGGCAATCGTTCATTACTGGCTGCTGAACATGCGCGGCGGCGAGAAGGTTGTCGAAGCGCTGTGCCGCCTGCTGCCCGACGCCGACGTGTTCACCCTGTTTTACGATCCGGACCGCGTCTCGGAAACCATCCGCCGCCACCACGTGCAGGCTTCCTTTTTGCAACCCTTGCGCAAAGCGTATCGATCGCTGCTCCCTCTGATGCCGCTGGCGCTCGAGAGTTTCGACCTTCGCGAATACGACTTGGTAATCAGCAGCGAATCGGGCCCCTCCAAAGGCGTAATCACATCCTCCAGCACTCGCCATGTCTGCTACTGCCACACGCCGATGCGATACCTGTGGGACCTCTATCCGGCCTACCGGAACGACTGGACCCGCTCTCGCTCGAAGCGCGCTTTCATGACAGTGGCTTCCAATTATCTGCGGTTATGGGATTTCGCCGCGGCGGCGCGTGTGGATGAGTTTGTGGCCAATAGTGAGAACGTCCGGCGCAGGATTTGGAAGACGTACCGGCGCGATTCGCACGTGGTGCGGCCGCCCGTATGCGTGGAGAAGTTCTATTGGAAGCCGGCCGGCAATTATTATCTGATCGTTTCCGAGCTGGTGCCGTACAAGCGCGTGGATACAGCGGTGCGCGCCTTCAACCAAAATGGACGCAGGCTCCTGGTGGTGGGTGACGGTCCGGAGTACAAAGCGCTGAGACGGTCCGCGGCAGCGAATATCGAATTCTGCGGCCGTGTGACGGATGAGGAACTGCGAGATCTCTACGCGCGATGCCAGGCTTTTCTTATGCCCGGAGAAGAGGACTTCGGCATTACCGCGGTGGAGGCGCTTGCGAGTGGCAAGCCGGTGATCGCTCTTGCAAGAGGTGGCGCACTCGAAATCGTGCCTGGCTCCGGTGGCCTCTTGTACCACGATCCCGAGGGCCTGTTCCACGCAATTGAGCGCTGGGATGAATTCGCGGCCGAGCTGGACCCGCGCGCACTGCAGGCATACGCGGCGCAGTTCTCAGAGGCGGAGTTCGCGCGACAGATGACGGCGCTTCTGTTTGGAACAGGCCTGTTGGAAACGAGATCCTACGAGCGTGATTCCCCGCGCTTGCGAGCCGTAACATGAGTGGGACGCAGTCCCAGCCACTCCCCTAACACGCCAATCTCGGCCGTTAGCGCGGCTGTGGCCTCAGACTTCTTTCGTTCTTCGAACCATTTCCCCAGCACGAGCAGATGTCCGTTCGCGCGATCCGCCTTCAGATTCACTCGCGCCACCAGCTTATCTCCCAGCAAAAATGGCAAGACGTAGAAACCATACTTGCGCTTAGACGGCGGCACGAAAATCTCGACACGGTAATCGAATCCGAAAAGCCGAGACACACGAGGACGGCTCCAAATCAGCGGATCGAATGGCGAAAGCAACGCGCACGCCTCAATGTTTCGTGCAGCCTTCGCTTTCGGATCCAGATAGGCCATCTCCCGCCAGCCCTCGACACTAGCCTCGTGCAAAAGGCCCGACTCCACCAACTCGCGCAGGCGCGGCTTGGCGTCTCCCACCGGCATCCGAAAATAATCGGCCAGGTCTTTCGTCGTTCCCACAGCATGCGCCCGCGCCGCCTGGAGCAGAAGCGCACGGCGGCCTTCGTCGTAATCCACGTGACGCGAGTGGTGCTCCGATGGAATCAATCGCTCGGCCAAATCGTAAAGGCGCGAGAAGTCCGAGCGTCTGCCGGCGGCCGCCAGGCGCCCGCGCAAAAAATGAGCCTCCAGCACTCCACGCGCTACGGTTCCAATCCACGAGCCAGGTATTCTGGGGGGCGCATCGTCGGGAGGCGGCAACTCGTCGGCCGCCAGCGGACCTCGCCGCTTTACTTCTTCCAGGACCCAAGCCGCATAGTCCGCGCGTTCTTCCAAAACCTTGGAGAATCCCCACGGGCGGACGCGATCCGTCTCCCGCCGATATCGCAGCAACGGCCAAGTCTCGGCTGGAACGATCGAGATTTCGTGCGCCCAGTGCTCGGCAAATTCGCCGCTGCGGTAGATCAGGTCATCGAATGCGGCGCGGTTGTATGGCCCCAGACGGGAAAACGGAACCATGTAGTGAGCCGCGCACACCACATTGACGCAATCGATCTGGAGCAGCCCCAGTCGGCGAATCGTATCGCGCAAATGCCGGACAGTCGCGAAGCGCGGGCGCTTTTGACCGAAACCCTGAGCCGTTAGAGCCAGTCGTCGCGCCTCGGCCAGCGAAAGCGAAGTAACCATGGAAACTCCATGTTACCGAGCCCGGAATACAGTCTATTTCTGGCTGTTGAGAATGTCGTTCAGTATCGGGATGTCCTTCGCCTTTTTCGCGGAATCGGGAAGCGACTTGATATATGTGTAAATATCCGCGAGTTCCTGATCGGGCATCACCTTCGCGGTGTACGGCGGCATACCAGTGGGCGTGTCATGAGGATGCCGCACATATGCGGTGAACGCCGCCTGAGTCAGCTTCATCGGCACCAGCCGCGCGCCAACGCCATTCTGGCCGGAAAAGCCGTGGCATGCGTGGACGCTGCTGAGCGTTGGACGCCGGCGGTGTAGCCACCAGCGCCGCTGCGCCTGCGGCCGCGCCCGTGAGAAATCCGCGCCTGCCAACCGAGCCTCGCTCTTCTGAGCCTTTCTGGGATTTGCGCATGATCTTTACTTGTGGTGACCACCCTTCTTCGCTTCAACTCGTTCGTCGATCCATCCCAGGATCAAGTCGGCGAGCTGCAGATTGTTCTTGTCCTGCATCATCATGTGACTGTTTCCCTTAATGCCCATTTTCGGGAGATACATCATTTGCGCGTCTCCGCCTGCCGCTGTCACTTGCTGGATAAACTTATTGCACGTGTCGAGATTCGCCGGCCAGAGAGTACTAAAGGGGCCCGGAATATCTCCCAGATGGTCGCCGAACATGATCAGGATGGGAATCTTCGAGAGTGTCGAAAGCTGCTCGGGCTTCAGCGTGGTGGTGCATCCCATTTCGATAGACACAATGCCTTTGACGCCTGCTGGGTTAATCATCGCTGCCTCCTCCGGATAGAAGCCGGACTCGGAATGACCAATCAACACTGCACCATGCAGTTGGACCGCTAGCGCGGCCATGTTCTTCCAGGTTGGATTAGGCGTCGGCAGAAAACCATTGAGATCTGGAATCATTTGTTTGTAGAGTTCGTCGGCAGCTTGTACCGGGAATTGCTCATCGGGAAACGCATTGTTAAAGGTGGGGCCGAAGCGAAACAAAGTCCAAGAGGTCTGATGGCTGGCCATAAATATGTTCGGAAGCTGGCTGGGCGGAACAGTTCCCAGCTTGACGGCGTTGATCTTGGTGGCGTCAAAGCCGGAGCGGGCGCGCGAGCTTTGGTCAGCAAGATATACGGAACGATTCTTGTGCAAAAAGTATTCGTTCCAACCCATTCTTCCGTCCGGAGTTGTCTCCCAGGTTTTGCTGCTCAAGCAGCAGCCATGGACCATCACCACTGGAACATGTTGGTTGCCATTCACAGGCGTCTGGTACTGCACGTACATCTGATTAATGGTTACGTCACCCTCCAGCCCGGCACCGGGTCCGGTGGTGCTGCCACTCAGTTCCTTCGACGTTTTGGTCTCACCGCCAACAAAGAAACTGCCCTGTGAAGCCACAACCAGCGGTTTCGTCGTTTCTCCGGCGTGACTCGGTATCGTTGTCGAGACCGCTAAGATCAAAATCCATTTCGAAAGTGCTGCTTTCATTTCCATCCTCCAGGTACCATCTAAGGCTACATCTACTCACTTCCAAATGGGACGCGCCCTTCTACTGACAAGCAGGACCTCAGGAAAAGCACATCGTTGATTACGCTTGGGCCTAGTAGTACTAAATGGCTGGCTGTCACAAGACTTTGTTCATCATTGGCATACCTATTGAGATACAATTATTAACCTAGCATCCTGTTTTGGAGCGAAGTGAGCACCATCCAGCAGGCTGTCTCATCGGAATTTTTATGACTGACTTGCTCCCTCGCGGGACAGTGGCTATAGTTCTGATCGCATGCTCCATCCCGCTGGCATTGCAGGCTCAGACTACCGTCACTCAAGCACCCAAAATTACCGTCAACGCTGCTTTCCCGCCACTGAATTATGTGCCCTTCCCCGGCCCGCAATACGCCGCGGACTTTTTGAAGTACGTGGCCTCCAGTCCACTAGTGGACGGCGTTAATCCGCCATTGCTTTGGTCGATGGTGGACAACGGCCCCGGCGCTCCCGGCGGACAATACGATTGGACGGCGTTTGACGCGGTAATACAGCCCTACATCAAGCTTGGAAAAACCGTCAATCTGACCGTATGGTCCATTAGCGAATCCGGCGCAAATAGTGAGAACTACTCCAACCACGCCACCCCACCCTATGTAATGAATTTGGTCGACACGGTAACTTGCCCGGCGTTCCCGGGCGACGGGACGCTAGCCGGAAGCTATCCGGTGATGTGGGAGACGCCCTTCAAGCATTATTACAAGCAGTTCATCACGGAAGTTCTAAGACACTTTGAAGACAATCCCCATATCGGGTATATTCGCTTTGGTCTAACCGGGGGCGCGGCCATCTATCCTAATTGCGAAGCGGAACTAACTAAGTTTCTTCCAGATCAATCTTTCAGGCAAACGATCCTCAATCTGGACCTGGAGATTCTGACTTACATAAGATCCCAGAACCCCACCTTTCCCATCATCGGCCCCATTTCGGATTATGACGGCGATTTGACCTATGCCGAGGAAGAGGCCGCTAATGACATCGCCGAGGGATTCGGAATAGGCTACCAAGGGCTTCGGGCCAGGGATATTATAAGTTATCCTACGTGCTCCTCGGATTGGTGTAACTTGTTCTCAAAATATTCGACCGTCAGGCCGACACCGCTCTTTGAATTGCAGCCGGTGGGCCAATCCGATCCGTCGGCCACCTGCACCCCGTTTTGCTGGGACGGCGTTCAGCAACAGACCGGTCCTCTGCCTCCGCTGCTTTCCTTCGCAGTGGAGCACCATGCTACTGTCTTTGAAATCTATGCCAACGACCTGCTTCTGGCGCTTGACCCGGCCTATCCTGGGTACGCGGACTATCACGACGGTTACCAGCATGCTCTTTCTGCGGTTCACTCGGGCCAAGGCTCTTCCGTTACGCTTTCCTCCACGACATTGAATTTCGGCAATCTCCGCGAGGGAGCTTCCAGCGCGCCGCAAACGATCACGGTCACAAACGCCGGCTCGTCACTTCTGAAATTGGATCCCGTGACAATTGTAGGAGACTACTCCGAGACCGACGATTGTTCTTCGCGAAACCTCGCTACCGGGCAGCAATGCAGCATTTCGATTGTGTTCGCGCCGACTATTAGCGGAACGCTAGGCGGGCTCTTGAGTATCCACGACAGCGACCCCTGGAGTCCCCAAACGGTGGCTTTGAATGGAACGGGCCAAAAGTAGGCGTCCGAACCGTCTAATCTCCCGCGCCGCTTAACTTCACGACCTGAGGGCTTCCACTCGCATTGTTCGTCACGGTGACCGCGCCATTCATGGTTCCGCTATTGCTGGGCGTGAACGTAACTTGGAAGGTACACGCGCCTTTAGCCGCTACGCTCGTTCCGCATGGCGCCGTGCCTCCCGAAGAAACTGTGTAATCGCCGCTCGCGATCAAGGAAACTAGACTCAACGCAACCGGCTGATTGTTGGTTAACGTTACGGTTTGAGCGGCACTCGTAGTGCCTCCCTTCTGTGTCGCAAAGGTCAGGCTGGTTGGCTTCAACGTGACGGGCAGCACGCCCGTTCCCGTAAGATCAAAGACCAGGGGATTCACGCTCGATCTGTTTGCCACCGCTACGCTGCCCTTGATGGCGCCAGGCGCCGATGGCGTGAACGTGACAGACATGGTGCACTTGCCTTTGGCGGCCAGAGTTCCGCCACACGGCTTACTACCGCTGCCCACGACGGCGAAATCAGCGGAGGCGGTCAACGACAGAACGTTTACGCTTGCCGTGCCGCTGTTGGTGACGGTAACGGTTCTACTGGCGCTGGTAACACCGGTTTCCTGATTCGGGAAAGTCGTGCTGGAAGGGCTGAAAGTGAGCAGCGGTGCTAAGCCACCTGTTCCACTTCCCGTTAACGTCGCAAGTTGTGTCGAGAACGACGCGCCTGAAACCGCCAGCGCTCCATTGATGGAGCCATTTTGTGACGGTGTAAAGGTAATGCCAACTGTGCAACTGGCTTTCGCCGCCAAAGTGACGCCGCACGGTACGGAGCCATTGCCGACGGAAGCAAAGCCCACGCTGGCAGCAACGCTGAGACTTACAGGGCTGGTGGAGTTGTTTGTAATGGTTAAAGTCTGCGACGAACTGGTTACTCCGACCGTGAGCGTTCCAAACGTAAGAGTGGATGGCAACACAGACACGACATTCACTCCGACGCCTGTCAGACTTACGATTTGTGGCGAGTTAGTCGCGCTATCGGTGATCGTAAGTACACCGGCGACCGTGCCAGTCACTGACGGCGTGAAGGTAACGGTGATCGTACAGGAAGCGCCAGGCGCAAGGGATTTTGGACA
Organism: Bryobacteraceae bacterium; assembly: GCA_049518655.1. Taxonomy (GTDB): domain Bacteria; phylum Acidobacteriota; class Terriglobia; order Bryobacterales; family Bryobacteraceae; genus Palsa-89. Next base: position 48,766 of record JBEKRO010000019.1, on the reverse strand, counting down.
TTTGTTGGTTTCCTCGTAATTGCCGCTGGGTACGATTCCACCGAGAGCAAGCGACGACGTTCCCGAATTGCTGAGTTTGACAGTCTTGGTGGCGCTGGTCGCCGTAACGATTACGGACCCGAAATTAAGGCTGCTTGTCGAAAGTGTAACGGCGGGTGTTCCGGACGTATTCGTCAGCGAAAAGCTCGCCTGGGTGGTCACACCCGCTACCGCCGCTGTCGCTGTGTACGGTCCTCCCGCCGTCCCGTTCGCCGTAAACGTCGCCGACGCCACGCCCAATGCGTTGGTCGCAAGGGTGATGGTCGCCATGAAGTTGCTGAAGAATCCACTCGCTCCAGCCGCCGGGGCCGTGAACGTCACATTTACGTTCGGTACCGGGTTGTTCTCCGCATCCGTTACTGTTACCGACAGCGCACTGAATGCGGTATTGATTGGAGCGCTTTGAGGGGTGGTCCCCGTATTGGCCGTCACAGCGCTCGGTGTTCCCACGATCGTGGTTGAATCGGTTGCGGTAGCCGACGACGCTCCGCCGCCACTTACTGTCGCAGTATTAACCTGCGGTGAAGTTGCATCCGCGGCCACGTCCACCGTCACGGTGATCGCCCCGTAGCTCATCCCAGCAGCCAGTGAATTCGATTGCGTGCAAGTATTGGAGTTGCAGGTCCATCCCGAGGCCGACATAGAGACTAGTGTTTCGCCTGATGGCAAAGTTTCGGTCACAGTAACTGGATCGACGGTTGAGCCTGTCCCTGTATTGCTGACCAGAACCGTGTACTGCGCATTCTGCTGGCCTTGGTTGAAGTTCCCAATATGCGACTTGGTGATTCCGAGCACCGGTGGCCCCGCCGAATTGGCGACCGGGAACGTGAGAGAGGCGCTGGGATTGCAGCCTGAAGCGATGGCGTTGAGGACAGCAACCTGGTAATAACCGGCAGTGGCGAGATCGCCGGGTTGCAAATCAATCGTCAACTGCGTTGAACTCGTGAGCGTATTGGGGCGGTATGAAAAGAAACCGGTAGTGGGGTCGACATAGTAAGTGAACGTGACGGAGGGGTCCGTCGTGAATCCCGTACCGCTGATCGTGAGATCCACTGCGCCCGCAGTGACAGTGGGAGTTGGTGAAATGCTCGTAATCGTGAGTGGAACCGTCGCGCCGGGGACATTGAAGTTCGCAGTGCCGATCACCTGGCCTGCCAACGAAAACGGAAGGGGGCTGGTACTTCCTCCGGACGCCAAGTCCTGCGACCATCCAACGAAATTCAGCCCGCTGGTTGTCGCCGAAGCGGTGAAATCCACCGTCCCCGCATCGAAAAACGCGTCCAGATTACCATCTGTCCCAATCGAATTGGTTCCGGCCGGGGACGAAGTCACCATCAGTTCGTTATTGCCTGGAGTGGGTTCGCAGTACAGCGAGGGAAGTACCATGGAACGGAAGCTCGGCGTGAAGTTTGCGGTCGATTTGCTTCTGCCGGCAGCGGGCACCACCACACTAAGAGAATCGGAGCTAGGGGTACCTGCCCCCGACCAGCCATTGAAGAGGTAGCTGATGTTGGTGGTTACCGGCGACTGAGCCGCGGCAGTAGGGAAAGTTATCGTCTTTCCGGAACCAAACCCTGGACCATTGATAGTGGCGTCAAAATTCGCCGGCGTGTACGCCGTGGCGGTGTTCCCATTTCCATCCACCACGCCGATTGCGAAGCCCGGGAAGCTTCCCTCCGTGCCGATGTCCGGCGAGGCGGCCGTTATGGTTGTCACCGCGTCGGAAAGAATGTTCGCGGTCGCGGAATCAAAGTCGTCGGTTACGGAAAAGGTATACGGGTTGGAGTACAGGTTGAAGAACGGCGAAGGGTACCAGTCGTAGAAGAAGAGGCCGTTATTCGGAGTCACCTTGAGAGTAATTAACTGGCGGTCCTGAAAGTATTTTGTGGATACGCCGTTGATGATCAGGCTGCTGGGCGGCGGTGAAACCGATATGGTTCCGTCGCCGACTGGCGCCACTATCGGCTTGTAAGGATGAACCGGAATAAAGCTGGCAAGGTAATTGGTGACGGCAGGCGAGGTCGAGGGGCTCAACAGAGTGCCGTTCCCGAGTGAGTTAGTAACCGTCACGGTTTGTACATTCGACAAACCTGCGTTCCATCGCCCGAAAATATAGTTTTGGCCGCCCAGACTTTGCAGGGTCTGTGTGTGAGCATCCAGCGGGACGCTGAGCGTGTGCTGGGAACCGATGGTCCAGTTAGCGAAGACGCAGGGAGCCGTACAGGGAGCGCTGTCCACTACCAGCTGCAATCCGCTGGGATTCGTGTCCACCGTGATCGAGCTGGGCGCATGCGCGTAGAGGCGCATGATTCCATCCAGGTCGCCCGAGGTGTATTGCGGCAGGCTGGTGCTGAGAACCATTCCGGCCGGGATTGTCTCGAGGACGGGCGAAACGCCATCCCGGGAGAACTGGAAAGCACCGTATTCCGTCACGATCGGCGCGTGACTGTTCATGGTACAGGCCCAGCGCGTGCCCCATCTCGTGCAGAATCGTTGTGGTGGTGCAGTTGATGGACCCGCCGATGGTCTGCGTCCCGCCCACCATGCCCACGAAGCTCTCGCAACTGCCATTCAAGTTAGTCGGATCGAAATCGAAATTCACCAGGTTGGTATCGCTACTGGTGGCCGGCTGCCACTGAACGACGCCGGCCAGTTGAGTGTTGGATTCGGTGATTGCCGCATTGATGTTGTTCGTGTTCGCGCTAGTGACATTTGTGATCGTATAGGGCACGCGGACCACCCCATCCACCACAGGCCACAATCCAGTCGAGGATAGAAGATTCGGCGCAGTCGTTAGCGACTCCGGGCGGAATCCCTTTGCACTACGGGCGCCGGCGGCTTTTCCCAACACCATATCGCTCTGATAAACTGCCAGCCCGTCTCTCACCTCGTAAGTGATCTCTGTTCCATGGAAGACAGTCCTGGCGTGAGCCGGCGACTGCGCGGGGGCTTGCGCCGTGTAGAAAATATTCACGGACGTCGCTGCGCCAGGTTGGCCCAGCGCTTTGATCCGCACGTGGTTGATTCCCGGACGCAAAGGAACTGGCGTTGTGGAGTTCCACATAACGGTCCGGCCATCATCCATTAGGCGCACGGTCGCCATATCGCTGAACCCGCGATTGCTCTCCCACAACACCCGCTGGTCTCCGCCTCTCCAGGACAGAGTTCCCCTCAGGTAGATGGCGGGCTCTTGGATGACGATCGTCCCGTCCTTGGACGGCTCCGGTTCTGTGACGCGAAGATCGCCATTCTGGCTGAAAACGGAACCGCACAAAATCAACGGAGCGAGCCAAGCTAATCGACTTACGATACAACGGGACCTGCCAGACATCAATTCAACTCACTGGCGCAACTAGATAACTTCAATGGCACTGGCGAGGCCATCGGTTCAGGACTTCTAGTACGTGTATGATGTGCGAATGCGAACCATCGCGCTGGAAGAGCACATGACAACGCCAGACATCGTGAAGACCGCGCAGATGTCCAACACCGGCGCTTCCCCGGCATTCATGAAGTCGCTTCAGGCCAAGCTGCTCGACGTTGGCGAAGGGCGGATCGCGGACATGGATGCCGCCGGGATCGATCTGCAGGTTCTCTCGGTCTCGGCGAACACCGTGGACAAGCTCGATCCGGCGTCGGCAAATGCTTTGGTACGCGATGCGAACGACCGCATGGCGGCGGCCGTTCAAGCACATCCCGATCGTTTTGCCGCCTTCGCAACTCTTGCGCTGCAGCAGCCGGATCACGCTGCCGTGGAACTGGATCGCTGCGTCCGGCAACTCGGTTTCAAGGGCGTTATGCTCAATGGCACCGCCAATGGCCAATTTCTCGACCATCCGCGTTTTACACCAATCTTCGAAGCTGCGCAAATACTCGACATCCCGATCTACCTGCACCCCGCGCCCCCGCCGAGGCCGGTGATGGACGCTTATTACAGTGGCCTGCCCGGATCGTTAGGGTTCTTTCTTTCTACCGCCGGGTGGGGCTGGCACGTAGAAACGGGCATGCACAGCTTGCGGCTGATCATTACCGGCGTGTTCGACCGTTTTCCCCAGCTGAAAATGATCCTCGGGCATATGGGTGAGAACCTGCCTTTTTCGATTGCTCGAGCTGAAATGGTCATGGGGAGGGGAACGGCCAACCTGAAGCGCTCAATCCGTGAGTATTTTTGCGAGCACTTCTATCTGACCACCAGCGGCTATTTCAGTACGCCACCATTTCTATGCATGCAGCAAGTGGTGGGGATCGATCGGATCTTGTTTTCGGTGGACTATCCCTTTAGCCCCAATACACTGGGGCGCGGGTTCCTCAACAACCTGGCCGTCAGCCCGGAGGACATGGAGAAAATCACGCATCGCAACGCGGAGAAACTCCTGAAGCTGTGAACGCCTGGCCTTGGGGCAACGGGATGGTGGATTTAGTTGCGGGAGCCCAGCCGGCGAGCACCCGGCCAAGCTCCCAGTCGGCAATTTCTGCTTCCGAGGAGAAATCAAAAATTTTCCGAACTCAACTGTCACTATGGTGCAGGAAGGCCGTTCTTGTGCCAATGGGACGACAGGTCTAGTACTCGCCGTTCCGGTACAATTACGGATTCTTGTTTTCGAGGAGAATTGGCTTGGCGCCAATCAAGACTATCTGCCCGGATTGGATCGAAGTGACAGCGCCAGTGAGATCCCTGTACTGAACAAAGGACTTAGGAGCCGTGTAGTTGGAGGTCGGGCAACCGCCTCCGGCGGTGCAGGTCCGACCCGAATCCCACACGGCTAAGGCGCTATAACCGTTCGCGCGGCTGAGAGAACAAGTGTAGACCGTACCTTGAACCGTGCAAGGCTGAGGCATGGTTGCACCAGTCATCCATTGATAGAGCTGAGCATAGGCGAGGCCCGCTTTACTCGCAACCCCAGAGTTCGAGAGGCTGCCCCAAGTGGGACTATCCCAGGCATACCAATAAAACGATGTGACTCCCGCTGACCAGTGAAGCAGACAGTATCGTGCGAGGAAAGCCGCCTGTGCATCAGGATCGAGCGCCGCCACCGTATCCTCACCCCAAGAACCTTCCGTATCCCATATGGGTTTGTTTTCGAGACCATACTGCAACATGACGGCATGCCAGGGGATTACCTTGTATGTGGCCAATGTCTCGGGCTGATTGCCGGAAACAGACGGTAAGTAACCATGTACGGCGACTATATTCACCCCAGTGGGCCCGCCCGCGGCGAAATAGCTGCCCAACCACGTGGTGTTGGTGGCGGATGGGGATGCGATCAGAGCCTTCGGATCGTTCGCGCGAACAGCGTTATAGAGACGCTGCGTCAGTTCCACCATCTGCGCAATCGTCCCGGTGAAATGGGACGTATTCGGTTCATTCCAGAGTTCGTACATCATGATCTGGCCTTTATAGCGCTGAACCAGGGCGGTGCAGAACTCATCCCAGTCGGCGATATTCGCGACTGTCGACGTACAAACCGGAACGGTCTGCGGAGTGTGGCAGGTGGAGGTGTCCGAAGCCGCCCACTGCGGCACTTCGTGATTCGTCCAGTAGAGAGATACGCCATGCGCTTTGGCATTCGCGACGAAAGCGTCCAGGTCGGTCCAGTTGAATTGTCCCTTCGCCGGTTCCAGGTACGGCCAAGTGGTTTGACCGCCTTTTCCGAACGCGCCGAAGGAAATGGAGGGCCAAGTCGCGTGATCGAGGACGGACATTCCGAAAAACGAAGCCGGAACCGGCCCGGGGTTCATGCCCATGTCGACGTTGATTGAAAGACTGGTAGTCGCGCTGAGTGGCTGGGGTGAGGAATCCGATGCCTGTACCGTGAACGGGAATGTCCCGTAATTCGCCGCCGGTGCGCCTATTATTGCTCCGGTGGAGGAGTTCAAATGGAGGCCGGACGGCAAGTTACCCCCCACAACGGACCAATGATAGGGTTCAACGCCCCCCTCTGCCGCCAGCGTTTGGCTGTAGGAGATTCCGGCGACGCCATCGGGGAGGGTGGAGGTTGCTATCGCGATGTCATAGGTATAACCACCTGTGAGTACCGTCGTAAAACCACCGGAGTTTACAACTGTTACATTCACCACACCCGGCGCGTGTGCGGGAGTCCGGACGTCAATAAACGAAACGCCGCTGGAAAGAACGGTCGCCGGAACGCCCCCAAAGGTCACGCTCTCTGGAAGGTAGAGAGCATGGCCTGTAATCGTCACTTTCGCACCGCCGAGCAGGGAGCCGATGGCGGGTGTTACGCCTTGGAGGGTAGCAGGCCCAGAAGCCTTAGAAAATGCCAACTGACTGAAAGAAAGGAGAAAACAAACACCGGCCCACCACCCCAAGTTGTGGCGCTGCCTTAGCGCCCATTTGTAATCCATGCTTCTATCCTCCGTCGGACTTCGAGTTGGCTTATCGGCTGAACCGGGGTAGACCTTTAGTCGCTCCGGTACTGCCCGAGGGTCATGGAACTTACTATTCGGATGTATTCATTCGTACCATATTCCCCAAGTCGAGATTATGACGGTGAGGCCTTGTAACGGTTAAGAGAGTCCCAGCTAGGCCGCTCGCCGACCACCCGCCGACAGTACGGCATAGTATGCCAGCTACCTCCGCAAGACACGAGAGTGGGACTATATTGAATCAGTTGGCCACAATGGATCCGCACGCCCAACGGGTACAACCAATCAGCGCCCGGGATCGCGCTTTGAGTAGCGTGGCCGTCTTGATCCCGGCCTATAATCCTGATTCGACACTGCCCCAGTTCGTTGCGGAACTGCTCGCCAACGGATTCGGAGCCGTATTAGTAGTCAACGACGGCAGCGACAAGTGTTGTGACTGCGTTTTTCAGGAGATTGCGGCTACTCCCGGATGCGCGGTTCTTCAACACGTAGTAAATCTGGGAAAAGGCAGGGCGCTCAAGACCGGATTCAATTATTTCCTGCTGCACTACCCGGCTTTTATCGGCGTAGTTACGGCGGATGCGGATGGACAGCACGCACCGGACGACACGGTATCGGTGGCGCGGCAACTGGCGAGCAACCCGAAATTCCTGATTTTGGGCGCGCGCCGATTCGAAAAGGGCGTACCTCTTCGCAGCCGTTTTGGTAATGCCTTAACGCGCTGGCTATTCACGTTTCTCATCGGCAAGAAAATATCGGACACGCAGACGGGTCTGCGCGGGCTGTCTCGCGACTTTTGTGCTCGCGGGCTGCAAATTGAAGGCGAGCGCTATGAGTATGAGATGAACATGTTGATCGCGGCACGCACTGAAGCGCGCGGAATCGTGGAGGAGCCAATCGAGACAATATATATCGGCCGCAATGAGTCCTCTCACTTCAATCCGCTAATCGACTCGCTCAAAATATACTTCGTTCTCTTCCGATTTCTAATGTCATCGATACTCGCCAGTTTGACGGATCTGGTTATCTTTACGATTACGTACCGGAGCACGGGCAATCTGATGTTGAGCCTGCTCCTGGGTAGAGCTGTGATCGGATCGCTAGTCAACTTTGGCTTGAATAAGCGCTTCGTGTTCCATAGCCACGCGGGGATCTTCGGCCCGCTGGTCAAGTACTATATGCTCTTTTGCGTCAATGCGCTGGTATCCTACCTGTGCATACAATCGCTTCACTCCCGCTATGGGATGAACGTGATCTACGCGAAAGTGATGGTTGAATCGTTGTTGTTCGTTGCGAGTTTTTCAATCCAACGCGCACTGATTTTTTCGTCGCGCCAGAATGGAGATTAACGGTGCCGCTCTGGCGTGATCCTCACTTCGTCGAGATTCCTCCCGATGTGCTGAAAGAGTATGCCACGGAGAGCATCCGCATGCCCAAGCTGTATTATCATCCCAGCATCTTAGCGCGCAAGTTCTTTTGGTTAAGGCTGCGGTACCTGAGCCACTACATGCAAAAATATGCTAACCAGAAGAAAGAGTGCCTTGATTTCGGATGCGGCAGCGGCATTTTTCTCCCCACGCTTACCAAACTGTTTCCAGCCGTGACGGGCATCGATATCGAGACCAAGGAAGCGTACCAGATTGTTGACCGGTATCATCTGCCGGTTCGTTTAGTGAACGCCGATATCTATAAGGAAAATCTGCCCTCGAAGAGCTTCGACGTGATCTCCGCAGCCGATGTTCTGGAGCATTTCAGCGATCTAGGTCCGCCGGTATCGAAAATCCGGGAGTGGCTGAAGGACGATGGCCTTTTGTTTACGTCGTTACCGACCGAAAATGCATTTACGCGTGCCTGCCGGGTAGTAGGAAGCTATGAGAAACCTTGGGACCATTACCACACGGGTTACCAGGTGGAAGCATTCATCAGAAAGATGGGCTTTCGCGCCATCCGCAGCGCAACCGTGATTCCCATTTTTCCGCTTTACCTGGTCTCGGTATGGCAAAAGACTGCCAATCCATAGCAGGCGGAATTCGATCGCAGTCCCGGGGAGAGTTCCTACGGCCGCTGTGCGGCGGGCGCCGGCGCCGGGATACCTGCAGCGCGTTGTTTCTGAGCGATCGCGTACAGCAGATTATTCTTCGCGATTACAAAATCCGGCTTCAGCCGGGTGGCTTCCTTGGCCGCTTGGATGCCGTCGTCCCACAACGCCATCGAATTGTAGGAGGCTGCGATGTTGTTGTAGGCCTCGGCGGAGTCCGGTTTTAGTTCCAAAGCGCGCTTGGCGGTTCGAATACAGTCGGAGTATCTCCCGGCCTGATAATACAACAAGGAAAGATCGATCAATCCGTCCGCCGTGGGGGCCGCGCGCATTTTGTTTTCAGCCGCAGTAATGCCCTGCTCCTGGGTTTGCACGGACGCCAGAAAGCCGCGGGCCGCAGCCTCGTTCGGGGCCAACCGCAGAGTATCGTAAGCCACGCGCCGCAACTCACTCCAGTTGTGTTGCTCGGAATAAATCTGCATGAGCAAGTCCCGTGCGTCAACGTCATTCGGGCCGGCTCGCAGCGCGGCTTCCAAGTTCGCGATGCTTTCCGCCGTGCGTCCTTTGGACTTGAGCCAGCGGCCGTAATAGTAATAACTCTCGGCGTCGTTGGGCGCCAGCAAGAGAGCGCGGCGAAAATGGGCCTCGGCCGCAGCATCTTTTCTTAATCCGCCACTGGCAATCCCGAGGTTGATTTCGAGAAGAGAATAATTGGGCGTATAAGCGAGGGCGTCTTCGAAATAATTCAAAGCAGTGCCATAATCGCCTTTGCTCATTTGAGTGAGACCGTAGTTCATGAGGCCTCGGCCGTTTTTCGGACTCTTCAGGGTCACGTCCCGCCACAGCGATTCCTCGGTCCGCCATACGCGGTTGCGTTGCCAGGTTCCACCCGCTGAGATGATCAGAATGCATAGGGCGGCGATCCAGCCCAACCTCACGAGCATGGGGTGCGTTGTCAGCCGCGCCGTTTTCCGAAATAGCAGCAAGCGCAAAGTCCATACCACGGCCAGAGCGAGTCCGATAAAGGGAAAGAACATGCGATGGTCGTTGGTTACTTCGGCCAGTGGCGTTATCGATGTCGGAACCAGCGCAAGGAAGAACCACAGGATTCCGAAGGCGATTGGCCGGGTATCCCGCTGCCGCGAAGTACGAACAATTAGGACCAGCATGGCGGCCACGAAGGCGAAGCCAATGATGGATTCGGTGCTGAATATTGCTGAGGCGGGCGTCCAGTCTGTATCCGCGCTCAGTTCTGTGGGCAAGAAGAACGACTTGAAATAGTGCAGTGCAACGAAGGGCTGTGTGACCCGGTAGAGCAAGCCGGAAGTGGCCCCCGGCGAGAACTGACGGGGAGTCATCTTCCAAATTAGTCCAGCCGTGGCAGCGCCGATCACAAAAGACGGAAGCGTAGACTTCAGGGCCGCTGCCCATTTCTTTCGATCTTCCGCCCAATTTTGGGGACTTAGGCGGCCGCCGGCTTCGAACAGGAAGACGTAGAACAACAGGATCAATGGGAAGATCAGCGCCGGAGCTTTGGCCAGCATGCCGATCACGGCGGGAATCATGTAGCCGCCCCACTTTCGTCCTCCGGGCCAGTACATGTACAAAACCAAAGCCGCCACCACGCCCAGCGTGGAATAAATATCGGCGCGCTGGATGATGTAATTCACGGTTTCGGCGATGGCCGGGTGCAATCCGTAGCAAGCCATCGCGAGCAGCGCGAAGTGCCAATTCGAGGGATGTTCGTCCGCGAGGTCCATGATGCGGCGAAAGAGCAAGAAGAGCAGGACCAGCATCACCAGGAACCAGACGAACGCGGAGAGATGAAAGTAGAACGGCTTAAGTCCTCCGGCTAGCCAGTAATCGATTGCCAGCGTGGCGGCGGTCACAGGCTGATAGACCTGATGAGTGGGAAGCGTGCTGAACAGCTGGGGATCGGTGAAGAACCGGGGCAGGTTCTTTATGTTTTGAATAGAAACGTTCTGGACGACGGTATGCCAATCGTCGAAATGAAAAGCATTCTGAAAATGGTTGTTGTAAGCCGCAGCCACGGCAAGAAGTACCAGCAGCAGGGCGCCGAGCAGTTTCTTGCTATGAGAGTTTATGGAGAAAGCCATCCAGAGCTTTCGTAACCGTGTCTCCGGTCACTCCCTTGAAAGAGAAGCGGCCGTATTTCTCTTGATCGGCCACTTCTGGTTCAGGATACCGCACCGTTGACGCCGGTAGTCGAGGCGCCCTTTCTACTGCTTCTCCAGTGCGACGTGAATGCTGAGTGTACCCGCCGGAATCGATCCGCTCGTAGTTGATACTCCTACAACTACTGTGTTCAAAGCGCTGACCGCAACGGTATCGCTGTTGTCTGAGCACCCGTTCGAGGTGAAGCTGCAAGTTACACCCGTAGCGACACCATTCACGTAGACCGTAACGGTAATCGGAATCCCAAGACCGCTGTTGCTGGCAACGGTCAGATTTTGCAAGGTACCCGCGGATGGCATTGGAAGCCCGACAACCGAGGATGCCGTTTGTCCATTAAAGCAGTCCTGGTTAAAGGCAAGAAGAACCCCCGATGTGAGTTCGCCTCCTGTTGTCGCGATGCCGCAGGAGGCACTTAAGATGGTCGGCGGGCCGGTCGCTCCTGTTGCGCCAGTGGATCCGGTCGATCCTGTTGGTCCAGTCGATCCTGTTGCGCCAGTGGATCCTGTTGCGCCAGTGGATCCTGTTGGTCCAGTCGATCCTGTTGCGCCAGTGGATCCTGTTGCGCCAGTGGCTCCAACTGCTCCTGTCGCGCCCGTAGCTCCAACCGCTCCTGTTGCGCCCGTAGCTCCAACCGCACCTGTTGCGCCCGTGGCTCCAACCGCTCCTGTTGCGCCCGTGGCTCCAACCGCACCTGTTGCGCCCGTGGCTCCAACCGCACCTGTTGCGCCCGTGGCTCCAACTGCTCCTGTCGCGCCCGTGGCTCCAACTGCTCCTGTCGCGCCGGTAGCTCCAACTGCTCCTGTTGCTCCCGCAGGTCCCTGAGCTCCCGTTGCTCCTGCCGGTCCTGCTGCTCCTGTTGCTCCTGCCGGTCCCTGTGCCCCCGTAGCTCCAGCCGGTCCTGCCGCTCCGGTAGCTCCAGCGGGCCCTTGAGCTCCTGTGGCTCCCGCAGGTCCTGCTGCTCCTGTTGCACCAGCCGGTCCCTGAGCACCCGTAGCCCCTGCCGGTCCCGCTGCTCCTGTTGCTCCTGCCGGTCCTTGTGCGCCCGTAGCTCCTGCCGGTCCTGCTGCTCCTGTGGGTCCGACAGCTCCCGTAGCGCCCGTTGCTCCCTGATCTCCTTTAGCTCCAGCCGGTCCAGCTGCTCCCGTGGGTCCAACTGGTCCCTGAGTTCCTGTTGCTCCCGCCGGTCCTGCGGCTCCCTGAGCCCCCGTCGGTCCTGCGACTCCGGCCGGTCCTTGAGATCCCGCCGGTCCTGCTACGCCTTGAGGTCCCGCGGGTCCTTGAAGCCCTGTTGCTCCTGTCGGTCCATGCGCGCCCGTGGCTCCAACCGCTCCTCGCTGGCCTGTCGGTCCTTCAACGCCCGTCGCTCCGGTTGGTCCTGCAGCTCCTGCCGGTCCATGGGCGCCTGTGGCTCCCACCGGTCCTCGCTGGCCGGTCGGTCCCTCAGGCCCTATCGCTCCCGTCGCACCTGTGGCACCGGTACTGCCTGGCGGTCCGGTGAGGCTGCCGTATACTATCCCAAATTCAGGGGAGACATAAAATTGATTGGCCTTCAATCCCTGGGCAATCACCTGAAGTCCGTAGGTAACTCCGGGAGTCAAGCTGATGTTTGGAAGTTTAGCGGTGATCGACGTATTCCCGTAGCCGTTGAGCACCAATGAATTCTGACCCAAAGTGACCTCTGGGTTACCGCCGTAGAGGCTGAAATTGACTCCTGTGATCAGGATTTGGTCACCCGAGATCACTGCCGACTCGATTTGTGGAATCGTCTGCGACTGCTGGGCGAGCGCCACGCCGGCCAGCGCGACGGCGAAACAGATGGCGCGCAGCAATGGAACGGTAGCCTTCATCGGGGCAGCAGCGTTTGTCGACATGAGTCTCTTCATGGGAATCACACCTTCAGCTAAAAATGGAGACAAGGGGACCCTCGAACGCCTGCAGGGCCCCTGTACTCGCTAGTTACTCGCCTTCAACTCATGGCCACGGGTGGCGGCCGCCAGTTCCTGCTCCACTACTTCTCTCAGCGCTTCGTATTTCATTGCGCCGCTATAGAAGTGACCATTGATGAAAAAGCTGGGCGTGCCGGTTAGTCCGAGTTCCTGCGCTTCGCTCAGAGCCTTTTGAACTTTGTCAGCCTCGGCGCCCGAATCCAGGCATTTATCGAATTCCGCTGCATTCAGTCCCACCGTTTTTGCATCCGCTTTCAACTGCGAGACGTCAAGTTTTCCGGCGCTTTCGAATAATACATCGTGATATTCCCAGAATTTACCTTGAGAGCTGGCACAAATCGCCGCTTCTGCCGCTTTTTTGGCGTGGCTATGCATCGGCAAGGGGCAATCCTTAAACACGACCGACAGCTTGCCGCCTAGATCTTTTTCCAGTTTCTTGATTGTGGGGTATACATCTTGGCAATAGGGGCACTCATAGTCGGCGTACTCGACCAGAGTTACCGGAGCACTTTTGGAGCCCCGAATTGGAGCACCATCCACCGGCATTTCCACTCCTGGGGGCAACATGGAAATCACGATGTTGGTTTGAGCCTTGAGATCTTTTATGTATTGCGTGCGTGCTTTGTTGAGCCTGAGCTCGTGGATATGGGATAGGATCTGCGGGCGAACCGTTTCGTACGGCTGGTCGGTTCCCAACCCCTCATAATAGACTTTCAGCTGATCTTCCGTGGGATCGGTTATATGGCTGGCGACATCCCGCTGAATCAGTTGGTCCACCGTGAGATGTTCCGCGTTCGCCTTTTGCTCCAGTAACTGTTCATCGATAAAAATATTGAGTGCCGACTTTTGAGATTGAAAATACTGACTTCGCGCCTGCAAAAGACGAGACGCTTCCTTCTGTTCCACTTCAGCCATGGTGAACTTGTGACCGCCCACGTCGACGACCACGTCCGAATTGTTGCTTTGGGCGCTGGCAGCCAGGGCCAACGTCATAATCCCCAGTACCAGGGAGATGTTCGCTTTCAGCATTTTGAGTTCTGCTCCTTTGTTCGAACTTTTACAAAACAACTGCGCCAGGCGTCTGTTGAAGCCTGACGCAGTTCATTAAATCGGCAACTAAATTAGTCGCCGGTACCGCACGTGCAGATGCCTTTTCCGCTACCATCGAGAGCAATTGCAGCGCACTCCGCTGCAAGCCGGGAAAGCTCTACCGCACTCAGGCCGGAATCCTGAAAGTCGGTCTCAGTTACCTGTCCGTTGTTCTGGACGTGAGTCGCCCATGCTCTAATACCCGCAGCCGGCTTCGGCGATACCGCGTTGCAAGTGCTCGAAGAGACGATCTTGATCGCGCCGCTCGGGAGAGGCACACCGGTCAGGGTATTGGACGTGAGATCGCCATACACGCTGAGCGTCCCCAATCCATCCGGAGTCTGCCGGCAGCTGCAGCACTCGGCCAATTCCTGGTCGACGTCGAACACGTAGATGTCGGCGCAGACGTTCCCGCCGGAAGTCCCGACGTTGGTCAGGCGGACGGTATTGTCGGGCGCTGGCCCGTTGTTCGAAAAGTAGGACACCTTTAAAGTGTCTGGGTCAATTACTTGCGCGGACAGGCTAGCGGCCAAGCCGACTAGAACTGCCGCGATTGATAAAGTCTTAAACATAGTTTCTCCTCGGAAGCATTTTGTTGCGCCAAAGGATTTTCCTTGGCGGTTCTTGCCGGCTGGCTAGACCGGCGTGGCCCATGTGCTCAAAATCAAACTGATGCCAGCTAGAATCGATCATCGGAATGAACGACTTCGCGTCTAGTAAAGAGTGAACTAGATAGCTCTCTCAGACAAGAGGCGGTTTCTGCTTTTTGCAGAAGAGAGGCCTGCTTTTGTACCCCTCGTACTACTCGCATCCCATTACGAAGGCTCGGTATACGGCCACGACCTGCGCGTGTGATGTCGGGCGCGTCGCTACGATGGACGGCGGGCCGAGGGAAACGTTCACCGCGCGGAAGTGGTGCTTAGGCCAAATCGCTTTTGGCGAGACACCAGGGGATGAGACAGCCGAGCCGAGTTCCCGAGGTCTGAATTTCGGGCTAGACGGGCTCGGAGCAGCTAGGGTAGTCAGCCCGTCTGCTCAAATTTCATCAATCTCCCGGAGGGGATCGGGGCGCACTGAGCTCGGTATTTCGAGGGGGACAAGCCGTGCCGTTGCTTAAACGCCCGCATAAAGTGACTTCGTTCCGTTATGCCGGCCAGGACTAGAACTTCACTGAGTGGAAGCGTCGTTGTCGTCATCAACTGTTCCGCTTGACGGAATCTGAACTCGCGTAGAAACCGGGCAGGACTTACACCCATCTCCCGTTGAAACAGATGAGCGAAATGGGACACGGACAAGCCAACGGTTCGCGCGAGTTCAGCCAGACTAATACGGCGTCTATAAGCATTAGAAATGATGTCCACGGCACATTGAATTCTTGGGTCACGATGCCTGTCTTGAAAGCTTGCCATGGGCACTGCGGCCTTCGATTGCATTGGGCCAGTTTACACCGGTTTGGAATCACTTACTATTTTTTTTTATCGTTTTTTGCTTCGTCCCTGGCGCGAACGGCAGTAAGAAAGCCCGCGCAGAGCCGATTGTGACCGGTTCCCGCAAGCGCTTGTTGCACTTGCAGTTGCTGGTGCCTAAGAGTCCTATTAGGTGGGTAGAACGTCTAGTACCAGCAGGGCTTGACTTAACTTGGCGTTCGATGCAAAAGTATTCATTCCAGGTTAGATGGTATTCAAAATTGTTGCCGCCATCTGTAATTGGCGATCGCGAAGCGTACCCGGAACGGCAGACTAAGGACTTGCACGTTTTTTAATCGATTCGAAAAGAATACTCGGAACGGACGCTGGGGCTTTCCTAGATACTAAGGCGATTACAAACTTATGAAATTTGCCATAACTTACGTGAGCGATTAGATGTTATCTACCAACCGAGAGACCAGTACCGAGAGCAGGGCGTTCCCCGAGGCGCCCAAGCATCCCTGGTTTGCACTTCGTGTAAAGTCGAACCACGAGAAAGCGGTTTGTTCGTCTCTCGCCGTGAAGGGATTCGAGGTTTTCCTTCCCATCTGCCGAACCAGGAACCGGTGGGCCGACCGGTTTAAGTTAGTCGAGACTCCCTTGTTCGGCGGTTATGTCTTTTCACGTCTTGACCGTACGAGGCCCAACGCGATTCTTTCCACTCCCGGCGTTCTCCAGATTGTAGGAACGGGCCGTCATCCGGAACCAGTCCTGGAAGGAGAAATATCGGCAATTCGCCGGGCTGTGGATGCTAACTTCCAGCTTCGGGAGTGCGATTTCTTCATGAAGGGGCAACGTGCGACGGTTATGAGCGGTGCGTTGGCGGGACTGGAGGGAACCGTGGTCAGTCTGAAGCAGCAGTCGCGCCTGGTTCTTTCTATTTCCCTTCTGCAGCGTTCGGTAGCTCTCGAAATCGATGAGAGTCTGGTAAGAATTGAGCCGGATCCGGCGATGCTGCGGTATGCGGTGCAAGCCGAGCGCGGCGCTGCGAATCGTCTGGCTGGAAGGAGAGCATCGTGAATTCAAACATCCAATTCAGGCGCGAAAGCTCGCACCCACTCTGCGGCTATATAGTCTTTATTCTGCTCGCGTGTTTGGCGTTTCCTTGCCTGGCGCAGGAAACACCGGGCGCCACGAATCCTGAGTTCGCCACCCGTCATCCCAGATACCAGATGGGGCTGGGTGACGTAATCGATATTGACTTTCCGCTGGTACCGGAATTTAACCAGTCGGTCACGGTTCAGCCGGACGGATTCATTTCGCTGAAATCAGCGGGAGACATTCACGTGCAAGGTCTTACATCGCCGGAAACCGTGGAGGCGATCCGGGCGGCGTACAAAAATATACTTCACGACCCCGTGCTTGCAATTACTCTCAAGGATTTCGAGAAGCCGTATTTCACCGCCTTGGGGAAAGTAAACAAGCCGGGTAAGTACGATCTGCGGGGCGACACCACCGTCACGCAGGCCATCGCAATCGCCGGCGGCTTTGATGACGCTGCGAAACACTCGCAAGTTCTGCTGTTCCGGCACATGGACAAGGACCGGATCGAAATTAAGACGGTGGATGTAAAGGCGATGTTGAAGGGGGGAAATATGGAAGAAGACTTTCACCTGCGCCCGGGAGACATGATTATGGTTCCGAAGAGCACGCTTTCCAAGCTTCGTCCCTGGATTCCCAATCAGTCTCTCGGCATGTACATGAACGGCTTCTGAAAGAAAGAGCAAGAGTATGTCACAATTTCAATCTCTTGGCATTGCACCGCGGACTGCGCTGTCTCCGGCCATGTCCGATCCGATGGGAGCAGCTTTGGGCCCGCTGGTCGGCGAACTGCCGCCAGACCGCCCCGTGTCGTTCTCCAATCTCTTTGGGGCGTTTTCCCGACGCCGCAAGCTAGTGGCCTCCGTCTTCTGCACAATGCTGGCGGCTGTCATAGCCGTAACCATCGTCGCCGGTGACAAATACGAATCAGAATTCAAAGTTCTCGTTAAACAACATCTGGATGCCCTGGCTTCCGCCGACGGCTCCAGTCTTAATCGAACGGCGGACGTAACCGAGGAAGAAACCAATACCGAAGTTGAGCTGCTCAAAAGCCGGGACTTACTCGCCCAGGTAGTCGCCCTTCATCATCTCGACAAGCCCGGTAAGCAGGCATGGGCTCATTGGCTCGATAAATTGCAGGGCGGCCCCGGACAGCGGACCGACCGGGCCATACGCCACCTGGGATCCAATCTGCGCGTCGAGGCGGTGAAGAAATCCAACATCATCGACGTCAGTTACTCATCCAGCGATCCGGCACTTACTGCGCGAGTTCTCAGAACACTGGCCGACTTGTATCTCGCCAAGCACGTCAAACTGCACGAAACGGAAGGTGCTTATAGCTTCTTCGCTCAACAGGCCGAAGACTACAAGGCCGCGCTGGCAAAAGCAGAGGCGGATCTGACCGAATACAGCCATGCCTCCTCGATGGCGGCACCGCAAGTGGAGCGTGATCTGATGCTCCAAAAGATGGCGGATATCCGGGTACTACAGGCGCAAAGCGAGGCTGCCGCCGACAGCGCATTCGAGCGTTACAAGACTTTGCAGGCAGAACTCGCCAACACCGCTCCTCGCATGGTGACGCAGGTGAAGTCGGCTGACAACGCCCTATTGCTGGGTCAGCTCAAGTCGACACTTTTGAACCTCGAGTTGAAGCGCACGGATCTCGCCATGAAGTTTGCTCCCACTTATCCGGCACTGAAAGAAGTGGAGGATCAGATCGCTCAAACCCAGAGCGCCATCGATGCCGAGAACGCCAAACCGGTGACGGACAACTCCACGGACCAGAACCCCACTTACCAGTGGATCTCGGGCGAACTGGCGAAAGCCCAGGCTGAGATGCCCGCCCTTCGAACGCAGGCCAGAATGGCTCAGCAGAGTGAGGCCAGCACGGAACGGCGAGTGATGAAACTGAACGACGCCGCCACCATCAAACAGACTCTGATCCGCAACGTCCAGACCGCGGAACAAAACTACAATCTGTATCAACAAAAGAGCGAACTGGCGAGAATCTCCGACGAGCTCGACAAACGCCGCATCTCCAACGTGGTTCTGGCCGAGGAGCCGGTTCCCTCCGCGCTGCCGGTGCGATCACCGGTGGTTACCATCGCGATGGGCCTTCTGCTCTGTCTGGTTATTAGTGGCGCTGCCGGATTCGCCGCCGATTATCTTGATCCGACGTTCCGCACCTGGCGCGAAGTGGAGGATTATCTTAACGTGCCGGTTCTGGCTGTGGTCCCTGAATCTGCGGGCGCAACAACGGCTAGTATTCCCCAGCAGCGCCGTTTACCACTTGAAATCGAGGCCGGGGCCGGCACGGTAAGCGCGTAGTGCCATCCGGGCCATTCCAGTCTTGCGATCCAGAACGACGAGCCGGACATGGATGACGCCAAAAAACGATTAGCTGGCGAGCTCTCGCCGACGTTTTTATCGGATCACTTCATGAAAATCGCTCCGCAGGTTTTTCTGTCCCCGGCGCAGCCGGTCCGGACCGCCTTGTTTTGCGGGGCGGCCGGAGGCGTGGGCTGCACGTCGGTGTGCCTGAAAACCGCCGAAGCGCTGTCTCGTCTCACCACGGAATCTGTTTGCCTGGTGGACGCCAACTTCTACGCTCCGTCCCTACATACTGTCTTTGACGTCGACCGTGCACCGGGGTTCAGCGATTTCCTTACTCAATCCGGTCTGGCTCGTTCGTTTGCAACGCCGATCAATAACAGGAACCTGTGGCTCTTGCCCACCGGCACTCGGGTTGCTAATACCGAGAGTTTGTTTGCGTCCGCCACCTTTCGCGCCCGGCTGGCTCAGATAGCCACGGAGTTCCGATACGTTCTGATCGATTCGGGTATCGGAAGGGAATCTGCCCAATTCGCCCAAGCTGCGAGCGGGGCCATCCTGGTCATCGATTCGGACAAGACGCGGCGGGACGAAGCGCATCGCGCGAAGCGGCTCTTGCAGGCCGTTCGGCTGCCATTGCTCGGCGTCGTGGTGAATAGAGCCCGCTAAGATTCCGCCGCCAATAACGTTTCCAGAACAGCCCCAGACGAGCCAGTCATGAACGAGCTTCGGCGTCGTATTCTCCACAACTCGCTCCAGATATTCGATATCGGCGTGATGCTGCTCGCCTTCGGTATCTCCGCGGGCGTTCTGGACCAGGCAACGCTGACCGACCTCGGACGGATTCTGGCGATGCGCATCAAGGTGACGAATTTCGTCCTGCTCCTGATGCTGATCGGTGTTTGGCATGTCATGTTTGCGCGGTTCGGACTGTACCGTTCCCGGCGCATCGCCGCGCAGAAACAAGAGTTTCTGGACATCCTGAAATCCACCGTGATGGGCGCCGTCATCCTGGGAGCGGCTAAATGGATATTCACCATCCGCCTCCTTCCGCTTAATGGCCTGCCTCTGTTCTTCCTGATTTCGACGGCGGTGATTGTGTGCAGCCGTGTGCTGCTTCGATCTCTGCTGAAGTGGGTCAGAAAACGCGGCCGCAACCTCCGCTACGTACTGCTGGTGGGAGCCAGCGATCGGTCCCTCGACCTGGCCCGAAAGCTGGAGTCGCGGCTGGACCTGGGATACCGTATCGCCGGGTTTGCGAGCGATGGTGTTCCGGAATCGCCGGCGTTTGCCGAATCTGGTTACAGAGTGGTGTGTGGACTGGGCGATATTCGCGAATTCCTGCGGCATCATGTGGTGGATGAGGTGATGATCACGCTGCCGGAATGGTCTTCGTTCACGGCGATTCTCGAAATTGAAGCGGTTTGCGACGAACAGGGCGTCATCGTCCGCCGCCTGGCCCAATCGACGGAGAAATCCTACCGGCACGTCAATCAGGTGGAGGGCGAAGTCCTTCTCAGAAATGGCAAGGATTCGCTGGACAGTTGGGGCGCCACGCTTAAGCGTTGTTTTGATGT
Organism: Bryobacteraceae bacterium; assembly: GCA_049518655.1. GTDB lineage: Bacteria > Acidobacteriota > Terriglobia > Bryobacterales > Bryobacteraceae > Palsa-89. The sequence goes on along the minus strand of JBEKRO010000019.1, from coordinate 28,659 downwards.
GGTGGGCGCCACGGTTCTGTTGATTTGCTTCTCGCCGATTCTCATCGCGACCGCGCTAGCTATCAAGATGACGTCCGGAAGTCCGGTTCTCTTTACCCAGGAACGGGTGGGACTGCACAAGCGAACATTCCGGATTTACAAATTCAGGACCATGGTTCCTGACGCCGAGCAGCGCCAGGCGGAACTCGCCAGCCAGAATGAAGTTGCCGGGCCGGTATTCAAAATTCGCAAGGACCCTCGCATCACCCGCATCGGAAATTTGCTCCGCAAGACGAGCATCGACGAAGTGCCGCAGTTATTGAATGTGATCAAAGGCGACATGAGTCTGGTAGGACCGCGTCCCCTGCCTCTGCGCGACTACGCCGGATTCAGCGAAGACAGCCACCGCCGGAGATTGAGTGTGCGGCCCGGAATCACCTGTAGCTGGCAGATTGAGGGCAGAAACTCCATTCCCTTCGACCAATGGATGCGCCTGGATCTGCAATACATCGACAAATGGTCTTTCTGGCTGGATGTACGCATTCTGCTGAAAACGGTACCTGCCGTCCTGAAGGGTTCCGGCGCCGCCTAGGTTGCGGGCCGCTTAGATCGCGGGCCGCCAAGAAGCCATGCAGCATTCCCTGACAATTCATGCTCTATTCGAAGCGCAGGCGCGACGGACGCCCGACGCGATCGCGGCTGAATACGCGGGCGTGCGTCTTACTTATCGCAAGCTGAGTCTCGGGGCGGATCGCTTTGCGCACACCCTGGCGAACCAGGGGGTCGCGCGAGAGAGCATTGTGGGAATTGGGCTGCAACGTTCGCTCGAACTTCCGATTGCGTTGGTCGGGGTGTTGAAAGCCGGCGGCGTTTGTATGCCGCTGGATCCGGAATATCCGCCGGAACGTTTGGCATACATGCTAGAAGACGCCCGTGCGGAGGTTCTTGTCACTGAGCCCCAACTCGAGGGACGTTACCCCAGCGCCAACGCGAAGATCATTCCTCTGAATCGAGACCTGTCCGGTTTGACCGGGGCCGAGAGCGAAAGGCTTCCGTCTCACACTCAACACTCTCATGCCGATCCACGCGATGCCGCGTGGATCGTTTATACATCGGGATCGACGGGGCGGCCGCGCGGAGTAGTGCTGACCCACGCGGGGCTCGTGAATCATCACCGTGCCGCGATTGAACTTTATGGGATCACCGCCAGCGACCGCGTTCTGCAGTTCTCCTCGCTGAGCTTCGACATAGCGATCGAAGAGATGCTCCCGTCGTGGCTGGCCGGCGCCACCGTGGTCTTTCGCGACCCCGAGATGCCGCTCGTACCTTCGGAATTTGTGCGCTGGATCGAGCGCAAGAAAATATCGGTCCTCGACTTACCCACGGCTTACTGGCATGAGCTGGTGCACGGGCTGGCAAAGAAAAAGCTCCACCTGCCGGAATCGCTTCGGCTGGTCGTCGTGGGAGGCGAAAAGGCATCGGCTTCCGCCCTGCGAACCTGGAGTGACATCAGCCAAGGCCGAGTCCGATGGATTAATACTTATGGTCCGAGCGAAGCGACGGTGATCGCTACATCGTGGGAACCGCGGCCCGGAGAAGAACTCTCGGAGCGCGACCTGCCCATCGGCCGCCCCATCGCGAACACGCGGATTTATCTTCTCGACGCGAACCTCAAACCGGTAGAGCCGGGAGTTACCGGCGAACTCTATATTGGAGGCGCCGGAGTGGCCCGCGGATATTTGAACCGGCCCGTCCAAACCGCTGAGAAATTCATTTCCGATCCTTTCTCCGAGGAGCCTGGCGCAGTTCTCTACAAGACAGGTGACATGGCTTCTTACCGGCCGGATGGAAACATCGAGTTCCATGGCCGCACAGACCATCAAGTGAAGATTCGTGGCTTCCGGGTTGAACTGGGCGAAATCGAGACTGCGCTCGAGAGCCATCCGGCGGTGCGGGAGTGCGTGGCTATCGTTCTGGGGGACGAAAACAAGATTCTCGCGGCGTGGATCGTTCCGTCTGGGTCCGAATGTCCGACTGCGAGGGAACTGCGCGAGTTCCTGGCAAATACGCTGCCCGACTACATGATTCCGTCGGTCTTCCACTCCGTCCCGGCGATGCCGTTAACGCCCAACGGCAAAGTGGACCGGCGAGGATTGACCGACCTCGAAAACCCGATCGCACAGGACCGCGGGACGATTACCGCCGGGGACGAAATGGAAAATCGGATCGTCGCGATTCTGGAGAAGGTGCTGCAGGTTCGCCCGATCGGAATTCATGACGGCTTCTTCGAACTGGGCGGCAACTCGCTGCTGGCGATCCGTCTGATGGCCGCCATTGACGAATCGTTCGGCCGAAGCCTTCCACTGGCCACTCTGTTTCAATCCTCCACGGCGGCGCAGATCGCGGCGATCATCCGCGAGCCAAAGCAACTCCCGATCCGCGACTCTCTTGTGGTTGTTCAGCCCCTCGGAAACGAACCGCCCTTCTTCCTGGTGCATGGCATGGGAGGCCACGTGCTTCGCTTCCGGGATTTGGTGCGTCACTTCGCGCCCAGCCAGCCTGTTTTTGCGTTACAAGCTCAGGGACTCAGCGGCGAAGCCCCCTGTCTGGATCGCGTGGAGGATATGGCCGACCGGTATGTTGAGGAGATCCGCGCGGTGCAGAGAGAAGGTCCCTACTATCTCGGCGGATATTCGTTCGGGGGATTTGTGGCGCTTGAAATTGCGCGCCGGCTCCGGAATCTCGGCGAGGAAGTGGCGTACTTGGCGCTGATCGATACTTTCGCCGGCAAACCAGCCACGAAGAGTTCGCTGGTGCGTACTTTTCTGGGCCTGCCTGCGCGCGAGCAGGTTTCGTACTTATCGCGAAAGATCCGGAAAAAAATCCGCAGAACGCTTGCGGGCGTTGCTCTGCCCCCGGCTGTCAAGGCCGTCCGTCAAGCCTGCGCCGACGCGGAACGCCGCTACCAACCGCACGTTTTCGAAGGGAAGCTTTCGCTGTTTCTACCCTCGCGGAAATCGCTGCGGAATTCGCCCGCGGAAGATGGCGGCTGGGGACAGTTTGCTTCCGATGGCGTGGTTGTTTACGAAATTCCCGGCGATCACGGCAGCATCGTGGATGAACCAAGCGCGGGAACACTGGCGAGATTGATATTGTCCGGCATCGAGCGAGCGCGGATAGAACAAGGGCGGCGGATGCGAAGCCCCGAAAAGGTCGCGCGATGAACAGGGCACGGATGAGCCGGGCAGAACTGACGGAAGTGGAAAAGCCGTCCATCACCTTACTGGGCGGGTCGGGGCCGTCCCATGAGCCCAAGCAGCCGGGCGCTTCGAAAGCGGCGCGTTGGACGGCCAAAGCGGGTTTTGCGCTTACCGACCAAGGGCTGGTGTCGGGTTCGAATTTCGTAATCAGTATCGTACTCGCGCGCTGGCTGAGTCCGGAACAATACGGCGGCTTTGCTTTAGTATTCGCAGTTTTCCTGCTCTTATCCATGGCGTATCAATGCTTGCTCCTGGAGCCCATGGCCATCTACGGAGCGGGCGAGTACGGGTCCAGTCTGCGTGGCTATTTGAAGACTTTGATCGTGATTCACGCGGTCATTTCGGGCGCTATCTTTGTGGTTCTCGCGGCGGCTGCGACGGTGGCCCACATGCAAGGGAATGCCGGCGGGTTGCCCGGAGCTCTGGCAGGGATCGGCATCGCGGCCCCATGCATCCTTTTGTTCTGGCTGGCACGCCGCGCCTGTTACCTGGATGCGCGATCCGGTGTCGCGGCCGCCGGCGCGGTCCTTTATTGCGCTTCGATGATGTGCGGCCTTTGGGTCATGCATTCCTTCGGAGCGCTTTCGCCATTCTCGGCCTTTCTTATTATGGGGCTCTCCGGTCTTCTGACCGCGATCGTTCTTTTCGTGATGTTGCGCAGCTCTATCGTGGGCCGTGACCCGGCGCCAACGGCCCGCGCTGCCTGGCGGCTGCATTGGGGCTACGGAGCATGGGCGCTGGCGGGAGCCATTGCATCCTGGATACCGGCTTACATCTACTATCCATTGCTGGGAGGTTTTGCCGGTCTCGGCACGGTAGCCAGCCTCAAGGCGCTCATGAATCTGGCAGCGCCGGTGACGCAGCTCCAGGCGGCGTTTTCGATGCTCCTGATCCCCTATGCCACGCGGCGTTTCCGGCAGGGGGGCGAAGAAAACCTCCTGCGGCTCGGCAGACTTCTCACTTGGTGCGGACTGGGTGCGGCGATCGCCTACTGGCTGTTGATGACGGGCTTTCAACACCCCATCTTCCGCGCTCTCTATGCTGGCAGGTATCCGGAAGTAGCGGCGCTGATTCCTCTGGCCGCGCTCGGATCGATCTTCTGGGCGGGCACGTTCGGATTCTCCACCGCCTTGCGCGCCATGGAGCGCCCACGGCTCATCTTCGTGGGATTTGGCGTCGCAGCCGCCGTCTCGCTAATCGTTGGCATACCAGCCACCCGCGCCTTCGGACTGACGGGCGCCATCTGGGGCATCAACGTGTCGGATCTGTCGGCGTTCGTGCTATTGATTGTCGCCGTTGGGCGAGTAAGACGCGCAAGTAAGTCGAGTAAGTTGGTCCCGCTATCCGGGCCTCGTAATCATACAAACAATCATTCCTTCATATTGGATCCGAAAATGACAGTTCAACGTTTACGATATCAGCTCTCCATGACATCGCTGCGCAGACCGGTAACGGCTCTGCGTCACCGGGACGTGCGTCCCGACGATATTTTTGTCGCGTCCTATCCGCGAGCGGGAAGCACCTGGCTGCGCTTCCTGCTACAGGAAATATTGACCGATGAGCCCTCGACGTTTCCTTCCGTAAACCGGGTGATTCCGCAAGTGGGGTTTCACCGGAATGCCTATCGGCTACCGAACGGCGGACGGATCATCAAGACCCACGAGGCCTTCCGTCGAGAATATGGCCGAGCGATTTATCTGGCCCGCGACCCTCGAGATGTCCTCCTTTCCGAATACGCGTTCCAGAAGGCACTCGGGTTGACAGCCGCCGACATAGACGACTACATCGACGATTTTGTTTTTCGCCAGGTGAATGCCAACGGCTCCTGGCGCGATCACGCGCGGAGCTGGCTGGATGCAAGCGAAGAGAATCCCGATATCCGCATCTTCCGCTTCGAGGATCTACGCCGGGACCCCGCTGGCACTTTGCGGGAGATGCTGAGCTTTCTCGACGTGTCTTCGGATCAGACCCAGATTCTGAGCGCCATCCGGAATAACGGGGTTAAAGAGATGCGTGCAAAAGAACTCACCACCCCACAGAAGACGTCGAAGGACGGGAAGTTCGTACGTGAAGGCTCGTCTGGGGGCTGGAGAAAGAATCTCACCCCGGAGCAGGCCCGGCGCATATATCGTGCCATGCAGAGCGAGATGCAGCGGCTGGGATATCCGGCTGCCGCAGATGTCCTTCCGAGCGCCGATATCATGTCGGGCGCCGGCCAGTCGCTGAATAAATGACTATGCCGGTAACCAATCGCGCCGCGTTGCGCATAGCGGGCATTCTGCTGCTCTTTGCCCTGACCGTGGCATTCGTCTGGCTGATGCCGGCCTGGATGCTAACGCCGGACATGCTGCCTGCTTTCACTGCGGGCATTCTCATTATTGGCGCCGTCTGTTTCGCGAGCGCGCGACTGGGCGATTCCTCAGAAACCTACCGCCGTCTGACCTTCCTGCTGTGGTGGGTGCTTCTGAGTTCTGAAGAGTTTTTCGTTCGTCTGAACCAAACGGAAGACACGGCCCTGGGGCACTTTGCGCCGGAAGCGTTCGAAGAGGCCATGGTCTGGCTGCTGGTGTTCTTCTGTGGCGCCGTTCTGCTGCTGCGCAGACCCGGTTCTATGAATGGCCTGTGGAAAGGGCCGTCCAAGTGGCTATCGATCTACGCGCTGCTGTGCGTTCTCTCGTGCGCCTATGCCACCCAGAAGGCGTTCTCGGTTGCGTGGACTTTCAAGCTCTGTGTCGTGGTTCTGCTGCTCCAGTTGTGCCGCAGCCAAATTCAAGACGAGCAGAAGTTGAAGACGTTCCTGAACGCCACATTGTGGGGAGTCGCCTTTCTGACCATCGTTCCCCCGGTGCGCGCGCTGTTCCTGCCGGGTCCCATCTTCGAAGACGGCCGGCTCGGGAACAGCATCTCACCTACTGGCTTATCGGGGATCGCGGGCACGCTCTTTCTCACGGCCCTGGCCTTCAGGCCGGTGACGGGAAACCGAAAGACGTGGTTCCTGGCCGGCGCCGGAGCGGTTGTCATGTTCCTGGCCGGTGGCAAGACATCGATCGTGGCCGGTGTTCTCTCGGCGATGCTCTTCTTCCTGATGCAGAAGCGAATTGCCGCAGCGGTAGGAGTCGCCATCGGCGTTCTAGCCACCGGAGTGGCGGTCATTGCGATGACGCCGGTCTCCGGCTACCTGATGAACTATGCGACATCGGCGGATGGTGCCACCCTCACCGCGCGCACCGACCTCTGGGGGCTGGCCATGCCTTTTATCCGCAACCGCCCAATTCTGGGCTATGGCTACGCTTCCTCGCGATTTATCTCGTTGCAGTTAGGAGGCGTCTCCTGGGACCCGGGTCACATGCATAACGGATTTCTCGAAGCGCTCTACAACAACGGATTCCTCGGGCTGGTGGTCATGCTGGCCATTCACGGGTGCATCCTCCGCAGCATGTTCCGCATGATTCGCGATAAAAGGATCAACGCACGTCTGCGTGGTCTTGCCATAGGGTGCACGGCAATTTATTTCAACATCCTCCTGAACGGAATGTTCAACGCCAGTTTCGGCGGCCGCGCGGGCGGCACGTTTATCGTTCTCCTGGCGCTGTTGACGATCGGAGAGCGGCTGACGTTCCTCGCCAGCCGCGTGCCCGCAACCGTGGTGGTTGTGGAACCCGAAGACTCCAGTCCAATTTTTGTTACTCCCCGGACAGCATAGTGAAGATCCTTCTCATCCATAACTTTTACCGTCTGCCGGGCGGCGAGGACGTGGTGATGAACGCGGAGGCGGACATGCTTCGCCGCGCGGGTCACGATGTCAAGATCTACGTCCGGGACAACGACGAGATCGACTCGAGCGGACTAATCAGGGCGGCTTCGCTTGCGATGAACACGGTCTGGGCCCGCGATACGTATCGCGAGATGAAGTCCATCATCGCTGCCGACAAGCCTGACGTTGCGCACTTTCACAACACGTTTCCACAAATTTCCCCGGCCGGATACGACGCCTGCCGCAACGCGGGTGTTCCGGTGGTTCAGACCCTGCATAACTATCGCCTGCTGTGTCCGGGCGCCACCTTCTATCGCGATAACACTTTCTGCGATCGATGCCTGGATGGGAGTTTGCTGAACAGCGTTGTGCACGGGTGTTACCGGGGATCCCGCGCCGCTACGGCAGTCACCGCGGCCATGCTGGGCATTCATCGTCTTCGGAAGACGTGGTCTGAAAGAGTGGATCAATATATCGCTCTCACAGAATACGGTCGTCGCATGTTTATTAAGGGCGGACTGCCGGCCGAAAAAGTAACCGTCAAGCCAAATTTTGTCGCGAATGATCCCGGACCGCAGAAACGCCGCGGGACCTATGCGGCATTCGTCGGCAGGCTAAGTCCGGATAAAGGCCTTCGAACGCTGCTCGCGGCCTGGAAGCATCTACCCGAGATTCCACTCGTGATTGCCGGCGACGGTCCGCTTCGCGCCGAGCTGGAAGAGGAAGCCGCAAGTACCGGTCTCACGCACGTGGTCTTTAAAGGTCATCTGAGCAAGGCAGACACGCTCGATACCATGCGCGGGGCGCGTTTTCTGGTGTTTCCGAGCGAATGGCCGGAAGGCTTTCCCATGACCATTGCCGAGAGTTTTGCGTGTGGGGTACCAGTACTGAGTTCGGATATTGGGGGATTGCCCGAGATAGTCAGTTCGGGAAAAACTGGATTACTTTTCAGGGCCGGCGACTCCGATCATCTGGTCCAAACAGCTATGCGCGCATGGAACAATTTCGAAGCTACCGGCGCCTTGGGCAGAGCCGCCCGCGCCGACTATTTGGCGCGCTATACGGCGGGGCGGAACTATCGGCAGCTGATGGATATTTATGAACGGGCGATACGCGTCCATGTGGACGAACCGGCTACCGAAAAGACCATGGCGGCCAACGCATGAATGAATTCAAGGTTCTGGGCGTGCGAGTGAACGGAGTGCAGATTCCCGGCGTCGTCGAAACCGTCCGCCAGTGGATTCGCGATCGGGGACCCGCGCGGTTCATCGCGGTAACGGGCATGCATGGGGTGATGGAAGCGCAACAGTCGGACGAGTTTCGTCAAGTCCTAGCCGACGCGGATCTGGTGGTTCCCGATGGCACGCCTCTGGTCTGGATGGGCAGACGATACGGTTTCAACTTGCGCCGCCGCGTATATGGGCCGGAGTTGATGGAGACATTCCTGCGCGAGACACGGGGCGCGTACCGGCATTTCTTTTACGGAGGCGCGGAAGGCGTAGCAGATCAGCTTGCGGTGGTGCTTCAAAAAAAGTTCGATATTCAGGTGGCTGGAACCTGGTGCCCCCCATTCCGGGCGCTCTCTGCCGCCGAAGAGAGCGAAATCGCGGCGTTGATCGAAGAAACCAAGCCGGACATCGTCTGGATCGGCTTGAGCACGCCGAAGCAGGAACGTTGGATGCATGCGCACCGCAATCTGCATGCGCCAGTGATGATCGGCGTGGGCGCCGCTTTCGACTTTCACACCGGACGGGCCGTTCAGGCGCCGGTTTGGATGCGCGAGAACGGCCTGGAGTGGTTGTTCCGTCTGCTATCGGAACCGCGCAGGCTGTGGCGGCGATACATCATTCTGGGCGGTAAATTCGGCTGGAACGTGACTTTGCAATTGCTGGGATGGAGAGACTTCAGTTGACGAGAACTGTGCTTGCATCGGTGTCGTGGTGCGCTCTGGGAGTCCTCTGCGTCACCAGCGGGTGCGCGAAATCGATTTCTTCCGAGGAGATTGTCCGGGGTGCGGATCAGCGTATCGAGCGTTATCGGAAGGGCAATATGGCCCTCGCGCTGATCGATCCCCAGGGCAAGCATCTTGAGCCGGGAAGTCATGTTCACATCCAGCAGGTCCGGCACAAATTTCTGTTCGGAGCCAACCTTTTCCGCTTCGCTGGCATCGATCAGCCCGGTCTTGAAGCTCAGTATCGCGAGAGGTTCGCAGACCTGATGAATTATGCCACGGCGCCGTTTTACTGGCGGGCGTACGAACCAGTGCAAGGACAGCCGGAATATCAGCAAACCGAGAAGCTGATCGAGTGGTGCCGAAGCCACGGGATCGAAATCAAGGGCCATCCTCTCGCCTGGAATCTTCGCGATCCCGAGTGGCTGCCGGCCGATTCGCAAGCCGTGCAGCGGCTCATGCTCGATCGGGTTAGCGCCATCGTGCATAGATTTAGCGGTTCGATCCATTACTGGGATGCTTTCAACGAACTCACCGCGTATGACCGCTCGTCAATGAGGGAGGACGCCCCGAAGGAGACGGCGGTGATCGATCGCATGGGACAGATCCCGTACGCCGAAGCCGTCTTGCACGCCGCCCGGCAAGGCAATCCCCAGGCCGCCCTGATTGTGAACGACTATCTGACGGGACCACGATTCCGGGACTTACTGGCTCAAGTGACGGACAACTCCGGCCATCCGGGCTTTGATGTTATTGGCATCCAGAGTCACCAGCACACCGAAGTGTGGACGCCAGAGAAAATCTGGAGCGTCTGCGAGGCCTTTGCCGGATTTGGCAAGCCCATTCACTTTACCGAAACCACCATCTTGTCCGGTCCCTTGCAAGGATTCGCCGGCCCACCTGCCTCGGGCTGGGACACTACCCCGGAAGGTGAGCAGTTGCAGGCCGAGCAGGTGGTTCTTTATTACAAGATCCTTTTCAGCAATCCCGCCGTTGCTGCCATCACTTGGTGGGATCTCACAGATCTCCACGCCTGGAAGAACGCGCCAGCGGGCTTATTGAGGCGCGATATGTCGCCCAAGCCTGCCTATACGGCCTTAAAGGATCTGATCAAGAACCAGTGGTGGACCCGTGCCGACGAAGTGGCGGACGCCAGTGGCGACGTTCGCATCAGAGGTTTTTATGGCACCTACCAGTTAACAGCACAATCCGGCGGACGGCATTTAAGCGGTGAATTCAATTTCGATTCTGAGAGCCCGAAGGCCATCGAGGTACGTCTGCAATGAGACATCAAATCAACCGTTCGTTCACATCACGTTCGTAGAGAAAGAGCGTATGAATTTACAAAACTCACAGAAATCAGATTGTTCCTCACTGCGGATCGCTCGCCGAACGGCGATGTTTGCTCCGATATTGCTGATGTGCGTGCTTTCCCAGGCGCAGACAAATCCGGCTCCCACCATCACCAAGATTTCGCCCAATGTGGTCTCTCCCAAAGGCGGAACTGTGATTACGATTACGGGCACCAATTTTGTGAGTGGCGCGACGGTCGCCTTCGGAGCGAATAGCGGCACGAGCGTCACGTTCGTCAGCGCCACAAGTTTGAAGGCTACCGCCCCCGCTTCCACGGGCGGCGCTGAGGGCACAGTGAATGTGACGGTGACTAATCCCGATACTCAGACAGCCACATTGACGAACGGCTTAATGTATAAGCTCGCGGCGCCCACCATCACTTCGATCTCACCCACTGTGGCCACGCCCAAGGGCGGAACTGTGATCACGATAACCGGCAACAATTTTGTGAATGGTGCGACCGTCGCCTTCGGCGCGAATAACAGCACTAAAGTGACTTTCGTTAGCAAGACAAGCCTGAAGGCCACCACTCCTGCTTCCACCGGCAACGCTGAGGGCCAAGTGAATGTGACGGTCACCAATCCCGATTCTCAGGCGGCCACTTTGACCAACGGGTTGATGTACCAATATCCAGCTCCCACGATCACTTCCATTTCGCCGGCAGTATCGTCGACCAGTGGCGGAGCGGTGATCACGATTACAGGTAATAACTTTCTGAATGGTGCGACGGTCGCCTTCGGCCTGAACAATGGCACTAAAGTGGTATTCGTCAACAAGACCACCCTGCAGGCCACCACGCCCGCTTCCACCAATAGCGCGGAAGGCAACGTGAACGTAACGGTAACCAATCCCGATAGCCAGGCTGCGACTTTGACGGGAGGTTTGCTTTATCATCTACCGCCGAGTTTGACCTCAATATCACCGGCATTTGGCCTACCGGCGGGCGGATATAACGTCGTCCTGACTGGTCAATATTTCCGAACGGGTGCCGCAGTGCTCTTCGGTACCACAGCCGCCACATCGGTCGTCTTTGACAGCAATACCACCCTGACCGTAGGTGTTCCAGCGCACGCCTCTGGACTGGTGAACGTGACTGTCACGGACACCGACGGACTGACGACGGTACTGAACAACGGATTCAACTTCACATCAGTCGACGTGACGCAGGTGAGCCCGGTAATCGGGCCACTCGGCGGTGGCAATACAGTCACCATCCAAGGAATAGGATTCACGAGCGGATCAACCGTGACATTCGGCACCACGGCAGCCACTACAGTGAAATTCGTTTCATCTACCACGCTGACAGCGGTAGCACCGGTCCATGCTTCCGGCAAGGTGACTATTACGGTTGCAACTGCGAATGGAACAGGCGTTCTACCTCAAGCGTACGATTTCTCCGGCGGGCCGATCATTTCCAGCGTGTCACCAGCCGCCGGACCGGTGGCGGGCGGGACCTCCGTTACTGTCAAGGGCTACAACCTGAAGACTATAACACAAGTGCTGTTCGGGGGCAGCGCAGCTACCATCGCCAGTACGAGCTCGAACGCGGTAGTAGTGACCAATCCCGCATTTCCCGGCGGCTCCAATCCGGTAGCTGTCGAAGTCATCAATTCCAACGGATCATTCACCTTACCTGCCGCGTTCAATTATCAGTTATCGATTCTCACGCAGGGACTCGACGACGCCTACCCCACCTTTCCCTACAGCAACACCTTGACGGTCACCGGCGGAACGGGGCCTTACAATTGGACGATTACATCGGGAGCATTGCCCACGGGCCTGACGCTCAACGCTTCCACAGGCTTGATCAGCGGTACCCCGGCAGCCAATTACGGCGCCTATACTCTCGGTTTGCAGGTGACGGATTCCTCCGTACCAGCGAATCTCGCTACCACCTCGCTGACCTTCAATGTTCTTTTCGGCTTCAGCACCCAAACGATTCCCGCGAATTTCTTCGGGATGATTCTCTACGACCAAACCACGTGGCCGACCGTGCAGTTTGGCGCTCTCGGAAAAGGCTTGGCTACCACATGGCCGTTTATCGAACAAACGCAAGGCGTGTATAACTGGACCGTTCTCGATCAGTACGTGGCGGATGCCGCAGCTCACCAGGTGCCCGGTTCGAGCAACCCAGTCACTATCTACTGGACGAATGCGAACGTGCCACCCTGGGCGGCATCCGATCCGACGACGTGTACGGAATACACTGGAACAGTCATATACGCTTGCACCAGCACGGTCAGCAATATTCAGTATTTTTCGGATTTCATGACCGCCCTGGTCACTCGCTACAACGGATCGCCCGGATCCCCGGGACTCATTCAAATTTACGAGTTATGGAGCGAGCCCAACGTGTCGAACGTTTACACCGGAAGCTTCGCCGACCTGGTTACCTTGACGTCGACCGCGTACAGCATCATCCGGGCCAACAATCCCAGCGCGATCATTCTTTCCCCCTCGCCCACATCGGCGGGCTACCTGGAGACTTACCTCACCACGCCGGGCGCTCCGCTGGGAGTGGACGCGATCGCGATTCATGGCTATCCCGATGTCGCCGTGGCGGATGTCGCGGAAGCGATCACCGGCTTCAAGAGCGTCAACACCAAACTTTCGATGATCCAGGCCGGGGTGGGGGTGAAACCGATCTGGGATACAGAATCCTCGTGGGGAGGATCACTGGCCATCAGCGATCCGGATTTGCGCTCGGCCTTCGTATCGCGCAGCTTCCTGCTGCATTGGTCGGCGGGCATCCACAACATGTATTGGTATGGGTGGGATTCGCCCAACTGGGGGGAGCTGTATTATCCGCCACCCATCGGCGCCACGCCGGCCGCCACCGCATATAACGTGACTTTCAACTGGATGGTGGGCGCATCCATGCCCGCACCTTGCTCGGCCAATGGCGGATCCACCTATCTGGCCGTTTATACCTGTCAGCTCACTCGGCCTGGCGGTTATGTTGGGCTGGCCGTCTGGGACACGAACCAAACCTGCAGCGATGGCACATGTACTCATTCCACCTTTATTCCGCCGGCGCAATACGTTCAGTATCGCGACTTGACTGGCTTGGTTACCACCATCAGCCCTGGCCAGCCGGTCCAGATCGGCGCGAAGCCGATCCTGTTCGAGAATATGTCCCCGCCGGGCGATCCGCCGCCGCCGCCGAATGGGACGATTGCGTATTCGGGATTGACCGCCGCCTTCTCCACCACCGCGCTGGCTAATCCATATACGCCGGCGGTACCAGCCTCTTCCAACCAGGCGCCCACCGGAACTCCGGCGCCAAACCAGATCGCCCCGACGAATCTCTTGGTGATGCCGGGACTTTCGGCGCCCAACTTCGGCACGCAAGCGGTGGATTCCGATGCCAACTTGGCCGTCGGTACGACCCAGGTTATGCAGTGGGCGGATTTCGGATTGCAGATCTATAACAAGAGCGGTAGTCCGATTGGAAGTGGGTTGCCCGGGAACCTTCTCTGGACAAACAAGAGCCCCTGTTCCGGCGGAGTGGGCGCGGATGGAATCGTTCAGTTCGACAAGCAGGCATCGGTTTGGGTAGTGGGCATGCGAGCGGCTTCGAACTATGAATGTATCGCCGTATCGCAAACGTCCGACGCGACGCAGCACTACAACGAATACGCGGTGCAATACGTCGATTCTCAACATCCGCTCTACCAGATGGATTACCCGAAGATCGGGGTCTGGCCAGACGCCTATTACCTTACGTTCGATATGCTCGATCCCAGCAACGATTACGCTCCGCAGTACGCGGTGGTGTGCGCACTGGAGCGTTCCGCGATGATCTTGGGGGCATCGAATGCGGAAGTTGTTTGTCTGCCCAGCGCCTATTCGAACAACACTGGTTTCTTTCATTTATCGCCCGCCGATCTGGACAGCACCACTCCGCCTCCGGCCGGCTCGCCCAATTTCATCTTTGCCTTCGCCAAGCCAGTCGGCTCCACCCAGTATCACTTGTATGCATATCAGTTCCACACGAACTTCGTTACGCCAACGGCGAGCTACATGACGGGACCCGTGGCGATCGACACCAATGCTTTTGTGGGCTTCATGCCAGCCTGCCAAGCGGGTGGTGTCAATTGCGTCCCTCAACCGCCGCCCGCACTCTGGCCGCTCGATTCCGTGGGAGGCTACCTGATGGGCCGCGCGGCTTATAGGAATTTTGGCGCCTATGAATCGCTGCTGCTCTCGCAGGCCGCCCAGACTTCCACAACCAGCTCCGTCGGAGTCCGCTGGTATGAAATCCGGAACCTCCAAACCGGTCCCACGATCTACCAGGCCGGTTTCCTTCAGGCGGCAAACAGCTCGACGACGCCCGACACTTTCAGCCGCTGGATGAGCGCCGCCGCCCAGGACAGCGCGGGAAACATCGCCATGGGATATAGCATTTCGGGCGCGGGCGCCACATCTTATTACAGTGGCTTCCCCGGCCTTGCGATTGATGGAAGATCTGCCACCACGCCATTTGGAACGCTGTATACCGAAGAGATCGTTTTCCCCGGCGTCAGTGTCGAGGTGCCGACTCCGCCTTTGAAGACGGGACGTTGGGGCGCGGTGTCGGGCATGTCCCTCGACCCCACCGATCAGTGCACGTTCTGGTTCACCGGCCAATATCAACCGACGCCAGGCTCGTTCGACTGGTCCACGGAACTGGTTTCATTCAGCATGCCGGGTTGTCTATAAATCGACCGGCGGGAAGACCCGACCGGACGAAATCTTACTTGGAGGAAATTATCATGCAGACTTACAAAGGCAAAGTACTCGTTACTGGCGCCGGTGGATTTATCGGCCACTATCTCACCACCTATCTGGTCAAGCAGGGGTATTGGGTGCGGGGCGTAGATATCAAAGAACCCGAATACGCACCCACGGATGCGCACGAATTCGAGCTGCTGGACCTGCGGCGCTTCGATAACGCGCTCATCGCCACTCGCGGAATCTCGCATGTTTACGCGCTTGCGGCGGACATGGGCGGAATCGGCTTCATCGAATCCAATAAGGGGATTATCGTCAGGAATAACACACTGATCAATCTTCACACCATCGAGGCGGCCAGGATCAACGCGGCGGACCGGTATCTTTATACGTCGAGCGCGTGTATCTATCCGGGCTACCTCCAGAAGGAAACCGATATCGCTCCGCTCAAAGAGACGGACGCTTATCCGGCCGACGCCGAAGACGGCTACGGCTGGGAAAAGCTTTACGCCGAGCGGGTCTGCCGTCACTACACCGAGGATTTTGGGCTCGATACTCGCGTGGTTCGGTTTCACAACATATTTGGGCCGCTGGGCACGTACGACGGTGGGCGCGAAAAATCTCCCGCAGCCATCTGCCGCAAGATCGCCATGGCGGACAGCGTCGACTCCATCGAAGTCTGGGGTGACGGAAATCAGACGCGTTCCTATTGCTACGTGGACGATTGCGTGGAAGGAATATTCCGTCTCATGCAATCGAACTTTAACCAGCCGCTGAATCTTGGCCAGGACCGCATGATCTCCATTAACGAACTGGTCGATATGGTGGCAAAAATCGCGGGCAAGAAGATCGGCAGGATACACGACGTCTCGAAGCCGCAGGGTGTACGCGGCCGCAACAGCGATAACTCGCTGTTACGGAAAGTACTCGGATGGGAACCTTCCATCTCGCTGGAAGAAGGTCTGGCCAAAACCTACTTCTGGATTCACGAGCAGTTGGAGGCGAAGGGCAGTCTGGCCCACTCCATGAGCGTGGCTTCCTGACCGTCGCCGATTCCCATGGTCCGGCCGTACTCGAACCAAAAGCTCATACCGATACGGCCGGGCGCATACAGAAAAGAAAGTAATCGAGGAGTAAAATGAAACACCCCGCTAAACACCTACAAGACAGATTAGGGCTCGTTCTTCGCTGCGCATCCGCGGCCCTAATCATATGTACCTTGCCCCTTGATACCGCCCTTGCCCAGGCGGTTATTCCGTCGGTTGTGACGTGGCACAACGATCAATACCGGACGGGGCAGAATCTGCAGGAGACGATTCTTACACCGGCTAACGTCAATGCCACCCAGTTCGGAAAACTCTTCTCCTACAAAGTAGACGGGCAGATCTATGCGCAACCTCTTTATGTACCCGGAGTAACTATCCCCGGGAAGGGTGTGCACAACGTGGTGTATGTCGCCACCGAAGCCGACAGCGTTTATGCGTTCGACGCCGACAGCGCCACCGCCAATCCCACTCCTCTCTGGTACACCAGTTTTATCAATCCTCCTTCTGTGGTTGCCGTGCCGGCGAACTGCGCGAATAGTGCCTGCACGATTGCTCCCACTCAAGGGATCACGGGAACGCCGGTAATCTCCACGGCGACGCAGACTATGTACCTGGTGGCGCGAACTCAGGAAACGTCGGCCACCACCGGGAAAGTGAGTTACTACTACCGCTTGCATGCGCTCGATATCACAAGTGGCGCGGAAAAGTCGCACAGCCCTATGGTGATTTGCGGCGTCACTTCTCCCACTACCGGCTGCGTCGTCGGCGCTGGAAGACTGAACGCGATAACCGGAAATCAGCGTCCGGGGCTGCTCCTGCTTCCGCAGACCGGTACGTCCGAAGGCGTTGTTTATATAGCGTTTGTTAACGCAGGAACGTTGTTGGCCTATGATGCGGCCACGCTCAACCAGCTCGCGAGTTGGACCTCGGTCCCCAATCCGGAGCTGAACAAGCTGAATTTAAAGGTATCGGGTGGCCTGTGGGGCAGCGGCGGCGGTCTCGCGGCGGGCGATGCGGGCAACATATTCGTATCTGTTGGGGACGGGTATTGGGACGGGAGCACCAACTATGGCGACAGCGTGGTCAGGCTCCATCTGATACCTGGCGCGACCAAAGGCACCTTTCAGCTCGTTGTCCAAGATTACTTCACGCCATCGGATCAGGCCTGCAGAGCGGAAAACGACGTGGATTTAGGTTCAGGCGGTCCGATGATATTGCCACAGCAGCCCGGTCCGGTGCCGCACGAGCTGGTGATCGCGGGCAAAGGCGCTCTCATTTGCGATAGCGCCAGCCCGATTGAAGTCGTCAACACACAGAAGATGGGGAACCTGGGCGGGCAGGTGCAGAGCGTCCAAGGCGCGCCGAACGGTTATTGGGGTTCGCCGGCCTATTGGGAAGCTGCATCCGGGAAAAAATTCATCTATTATGCCGGCCTGAACTTCGGGCATCAAGGCGATTATCTTCGTCAATATAGCTTGCTCCAAGGCGCTATCGCTCCGGTGGCTTCGATTGCTGAAAGTCCCGAGAAGTTCGGCGTAGGAGCTACGCCGTCGATTTCGGCCAACGGCAAAACCAACGGGATTGTCTGGGCGATAGAGCGAACGCAATGGCTGAATGCCTCCATTTCGACTGAACCGGCTATTTTGCATGCTTATGACGCCCAAAACGTTGCTACTGAACTCTATAACAGCGGCATGAACCCGACGCGCGATCAGGCTGGCAACGCGGCTAAATTCAACGTGCCGACCGTAGCAAACGGGAAAGTCTACATGGGTACTCAGTCAGAGTTGGACGTTTATGGACTGCTTCCCTGAACACCTGGGCGGCAGGATGCCATCCGCTCCCTGGAACTGCAACATTGATGAGACCTGGAGGAACTTTGACTCGCTACCTTTTTTCGCGATGGCATTATTTTCTGCCTTTGATGGTTTTGAGCGCCACCTTGCTCCCTGCTCAGTCCACAAATGTGGTTACTTGGCATAACAACAACCTGCGAGATGGACTAAACAGCACCGAAACGTCACTGACTCAGGCAAACGTCTCCAAGAAGACGTTCGGCAAGATCTGTTCCACTGCTCCAGGCGCCATCGATGGCCAAATCTTCGCTGAACCTCTTGTGGTGGCCGGCGGCATCAAGGGCTACAGCCAAGTAGTTTACGTCGCGACCATGAATGACACGGTCTATTTCATCGACGGAGGCAGTACGGACTGCGCGGTGATCCAAAGCTTCAGTCTTTTGCAACCACACGAGCAAGCGGTGGCGTGCACCGACGTTGGCGATAAAACGTGTGGGACATTTGACCCGATGATCGGCATCGTCGGCACGCCTGTGATCAACTACGGCACCAATACAATGTATCTGGTCACCTGGACGGAATCAACCGCTGGAAAGTGTTCAATCACTAAAGGTCCGGCCTGCTTTTTTCACCGCTTGCATGCCCTGGACATCAGCACCGGCGCAGAGAAGTTCAACGGACCTGTGACCATTCCGACCGTCACCATTGGGAACAGTAAATTCACTTCGTTCAATCACATCCAAAGGCCAGGCTTGCTCTTCCTGGAAAATATGCCAGGAAACGAGAACAACGCCGTATATGTTGCGTTTTCGTCCATGGACGGCGGTGGCACAGTAGGTAAGAGCGTCCCTAATGGCTGGGTATTCAGCTTCAATTCCGTAGATCTCGCAGCGCCGCCACTCGCGTGGACCACCACACCGACTGGTGAAGGAGGAGGAGTCTGGATGAGTGGAGCCGGTCTAGCGGCTGGCATAGACTTTGGCCCTGAAGAAGATACCTACATCTACGTTTCCACCGGAGATGGAACCTTTGATGCGGAAGATGGTGGATCGAACTACGGAGACAGCTTTGTTAAGTTGACAACCAGCCTGACGGTGAGTAGCTATTTCACTCCGTACCGGCAATATTGCGACGACATTGGCGACGGGGACCTGGGATCGGGTGGCGTGATGCTGATCCCCAACATGGTTGGCTCCAGCAGAATGGTGTTTGCGATCGCGAATGGCAAGGACGGCAACCTCTACGTGATGGATCGGACCAATCCGGGTGGCTATGCAGGTCCAGCCGGAAACATCTGTCCGAAGCCGGCGGGCCCTAACTTGAATCTTGAAACCCTTCCGGCGTCGACCCAGGAGTTTTACAGCACCGGGGCTTACTGGAGCCAAAATCTTTATTCCATGGCCAACAGCTCACCTTTACAGAGGTACGGGATCAGCACCACAGCCTGCACCCCCGGACCGGTCTGTAAGTTGCCAGCAGCCAGTTCTGTAACCAAATTCAGGTATGGCTCGGTTCCGGTGATCTCGTCCAATGACGACCAAACGGGCACCGCCATCGTTTGGGCGATCAACGGAAACGGATGGCCTAACGGGAACGCAAAAGTGGTCCCGGTGACGGCAGTGCTTTATGCCTACGATGCCGAGCACATCACAGTACCGAATACAATCCCGTTGTTGTGGGACAGCTCCCAATGCCCGACGCGGGATCGTGCCGGCAATGCTACGAAGTTCGCGGTGCCAACGGTTGCAAATGGCAGAGTCTTTATGGGCACGATGGATCCGTCGGACGATACGAACACCATGGGGCGGCTCGATGTCTACGGGCCCACCAGCGGGGCTTGCAAATGAACGAGGGTACAGGACCGTTGTTTCTGGTGGGCGTCTGGCGCTCCGGAACCTCGCTCTTACAAACGCTGCTCAACCAGCACTCGCAAATCGGGCTCATGTATGAGGCGGAACTTCCTCTATTGAAGCCCCTGTTCACGGGCGGCACTGCGAAATTGGACTGGCTCGAACGCTGGGACTTCTGGAATAGCGCGCTGTCCCGCCATCGGATCGAGCCCAGCGCCGTTCTGCCTCGGTCGAGCGACCTCAGAACCGCAGCCGAAACCGTCTTCCGCAGCTATGCATCGCGAAATGGAGCGGTCATCTTTGGCGAAAAATCGCCAAACTATTGGGATCGTCTCGAGAGGCTGTCGAAAACGTTCCCATTCGCTCGTTTCATAATCATCTGGCGAAATCCGCTGGCCATATGTCGCAGCGTGATGTCGGCAGGAAAGAGCGAGCCTTATTTCGCCAAGCGGGGAATGCTGCTGCGAACACTGCTAGCGTGCCAAAAGCTAAAGGAACAGCGTGACCGTCTGGTGGCGCGCGGAGTTCCGCTGCATGAACTGCACTATGAAGAACTGGTTCGGGATCCAGCCGCGACGCTGAAGGATATATGCGGCTTTCTTGATATCCCCCTGGAATCGCGAATGATCACGCTCGAAGACGCGGACCGTCTGTCGTTATATGCAGGCCAGCACCATTCGCTGGTCAAAGGCGACCGCATCGTTCAATCGCAGAAGCGCCCGGAGAATCTCCCCAGGAAGTTTAAGGAAAAGACCGACCGGTACGTCGCGCTTTGGCGGGAACAAACTTTCGGCACATTCCCTCTATATGCTTCGCCGGCTGCGGAGAGTGTGCGCAAACCAAGCTTGCTGGAAAGACTCAGGGATCGGGCGTTGTTTTGGCTTCTGCGCCGGCTGGATACAACCGTGGTGTGGATTTACTGTTGGGCTCCCTTGGCTCTTTTGAAGGCCTGGCGAGCGCGGAAGCGGCCGGGCGGGCTCGCCATTGGAGCGGAGACGGGCTCCTAGCAAGATTCAAGGAAAGACTAATATGCAAATAAACAGACATATTGATCCCTCGCTTAAGTTACTAATCCAACCCTATGGCGGCGGGCTGGTCGATCTCCTGGTGGGACCGGAGGAGCGCGCGGAATTGGCCCAGCAAGCCACCGAACTTTCTTCGCTGCAACTGTCTCCCCGCTCCTTGTGCGACTTGGAGCTGCTGGCTGTAGGTGCGTTCTCGCCATTGCGCCGTTTCATGGACCGGGCGGAATATCTTTCTGTTTTAGAGAACATGCGGCTGCCGGACGGAACCTTTTGGCCCATGCCAATTACACTGCCAGTGGCGAATGCCGGCGGCTTGGCTGGCAAGCGAATCGGACTGCGCAGCCCAAGCAATCATCTCATCGCGATCATGGACGTCGAGGAGATCTTTGAGCGCGAAATGGAGTTGGAGCCGCAAATGGTGTGCGGCACCTCCAGTGAAGATCACAGCCTGGTTGCGGAGATGCGGACCTGGGGAAAGTATTATCTGAGCGGTTCACTGAAAGTCCTCGATCTGCCCCAGCATTACGATTACCCCGAACTGCGCCTCACCCCGGCACAAGTGCGGGAGCGGCTGGAGCAAATGGGAAATCGGGATGTGGTCGCTTTCCAGACGCGAAAGCCCATGCATCGAGCCCAAGAGGTGCTCACAAAGCGGGCCAAGGAAGCAGTAGGCGGCAGCCTGTTGGTTCACCCTGTGGTAGGCGTGACCCGGCCAGGCGATATCGATCATTTCACTCGCGTGCAGGTTTATAAGATGCTGATCGATCGCTATTATGATTCCAACAGCACGCTGTTGGGTCTGTTGCCGCTCGCGATGCGAATGGCCGGTCCGCGGGAAGCGCTCTGGCATGCGATCGTTCGGCGGAACTTTGGCGCCAATCACCTGATCATCGGAAAGGATTATGCCAGCCCGGATAACAACTCCCAAGGGCAGCCCTTCTATGGTCCGTATGAGGCCCACGAACTGCTGTCGCGTTATAGCAAGGAAATCGGCGTTGTGCCCGCCCTTTACGACGATCTGGTCTACGTGCCTAGCGAGGATCGCTATGAGCAGGTAACCCGGATTCCCGAGAAAGCGAAAACGCTCTCGATTTCTGCTACCCAGGTTCGCAACGATTATCTAGCCAAAGGGAAGCTGCTGCCTTCGTGGTTCACCCGTCCGGAAACAGCGGCGATCCTGGCCAGAACCTTCCCGCCGCGATGCCGGCAAGGCGTCTGTATCTGGCTTACCGGTCTACCCAGTTCGGGGAAATCGACCATCGCCGAGATCCTCGCCATTCTGCTTACCGAGCACGGACGGCGCATCACGATGTTGGATGGCGATGTGGTCCGTACGCATCTTTCAAAAGGTCTGGGATTCTCGCGCGAGGATCGCGATGTCAACGTTCGCCGCATCGGCTTCGTGGCTGCCGAGATCGCCCGTCACAACGGTACGGTGATCTGTGCGGCCGTGAGTCCGTTCAACTCCACCCGTAACGAGGTGCGTGAGATGGCGGGCGAGGAGAACTTCGCGCTGGTCTACGTCAACACCGCTCCCGAAGTTTGCGAGCGGCGCGATGCGAAAGGTTTCTACGCCAAGGCCAGAGCGGGAGAGCTCAAGGGCTTTACAGGGGTTGACGATCCTTACGAACCACCACAGAATCCCGATGTGACGTTGGAAACGGTGCATTCCACGCCGGAGCAGAACGCCCGCAAAATCGTCGATTGGTTGCGTCAGCGGGGATTCATCGAACCGGGTCCCGATGAGATGAATTCCAACGGATCGGCCACCGGGAGTCGCGAGTCGGGGGCGGAAGTCGCCTTCTCTTTGCGACCTTGGTACGCGAGCATCTAGGACTGTTCACCGACTCCGCCTGCTCGGCTAATTGTTCCACCAGTGAACTCAGAGCCGCAATACGCTTCGGATTCCTGTCCGTGGCGTTGGACGAAGTCTGCCCACTGGCAGGGAACACTCGTGAGGTCGATCCGGCGGAAACTATGGCGTTAGAAATGCAGGTGCATTTCTTCTTTACGCGCGGTATTTCATTGGTTCGTGAATGAGGAAGGCTATCTGATGTTGAAACAGGTTGTGGCCAAGCTGCCATTTTTGATTGTCCGGTCAGCTCTCATTTTGGTTCTTACATCGGCGCTGGCGTGCGCCGCGAACTCTCTCACTGTAGTTTCCAGTGCGAGTGACCTTCAGCCCGTGGCCCCTGCGTCCATCGTGACAGCCTTTGGGTCGGATGTAGCGACGACAACTTTGTCGGCTTCCTCCGCCACTTGGCCTGTCTTTCTCGGTGGCACGACCGTGTCGATTAAGGACAGCGGCGGAGTGGCGCGCCCCGCTCCAATTGCGTTCGTGTCGCCGGGCCAGGTGAATTTTCAAGTGCCGGCGCAAACCGCCTCTGGCCCCGCTACCGCGACCATTATGAGCTCCGATGGAACGGTTTCCACGGGCGCGGTCTTGATTGCGGCCGTTGCGCCTGGGCTTTTCGCGGCCAATAGCAACGGACAGGGCGCGGCTGCTGCCATTGTCATACAAGTTGGTGCGGATGGCTCACAGACTTCATCGCTGTCTTTCACCTGTGGTAGCAGCGCGCTGAGTTGCGTGCCGTCGCCTATCACAGTGAATTCCGCCAATGGTGCGGAGACCGTCTTAGAACTCTTCGGAACTGGCATCCAGGGCCGTTCTTCGCTGGCCGCCGTGACTTGCACTATCGGCGGAACGCCGGTGCAAGTCCTTTACGCGGGGTCGCAAAATACCTATCCTGGCCTCGACCAGGTGAACGTCGTCCTTCCGGCCAGCCTGGCTAATCTGGGCCAGCTCAGTGTGGTGCTAACCGTACAGGGACAGACTGCGAATACGGTGGTCGTGGCGACTGGCCCGGTAATAAATACGACCCAAAACTTCTTCGTCGCGCCCAATGGAAACGATCACTTTAGCGGAACGTTGGGGGCTCCGAATGCCGGCAATACCGACGGGCCCTTCGCCTCACTTGGCATGGCTCAAAGCGCGGTGAGAAACCTCATCAGCGCTAATCTTGGGCAACCGGTCTCAGTCATCCTCCGAAATGGGACTTACTATCTCCCGGCGAGCCCGACGAATCCAGGGACACTGAACTTCACGTCCGCTGACTCGGGTACCGCCAATGCCCAGGTGATGTGGCGGAATTATCCAGGTGAGACTCCCGTTGTCAGCGGCGGGACTCCGATCGGCAGCACCTGGAAAAACGTATCCGGCAACCTGTGGCAGACACCGTTACCGGCCACTACGCAACCCTTCGAGTATCTGTTCTACAACGGCCAACGGCGTCTGCGTTCCAGAGTTGCTGGAGCTACAGGCGTCGGCTATTACATGAATAACGGCGCCTGTTATTCAACCGCTACGGGCCAGACTGCGGAGATGTCGTTGTGCAACCTCGGCACCTTCCTGCGAGTGGCGACTGAAATCGCTCCCACCGGCGCCGATTCCGCTTGCCCCAGCGTCACAAGTTCCGATGGGACTGAGTCAAAATGTCTGGATCGTTTCGGATACAATCCGAACGATCCGATCGCCGATTGGATCAACCTCAATGCGTCGGCAAGCTCATGCGGTGGCGCTCCCAATCCTTACCCGGCGGGCGACATCGAGCTCACCCTGTTCGATGCCTGGACCGTGGACGTGATGCGAATCAGCTGCGTGGACACCACCCGGCACATCATTTATTTTGTAGGTACAACCAAGGGCAATGCCAGCAACTACAATTTCTTTGGACCCACGCTCGGCCACCGGTACATTATCGAAAACACATTGGACTCCTTTATCGCCGCGCAATCCGCCGGTGAAACGGGCATCTGGTTTCTGGATCGGTCTACTTCACCGTGGACTTTGAACTACCTCGCCAACAATGGTGAGAACCCGAACACGGACAACGTCGTGATTGCTCAATTGTCTCCGGCCTCTTCCACGGGCGGCAGCCTCATCTCTGCCACCAATCTCAATTACGTGACTTTTCAAGGGATCACATTTGAAGTGGATAACTTCATCCCGCCGGCCACTGGCTTCAACGATGATGAAAACGGCGAAAACACGTTGCCGGCCGCTATCGATTGCGAGAGTTGCCAAAACGTCACGTTCGATTCCGTCGTGGTGCGTCATACGTCCGCGTCGGGCCTTCAGATCGCCTCCACGTCCGGCAATTCAGGGCCGCCGGCATCGAATGACTTGATACAAAATTCAGCCTTTTACGACATTGGTTCCAGCGGAGTCCATATCGGACACCATCCATTGGGAACGGACCAGGCCGCTAACGTCGTCCAACAGGTCACGATTCAAAACAATCTTATTCAGGGCTACTCGCGAGTATTCGCGGATGGGGAAGGCTTGGCACAAGGAAATGGCCACGATATTACCTACCTTCACAATGACATTACCGACGGATACCACGCGGGCATTTCCGTTTGCATGTTGGGCTGTCCTTCCGCCGGCTCCGCCGCCAATGGCGTGAATATTATCAGCCAATACAACCACATCTGGAACGTGATGCAAGGAACTACTTCCGACGGAGGCGCGCTGTACTACAACACCGGCGGCGCGGGTGGAAGCGGGACTGGCAACAAGATTCTGAACAATCTGGTGCATGACGTAACCGACTCCTCCGTCATCGACAACAAGGTACAGGGTTCCGGCTACGGAGGACACGGTATTTATCTGGACATCCAATCGGCCGGCATTGATGTGGAAAATAACGTGGTCTACCGGGTGGCGGACTCCACGGTATTCATTCACGAAGGTCCGGCCCTAGGAACAATGGCCAACACATTTCGCAACAATATTTTTGCGTACGCCCGTGTAAGCATGTTCGAGGAGCAGAACCCCTGGCCGCAGGGCTGCAACCTGGCTGCCACGCCTCAGGTGAACTTCGCCAACAACATCTTCTATTTCGACCTCAACGATTCATCCGGTTTTTATGTAACCAACGGCTGCGCCGATTCCTGCAGCTTGCCTTATAACCAATTTCAGGACTTCCAAGGAAATCTGTATTGGAGAACAGATGGTCAATTCTCCACCTACAGCAAGGCCTTCCACGTCCTGACCAAGCCTCCTGCCGGAGCCGCCGCGGCCAGCTGCGGAGTTCCCGGGAATCCCAATTCCGCATGGACCTTCCTCAATTTTTCGCAATGGCAGAGCGGCACACCGCTGGTGAACGGAAATCCGCTGCCCATGAATGAAGATGCAGGCGGGACGACCAGTGTAAATCCCGATTTCGGCAATTCTGGTCTGCCCTTCGATTACCAGCTCTTCGGTTCTCCGCTGGCGGGATTCAGCACCTCCGCCACCAACGAAACTATCCTCGACGCCGGGCGCAACATTCCCGTGATATTCCTCCCGACTGTGCCCGCAACTTACCCCACTTACAACTTTACGCAGTTCTAAACCTAAGTGCAGGCCGTCGGCGACTTACAACGTAACCGGCAATGCCGCCGCGTGCCTGACTAGCCGGGAGGACACGCGATCCCAACGCCCACGCGGCTTTGTCGCCCTCTAGGTGCACACCGCCGAGCCATCGATCGATGCCATTGAGTTCGATGTGGTTTGCGCGACCCTCGAGGACGCTTCGGCCTGCCTCTGTGATCGCGACTTCACCGAGGCCGAGCAGCGGAGCATCCGATATTTGAAGAAGCGGATGCCGAACGGAAGACAGATCAGCCATTAACCGATAGAACGAACCGTTCCCCATGAAGATCTGTTCCTCCAGACTCTGTACTGCGGCGAAGAGCCGTCTTCCAGAGAGCGAACCTTGCTCGCGAAGGACGGAAAGAGCTTGGCGCTCGGTGCGGGACAAACCGCTATCGACAGAGGAGAATTGCTCCAAGTGACGCCGCAGTGCGGTAGCAATGAACGGAAACGCGGAGGTGTCACTCTCGATAAAACGCTCAATGGCAGTGGGATCAGGCAAAGTAAACGCATTCCAGGCCACTTGGGCCAAGCGAAACTGCGCGTCGGTGACTCGCTGGCGTGTGTCGGCTAGCGATGCCAACTGGTCCGCCGTGAGTTCCCCCAGCGCGACAAAATGATCCCGGCCGGGATAGCGCCCGATGCAAATGAGGCTTAGCTTTACATCACGCAGATTCTGACGGCTGAACCAGTCGAGCACCTTTAGAGATGAGCTGGTCGGATAGCCGGTGGTCGAGCCAAACGACGACTTCCTCGTGCTGGGGGAAAGCTGCGAGTGCATCTTCACAGGCTTTCAAGTATTGCCGTGCCTCGTCCAGAGTGGCGTAGCCCGCTTCGGCGATGAAGCAGGCGCACGTTTCCCGCCAAGCTTCGGCGTTCAGGCCACAAGGCGCGGGTCCCTCATACATCAAGTCACCGTAAGTGGAGACTTTTCCGGGTATCGCGGATTCCCTAAGCGTACCGGCTACCGACTCACCGTCAGTGATATGGAGCATGGTGGACTCCCCGACCTTCTGCTCTTTGAAAACATCTTCCAGCGCTGGGAGAACTTCTCCAGCATAGGAAGCCAGCATTGGCCGCAATTTCTGCCGTCCGCGCGTCACCAGCGAACGTATGGTGCTTACCGGAACGCCGAGAGCTTCGGCTACCTTGCCGTGGCTGAGACCGTCCAGATGAAACAGCGTGAGGGGCAAACGGTACTCTGGAGGCAGACGCGCAACTGCGTCCCAAATTCGATCTCGCAGTTCAATCGCCTCCAGCCGCGCAGGAGGGGATTCAGTTTGAGCCGGTTGCCCGGCTAGCTCCAACTCGGTCTTTCCATCGCTCAAGCGATAAAGGTCCGGTCGAAATACGCGTAGCCAGTCGATGGAAACCCCAAATGCGATGCGACGAAGCCACGGGGCGAACTTCGCTGGGTCGCTCAGAAGATCCAGATTGAGCCAGGCACGAAGGAAGGCTTCCTGGGTTACGTTCTCTGCCTCGAACCGGTCACCGAGTAGGATGCACGCCAGACCGCAGATCTGGTGCTGATAACGCCGGATGAGCTCGCCATATGCGTCCCGGTTCCCCGCCCTTGCTATGCGGACGAGTTCGGCATCGTTCTTGGAGTCCATGCGCTTCTCACAGATTAGTCGAGTCTGGGTGAGAAAACGCTGCAAGGAAGCCGCACAAGCACCAGCGTAATAAAAAAGGCCGCGCACCGGACTCCCGGCGGCGGCCTATTTGGTTTGCAAAGGTTCTAGCTGGTTACTGCTGAGAGCGCTTTTCCATGTAGCGGCGTCCCATCAGCAGAATGCCAAACAATCCGGCCACCGCGAACGAGATCGAGGATGGCTCGGGAACAGCAGAGGTAGAGGCGTTCTGCGTAACCACCACGTCATCCAGATGGTAATAACTGTCTTTCGTGTTGCCACCAAACTGAAGGTCGGTGCTGGTCGACGTCGCTGTCTCGGTGAATGTATAGAACTCGTAACCAGCGGTATCGGGCCCAGTGCCTGTACCGTTCGCGCCGGTAATCGTTAAAATGTTGCCGCCGTTCCAGTTCGCGATGAATTGGCCGGTAGGACTGACACCCGCACCTGAGTCGACATAGAAACTCACAGTGTAGGAATCGCCCGAAATCGTTGTGAAAGACTGATCGAGAAGGTCGTTCTCGCCGCCGCTGGCGCCAAAACGCGCGTCGTGCGTGGCGGAATTGGGAATGTTGGTAGTGACTTCTAAGTCAGGGTCGGTTGCCGCGTTGGTGACGGTCCAATCCGTAAAGTCACCGGTTTCGAATCCGCAATTCAACACTAAATTGCCGGACACAGCGCCGCATATGCTGCCGCTTGCAAAGGTCGGCATTGCCCCACCCAGGCCAATAAGTCCAAATAATAGACCGATATGAGATATTTTCATCCTGCTCCTCCTTTAGAACCGCAAACCACTGCCCAGTGGTCTTGAACCGACTATAAATCGTGTAGGACCCCATTTCAAGCCGCCAGCAGCCATATAAGTACTAGTACGTTACTTAGTAA
>JBEKRO010000018.1:0-89780 GCA_049518655.1 Bryobacteraceae bacterium | reverse complement strand
AAACACGATGTTCTGCAGGCGCTCCAGGCGAGAATGGAAGCAACGCCGGAGGATGAGTACCGTGAAGCGCTTCGGCAGGTGTACTGCATCGCGAGGTCTCGATTGGAGGACTTCATCACATCGTGATAGGACAGTTTGCGAGCGGTTGGAAGCGAAATTACTACGGCAAAGGGGACATTGTTGTCTACCGTCTGAACCGGGATGGTAAGACTGCTGCAGGCGGGAGCCCCGTCTTCGGCGCGAACATCACCATCCTGGTGTATGGCGACGCATTTTGGCCCACCTACACGAAGGGCGACAACACTGGTCTGATCGCCACGGACTCGATGAAGAACTTCGTGCAGCGTGAGGTTCTCAATTATGCTGGTTCAGGTCTGGAAGATTGCTGCCGCTTCCTCGCCGCAAAATTCTTGGACACCTACTCGCAGGTGGAAGGCGTACAAATGTCCGCCGTCGAGATTCCCTACGCGGCCCTTCCCGATAGTAAGGTCGCCTTTGCGCCGGCCGGGCCGGACCGCGCCACCGCGCGCCTGGAACTGAATCGCGATGGAGTGGTGGAAATTGCTTCCGGCATCTTGGGCTTCCGGCTGCTGCGGCTAATCGGCAGCGCATTTCACGGCTTCCTGCGGGATCAATACACCACCCTGCCCGACATCGCCAATCGTCCCTTGCACATGTGGCTAGATCTGGAATGGCTATACACGGAGTCTTCGGCGGCGTTCAGCGCCGGCGCCGTCACCACAGCCGTGCGGCGCATCGTGCGCGAAGTCTTTAGCGGATTCCAGTCTGGAAGCATCCAAGAGGTGATCTATCAGATCGGCACGAAAATACTGGCGGATATTCCCAGCATCGCCGAGGTGCATCTGGAAGCGAACAACCGGACATGGGACGCCATTGTGGAGCGCGGCGACGAACTGGGCGTGTACACCGAAGCGCGGCCTCCGTTCGGCTGTCTTGGCTTACGCTTGAAGAGATAAGATGGCTCGGATATCGACACATGTGCTTGATACGTCGCGGGGAGAGCCCGCGCGGGGGCTTGCGATCGACCGCACTTCTGTACCAGGCTTCTAAAGTCGGCCGTTACCAATATGGATGGCCGGACGGACCAACCGCTGCTCACGGCCGATCGTCTCGAACCAGGCGTCTACGAGTTGACGTTTCACGCCGGTGATTATTTTCGGCAAGCTGGCGTCGCACTCTCCGATCCACCTTTTCTCAGTGATGTGGTCGTTCGTTTCGGCGTGGCCGATCCGGCCGGCAATTATGACGTACCGCTCTTGCTGAGCCCGTACGGCTACAGCACGTATCGGGGATCGTGATGGTTTCGTCCGACAGCGTGATCAGCCGGTGCCGTCTTCTGGCCGAATTGAGCGAGGAGCCCGGTTTCACAACGCGAACAGCATCCCCAGCCGCGTGCGCATGGAAATCGATGTACGCGACATCGAGGAAGCCCGACGAGACGCGGTGCTGCGAAAGATCGAACGAGTCTGCGAGGAAGTCGGGCAGCGCCGTGGCGTTAAGGTAAATAGGGAACTCGTTAACGCCGATCCGCCGGTGCGTTGCGCTCCGCGTGTCGTGGACGCCCTCATCCAGTCCTGCGAAACGCACGGCCTGCGGTTCGAACGGATGATCAGCCGCGCCTATCATGACTCGCTATTTGTGTCGCGGATCGCGCCTACCGCGATGCTATTCATTGCGTGCCGCGGCGGCGTAAGCCATCGTCCGGACGAGTATGCATCGCCCGACGCAATCGCACAAGGGACACTGGTCTTAGCCGAGACGCTCGCGCAGTTGGCGCTGCACTAGCCACCAGCGGCGTTGCTGGTCGGGCATATCACTTCGCCGGTCTGCCGTGTTCCAGGCACAACGCTACCAGATCAGCAA
Organism: Bryobacteraceae bacterium; assembly: GCA_049518655.1. Classification (GTDB taxonomy): domain Bacteria; phylum Acidobacteriota; class Terriglobia; order Bryobacterales; family Bryobacteraceae; genus Palsa-89. The sequence continues at coordinate 87,896 of JBEKRO010000018.1, read as the reverse complement.
TGGTTGCTTCGCCCACGCACATCACGGTATCCGCGCCGCCCCAATAAATCTTTACCGTGCCATCGGGCTCCGCCACCGCGCCGCAGGTGAACACCACGTTGTGGACATATCCTGTAACTTCCCAGGGGTCCTCCGGTTGCAGAATCCACGAGTCGCCCACGCCGATAATTTTGGCCGGGTCTTGCAAGTCATGCAGCGCAACACCCAGCCGGTAGACCGACCCGTCCATGGTTCGAAAGACGCCGTGATAGATGGAGAGCCATCCCTGCCCGGTTTTGATCGGCGGTGCGCCGGGGCCGATCTTCATCTCGTCCCAGTGATACGGCGCGGGCTTCATGATGAGCTGGGACTCGCCCCAGAAGCGCAAATCCGGAGAATAGGAAATCCAGATCGACCAGGGCGAGATCTCCGAATGCGGCCGGTCCAGCCGGGCATAGAGCCCGTTAAACTTCTCTGGAAAGATCACTACGTTGCGATAGTCTGCTTCGGTGATCAGGCTGATTTTCTCAAGATGGCTGAAGTCCTTCGTTTTGGCCAGAGCGATCCGCACTCCGTTGCGGGAGTAGGCGCTGTAGGTGATGAAATATTCGCCGTCGATCTGCGTGATGCGGGGATCCTCCACGCCGAACTCTTCATAAGCGGCAAACGGCCCGTCTCGTTCGGGAACCAAGAAGGGCTCGGGATCCGCCGTAAAGCGGAAACCGTCGTGGCTGCGCGCTAACCCCAGGATGGACCGCCCGGTCCGAAGATGAGAGCGGAACAGCATGATGTACTTGTCATGAACTTTCACCACGGCCGCATTGTGAACGGTCTCAACTGGATAGGGGATCTGTGCTTTGGTGAGGATCGGATTCTGTCCATAACGCCTGACGATTTCTCTCATGTCCGCCCTTTCGCTTCCCGCTCAAAGATCGTGGCGTAGACGTGCTCGTAGGCTTCCACCATTGTTTCGATGGAAAAACATCGTTGAACACGCTGCCGACAAATCGCGCGATCGATTTTGTGAACGCGCTTCAAAGCCTCCACGGCTTCGTTGACACCATTGACTAGAAATCCGGTCTGCCCGTCTTCGATTACTTCGCGGCACGAACCCAGGTCCATCGCGATCACCGGCACTCCCGCGGCGTTGGCCTCCGCCAGTACCAGGCCAAAGCGCTCCGGGATCGTATTCAGGTGCAGCAGAGCTTTGGCCCGCGCAAACAGCTCGTTCTTGCCGGCCACATCCACTGGTCCGATGTATCGAATCTCGCGATCGTCCAGGTAGGGCTCCACCTGCTTCTGAAAATATTCCTTGTCTTGGATGATCCCGGCGATGATCAGCGGCATGCCGCTCAGGCGAGCGACGGCGATCGCCAGATGGGCACCCTTGTCGGGATGAATTCGCCCCAGGAAAATCAGTTCCTCGCCCGGCGATTCCTGGAACGGATATAACGATAGATCGATTCCGTTGTAGACGGTCGCCAGATAGTTCAGCCCCGGCGCGCGATCGGAGTTGCTGATGGAAACGAAGTATCCGTCGCGATACTTCCGATAGACCGGCATGATTTTGGGCGACGAGAATCCATGGATCGTAGTGAGCACCGGTGTTTTCACCAGCCGGCTGTAAGTCAGCGCCATGAAGTCGTAATGGCTATGGATCAGGTCGAAATCCGCGGCGTGTTCGAATGCTTCAGAGATGTGAAGGTATTCCACTACTTTGGGATCCACGTTGCAATCCTCTTCATAGCCCTGGTCGATCACGGCGTGCAGGACTGCCTGAGTAACGGAATCTTTCGTAGCGAACAAGGTGACATCCCAGCCACGCGCGGCGAGTCCTTCGGTGATGTTGCTGGCAACGGTCTCCCAGGCGCCATATTGCCGCGGAGGAGTGCGCCAGGCAACCGGCGACAGGATCGCCACTCGCTTGTTCGTCATTCGGAGTGCATGGCCGCTAGCACCTCATCGAGTGGGACGGTCGCGAATCCTGTGGCGTGATCAGCCAGGCCATATGGGATGATCAGCTCGCCGTGGTGCAGCAGAGCACCGCAGGTATAAACAACGTTTGGCACATAGCCTTCGCGCTCGTTCTCATCGGGTGTTAGTAGAGGCTCGCGAAGGCGGCCGATCACCTTGCCTGGATCGTCTCGATCCAACAAAAATGCGCCGATACAGTACTTGCGCATCGGGCCAACCCCATGGCTCAGCACCAGCCATCCCGCATCGGTCTCTATGGGCGATCCACAGTTCCCCAGCTGCACCAGCTCCCAGGAGAAAGCCGGCTTCAGAAGCACTTGGCGTTTATTCCAGAAGTGGACGTTGTCCGAAAACATCAGATAGATATTTTCGTTGTCCTGTCGCGAGAGCATGGCGTAAAGGCCTTTGATCTTGCGCGGGAATAGAGCCATGCCCTTGTTCTGGGCCGCCGGGCCATTCAGCGTGATGAAGCGAAAGAGCAGGAAATTCGAAGTCTCCACAAGCTCCGGCATCACGACCCTGCCGTCGTAAGCGGTAAAAGTCGCGTAGTATCGATGAGTGCCGTCGTCGTTCTGGAAACGTACGAAGCGCGCATCCTCGATGCCGTTGCGTTGTGAGGGCGTGGCCGGGAATATGATTCGCTCAGACAACTCCTGGTCAGGCTGGAATTGAACCTCGTAATTAGAACGGGCCAGCAGCCAAATCCCTTGGGCGGCGTTTTGATCTTCCCGTCCCATTCCATCCGGCAATCGGAACTGCTCGGTCTGCAGGCTAAGGCGCAGCTCCTCCAGCGTGAACGATTCACCGATCTTGTTCATCACCCGAAAAGTGAATTCGCCCGTCAATCCCAGCTCCACAAGTTTCCGTCCAAAGAGCCCCTTCTCGTAAACCGGGTTGGGGATTTGACGCGGCTCGGTGAGAAACCCCGCGGGTTTGCATATCTCAATTCGATGATCGGGATGGATGATTCCGGTTCGAAAGGTAATGGAAGAAATATGCCCTTCGCCAGTGGCACGCAAGCTGAGAACGAATCGCAGAGCACCAACTGGCAGCCCCGATTGATCGGGATGCGGAACGATGGATGGATTGAACAGCGCCGCGGCTTCCAACGAATATTCCGCGAGGAAGTAAGATCCGATCAACAGCCGCCTCTGTTCGGAGAGTTGCTTGCCAGCCGGCAACAGATCGCGGACCTGCTCAAAGCGTTCTATAAAGATCTTGCGGATGTGTTGATGCCGCTCGGAGAACTCGGCCGAGACTTGGGCCACGAGAAGACCGACTTGGTCTTCGGGAATCGACAGGACTCGTTCGATGATCCTGGACACCCGCTGTGAATCTCCAGGAGTGAAGGGCCGCAGAAGAACGCGCCTCAGGTCGGGCTCGATGATTGTGCTCGTGCGCTGGACGTGAATTCCGGTGTCGGGAATGGAGTCTATGTTCAAGGCGGCCTACACTTCCACCGCGATCGGTTGCTTGAAACTCGCCACCATGTTTTGCGCCAGACGCATTTCCGCTAACGAGAGCAGGAAGGCCAGTGTCGATTCCGCTCCCTGGTTCCCATTCACCCGATCCACGTGCAACCCATCGCCACACCCACCGCTCTCCGGAGAATAAAGTTCCAGCCCCAGATCGTTCCAGCCGAGGAACCAATCGAAAGCGCGTTGCGCCTGCTCGTACCACCACAGATCCGATGTGGTGCGGTAAGCTTCCAGACATGCTGACACCATGGCTTGCGCCTCAATCGGCTGCTGGTCAAAGTTGGCGCGCACTCCGCCACGACGATAAAAACCATTGCTGCCGATAGGCCGGAAGTGACCCTTTTCGGAGATCTGTAGTTCGTTCAGCCAGCGTAATGTGTGTAAGCCTCGCTCGAAGACCAGCGCATTTCCCGTCGCGTGCCCGCTCAGAATCAAGGCGTGGGCCAGCTTGGCGTTGTCGTACGACAGCTCCTCTTCAAACCAGCACCATTCGGGCCTGGCATTCTTCCCCAGAAGCTCCATGAGGCGGCAAGTAAGCGCGTCGCGCGTTTGATTGACGAAGCTATCCCCGCTCAATCGACCCAAATATTCATGGATGCCGATCAGGCCGAAGGCCCAAGCTCGAGGCGAGGTGAACTCCGTCAGCGCAGGCAATGCTTGTGCGAACAGTTGTCCAGCCATCATCTGGAAGCTTCGGAAAGGCGAGCGGCCCACGCCTACGCCGAGCGCCCACAGTGCGCGGCCTTGGCAATCCTCCGATCCTTGGGCGTCCAGCCAATGGCGGTCAAAACTCATGTGATTGTGGAAGCGCTTGGTATGGGAGTCGAACGCGTGATGAAGAAACGCGGCGCAGGTGGTCGCCATGCCACGCAGCGCTTCGGGCTGTTCTCCCAACTCGTCCAGCAGCACCGCAAGAATAAACGCACGCGCGTTATCGTCAGTACAATAACCCTCGGAAAAATTCGGGACTCCGAAGATGGCATGCTGAAACACGCCCGTGGAATCGGTCATCCGGGAGAGATGATCCACCTTCAGCTCCGGTAACTCCCGCGGCCTCTGGTCCAGCGTCTTGGTGACCAGCGACTTCCGGGAAAGCGCCGCTCCTTGCAGCCTCGACAACTCAAACGAACGCATATAGAGTTGCGCCACGTTGCTCCAGATCATCTCGCGCCCCATCCGGTAGGCGTTCTTGCGCATGCCATGGCGGCGAGTGTCGTCGCGCAAGAGCGCAACCACTTCCCGCGCGATGGCCTCGGCGTCGCCAAACGGCACCAGGACACCACGATCGTCGGCCAACAGCTCCGCCGCGTGCCAATACGGCGTGGAAATCACCGCTTTGCCCGCGCCGAACGTGTAAGCCAGGGTGCCCGATGTGATCTGCGCTTCGTTGAGGTACGGCGTTATATAGAGGTCGGCAGCGCCGATAAATTCTTTGAGATTCTCCAGCTCCACAAAGTCGTTGTAGAAGATGACGTTCTTCTCTACCTTGTTTTTCTTGGCAAGTATCTCCAGGCTCACCCGGTAGGCTTCGCCATGCTCGCGCAATTCGTTGGGATGAGTGGCGCCCAGGACGATATAAACAACCTCTGGAAACTCGGCCACGATTTCCGGCAGAGCGTTGAGAACAAACTCGATGCCCTTGTTCGGAGAAAGCAGGCCGAAAGTGAGCAGCACCACCTTGCCTTCCACGCCGAACTGGTCCTTGAAGTAGGTGGGATCCACGAACCCGACGTCGGGAATGCCATGTGCGATCAGATCGATTTTGCCAGGTGGCGCATGATAAACGTCCTGCAGCATCTGCCTGCCGCGCTCGGTCATCACTACCAGGCGCGTCGAGAGCGAGATAAGTTCCTGCATGACGCGACGCTGGTCCGTTCTCGGCTCACGCAAAACGGTGTGAAGAGTCGTCACTACCGGCATTCTCAATTCGCGCAGAAATGCCAGAATGTGACCGCCGGCTGGCCCTCCAAAAATGCCAAACTCGTGCTGCAAACAGACCATGTCCACGTTGCTGATGTTGAGGAAATCCGCTGCACGCAGATAGGACGACAGGTCCTGCTCCTCAATCTCAAAACGCACCACTTCGGGATACTCATAGCCACCCTTGATGTCGTTTACAGATACCGCGAAACACTGGCTTTGGGGATGAGCGGCTTGGACGGCCGCCAGCAGATCGGTTGTAAACGTGGCAATGCCGCATTTACGCGGCAAGTGGTCTCCCACGAAAGCTATCTTGCGCACTTTAGAGGTTTGTTGCATGAAACCATCCTTGGATGCCTAGCCGGACCCAGGCGCTTTTGACGGCTCGGGCTGTGAAGTCGGGATTGTGAGGAATTCGATCTCCTCCTTGGGTAGTGTCGCCGCTCGTGAATTTGTCGCAGTTCCGATGTTTCAGATGGGCTGCTCCGTCCAGCGATCGACGATCGTGGCCAGACTGGCTATGGCCGTCGCGAACGCAAGCCAGACCTGCCAATGCGACAAGAACCCATTGGCGATGAAGAACCTGCCTGTCCAGCCGGCATCCGCGCCAAAACGCCATGCGGCAAGCGCCCCAGCCGCCACTGCTACAGGCGGTAACAACAGTCCCAGCAGCGAAAGACCACCGGGGCCCTGAGGCCCCGATCTGTGAAGTAAGCGCAAGGTCCGGGTCATCGGACCGCCACCGGCTGGCCGATTTGCTCACCGATAATTTCTCCCGAAACAACCAGTTCCACGCGGCGATTCTGCTGGCGGCCTGCGGCTGTATCATTGGAAGCTACCGGCTGGCTCTTTCCAAAGCCTTGCGATGTCACCGAAGTGCCCACTACGCCCTCTTTGGTTAGATAGTCGCGCACCGCCGTGCCGCGATCTTCGGAGAGCTTCTGATTGTAATCGTCACCTCCGACGCTATCGGTATAACCTTCCACTGCCAGCCTCAACCCCGGATGGCCCGAGATGATTCCCGCAACTTTGGCCAGTTTCTCGCGGGCTGCCGGACGCAGCGTATGCTTGGCCGTGTCGAATAAAACGTCTGACATATTGACGATCAGTCCACGTGCTGTATCTCGAGTTTCGAGAATCGCGTTGAATTGCAGCAGCAGTTGGGCGCGAAGTTGCGTGCGCTCGGCCTCGGCTTGCGCCTTCTCTTTGGCGGCGCGCTCCAGATCGGCCGCAGCCGCCATCCGCTGCGCTTCGTTCTCCTGTTTCAAGCGATCCGTTTCGGTGTTGGCCGCCACAAGCTTCGCGTCGCTTTCTTGTTTCAGGCGATCCGCTTCGGCTTGGGTGGCAACCTGGGTGGCAAGCGCCGTAGCTTCGTTCTCGCGTTTCAGGCGATCCGCTTCTTGCTTCAGGCGCTCAGCGTTCTCCACGGAAGTGAGCCTGGCTTGTTCCGCTTCTCGCGTGACGCGATCTGCTTCCGACAGCGCTGCCGAACGGTCGCCCTCGGCGCGTGCTTCACGGTCCGCTCCCGCCTTGCGCTCGCTGGCCAATTGCTCCTCTTCAATTTTTTTGACGGTGATGATCCGGGCGTCCTCCGCCATTTGAACGGCTTCCCGCGCCACGGTGCCAATCGGCTTCTTGCCTGCCTTACCGATCAGATAGCCCTCGGCATTCTCCAAACCCACGACAGCCTTCTGAAAAGTGAGGCCAGCATACTGCTCGGCGCCCGTCCAGCGCGCGATTTGCACCGCGTTACGCGCCTCGTAGAGCTCTAAAGGTACCTTCGAGTTGAGTTCTCTCGGATGAATATCGCCTGGCTTCACATTCAACACGTACTGCCCTCTCTGCAGCAGCTCGTATTTCGCGTCCACTTCTTCGATGGTCCCAACAGTATCTTTCCTGACGAAATTCTCCATCACCACCACGTCGCTCGGCTGTGTGACGGCGAAATAGGGCTCGGCGGTGACGATCAAACCGAAGGATTGCAGCTCGGTGGTTGCGTCTAATTTCGTCTTGCCGCTGTTATTGAGGTATTCATGCCCGAACTGAGTTGCTGGTCCAAGCTTTTCCATGTCTGCGTCAATCTTAATGACGCCTTGTTTGCTCTCTACCTTCGCTTCGCCGCGAGCTTCGGGCATCAACGCAGTCCCACGGAATCCGATCCTGGTCGCTCCGCTGCGGTGATTGTAGTTGATGGCTTTCGTTGTCCTTGCCACCACGGTAATGCGATAGATCGGCGTCGACGCGCCGGCTTCAATGGATTGTTGAGTTGGATTGGGAGCCTGTGGCGCCTGAGCCAACGCCAACCCGCACACCGTCAGGAATAAGCTTGTGAACTTCATCTTTCTGAACCTCGATCCTTTTAGCGACGCGCTGGATATCTGCACGAACGGCACCGAACGCTGATTGCCACCCATCCGTTGCAATTGTTCGCATGGTTCGAGTAGGCTGCCGATAAATCCGGGGGAGGGATAACCATATACGGTCACCTGACCAAGTGTGGTCAGCAAAAAATAAGCGCCGCGGGCGTGCCCCACGGCTCACTGGAATCGCTTCGAAAAACATGCCGGGCGCCGGGCATCGCGTCGGGAAATATGTCAGCGGCCCGCGTTCAATCGCTTGACCCGCTCAGGCGCTGCCGGCGCCAACTGCTCTCACCTTAGCGAAACCCTCCCAGCAGGTACGCGATGAGAAGGATAACCACGACGGTCCCCAATCCTATTCCAGCGCCGCCTCCCGCACCCCAACGGCTATGGCCGTAGTATCCTCCACCGCCGCCAAATAGCAATAACAAAACGATGATCAGTATCAGCATGGTCTTTCCTTCTTTCTTGTGAAATGTCGCAGCTAGAGTACGACGGTGATTGCTATCGCTTCGCCGGGGTAGGCTCTGTTGTATAGGTAATACCCGTTGTTATACCCGACATAGACGTCGTCGGCGGCGTACCAGTTTTGCGCCCAGTCTCCGGGCCATGGGTCAACCATCATGAACAAATACCCTCCGTACTGGAAACGCGGGTAACCCCCGACGATGATGGGTTGGTTCTCAATGCGAAACCAGTGTGCCGCGCCGAAATGGAGATTGAAGCTCGCTTGCGGAATGTAGTACCCGCCATATCCGCCGCGTTGCGCCCAGCTGCGATGATCGCTTTGCCAATTCGAAGAGCGATCCTGCTGCCAGGAGGAGTGTTCCTGCCAGGCGCCGTCCTGTCGCCAACTGCTCTGCTGTTGCCAGGTTTGTGCTTGTTGACGCGTACGCACCGGAGGAGTGTAGTTGGTGGCCTGTCCACCGGCTTGGCGCTGCTCGGCGGCTTGCTGTCGGGGTGCGGCTTGCTGGCGCGGCGCTGTTTGCTGGTGCTGTACCGCGGGCTGGGATTGAGCATGTTGCTGCCTCTGCTGAGGTTGCTGGACCTGCGGTCTCGGCTGCTGCGCACGTTGCTGCTGCTGGGCCCGCGGCTGAGGCTGAGCTTGTTGCCTGGGCTGCTGGGCACGTTGTTGCTGCTGAGGCTGCGCTTGTGGCCTCGGTTGCTGCGCACGTTGTTGCTGTTGCGGCGCACGCTGCTGAGGCTGGCGTTGTTGTGGCGCTGGCCTGCCTTCCGGCCTTCCCTGTTTACCCTGCTCCTCGTGTTGCCCGTACACGTTGGCGCCAGTTCCAAGAAGCAGCACAAGGGCTGCCGAGCCGATCACTGTGTTAAATTTCATAGGGTTTGTCACCTGGAGGCTACAGCCGGACGGCGAGGTCTTCGTCCGCCTTCGATTTGTCCAAAGCACGCGACCATTCGTCGGCTTGTTTCTCGGCGTCCGCCTTGGCGATTCCGTAGCGTTCCTGAATCCGCCCGACTAATTGGTCCTTTTTGCCGGCGATAGTCTGCCAGTCATCGTCGGTGAGCTTGCCCCATCGCTCCCGCGCCGATCCGGTAAACTGCTTCCACTTGCCTTCGATTTGATCCCAGTTCATGCTCGTAACTCCTCCGTGGGTGCTAAGAGCATGTCTTGCGCCAATTGACTTCGAGTGGGCTTTAGGAGCGCGCTATCAGCCTTAAAGATCCTTGCGGGAGATCTCCAGCTTTCGCATCATCGCGTTCAACGTGGTTCGTGGTAATCCCAGGCGGGTAGCCGCGGCGCTGACCACTCCATCTGCTTCCCGAAGGACTCGAATGATGTGATCCCGCTCCACTTCGGCCAGTGAGGCGCCAGCGGGCGCTTCGGCCGCATCGGCGCGTATCTCGGCCAAAGGCGCTCGAAGAGTGGAGCCAGGCGAAAGAATAACCGATCTTTCGATGAAGTTCTCCAACTCCCGCACATTTCCGGGCCACGGCCAGCTCACCAGCGCCTGCATCGTCTCCGCTGGAATCTTGTCGATCTGCTTATTCATCTTGGTGGCGTAGGTCTGAGTGAAATGCCGGACCAGCACGGGGATGTCTTCACGATGTTCGCGCAAGGGAGGGATAGTGATCGGAAAAACCTTCAACCGGTAATAAAGATCGCTGCGGAAAAGCTTGTCTCCCATCATCTGCGTCAGATTGCGATTGGTGGCTGCCAGCAGCCGGACATCGATGGGAATGGTGCGAGTGCCACCCAATCTCTCGAATTCCTTCTCCTGCAAAGCCCGCAACAATTTGGGTTGAAGCTCTAACGGGATGTCTCCTACTTCATCCAGGAACAGCGTTCCCTGATGCGCTCTCTCAAAGCGTCCGATCTTCTGCGACAAGGCGCCTGTGAACGCGCCTCTTTCATAACCGAACAGTTCGCTTTCCAAGAGTCCGGTGGGAATGGCGGCACAGTTCAGCGTTATAAAAGGACGATTCCGCCGGGCGCTCATTTTGTGGATGGCGCGTGCCACCAGCTCCTTGCCTGTGCCGGTTTCGCCCAGCACCAGCACGGTGGCATCGGTAGGCGCGACGATTTCCACCTGCCCCATCACTCGCTTGAGCGCCGCGCTGGTGCCGACAATCTCCTCGTACTCCTGTGGAGCGCCAGGTTCGTTAGCAATCTTTTCCGCGCGGTCGCGCTCGGTGAGATTCTGCACAAAAGTGATCCATCGAAAAGGAGACGGAGGCAACAGGGCGCTCGCCACTAGAACGCGCACCCGAGTCTCATCCTTGCGAATGTATTCCATTTCAAATGGCGTGCAAGCTCCATGGAGCAAGCCTTCTTCATGAGCGTGTTCATGCAGCGGCAAGCTTTCGGGCGAAACGATATCGGCCCACTGCAGGCCGCCGAGCAACTCTTCCCGGCTGTATCCCAGCATGTTGAGAAAAGCGTCGTTCGCCTCGATAATGCGGTCAAACTCGCCGGATACGATTCCCGCGATCGTCGATTCAGCGGGAAATGGCCGGGAGCCTGCCAGCTTGTTCAGTCGCGCTTCATCCATTCGGTGGCGAGCGCTAAAATCGCGTACCACCCTGGCAAAGCCCTGCAGCTCCAGATTCTGGTCTCTGAGTGCGGTTGTCAATGAATTCGCCCAGAACCGTGACCCATCCTTCTTCTTATGCCATCCCTCAATTCCAAGATGACCCTCGGCAGCGGTCCTCTTCAATTCGTCATGGAAATCGACTTGACGCTCATCGTCATCCAGGTTGAGGGAGCTTGCTGGTCGACCGATGATTTCGTCGCTCTGGTAGCCGTACATGCGCTCTGCTCCGCTGTGCCAGGCTACAATTCGGCCGCCGGCATCGAGACATAGGAACGCGTAATCGGCGGTGTGAGTGTCGCTGCCCTTACCGTGCAGGCCTAAAACATGACGTCCGGGCAGCACACCGTTCATTCCGATGGGCATTGCTGCGGTGGTCGGCTTGCCCGGTATTGCGAGATCGTCAATGGAGTGACCGATCACCTTGTCGATCGAAACTCCAAGCAGCTTGCAGGCGCCGGAACTCGCGTCCACGCAGCAGCGGTCATCGTCTGCAATCAGAATGGGCTCGGACTGATGGGAGAGAACGGCCCGGAGCAACAGCTCCAGCTCTTTCAGGCCATCGCTCACCAGCCAGCTACTGGTTTCTTGCTCCGAGGCTGCGGAGTGCATCGCGTCTCCTTCGCCCCGTCGATCCAGGAAGCCGTGTGGTCTAAGAGACAGGCGGCGAGCGCGTGAAAGGTCTCGAAAACAGCGGAGAGCCGAGATTGGCGGTCGCTGTCATTCTAACATTGATTCGAGAAATCAAATCACATATTTGATCGCATTTGGTCACTCGACGCTCTGTGGTCAGTCCCTCTTTCCTTAGTCTGAGCAACTTGCGTGGGCCCTAGCGGAAAACATCCTCAGGTCAGGTTGGGCAGCGGATTGCCTTGCTTCGGGTGAGGAGTACCGGAAATGCCTTTGATAAACTTGGTTGTTGCTTTGATTGTGGTGGGCGTGGCGCTGTGGTTGGTGAATCGCTATATCCCCATGGCTTCCAGCATCAAGACCATCCTCAACGTCGTGGTCGTCGTTGCGGTTGGCGTTTTTGTATTGAAGTCCGCGGGACTTTGGGGCGACGTCACCAGCTTCCGAATCGGGCGCTAGCATGTTGGCTCCGTTTCTCCATATGAAGAAGAACGACAAGGGGTTCGATCTGAAAGCTTTTCTTGCCGGAACGGGCAAGGGAAGGATGCTGGCCGACTACGCGAAGAGCCACAAGATCTTCCTGCAAGGCGCCCCAGCCGATGCCGTCTTCTATATTCACAAAGGCAAGATCAAGCTCACCGTCGTCTCTAAACAGGGCAAGGAAGCCGTGGTTGCCATCTTGGGCGCCGGCGACTTCTTTGGCGAAGGATGCCTGGCCGGTCAGTCGTTGCGGATGGCCAGCGCAACCACTATGGCGGAGTGTTCCATCATGCGGATGGAAAAGGCAATCGTGATCGGTTTGCTCCACGAACAGCCGGCCTTTTCGGAACTGCTGCTTCACCACATGCTCTCCCGCAATATTCGGATTGAGGAGGATCTGGTGGATCAGCTCTTCAACTCCAGTGAAAAGCGGCTGGCACGAGTACTCCTGTTGCTGGCCAACTTCGGGAAGGAAGGCAAACCGGCGCTGGTGATACCCAAGGTCAGCCAGGAGACCCTAGCCGAGATCGTCGGTACCACTCGCTCCCGAGTCAGCTTTTTCATGAACCGCTTCCGTAAGCTGGGATTCATCCAATACAGCGGCCAATACGATAGCGGCCTGGAAGTTCATAGCTCGCTGCTGAACGTGATCCTGCACGACTGACAACGCGCGTTCTGACCATGCGAATCGTTCCACCCTAAATTACTTGTCGGGCAAGGTGAAGTAGAACGTCGACCCCTGCCCTGGCGCGGATTCGGCCCAGATGCGGCCGCCCATCCGCTCCACAATGCGTTTGCACGTTGCCAGGCCGATGCCGCTGCCCGGCGTATCGGAACCATGCAAACGTTGGAACGGGAGGAAAATCTGTTCGGCATATTGAGCATCAAAGCCTTGGCCGTTATCGGTGATGGACACAATAAATTCTCGACCCTCCCGGTTCGCTCCAATCTGAAGAAAGGGTGCCTTGTCAGAGCGGAATTTGATGGCATTATCGATCAGATTCTGAAACACGAGTGTCAGTTGGAAGCGATCCGTCCATACCGTGGGCAGGAGCCCGAAGTTCACCTGGGCGCCTGTCTCCTCAATGTCTTTTTGAAGGTTGCTTAACGCCATTTGCAGAGGCTCTTGCAAAGCTACAGTGGCCCTCTTTCCCGATCCACCCACCTGTGCGTACGCCAGGATGTCGTTCATCAAGGCTTGCAGCCGTAGAAGGTTGGCCGTGGCCAGCGACAACACCTGACTCTCGTCATCTTCCAGCTTTGCTTCTGTTTTGTGCTGCAGCACTTGCAGAAGCATCATCGCTGAATTGAGCGGGGCACGAAGATCGTGCGCGGCTACGTAAGCAAAACGCTGCGCATCTTCATTGGAGCGTAGGAGTTCTTCCTCAATCTGTTTACGGTCGGTAATGTCCTCGATTGCGAGCAGGACGAGCTCGGCTGGATTGCCGTCGAGCGAGAGTTTGCGGGCGTTTAACGACATCACCCGCGGTCCGAGGAACGGGAAATCGTGTCTTACCTCAAAATTCTCGACCGCACGCTTCTTCGACAAAACGTCTTCCAGAAGCACGCGTAGCTGAGGGATATCCCATTGCCCACTTCCCAGCCGGTAAAAACAGTGCCCCTCTGTAATATCTGGCGCCACCCGAAATGTCTCGTAGAACGAACGACTGGCCACCTTGATTCGAAAAGCGCTATCCAGGACTAGCAAGGGCTCTCGGATGGTGGCAACGATCCCTCTCAAAGCAATCAATCCCGATAAAGTCTGATATGCGGCCGCCGCGAATTCCCCCAGCGTGGTCAACACGTTTGCGTCTTCACGGTCGAACTGCCGGCTCTGGTCATGGGAAATGACCCACACCGTGCCCACTGCTACCCCACCCACGTGAAAAGGGGCCAGCAGCGCCTCTGCGATGGGTGGCTTAACGTCGGCGAAATATCTGAAGTGCCGGTCCAGGTGCGACATCAGTTGCACCTGGTTGGTATCCAATACGGTGCCACAAGGGCTGAAATCCCGAGGGGTCGTGCCCCACAAATGAGGTGCGTATTCGCCCGCAACTCCATGCCAGCGAAAGATCTTGCTGCCGTTTTCTTCCTCCAGCAAGCTGATCCCAGCCGAGTGCGCGTGGCATAGGCTCAGTGCTGTTTCCACCAGTTGTTGCAGAGTCTTCTCGGGTGAATCCGCCATGGTCCGAGCCAACATCACCAAGGTGCCGGTAACCGCCTCGAAATCTGGCTGACGCGGCTGCCTCCGATTCAATTCCCGGGTATGGATCACTGATTCCAAAGGAACAGAAAGACTCGAGGCTGGTTGAGAACTCATGAAAATCAGCTCCTGTCGAGACGATCGCTTGCCGCCGACAGAAAAGGGACCTCCCTGCTTCCGGCAGGACGGCTTACTGCTACTGCGGCTCAAGCTAACACGTATTTCGCCGGCGGTCTGTTCAAGAATGCTCACTCGCGGCGATGCGGCCTGCAAACCAATTTCGTCATCTGAGCAATTCTGGACAGACTGAACTAAGGTGAATCCCTGATACTTCATGAGTACCCGTAGATAGCGACCGAGCCGCCGAAGGAGGCCGCACGCATGACAGAGGACACGCAACGCGGAACAATTTTGGTAGTCGACGATAACCTCGACATTCGTGGGTTTGCGAAAAGGTTCTCAGGGATCGCCGGATACACGGTAATCACAGCCGCCGATGGAGAAGAAGGACTCGTTTCTACGAGAAGCATCAAACCAGCATTGTGCTGCTGCTCACAGACGTGGTGATGCCCAACATCAATGGCCTGGAGTTGGCGGATGGAGTTCTGAGGATGGATTCCAAGCTGCCGGTTCTCCTGATGTCCGGGCACGCCGAGTGCGACTACCGGGACTTGGAATATATCGCGAAGCCCTTCCGTCCCGCTGGGCTGATCGAAACGGTGAGCCGCGTGCTATATGCGAAGGCACACTCGGAAAGAACGGCCTCGGCTGCCTGAATAGCGGTTGAGGCCGGAAGTGATCAGATGACAAACACCGTTGCATCTTTGAGTATCAGACCGGCTGCCGTGCAGATCGATAAGCGCGAGATTCAAGCCCTGCGGGCATACCGCACAAAAAAGCCCTTCGCCGTCGTCCACTTCGACCCGGCAGGGAAAGGGCGGATCGTTTCTCTGCCGGAAGGCGCGAAGCTCCATCTCATCGGACCATCCTGCTTGCGTGAATGTTTCGAGGTCGCGCACGAGAGCCAGCATTACAATATCTTCAAAGTCGACCTGTTGGGACCCTGGTCGATGCCCATCGAGAACAGTCGAATCACGTCCAACGCCGCTAGAGTCGTAGCAGCTTGCGCTTAGCTTGATGCATTCATTCGTCAGAGTCCTCGCGTTCCCAGAAGAACATGCCAGCGCGAACGTTTCCAGCCGGCCCATTGCAGCGGAACGCCGGCGAAGGTTTCGCTTCCCACTCGATCTGAGCGTTCGCTTCCGCTCGTGTTCGGCAGGGGGACCTTTCTCCGGCGCTGGATTAGCCGTCAACATGAGCAGTGGCGGCGTGCTGGTGGCCTCCCAGCACCCAATCATTGTCGGAGCTCTTGTGGAGCTGAGTATTGAGTGGCCTTCACTGCTCGATGGCAGGATTCCTCTGCAGCTCATTGCTATAGGGCGAGTCCTGCGTGGCGGGACATCTCACTTCGCGGCTTCGTTTGACCGGCACGAATTCCGTACTCTAAGAGGTCCAAGCCGCTCGCCAGATGTGGTGGCGACGTTATTGAACCGCCCACGCCCCCTGAAGTGACCAGCGGACCCCTGAACGCCCTAGTGACGTCCCCCGCCCGGCCTCATTTGGTCATCTGACACTATGCGGTCAGTCCCCCCACCTGAAACATCCTCCGCTTGACCCGCTGGCACCCTGTTTTGCTGTCTGAAACGTGGATAGCCACAAACGGACGTAAGCGTGCTCCTTTGGTCGCGTGGGAACCGCTCACAAATTTTGAATCGGAAGAAGGAACAGGAATGAATTTCTTAAAAGCAGTACCGACCGTGCTTTGTGCGGCGCTCATCGCTACAGCGTTCTCCCCCAGTGTGAAGGGCGACGACTGGAACCGCAAGACCGTGATCACTTTCAGCCAGCCCGTGGAGACCCCCGGAGTCCATATGAAGGGATGGGCGGTGCTGCCTCCCGGTACCTATGTCTTCAAAGTACTGGATTCCAAGTCGGACCGTCACATCGTCCAAATTTTCAACCAGGACGAGACAATGATCTACGCTACCATCCTGGCCGTCCCAAACTATCGGCTGCGGGCCACCAGCAAAACAGTGCTGACCTTTAGAGAGACGCCGCCCGGCCAGCCGGATGTGCTGCGAGCCTGGTTCTACCCCGGCAAAAACTTTGGCGACGAATTCGTGTATCCAAAGTCCAAAGCGCTGGAGCTGGCCAAAATAACCAACTCGCCCGTGCTCTACACGCCGGTTGAGGTCACGCCCGAAGTTGAATCGCCAATCACATCTCCCGACGAGCCGGTAGTGGTGGCATTGAAGCAGGCGCCGGTTCTGGCAGTGAAGCCCACCGGCGAAGATGTCGAAATAGCCCAGGTAGTGACCGCGCCGCCCGCCGAAGCGCTGGTAGCGACCAACGATGCTCCGGTAGCCGAGCTGCCGAAAACGGCAAGTCCGATGCCGTTGATCGGGTTGCTTGGACTGCTCGCGTTAGGAGCAGCCTTCAGTCTCAGATTTGTCCGCACACGCGTACTGTAAACGACTATCGAGTCTGCCTCCCCGGCGTGCCATTTGACAATGGGCCGGGGCGTGCAGGAGAAAGAGACTTCCGGCGGAAACAGGAACATAACATGCGACAGAGAGTCATCCCTATATTGGCGTCACGTGTGCCTAACTCAAGGCTGGATGGGGACGGCTGCTACCAGACCAAAGCGCGGGGCATGGCAGTGCTCACCACGCCGTTGCTGAACAAGGGCACGGCCTTCACCGCGGAGGAACGCAAAGAGTTGGGCCTCACCGGTCTGCTCCCCCCGGTGATCAGCACTCTGGAAGCGCAAGTGAGAGCGGCCTACGCTCAATATCAACGTCTTCCCGATGCGCTCAATAAGAACATCTACCTGACTGCGCTGCATGACCGCAATGAGGTGCTTTTCTACCGATTGCTAGCGGGACACTTGCGCGAGATGATCCCCATCGTCAATGACCTGACCGTTGGCATGGCGATGCAGCAGTATCACCATGAGTGCCGGCGGCCACGAGGCGTTTACCTCTCGATCGACCATCCCGAAGGGATCGAGGAAGCCTTTGTGAACCGCGGCGCCGGACCCGAAGACATCGACTTGATCCTCGCCACAGATGCCGAGCAGATCCTGGGGCTGGGCGATTGGGGTGTGGGCGGCATCGAGATTTCGATCGGCAAGCTGGCCATCTATACCGCGGCGGGCGGCATCGATCCCACGCGTGTAATTCCGGTGATGTTGGATGTCGGCACGAATCGGGAAAGCCTCCTCAAAGATCCCATGTACATCGGAAACCGGCATGCGCGAGTCCGCGGGGAGCGCTACCACACGTTTATCGATGCCTACGTTGAGACCGCCACCAAGCTGTTCCCCAATGCGCTGCTGCAATGGGAGGACGTCTCGCCCGGCAACGGACGCCGCATCCTCGAGAAATACCGTGATCGGATCTGCACCTTTAACGACGATATGCAGGGCACGGGCGCCATCACTCTGGCGGCGGTGGTTTCAGCGGTGCGCGTGTGTGGTTCTCCCATGCGGAACCAGCGCGTGGTGATCCTTGGCGCTGGAACCGCAGGCTTGGGAATTGCCGATCAAATCCGCGACGCGATGATGCGGGAAGGCTTATCGCGAGAGGATGCAATCGCGCGTTTCTGGCTGGTGGACCAAAGCGGCTTACTGACCGACGACATGGGCGAGCGCGTGCGGGACTACCAGGCGCCCTATGCACGCCCGGCCGCCGAGGTGAAGCGCTGGAAGCGCAACGGCCCGGAGGGATCCATCGCCTTGGCCGAAGTAGTAAATCAAGCGCGGCCAACCATGCTGATCGGTGTTTCCACTGCCGCCGGCGCTTTCACCGAAGCCATTGTCCGGGACATGGCCAAGCACTGCGACCGGCCCATCATCTTTCCGCTTTCCAATCCAGCGCCGATGGCGGAAGCCACGCCTGCCGACCTCATCAATTGGACTGAGGGCCGGGCTCTGATCGCCACTGGCAGCCCGTTCCAGCCCGTCACTTACCGGGGAGTGACCTATGTCATCGGCCAGGTGAACAATGCGATGTTGTATCCCGGTCTTTGTCTGGGCGCCATTGTTTCTCGATCGCGCCGCATCAGCGACAACATGTTTGCCGCTGCGGCCAACGCAGTCTCCAGCCTGGTGGCCGTCCGTTTGCCAGGCGCGTCGCTGCTGCCGCATGTCGATGACTTGCGCATCGTTTCCTTGACAGTCGCCGTCGCCGTTGCGGAGGCCGCCGTCCAGGATGGTTTGGCGCGCGTGAACTTCAAGGACATCGTGCAGCAAGTGGGTGACGCCATGTGGGAACCGGAATATCGAGAGATTCGAGCGGTTTGAAGGAGACTTCTCTTAAGAAGTCGGACTGCAGCACAATCAGGGCCGGGAGGCCTGAAACTTATGAAAATTCGTCCGTTGTATGACCGCGTTGTAATCAAGCGAGTTGAGGAAAAGGGAGACGCCCTTCGAGGCGGCCTGTATATTCCCGATTCGGCGAAAGAAAAACCCCAAGAGGGTGAAGTAATGGCCATTGGTAAAGGCAAGCGCCTGGAAGATGGCACGGTAGTGGCCCTGGACGTTCAGGTGGGCGACCGCATCTTGTTCGGGAAATATTCCGGCAGCGACATCACGATCGAAGGCACAGAATGCATGATCATGCGCGAGGACGAAATCCTCGCGGTTCTGGACCGGCAGCTCACAGGTGCGAAGAACTTGGACAAGCAGCCCGTGGCTGCGAAGAAAGCGAGCTAACAAATGGCAAAACAGATTATTTACGCAGACCAATCGCGGCAGGCCATCCTGCGCGGAGTGAATCAACTGGCTGACGCGGTGAAGGTCACCCTGGGCCCCAAGGGACGCAACGTTGTCCTCGAGAAAAAGTTTGGCGGTCCCACTATCACCAAGGACGGAGTGACCGTGGCCAAGGAGATCGAGCTCGCCGATCCGCTCGAAAACATGGGTGCGCAAATGGTGCGCGAAGTGGCTTCGAAAACCTCCGACGTGGCCGGCGACGGCACCACCACCGCCACTGTCCTGGCGCAGATCATTTTTCGGGAGGGCGTCAAAGCCGTCACCTCGGGCGTGAACCCGATGGCCATGAAGCGCGGCATCGACAAAGCCGTCAAGATCGTCGTGGAAGACGTTCAGAAGATGTCGAAGCCCGTTTCGGGAGACATGATCGCCCAGGTGGGCAGCATCTCGGCCAACAGCGATGAAACTATCGGAAGCATCATTGCCGACGCCATGAAGAAGGTGGGCAAGGACGGCGTCATCACGGTGGAAGAAGCGAAAACCATGGTGACCGAACTAGTCACAGTCGAAGGCATGCAGTTCGACCGGGGCTATCTTTCTCCCTATTTCGTCACTGATCCCGAGCGCATGGAAGTGGTGCTCGAAGATCCCTATATTCTGATCCACGAAAAGAAGATCGGAAGCATGAAGGACATCCTGCCGCTGCTCGAACAGATCGCACGCTCGGGTCATCCGCTTCTGATCGTCGCCGAAGAGGTGGAAGGCGAAGCGCTGGCCACTTTGGTTGTGAACAAGCTGCGCGGTACGCTGGCCGTTTGCGCCGTTAAAGCTCCCGGCTTCGGCGACCGCCGCAAATCCTTGCTGGAAGATATCGCCATCCTTACCGCCGGCACTTCTATCGTGGAAGAGACCGGTGTAAAACTCGAAAGCGTGAAGCTGGAAGATCTGGGCCGGGCCAAGCGCGTCACGGTTGATAAGGAAATCACCACCATCATCGATGGCGCCGGAGAATCCAAAGCGATTCAAGGCAGAATTAAACAGCTACGCTCGCAAATTGAGGAGACCAGCTCCGATTACGACCGCGAGAAATTACAAGAGCGGCTGGCGAAGCTGGCTGGTGGAGTAGCCATCATCAAGGTGGGCGCGGCCACCGAGACCGAAATGAAAGAGAAAAAGGCTCGTGTCGAAGACGCCATGCATGCCACGCGCGCTGCCGTGGACGAGGGCATTGTAGCCGGTGGCGGAGTCGCGCTCCTTCGCGCGGCCAAATCGCTCCGGGATCACAAACTGGAAGGCGATGAGCAGATTGGTCTGAACATTATCGCCCGCGCTTGTGAAGAACCCTTGCGCCAGATTGTGCTCAATTCAGGCTTGGAAGGCGCTGTTGTGGTGGAGAAGGTCCGCGAAAGCAACGACCCGCACTTTGGCTATAACGCCGCCACCGGCGTTTACGAGGACCTGATCGCCGCCGGGGTGATTGATCCTACCAAGGTGACCCGCACCGCTTTGCAGAATGCGGCCTCCATCGCCTCTTTGATGCTGACCACCGAAGCGATGATCAGCGAAATCCCCGAGCGCAATTCCGGCCAGCCCATGAACCCAATGGGATCCGGCGGCGGACAGGGCATGGATTACTAAGCCAGCCCAAGACGCTACAGCGACTCGAGTTCGGGATCCGCGCCCGTGCCTGGCGGTTTTCCAAGATTATCGATGTGAGCCCGCACCAAATCTACATCGGGGGGAGCGGGCTCCAGTTCCAGATACTTCGCCATGTGTTCCTTCGCGCCCCCGATATCGCCTTTGGCTTCTAGAATCCGACCCAGCACATATTCGGCTCTCGGCTGCATGTGTTTGGGGTCCAGGCGCAGGGCCTCTCGCGCGCTCTGTTCCGCGCCGTTCAGATCTTTCAGTTCGTAGCGCGCCACCGCTTGATGGAGGTAGATTTCTGGATACAAATGCTTGGTATCCAACTTGATCATCGCTTCCGCGGTCTTCGCCGCCGCGTCCCAATCCTTGGTCTTGAGGCATAGGCGCGTTAAAGTCACATACGGCGAAAGCAGCTTTGGATCGGCTGCAATGGCGTGTTCATAGGCCGCTCGCGCTTCCGCTGGTTTGTTGAGCCGCTCATCCACTACACCCAGGCCGTGCCACGCTTGCGCGGCTTTAGGAGCTGCGGCTACTACCGCTTCCAGGTGGGTCGCAACGTCCGACAAATTCGGCACGTCCAGCGCCTTCCTGGCCGCCGTCCAGTCTGCTCTCGCGCGTCCTGAGATGCCGTTGTCCGAAAAGTTGAGGACGTAGGGGTCGGCCACGGAAGTGCGAATCGTGATCGGCGGAAGGTCCAGAGAGGTATGTGTTGTGTCGATGCCGGAAACTTCGACATCGCTGGATGTATAACCGGCATGAGTCGCGCGAATCACACAGTTGCGGGTCTCGAGCGGGTCGATATCCATGCGCCAGATGTACTCGCCCTTCTTGTTCGTCAGAGGCCCGGGCGCCGATCCGGCGAGGTCACTGCACACCCGTTCAATCTCCACCACCGTGGGCGGAGCCGACCCATCGTCCATGACAACCTTGCCGCGTAAGATGACCGGATACGTATCTGCAACCGCGGATTGAATCAAGACGTAAATGGACCCCAGCAAAACAACCTGGAAAATTCGCTTCAAATCCATGTAATCTCCCGGCTAACACCCGTCTTATATCACAAATCTGCCGGAGCCGATGCCAGCTCCCCCTGCCTGTCTACGCTGTACGCCCCGCGTGACTAACGGTCGTATACTGGAGAGCACATCTCTAAGGAGAGACTGATGCGGAATACCTTGGTGGTTTCGCTTCTCTGGCCTGCGATTGCAATCTGCCAGACTGCTCCGGCGTCGTCCGTGCCGGCCGCTGCCCCTACGGGGCGCGCTCAGCAATGCCAGGACATGCTCGAAAAAGCGCTGAAGGACAAAAACCCCGACACGCGCAAGCAGGCCGCGATTGCTCTCAGCCTGGTGGGATCCACCGACCCTTTTCCTACGCAATTGGAGTCACTGCTGGACGATAAAGATGTCGAAGTCAGGCTGGCCGCCGTAGCCAGCCTGTCGGATCTGAAGAATAGCCGCACCATCCCTGCGCTCCACAGAGCCTTGAATGACGAAGTGCCCGAGGTCAGCTTCGCCGCCGCGCGATCGCTTTGGGCGCTGAACGATCCGGAAGGCAAGAAGGCTCTGCTATCCATCTTGAGCGGGGAATCCAAGGCGTCGTCGAGCTACTTTGCGAAGCAAAAGCGCGACGCTCTGCGAATGATGCACACGCCCAAGCCGATGTTCATGTTTGCCGTGCGGACCGGGGCCGGCTTCGCGCCCGTTCCAGGATTGGGAGCGGGCGTTTCTTCCATGCAGGCGCTGTTGTCCGATCCGGCTGTGTCCGGCCGCGCCACCGCCGCGCTACTACTCGAAAAGGAAACAGACCCCCAAACTTTGGCCGCGTTGAAAGAAGCGTTGCAAGACAAGGAATGGTCGGTGAGGGCGGCGGCTGTTCACGCCCTCGTGCTACGCGACGACCCGGTATTCGAAACAGACATCGTCCCGTTGCTGGATGATAAGACCGAAGGCGTTCGGCTACGCGCCGCTGCGGGATATATGCGCCTGGAGACAGTCAAGAATACGCCCAAGCCCGAGGCTCCCAAGACGCGCAGGCGGCCGGTCAGAAAAACCGCGCCGAAACCACAAGCTTAGAACTCTACCCAGGAGGCCATTCCATGACGAATCGTCGCACGTTCTTAAAACAGACGTCGTTGCTAGCCCTCGCCCCGGCGCTCGCTCGCGCCGATCAATCTGGAGTCGTCGCGGACACCGCATTCGGCAAGATCCGCGGCGAAGAAGTCCAGGGCATAAAAATCTTCAAGGGTGTGCCGTATGGAGCTACCACGGCCGGGCAAAATCGCTTCATGCCGCCCAAAGATCCAGCGCCGTGGACTGGCGTTCGCGACTCGCTGCACTACGGTCCCAGTACGCCGCAAAGTGATCCGGGCTCCCCTCGCAGGGTGTCGCCGCTTTCCGTGGCGAGCGCAAACCTTCCGCCGGAAAGCGAAGATTGCCTGGTGCTCAACGTGTGGACCCCGGCCCTCAAGGATGGGCGCAAACGGCCTGTTCTGTTCTGGTGTCATGGCGGCGGATTCGTCTCTGGCTCCGGGTCTTCGCCCGGTACCGATGGCGCCAATCTCGCGCGCCGCGGCGATGTCGTGGTGGTCACCATCAACCATCGCTTGAATGTCCTTGGCTTTACCTACCTGGCCGAATTCGGCGGATCGGATTTCGCGTCTTCGGGCGATGCCGGCATGCTCGACATCGTGCATGCTTTGCGATGGGTCCGAAACAACATCGAGCAGTTTGGCGGCGATCCCAATACCGTGATGATCTTCGGCCAATCGGGTGGCGGCCGTAAAGTGGGCACGCTGCTTGCCATGCCCTCGGCCAAAGGCCTGTTTCACCGCGCGGTAATCGAAAGCGGCCCCACCATACGACTAGTGGAACGCGAGCAGGCCATTCGCGTCGCAGGCATGTTGCTCGCCAAGCTGAACGTCGGCAAGGCACAAGTGCGCGAGTTGCAAAAGCTGCCGGTGGATCGGATCATGAGCGCGTATTTTGCCGTTGTCAAAGACATGGGCGGGCAGGATCAGATGACGCAGGGCTTCTCACCCACCGTGGATGGAAACGCCATTCCGCAGCATCCGTTTCATCCGGCCGCCTCGCCCATTTCTGCCGATGTGCCGCTGATGCTCGGTTCCACCCGCACGGAAATGACACTGCAGAGCGACGAAGCGGCGTTCTCGCTGGACGAAGCAGGGATGCGCGCGCGAGTGAAGAGCCTGGCCGGCGACAACGGCGAAACACTGATTGAAACGTATCGCAAGCTCAATCCACGTGCTACGCCATCCGACCTTTACTTCCTCATCGCGAGCGACTATCGCTACGGCGCGCCCGTAATGAAGATCGCCGAACGCCGCGCGGCTCTCGGCAAAGGGCCGGTCCATCTGTACTATTTCACCTGGGAGACGCCGGTGGAAGGCGGACGGCTGCACTCACCCCACACCATCGAGATTCCGTTTGCCTTTGACAACGTTCAGATCTCGCGCGGAATCACCGGCGGTGGCGCCGATGCTATGGCGCTGGCCGACAAGGTGAGCGATTCCTGGATCGCGTTTGCGCGCACGGGCGATCCCAACCAGCCCAAACTGCCGCATTGGCCGGCTTTTAATGCCACCGAACGGCCAACCCTGGTGATCAACAATCAAAGCAGAGTGGTCAGCGATCCGATTCGGGAACAACGGCTGGCCATGTTCCACGCGCTCGATCTGGCTTAACGGCGCTCTTCGAAATGCGCAAATGGTCCGGCGGCATAGACAATCTTGCCGCCCACCATTGTTAATTGCGATTCGATGCCACCCACCTGATCCACTGGCGCAGTCATGTAGTCCTTCGACAACACCGCCAGATCGGCCAGCTTGCCAGGTTCCAGCGATCCGCGCTCATCCTCATCGTGAGAAAACCACGCGCTGCCCATGGTGTAAAGCCGAAGCGCCTCAGCCCGCGACGGTCTCTCTGCGGAAGGGCCAGGCAATGAGACGCCGTTGGCGGTATTGCCGCCCAGTAGCGATTGCAGGGCAGTGAACGGATTGTAGGAGGCCACGCGGTGCGCGTCGGTGCCCGCCCCGGTCACAACCCCGATTTCCTTGGCTGTTTCCACCGGCGGCACTCGCTGCGCGGGTTGCATAGTCCAGCCCATGCCCAATGCCCTCATGCGCCGCAGATTCTCACCCGATGCGTCGTTCAAATGCGCGATCGACCAGCGCAGACTCGTAATCGGAACTTCCTTGTTCACGCGCTCGAAAATATCCAGCAGCACGCCCACCGAATCGTTACGTGGCCAGTGCATCGTAATCGACATGCCTCGCTCGGCGGCCCATCGGACGATCTCGTAATATTTCTCGCGGTCGGCTTCGCTGGGATCGTTGTTATTGTTCATCGCCCAGGTAATCCGCTCGCCGATCCCGTTGAATCGCAGCATCCTATCGCCGAAGCCCATCGGCAAAAGTTGCGTCAGATCCTTCAGCTCCTCGAACTCTTTGCCCGGCGTGATTCCGCACAGGCTGTAAGCCACGCGCACGGTCAGTTCGCCCTGCCGCCAGACTTTGAAAAGCGCCTGATACGATTCCGCTGTCATATTGTTTCCGCCCGGATCCACCACGCCCGTCAGGCCCAGCCGGTTCAGCTCGCGAAAAAACTTCTTCGTGCCATCTACTTCCTGGTCGGGCGTGGGCGTTGGAAGCCGATCGAACAGAGCGATGATGGCATTCTGCGCCCCGCTGATTCCACCCGTCGGCCTACCATCGGAATCCCGCTCCAGCTTTCCGCCGGACCCCAGGTCCGCGTCGCTGGCTATATGCAGCTTCTCCAGCGCCTTCGGCGTCAGCATCGCCCAGCCGTAACCCAACTGAACGTACACCGGATTGTCCGGCGCGGCCGCTACAAGTTCCGCCTGCGTGGGCCGTCGATTTTCCCGGAACTGCTGGGGGTTCCAGCCTCCTGCCACGATGAGCCACGCGCCCGGCGTCATACTGTGGGCGGCCTGGCGGATCCGGTCCAGCGCCTCGTCGAGCGATCGCGTACCGATCCAATTCACCTCGGTACTAAAGCTGAGCGCCGCGCGGATGGCGTGCATGTGCGAATCGATCAACCCTGGGATGACGGTGTGTCCCTCCAGGTCGATCACCCGGGCTTGTGGCCCGGCCAGTTTCCTAAGGTCGGCGGACTTACCGCTGGCGACAATTCGTCCGTCGCGAATAATCAGCGCCTCGCTCGTGGCAGACCGGCTGTCCACCGTGAGAATCTTGCCGTTTAAAAGCAACGTGGTGGCGCTCTGCGCTTGGGCCGAAACCATCCCCAGCAAAGTACCCAAAAATATATCGAGGTAGCGCATAGTCAATAAGCACAGATTATACTAGTCCCATCAGTTTCTTCGGAATTATGCACTTGGCATACCCTTCCGAAAAAGAGACGATGCGTGGAGCGGAGATTTCTCGCGCCTTAAAGAAGCGCCCAATGCAGGGTGGGCTACGTGACAGGCCGACTGCTCACTGAGGTGGTCGCGTAGAGCTGTCGAACGTTGCCGTGTCGATAAGATACTCCGGCAGTGATTGTGGGGGTTCCGATGGACGCTCTGGTATATCGCTCAGCCTTGCGAATATGGTCCAGCCCTCTTCCTCAGAACGTAGGAATACCAAAGCCTCTCCTACGGCAAATAGGCGCTGCTCACGCGTATGACGGAAGGCATTTGCGGCGAATTGCCGAGTAACGATTCGAAGCCTGCCCACCCTCAGTCTTCCTTTTTCGCCGCTTTCCTACGGCGTTGGATTTTCTTCTTCCCGGTTGGATTTGCCCCTGGCCGTGGCATACCGGCAGTAGGCTTAACAGCCAAAAGCCCGGCAAGTGCTTCGCTCTCACTCAGTGGAATCTTTATCTTGTGTCCTGGCTTCGCCACGATCACATCGTAAATCCCTTCGAGCTTGTGCGCAAGCGATATTAGTTCAGCTTTCTCTCTGCATTTTTCTATTGACGCGCACGCCGAACTTGTATCAGTATGGAGATGTCTAGAGAGCACTTGTGGTCCGCAAATGTCCGCAGATAAATCTATTGAGCAGCGAATACTAAAGCTGCAAGAATTGAAGCGCATCGTCGCCGATCCAGAAATGGTCGCGATGTTTGAGTGGTGGCTCGCCGAGCGGAAGAACGGCAACGCTAACGGCGCGTCCTCGCCCGAACTTCCCGATCAGCGGCGCGCCCACCTGGAATCAGCCACAACTATTCAGTCTAAGTCCGTCAAACCCCCAGGCGACGATGTGGAACACCCTCTCCATCCGCTGTCACTTCCGCGTGGCTCTCATCGACGCGCAATCCTTGATGTGGTGAACTCCTTCAGCGGGCCGGTTGAGGTAGCGACTGTTCTCGCCGAGTTAGAGCGCATCGGCTACCCATTCAAAGCGCAGAACCGCAAGGTGATGGTAGGGAGCGCTTTAGGTAAGCTCGCGCAACAACGAAAAATATTGCTTGTGAAAAAGGGCGCAGGGAGTTTGCCGCACATTTACAAGCGACTGGAGGTGAAGGACTAGGAAGTCAGCGGGACTCGAATCGGTGGGTAACTTCTTGTCTAGAGAGAGTGGCCCGCGAACGAATCCCGCTTCCAGCCCGATTATAACCGAAGTCCCGCAGGATAGGTGCGTGTTTTTGTGCGGCGGTGGCGGAATTGGCATACGCGGTAGGCTTGGGTCCTACTAGAGCGAGGGTTCCTTTGACCGGGGCTCCTCACATGCTCTGTGCAGGTTCGAATCCTGTCCGCCGCATTCTCATTTTAGCGAATTTGAACCGAACTTCGTAGCGAACATGTGATGCGCAAGTTGACCCTCAAAATCTCGATTGTGTGGTTGGTCGTCGCCCCCTTTGTTCTCATAGAGTGCGGCCTTTTTGTGTTCTTCTTAAGGGTTGGACATGAGGCACATGAGGCCATAATTTTTGGAGCTTCGATTGTAGCGGGGGCATTTGCGCTCTTCAGTTATGTGAAGGGCATCGACGAAAGACGCACGCAAGCGGCGGACAGGATTATTGAGAGATGGAACAATCCAGACCTTAGCCAGATCAAGCGTTGCGTACGTGAGATCTGCGAAGGCCTATTTGATCCCACGGGAATAGCGAGAAATCCGAAAGGGGAAGCACTTGCCGAGGATGCGCTGAAACTCAGGGCTGACGTGGTCGCGATACTTAACATCTTCGAAGAAATATCGCTCCTGATCCGGAGCAGTAGCGCGAATGAAGAAAAGCTACTCCGCTACTTCGGACCTGTGATGATACAGGCCTACAATAACCTCCGACCATGGATCGAAAACGAACGAAAACTAGACCATGAGGACGCTTATTACTGTGAGTTCGAGGCCGTAGTACGGAAGTGGAAGGAGGGATAGAGCACGATCTTCCTGAGCGAGGCTTATCCGCCTATGATTGCTTGGTTCATGTTCATGCCCTGCTTATAATCTTATGTTAAGGAAGCTCACAGAGTAAAGGACTCTATTCTCTTTGGAGTCTTAAGCCTGCGCACTTGTCCTCTCATCCTTCGCGCACGTCCCTTGGATTTCTCAGTGTTAAGCGCTTTCCGCCGGTCTTCTTGACGGCCAACTGGAAGCGGTCAACGTCATTCATGTCTCGAACGTTATAGCGATAGTCGAACTCGCGAAGGTATTGGTCAAGGTATGCCTTGCCAACGTGGTGGTAGATGCCATCGATCCCGCGCTTGATGATCGCGAAGTAGGACTCGACCGTGTTGGTCGTAATGCAAACGCCGTCTTCGTGGCGTACATATTCCTTCTTCGTGTGGTTCACCGCGCTGTGCTTCTGGCCCATTGGAGCAGCCGCAAGCATGCTGGAACTGTCGGTCATGATGTGCGCAGATTTGTCGATGACCTCTTCTATCATCGGCTTGAGATTGTCCAACGTGACGCGGTCGAAATGGCGTGAGCGTACTTGCCCGTCACGCTGAAGGATCGAAACTATCGGAGCCTTGTCGTTCGTGTGGCTTTTAACGGGCATCGGCTTGGGGCGTCCGCCAGGACTCCATTTGTACTTTGTTCTGTCACCGCGTTTCTTGCCGCCGATGTAGGCTTCATCGACCTCAACGATTTCCGCTAGCTTGCTGGCTAATGGCTCTTGGCCTAATGCCCAGCGGACGCGATGCGCCATAAACCACGCAGTACGATAAGAGCCGAGTTGCTTCCCGGTCTTCGGATCGGTACCCCAAAGGTTCCGCCAAAGTTGATGGGCGCTAATGCCTTTCTTGGATGAGCACATCAGGTGAATCGCTAAGAGCCACTTATGCAGGGGGATCTTGGAATCTTCAAAGATGGTACCGACTGTAACGGTAAACGGCTGGCGGCATCCAGAGCACTTGTAGAGGCCTTTGCGCGTCGTTTCGCCGTTCAACTTGTAGGCTTCCCCGATCACGCCGCAGTGCGGGCAAACCGGACCATCGGGCCAGCGAATCGCCTCTAAATGCTTGCGTGCCTTATCCTCATCCTGGTATTGGGGAGCAATGATTCCGGCCATGAGCAATCATCCCATTTTTATTTGGGTATGTCAAGTGCATAATTCCGAGTTTCTTGAAGGCTCTCCATAAAGACAATTGATGGGCGCGGGTCTTGCGAAGTCAAGGCCGCTCATTGAAAATGAAGGATCGGCTTCGTACTGGGAACAGAGTCGGTTCTTCAAACCGAAGCCCGAGGTGCAATCCAGGATGGTGCGTTACCGGGTCCTTTCCATGCGACAGGACTTTAGAACTTTAGATCAAAGAGAGGGCTATCACCGGGGCGTTTGCCCCATAGGTTTCCAAATACCATGACAAAATACAAACTCGAATACATCTGGCTTGACGGCAAACAGCCGGTTCCCGCTCTGCGCGGGAAGACTCTACTCAAGGAATTTGAGAAGCCCCCTACCCTTGCCGACATGCCCAAGTGGGGTTTTGACGGCAGTTCCACCATGCAGGCCGAGGGCAAAAGCTCCGACTGTATCCTGAAACCTGCGGCTCTATACCCTGACGCCAGCCGCAAAAACGCTTACATCGTTCTGAGCGAAGTCATGCACCCGGATGGCACGCCGCATTCCACCAATGCCCGCGCCACCATCGAAGACGACCCGGATTTGTGGATTGGTTTTGAGCAGGAATACTTCCTGTTTAAAGATGGCCACCCTCTCGGATTCCCGGCACATGGACACCCCAGTACTCCCCAGGGCCCCTATTACTGCGGCGTCGGGTACAAAAGCATGGGTAGCGTGGCCCGTCAAATCGTCGAGGAACACCTCGAGATGTGTCTTGCCGCCGGCATCAATCACGAAGGCATCAACGCTGAAGTTGCCAAAGGTCAGTGGGAATTCCAGATCTTCGCCAAAGGCTCTAAGAAAGCCGCCGATGACCTCTGGACCGCTCGCTATTTGATGATGCGTCTCTGTGAGAAATACGAAGTGGATATGGAATTACATTGCAAGCCCATCAAGGGCGACTGGAACGGGTCTGGCATGCACACCAACTTCTCGACCAAGTACATCCGCGAAGTGGGTGGCAAGGAATATTTTGAGGCCCTCATGCAGGCGTTCCAGGAAAATATCGCCGCGCACATTGCTGTGTATGGCCCGGATAACCATCTGCGTTTGACTGGTCTGCACGAAACGCAAGCCATCGATAAGTTCAGCTTTGGTCTCTCCGATCGTGGTGCATCCATCCGGATGCCTGTGAACTTCATTAAGAACGGCTACAAGGGCTATTTAGAAGATCGCCGGCCGAATTCCGAGGCTGATCCTTACCAGATCGTCTCTCGCATCCTGAAGACCGTCAATGGTGTCGCAATGGCCGTCGCCGTCTAACGTTTTGTTCGTGTTCCTGCCGGTCAGCGCCCTGCCTCGATAAACGGGGCAGGGTGATCCTTTTAGAAGTCCGATCTGCCGCAGAAATCCAATCCCCCGCCGATTCCGTAGTAACCATTGGACGCGCTGACGAACTGACAGGCGCAACCAAGGGGATGAACATGCGGAAATACACTTTACTAGCGGCCCTCACCTGCCTGCTTGCCATCGCTCCCATGTCGCGAGCCGACGACGCACTTTACAAGAGCCTGGGTGGCAAGAAAGACATCACGGCTGTGGTGGACGATTTCGTTGGACGCGTAGCGGCTGACGACCGGATCAATAGCTTCTTCAAGGCCACGGCAGCCGACCCAAAGCGGCTCGCCAAATTCAAGAAGAACCTGGTTGACCAGATTTGCGAAGCGGCCGGCGGACCTTGCAAGTACAAAGGCAAGGACATGAAGACCGCCCACGCAGGCATGGGGATCGGCAGTGGGGATTTTGACGCCCTGGTGCAGGACCTGGTGGCTGCGCTCGATAAGTTCATGGTCAAGGACGGCGACAAACAGGCGCTGCTCGGAGTTCTGGGACCCATGAAGAAAGACATCGTAGAAAAATAGACCTGGACCGACTCCTTGGGTGTTGTTCCCTCAGGCGCGCCGGACCGGTTGGATTACCGTTCTACGGTCCGCGCGCCGTTTTGTTGAAGCAAGCTATGATCTCAATACATCGATGTGTGCCGGCGTGATTTCCCCGCTCCTGTTGAGCGTTTAAAGCGCCGCGACCCGCAGGCCCTCGCCGAACTGTACGATCGTTACGGCGGGTTGGCCTATTCGCTGATCCTGCGCGTGGTCCGGGATAATGCCATTGCGGAGGATCTGGTTCAGGAGACGTTTCTTCGCGTGTGGAATCGCGTGCACTCCATCGACTCCGAGAAGGGCTCCATCGGGCCGTGGTTGCTGGCCATCGCTCGCAATCGGGCCATCGATTATCTCCGTTCGTCGGCTGGGCGCGAGCGGAATGCAGTGGAACTGGATGAGATGGATCATGCGTCGCTCTATTGCGAGATGGAGGCCGGAATTCTCATATCCGATCAAGCCCGCCGCGTCAAGGCAGCCATGGACAAACTGGCGCGCCGAACTATCGGACGGTGATGGAGTTGGCCTATTTCGAGGGACTGTCGCAGTCGGAGATGGCGATCAAGATGGGACAGCCCCTCGGCACCATCAAAACCTGGGTGCGCACGGCGCTGCAGAGCCTGCGCGATGAACTCGGAGTGGCGGTGTCGTCATGACCTGCGAAGAACTCCGCCAGTATTATGAGCTCTACGCTTTGGATATCGCGGAAGAACCGGAGCGCGGAGAGATTCGCGCCCACCTCAATCGGGGATGCGAGGCTTGCATGGCTGGCGTGAAGCGAGCGCTGGAAACCGCTACGCTGATAGGCGCAACCGCACCTCCGGCACGGCCTTCTTCAGAGCTTCGGCGGCGCATCCTGGCTTCGGTTGGATCCGATCAGCGCAGTTTCCGTTGGCTCCCGGTATGGGTCTCGGCGGTGGCGATGGCGGCGCTCCTGGTGGTCGCCGTATATTTCGCCGTAAGGAGCCGCGGGTATTCGCAGCAGGCCGCTAGCCGACAAGAAGCCATACACATTCAAACCGCCCAGCTTCTCCAGCTCACCGAGGCATTCGACATCATGTCGGGACCACGTACCACCGAGGTATCCTTCGGCGGATCGAAACCCCGGCCGCCGCAAGGCAAAGTCTTTGTGAACCCCAACCGGGGCGTACTCCTGATCGCCTCCAATCTGCCACGTACACCTGCGGACAAGATCTACGAGATGTGGCTCATCCCGAAAGGCGCTAAACCGGTTCCCGCAGGTTTATTCCAATCGCGGGATGACGGCAGCGCGTTGCACGTCCGGCCCGGCACGGTGGATTTGGCTTCTACCGCGGCCGTCGCCGTCACCGTGGAGAACCAAGCCGGAGCCGATCAGCCCACCACCACGCCGCTAATAGTGGCTTCCCTGGCCGCTACTAACTGAGCCGCGACCAAAGGAAGCGTCTTCCCCTTAATGGCGCTTGAAATACTGCACCTCGCGCTCATGCTGCTCTGCGGCATTCCGTGAGGAGAATGTCCCCAGGTTCTTCCGGCGTCCCGTCTTGCCATCTTTCTTGCGCGAGTACAGCCGATACTGGCCTGATTTGAGTTTCCGGATCATGACAACTGTATGACGCTCCGCCCGATTTTCTGTTGCTTCCCCGCCTTCCGCCGGTCCTGCAAAGCTACAATGAGAATCCCGGCACTATGAACGGCCAGAAGATTTGTGCCGATGGATAATTGGAGCGACCATCCTTGAAACTGGCAGAGCTCTTGGGCTTCGCGCCCCGGCCAACTCGGTCTGTGCCGCGCGGGGCGACGCGCACCTCCAGAAAGACCATCGCGCTGTGTCACAGCTTGCTGTCCGAGCGGGGCGAAGTTTCGGGAAGCCGGCTTGCCGCCGAGGCGTTGGATGCTTATCAGGCGCTCGATGACCGCGGCCGCCGTGCCTTTTTCGAGTTACTGATCCGAGAGTTCTCGCCGGATCCAGAGGAGGTCGGCCGGGCCGGTGACGCTTACCGGAGCAACCCTTCGCCGGAGAACCTGGCGCGCCTGCAAAGGGTGGTAGAGCCGCCTCGCCAGGAGCTATTCCGCCGCTTGAATCTGGCGCCCGATGGCACGCGCATTCTGGTGGCTATGCGAAGCCAGGTGCTGCAGGACTCTGACCGAAGCTCCCGGCTGAAACCGATCGCCGCCGATCTGGCGCATCTTTTCACTTCTTGGTTCAACCGAGGATTTCTCGTGTTGCGCCGAATCGACTGGCGGACCTCCGCAGTCATCCTGGAAAAGCTGATTCAGTATGAAGCCGTGCATCAGATCCAGGGCTGGCACGACTTGCGGCGGCGTCTGGAAGCAGACCGCCGCTGCTATGCCTTCTTCCATCCGGCGCTTCCCGATGAGCCGATCATCTTCATCGAAGTGGCGCTGACGCGCGGCCTGAGCGACACTGTGCAGGCCCTTCTTGACCCGGATTCGTCCGTCCTCGACCCAGAGTCGGCCGAGTGGGCCATCTTTTACTCCATCACCAATTGTCAGGAGGGCCTGCGCGGCGTGCCCTTCGGCAGTTTCCTGATTAAACGGGTGGTGGAAGATCTCAGCAAGGAACTCCCACGCATCAAGAAGTTCGCAACGCTTTCGCCGGTTCCCGGTTTTCGCAATTGGTTGGCGGAAAAGGCGGCTGCTCTCCAGGCCAGTCCCAAGCTCGCGCCCTTCGCCTCGGCGATCGCGAAACTCGATAGCCCGCAATGGATGGAAGATCCGGCCCTTCGCGCCGAGCTGCCGCGGCAGTTGCTTCCGCTAGCCGCCTATTACCTTGTCCAGGCCAAGCAAAATGACGAACCTCTGGACCCGGTGGCGCGCTTTCACCTCAAGAACGGCGCGCGTCTGGAGCGGATCAACTGGCTCGGCGACACGTCCGCGTCCGGGTTACAGCGCTCGGCCGGTCTGACCGCCAATTACGTCTACAAACTTCCGGAAGTCGAACGCAATCACGAATTCTACGTGCGCGAACACAAGGTCCGCGCTTCGCGCGAAATCGAAGCGCTGGCCAAGCGATTCGTACCGCCCTCGGGCTTCTAAGCTTCTCCTACCCTGCGGTCGCAGCCGAACTGGATTTGTTTCTCCACATAACTCAATAACTTGCGACCTTGTAGCCGTTGCCCTTTTGAAACCATTTGCTACGCTTGCACCAAAGCCAGCACCCCGCGCGTTACGCAAGCTTCCACCCCTCTTTGTCGATCCCTTCACCGCCAATTCTGTTCAGCGAAGACCACCAAAAATGCGTCACCAAACACAGAACTACCCCACTTGCGTCCCCTTTTAGGATTTTGGATTGGCTCAAACCCCGCGCCAAAGAAAAAGCGCCACCTGTCAGATAGTTCTCCACCCCCCCATTGGCCGTCTCTGACTCTCTTGAAATACAATGTCGTGTATACTGGTCAATCGAACCCCATGACAACATTTCGATGGATGGTATGCCTTGTTCTGTTCTGCGCTTCTTCTCTCCTCGCGCAAGTTTCGGCGGTAGTCTCGGGAACCGTAACCGACCAATCGGGAGCAGTAGTCCCAAACGCGACGGTCACTGCCAGCAATACCGAAACGGGCGCTGTGCGCGAAACTGTGGCCGACGGCGCTGGCCGCTATCAGATGTCCTTGTTGCCCGTCGGGCAGTACGAGATTCACGCCAAGAAGACCGGATTCCAGGAGGCGGTTCGTGCCGGCATTCAATTGGCTGTGAATCAGAGCGCCACGGTGGATCTCACCTTGCGGGTTGGCGAGTCCAGCCAGCAGATCACGGTGAACGAAGACGCGCCGCTGGTGAGCGTTTCAACCACCGACGCATCCGGCGTCATCAACCAGCTCCAGATTCGGGATCTTCCGCTGAATGCGCGAAGCTTCGATCTGTTGATCACGCTGGACCCAGGCGTCGTGAATTTTACCTGGGAGAAAATCGGTGGCACCGGAGTATCGAACTCCACCAATGGGAACAATTTCGCGGTTGAAGGCAATCGTCCCCAGCAAAATTTATTCCTGTTAAACGGCGTTGAATTCACCGGCGCGGCCGAAAACAATATGCAGCCGGGCGGTACCAGCGGTGTACTGCTGGGGGTCGACGCCGTGCGCGAGTTCAACGTGCTGCGCGATTCCTACGGCGCAGAGTACGGCAAGCGGCCCGGCGGCCAAGTTCTGATCGTTACGCAATCCGGCAGCAACGATTTTCACGGATCCGTCTACGAGTTCCTGCGCAACAGCGCGCTGGACGCCCGCAATTTCTTCGATCCAAGTTCCGTGCCTGGCTTCCAGCGGAATCAGTACGGCGTAGCCCTGGGCGGGCCCATCCAAAAAGACAAGACCTTCATCTTCGGCAACTTCGAAGGATTCCAGCAGCACTTGCACCAGACCGGCGTCGATCTGGTTCCCGACAACAACGCTCGCAATGGTTTGCTGCCTTGCAAGCTGGTGACGCCGGCGCCGAGTCCATGCCCGGCCTCCGGATTGGTCCCGGTTGGCGTCTCGGCTCTGATCAACGCATGGCCCACGCCCACTCCGGGCGCGCCGGACTTCGGCGGCATTGCCGAAGCTTTCAACAATCCGCTACAGACTATTCGCGATGATTTTGGCACCATCCGTTTGGATCACATCTTTTCTCAGAAGGACACTCTGAGCGCGATCTACACCATCGACGATAGCGCCGACTTCACGCCCACCAGCACCAACGCCTACAGTACCGATGTCGAGAGCCTGCGCGAACAAGTGGCTAGCCTGGACGAAACCCACGTGTTTTCGCCCACGCTGGTCAACACGGCGCGCATTGGATTTTCGCGCGCGGGCTACTTCTTCACGGGCGAGCCGACGCCTGGCACGCCTGCTGCGGAACTGCCGGGTTTCTTGCAGGGCGATCCGATTGGCGCCTTAGTGGTGGGTGGAAGCGCGGCATCCAATCCCACAGCTCAGATCAGCCTGGCTGGAAGTAACAATGGCAGCAACCTGAGAGTGGCGCGCAATCTCTTCACCTATGAAGACCAGGTTTCGCTCACGAAAGGCCGTCACCAGTTTACTTTCGGCGCTTGGTTCCAGCGCCTGCAGTCCAACGAGACTCTCGCGCTCAGCCAATATGGACAAGCCACGTTCACCAGCCTGCAAACGTTGCTGCAAGGAACCATCGGCACACTCTTGTATGATCCAACGCCGACACCGCTCGGCTGGCGGTCGCTTTATGGCGCTTTCTACGCGGAAGACGTTATCCGCTTGACGCCGCAGTTTACTTTGTCGCTCGGGCTCCGCGATGAATTTTCCACGGGATGGAACGAAGTGGATGGCCGCGCTTCCACTTACACATTTACGAACGGCGTGATTAACACTCAGCCGAACATTGGTTCGTCGGCTTTCACCCAGAACAACGCCAAGTTCCTGCCTCAGCCGCGCCTCGGGATCGCGTGGAGCCCGTTCCACAACACCAGCCGCACCGTAATCCGCGCTGGCTTCGGCATGTACAACGATCTGCAAGACGCATTGGGCTACCGCACAGACCAGAACGCGCCGTTTAACCCAACCTACAGCCTTCCGAGTTTGGCCGTATCCAAGCTGCCGGTTTCAACCATTGTTCCTTCGACGGCGAAATTGGTGCCAGGAGGTGTGCAGCCGAATTTGCAGACGCCGACGCTGATCTCCTGGTCATTCCGCGTGGAGCAAGAAATTACACCCAACACGGTCTTGCGGGTTGGCTATGTGGGCTCGCACGGCTATCACGAGATCATCGGTATCGACGCGAACGAACCGTTTCCGGTGATTTGTCCCACCGCGCCCTGCCCGGCCGTTTATCCGAGCAACTTCCCGGCAGGCATCGCGGGTACGCCAGTTCCGGCCGGGACCTATTATGTGCCCACGGCGACCAAGCCGAATGCCACGTTAGCCAACACGTGGACCTATTTCTCGGAAGGTGACAGTTCGTATAACGCTCTACAGATCGACCTCAATCACCGTTTCAGCGGCGGTCTGTCTTTGCGAGGCGTTTATACCTGGTCGAAGGCTCTCGACGATGGCGACTCGGTGAACGCCACCACTTCGGGCAACGAACCAGCGCTGGCGTCGAATCCCTTCGATCTTCGCGCCGATAAAGGCCTCGCGAACTTCGACGTCCGAAACGCCGCCGCCGTCAATGGCGTGTACGAGCTGCCTTTCGGCCACGGCAAGCCACTTTTCGGAACCGCTACCGGCTTTGGAAACACGATGGTGAGCGGCTGGAGCGTCAACTCGATTCTCACTCTGCAAAGCGGCTTTCCGTTCACGCCGCAGCTCAGCTATAACCCGTCCAATACGGGTGACACTCGCAATCCGGTGCGGCCCTTCGTCAATCCAGCGTTCACCGGACCGGTGATCATCGGCTCTCCGAATCAGTGGTTCAATCCCGCGGCGTTTCTCGCGCCGCCCAATGCGAGCGGGTTTTACGGGAATCTGGGCCGGGATACTTTAACTGGCCCTGGCTTGGCCACCTGGGATGTGTCATTATTAAAAGACACTCGCATTCGCGAGCGGTTAAACCTGCAATTTCGCGCGGAGTTCTTCAACGTCCTAAACCATGCCAATTTCAATACGCCCAATGCGGTTGTGTTTACGCCCTC
The DNA here is from genome assembly GCA_049518655.1 of Bryobacteraceae bacterium. Lineage (GTDB taxonomy): Bacteria > Acidobacteriota > Terriglobia > Bryobacterales > Bryobacteraceae > Palsa-89. The sequence continues at coordinate 50,400 of JBEKRO010000018.1, read as the reverse complement.
GGGCGTCTCGCCCACGGCGGGTGTCATCACCAGCACGTCCACTACGTCGCGCCAGATTCAATTTGCCCTGAAACTGCGATGGTAATCAGGTTTACTTGGCGAGCCGGACCACTTCCAGCGTTTCGAGCATGCGGACAGACCGCGCGCCTTCTTTGTCGGTGGGGCACACCAGACGGAATGGCCCCTGCTTTTCAGGCAATGGTTTTCCATCTCGCTGGTCAGCCACCAGGATCGATTGGTTGCCGAACTGGGGGTCCACTTCGCCCAGCGTGAAGGCCACCTGGTAGCCGTCGTGCGCTTTGGCCAGCACATAGGTAGCAAGAGCTTTGCCCCGCAGTTGCTTGCCCAGCGGCGCGCCGGCCTTCTGCAATAGTTCGAATAGCGTGACGCCTTCGTAAACGATCTTGGTTCCATCTGGCGCAGGCACGGAGACGGTCTCGCGCGGCATCTTGGCAAGATCGCCGGCAGTCAACGACAAGGCCGTTGGGATGTCGCCTTGCACCGTCAGAACCGGCGCAGGAGGGGCCTGCGCGAACAGAAGGGCAGCTAGCAAGCTAAACGCAAGCAGCAAATGTATGTACTTCATGAGTGTCAGTGTATCTTATAGCCGTATCGCGCCAGGACCCCGTGACCACGGCCGCTCAGTACGAAGTTGATAAACGATTGCGCCCAGTCACGATGCTGGGTGCGTGCTATCAAACCCAACTTCTGAACGATGGGCCGATGCAGGGCTTCGTCTACCTGAATCACCTTGCCTGCGTCCTTCAACACCAGTGAATAGGCAGTGAATACGGCGTCGGCGTTCTTTGATGTGCCGTACTGTCTGGCCATGCTGATGTTTTCCGCATAGACGATCTTGGCTTGCACCTGATCCCAGATACCGGCGTGCTGCAAGGTTTCCACCGCCGCCGCGCCATAAGGCGCCAGCTTGGGGTTGGCGAGCGCGATCACGCCAACGTCTTTCGACTTCAGGTCTTCGATCTTGCCGACGTGCGCCCTGCTGCCCGGAGGAATCCACAACGCCAGCACGCCCACCGCGTAAACGGCGTCGCTGCCCTGAACCAGCAACCCTTCGCGATCCAGCTTGTCCACGTGTTCGGAGTCCGCCGCCAGGAAGACGTCGAAGGGCGCCGAGTTCTCGATCTGCGTAGTCAAGACCGCGGTAGAACCAAAGCTGAAGACAGGATGAATCTTGGTTTGCGCCTCGAATTCCGAGCCCAGTGCTTGGGCCACCTCCATCAGGTTGGCGGCCGCGGCAACGGTGATTTCAGACTTGCGCTGGCCCCCGGCGGCGCAAAACGCTACGATAATCAACAGAGCTATGGTTCGGAATTTCATCGGGCAGAGGAACGATGTTACTGTAACACGACAGAGTTGCGTATGAGATACCCTGTTCCATCCACAACCAACGATGCCCGAAATTGAGAATCATTTAGGAACCTTGCGGCAAAAGCGCGGTATCTCCGCGGCACAGCTCGCCAAGACCGTTGGCGTCACGCGACAGACCATTTACGCCATGGAGGCGGGCAGCTACGTCCCCAACACAGCGGTCGCATTGCGATTGGCGCAGGCGCTCGAAGTGAAGGTAGAAGATCTTTTCACGCTTCCTCAAGCCGAACCCACCGGTCTCCGCTCGGAAGAAGTGACGCTGCTGCCTGGATCTGAAGCGCTGCATCCGGGCCAGCCGGTGCAACTTTGCCGGGTCAACAAGCGGCTGGTTGCGTCGCCTCCCTCGCCCGTTCCCTGGTATTTTCCCGTCAGCGACGCCGTAGTCGCGAGCAAGCTTCCGAAAAACGGCCGTACCGATGTGCAGGTTTTCGATTCCGCTGACGACTTTCGCAATCGAGTGCTCATTGCCGGATGCGATCCGGGAATCTCGGTCCTGGCTCACCACCTGCAGTCCTCCGGTGTGGAGTTGGTTCTCGCGCATCGCAACAGCTCGCAATCTCTCAGGCTGCTCAAGGATGGTTGTGTCCACATCGCAGGCACCCACTTGCGCGATGAATCGAGCGGCGAATCGAATCTTCCCGAGATCGGCCGCCTATTTCCGAGAAACGCTGTCGCCGTGATCACCTTTGCAGTCTGGGAGGAAGGAATTGTCACCGCGCCAGGCAATCCCAAAAGCATCAAGGCAATCGAAGACTTGGCCCGGCGCGACGTCACCATCGTCAATCGCGAAAAGGGCGCCGGCAGCCGGGCCCTTCTCGATTCGAACCTGAAGCGCCTCAAGATCGATCCCAAGAATATTCGCGGTTACGAACGGATCGCGCCTGGACATTTGCCCGCGGCTTGGCAGGTGCAGGCCGGTCAAGCGGATTGTTGCATCGCCACCCGAGCTGCCGCGCGCGTGTTCGGCCTCGGTTTCATTCCGCTGGTGAGTGAGCGCTACGACCTGGCAATTCGCCGGCAGCATCTCGACATGCCCAGCATCCAAACTTTGTTGGACACGCTGAACCGCTCGAACTACCGCCGTGAGCTGGAAAGCCTGGGTGGTTACGACACGCGAGCAGCGGGCCAGCGGCTGCTCTGATTCTTTTGGTACAAGAGGACATGGCACTCTCAGCACGAAATCAACTTCCCGGCGTCGTGGAAAGCGTACAAGTCGGCACTATCATGGCGCATGTCGTGGTTAAAGTCGGCGACAATCTGATCGAAAGCGTTATCACTCGCACCAGCGCCGAAGAACTGGCTCTGAAGAAGGGCGATTCGGTTCGCGTGGTCGTCAAATCCACCGAAGTAATGATCCAAAAGTGACGTGATGATCCAAAAAGGCTGACCATGGATTGGGACGCCGTTCGCCGCGAGTTTCCGGCGCTCGCCCACTGGACCTATCTCAACACCGCCACTTTCGGCCAATTGCCGCGCCGCGCCACCGACGCAGTGGCCTGCCATTTCGCTCATCGCGATGAACTGGCCTGCGCGGATTTTCTCGCCTGGTACGACGACGCCGATCGCATTCGCAGGAAGATCGGCCAGCTCATCAATTGCACGCCGGATGACATCGCGTTTGTTCCGAATGCGTCCACCCCGCTGGGGCTGCTGCTGGCAGGGCTTGACTGGCACCCGGGCGACCAGATTCTTACGCTCGAACACGAATTCCCGAACAATCTTTACGCGCCCGGGTTGCTGGAACGCTTTGGGGTTGAAACAACCGCTTGTCCGTGGGATCGGTTTTACGAGTTCGTGAACGCGAAGACGCGGTTGGTCATCGTGAGCTCGGTGAACTACAACACAGGCTTCGCGCCGCCGCTCGCCGAACTGGCCGAGTTTCTGCACGCGCGGGATGTCCTGCTGTTCATCGACGGCACGCAGAGCGTGGGCGCGTTGCGCTTCGATTCTATGCGGATTCAACCGGACATGCTGGCGGTGCACGGCTACAAGTGGTTGCTCTCGCCAAACGGAGCAGGATTCTTCTACATCGCGCCGAAATTGCGCGAACGGATTCAACCTAACGTGGTTGGCTGGCGCACCCATCGCGACTGGCGCAACGTCGACAACCTCCATCACGGAATTCCCGAGTTGCTGCCCAGTGCCGAAAAATACGAGGGTGGTTCGCTGTCCTTTGCGTTGCTGTACGCCATGGAAGCTTCCCTGGATCTAGTGTTGGAGATTGGTCCCGACGTCATCGAACAGCGCGTTGTCGATTTAGCCGTGAAGGCGCGCGGGATGCTCCGCGAACTGGGCGCTACGGTAGCCGACTGCGCCTCACCCATCGTCGCCGCCCGATTTGAGAAACACGACGTCTCGGCCTTGGCGCGAGCGCTCAAGGGAAAGCGCGTCCTGGTGGCCGCCCGGCGCGGTCATCTGCGCGTTTCCCCGCACCTCTACAACAACGAACAGGATTTGGAAATATTCGAGCAGGCTCTGAAAGGCTCGCTGTAATCAGCCTGGCAGACTGAACGTCACGTTGCGCTCGCGATTCAGCCGTTCGCTGAGACCGTGATCGAGTGAAGACAGCGGCGTTTGCTTCTGTTCGTGATCCATGGTGACGTAATGCACCGTGGCGCCTTCCACCCAATATGCCAGCACCGCGCGAATGGTGCCGTCTTTCATCGCGAGCAGGAAGAGCGGGTCCTCATACTTCTTGGCCTGCGTAGAGGGGCCGGAGTTCCAAACGGCTGGAGCCGGTGGTGGCTGCACAATCACCGGTTGAGGAGGCGCTTGATTGGAAATAATCAAGACTTGCGGATTCGGAGCACCGTAGGTGGTGTATCCTCCATAGTCCGTAGATCCATAATCTGGATACGCGTAGCCGGAGTCTCCGTAGTCTCCGTAATCCCAAAAGTACGGATCGTAGAATCCGCCATAAAGACCTGGATAGTAGTAGGGGTAGCCGTAAAAACCCCGGAAACCGGTGCGGCCGCGGAAGCCGCCAATCCCCCGAAATCCACCGCCTCGAAAACCGCCGCCCCCTCGAAAAGTACCACCACCGCGCATGCCGCCGCCGGAAAAACCACTTCCGCCGCGCATCCCTCCGCCGCCACCGCGCATGCCACCACCACCGCCATGCCCGCCGCGTTGTGCGAAGCCAGGCAAAACCAGCAGGACGCAACCAATTACTACCGGCAGAATTCGCCGCATTGCTGCTACCTCACGCACCAATATAGCGCGCATACAAGCTCCGCGCGACGCCCACGTCGGTAGTCCCTTTGATGATCGCCCGGCCGTCGGGAAAGATGGTCATCAAATAGGGCGGCACTTCAAACCGGAGCGCGAATTCATTGGCGCGAACCGGCCCCAGCGGCGCCAGCTTTGCCGCTAAATCCCGTAGTTCCAGAGGACGCGCCCGCTCGTGAATCTGCACTGCGTTCTGGCCGCATAGGCTTACTGGAGCCCGCCGCTCTCCGGCCAAATAGGGGAACTCGCGCCGCCCGCAAGCGGGACAATCCGCCACAGGCCCCGGCTGCGCCACTTGACGGATCTCGCCGCTCCAAACATCCACGGTAGTAATCTTCGGCGCCGGCAGCTGAACGCCACAGAGGATCTTGATCGCTTCACTGATCTGCCAACTCGCGATGAGCGCTGTTATCGTACCCAAGACCCCTGCCGTCTCACACGTTGGTTGCACGCCCGAAGGCGGATCGGGATAAATGCACCGCAGACATGCCGTCTTGCCGGGAATCACCCGCATCGAGATCCCATAGCTGCCCACCGCCGCCCCATACACCCACGGAATGCCGCGCTCCACGGCGAAATCATTGATCAAGTATCTTGTTTCAAAGTTATCGGTGCCATCCAGGATCAGATCCACGCCGCCCAGTAAGTCCTCCACGTTAGAAGGGGTTAGATCCGCCACCATCGGCTCCACCTGGACACCGGCATTGATTCCCGCGATCTTACGCGCCGCTGCCGCCGCCTTCGGCAAACCCTGTTCCACGTCGCATTCATCGAACAGCCATTGCCTCTGCAGATTGCTCAGCTCGACATAGTCCCGGTCGATGATCCGCAAGAAGCCAATCCCCGCCCGTGCCAGAGCTCCAGCCTGAAAGCTCCCCAGTGCGCCGCAACCAGCCACCGCAACGCGAGCGTCCAACAAACGTTGCTGGCCCTCTTCGCCAAGACCCGCAAACAGGATCTGTCGCGAATAGCGTTCGCGATCGCCGGGGGTCATCGATGCCGCCTCATCCAACCAGATGGTACCAACCGGGGCATTCTGCCAGGAGGCGATGCGTTAAGATGGTCGATTGTGTCAACTCGGCTGGGCTTGTGGATCAGTACGCCCCTGCTCGCCGCCCTCTGCTCGATCCTGCTGAACGCGGCGTCCAATGAATACGAAGGAAAGCCCATCGCCGCCGTGCAGTTCGATCCGGCGATGCAGCCGCTTACTTTCGACCAATTGATGGCGATGCTTCCGTTGCGGATCGGCCAACCGCTGCACGCCTCGGACTTGCGCGATTCCATCCAGCGGTTGTATCAAACCGGCGAGTACGCAGATATCGCCGTGGATGCCACTCTCACCGGGCCCGGAGTGAATCTAAAATTCATCACCAAACCGGCCTATTTTATCGGCTACTTTGACGTGAAAGGAGTGCCGGAGCCGCCCAACGAAGGGCAGTTGCTGGTGGCCACCAAGCTCACCCTCGGCGGGGCTTATGTACCGGGCGATACCACCGCGGCGGTGGACCGTATCGCCGATTTGCTGAAGCGGAATGGCTTCTACAATGCCGGTGTCGAGCCCGCCACATCCACGCGGGAATCCACGCAAGAGGTCCATATCGATTTTCACGCGGACCCCGGTCCGCGTGCTAAGTTCGACGGGCTGGTGGCCAACGGCGATACCCTGCGCCCGGTCGAAAACCTGATCCATTCCAGCGGCTGGAAGCGATTCGGCGGGTTGTTCGGCTGGCACCAGCTCACCGAGACGCGCCTTCAGAATGGAATCGACAACATTCGATCCTGGTATCCCAAACACGATCGCTTGCTCGCTCAAGTGAAGCTGGTGAGCCTGGATTATCATTCCGGCCTCAACACCGTCACGCCCGTGCTGGCGATTAATCCCGGTCCTCCCGTGCTGGTGCGTCTGCGCGGCGCGAAGCTGTCGTCCGGAAAACTGCGCAGCCTGTTGCCCATTTATGAAGAGCGCTCCGTGGATCGGGATCTGCTGGAGGAGGGTTCGCGCGATCTGGCAACCTACTTCGAGACGCAAGGGTACTTCGACGCCAAAGCCGAATACATGACGGCAACGCCCGCCAACGGTGAGCAATTAATCGATTACCGCGTGGACCTGGGCGTCCGGCACAAGATTGTGAAGCTGGAGATCCACGGCAATCATTATTTCGACAACGCCACCATTCGCGAGCGTATGACGGTGATACCAGCCACGCTGGTCCGCTATCGTTATGGCCGCTACAGCCACGCCGCGCTGGAGCGCGATATGGACGCGATCCGGACCCTGTATCGCAGCAATGGCTTCCGCGACGTAGCGGTCACTTCGCGGGTGCTGGACGATTACAACGGGGCCGCCGCCCACCTGGCGATCTTTGTCGAAATCGTGGAAGGTTCCCAATGGTTCGTTTCCAAGCTCACATTGCAAGGCATTTCGGAAGAGTCACGACCCGCGTTGATGCTGCTCTTGCATTCCACGGAGGGACAACCTTACAGCGACCTGAACATCGCCACCGATCGCGACAACGTGCTCGACTACTATTTCAACAACGGCTATCCCGCCGCGAAATTCGACTTCACCTCCGCCCCCTCGCCCCAGGCCAATTACATGGATCTGACGTTTATCGTGACGCCCGGCGAACGCATTTACGTGCGCAACGTAGTGGTGGATGGGCTAAAACGAACCCGGCCGGACCTGGTGACGGACCGTATCAGCCTGCGCGCTGGCGACCCGCTCTCTCAAAGCGAGATTAACGGCAGCCAGCGGCGCTTATACGATCTCGGCATTTTTTCGCGGGTCGACGCGGCTATTCAGAATCCGGACGGCGACGAGCCTACCAAGTACGTGCTTTATTCCATCGAAGAAGCGGGACGCTATTCGATGAACGTCGGCGTGGGCGCGGAGATCGGCCGCATCGGCGGCGGCACGACGTCGCTCGATTCTCCGGCCGGAGTCACCGGTTTTAGTCCGCGCTTTTCCTTCGGCATCAGCCGCCTGAATTTCTTCGGCCTAGGCCACACCATGAGCTTGCAGACGCTGATCTCCACGCTCGAGCAACGCGCTCTGCTTACCTACGTGGCTCCGCAATTCCTGGGCGATCCGAAACTGAGCCTGCAGTTCTCCGGATTGTTCGATCGTTCGCACGACATCCGCACCTTCTCCGCGCAGCGCGAGGAAGGTTCCATTCAATTGGGGCAAAAGCTGTCGAAAGCCGACACGCTTCAATATCGCATTACATATCGCGACGCCATTATCCTTGGAACTCCCCTCATCAGTCCCGATCTGATCCCTTTGCTCGCGCAGCCGGTTCATGTCCTGGTTCCCTCCATGAGCTTCATCCAGGACAAGCGGGACGATCCAATCGACTCGCATCATGGAACTTACACCAGCATCGATCTCGCCCTGGCCTTGCATGGGCTGGGATCTCAGACCGGTTTCGGGCGAGTGGTGGCGCGCAATTCCTCTTACTATCAGCTCACCAAGGACCTGGTGCTGGCGCGCACAACGGATTTCGGCTTAATCGAACGTTACGCCGGATCGTCGGAGATCCCGCTGGCAGAGCGATTCTTCGGCGGTGGCTCCTTCTCCAACCGCGCGTTTCCTGATTTCCAGGCTGGACCGCGCGATCCAATCACCGGCTTCCCTATAGGTGGCGACGCGCTGTTTATGAACACGATTGAGTTGCGCTTCCCGCTGTTTGGCGATAACTTGGGCGGCGTGCTGTTCAACGATTTGGGAAACGTTTACTCCGCCGTGAACAGGATCAGTCTGCAATTCCGGCAACCCAACCTGCAGAACTTCGACTACAGCGTCCAGGGTTTCGGATTCGGACTTCGCTACCGGACGCCCCTGGGCCCGGTTCGTGTCGATTTTTCGCTGAGCCCGAACTCGCCGCGCTTTTTCGGCTGCGAAGGCTCCATCAATCAGTTGTACCAATGTGGGGTCCCCGGCTCGTCGGTACCACAGACCGTGCAGCGCATTAATGTGTTCCAATTCCACTTTTCGCTGGGGCAAGCGTTCTAATGAGAAGTCAGAAGGCACAAAACAGAATTCAGAATTCAGAATTCAGAATTCAGCACGGAGGAAGCGGAACATCCTTCCTTATTCTGGCTTCTGTATTCTGTCTTCTGAATTCCGTCCTCGCCTTCCCCGAGATCATCGATCGCATCGTCATCACCGTCGGCAACCAGGTGATCACCCAATCCCAAGTGGATGAAGAAGTTCGAGTAACTGCTTTCCTGAACCGAGAGAAGCTCGATTTAAACGCCGATGCCAAGAAACAGGCGGCCGACAGATTGATCGAACAGGCGTTGATCAAGCGCGAAATGGATCTGAGCCACTATCCTCTCCCCGAGCTGAGCGAAGCCGGTGAATCGCTGCAAAGTCTGCAGGCCATGTATTCCAGCGAAGCCGAGTTTCAGAATGCGCTTCAGTCTTACAGCATCACGCTGGAAGAACTGACCCGCCGCTTATGGTGGCAGTTGACGCTTTTGCGCTTTATCGATTACCGTTTCCGGCCCGGAATACAGATTGCGCCGGCGGATGTGCAAGCATATTATCGACAGCAAGTATCCGATTGGGAGCAAAAGGGAATCAAGCCGATTCCGACTCTTGAGGAATCGCGCGATCAGATCGAGGAGATCCTGACTCAGAAGCGAATCGACCAGGCGTTGGACCAGTGGATCAAAGATACGCGGAACCAAGTCACCATCACGTACCTCGACCCGGCGATGAAATGAGGCGAAGCACTAAGATCGTCGCCCTCAGCTTCCTTGGCCTGGCGGTCCTCGGGATCGCTCTGGTTGTCGCCGGTGTTGTGCTGGTGCAGACCACGTGGTTCAAGAACCTGGTCCGGATTAGAATGGTCTCCGTCGTCGAACGTGCCACCGGCGGCCGTGTTGAGATCGGCAGCTTCTCTTATAACTGGCGGGACCTGACGGCCGAGGTAGCGCCCTTCGTCCTGCATGGCACGGAGCCACCCTCTGCGCCACCCTTGTTTCGCGCTGACAAAATTCAAATCGGCTTGAAAATCATTTCAGCTCTGGAGAGAAAGGTAGACATCGCATCGCTCATTGTCGAGAGCCCGCACGCGTACATCACGCTTGGTCCGGACGGATCGACGAATATTCCGAGACCGAAGATCCCGCGCTTCAACCAGAACGTGGTGGAAGATCTCCTCGATCTGCATGTGCAGCACATCGAGCTTCGGCGCGGCATCGCGGACTATAATTCCTGGCGCGTTCCACTCGATGCCATCGGAGAGCATTTGCAGATGTCGCTGGTTTATCAACCTGCGGGGCCGCGCTATCTCTGTGCTATTTCTTCGGGACTCATGCGAGTCTCCTCGCCTAAGCTGCGGGCTCCCACCGAGTTTGCGCTGGACTCGCAGGTGGAACTCGGCAGAAACACCATTCAAGTGCTGCGCATGAACCTGGCCTCGGGCGGAATGAAAATCGAGGCCACGGGGAACATCGACAACCTGTACTCGCCTCGCCTGGATTTCGACGTTATCGCCGCTCTTCCAGTACAGGATCTGAACAGATTGGTCCGGACTCCGCTGGAACCGCGCGGAAACTTGTGGTTGCAGGGTCACGTCAGCGCCAGCGGATCGTCTTCCGATCGGTTTATCGGAAAGCTCACAGGGCGCTCGCTCGGCTACGTTCACCAGGGTCTGGGGATGCACGACATTGCGATGAGCTCCAACGCGGACCTCACTCCCGACAAGATCAACCTGACGGATCTGCAACTGTCTGCTCCCGATGGAACCTTTCGAGGCGTGGCGCAGATCACCGAACTCAAGCGGATAGCCGTGAAAGGCCAAATCGATGGCGTCACCATCGCGGAGGTGGGCCGACTGACGGCGCGGCAGACCGGGGCGCTCAACGGAACCTTCAGTGGCTCGTTGCAACTGGCTGGGCAAGTGACGCCTGACGGACTGGCGGGGGTGAGCGCCAGCGCGATGCTCGACCTGAAACCGAAGGCAGGCGACGGCATACCGGTGCAGGGCTCGCTTGCCATCGACTACGATCAACGCGCGGGAAAACTGCGACTCGGCAATTCTCAAGTTGATGTAGGTTCCACGCACGCCGCCTTATCCGGAACTTTGGGCGAAAATCTCTCGGTGCATGTAGTTTCCAGGAATCTGAGCGACGCGCTTCCTGTTTTGCGCGCCCTGGGCGCTCAAACGCCCGCCCAGTGGCCGGTGGAATTGCAGGACGGCGTCGCGCGCATCGACGCTGTTGTCAAGGGTGGACTCCCGGATCCAAAGATCTCCGGCACGGCCGGCGCCGACAAGCTGAAATTGGACGGCCACCAATTGGACCGTGTCACGTCTACTTTCACTCTCGATCGATCCAACGCCGTGCTGCAGGCCATCACGGTGGATGAGGGCAAGATGCGCCTGGAAGGGAACGGACGGGCCGGTTTGCGCGATTGGAAGCTGGAAGGGACCAGTCCGGTTTCGGCCGCTGTCTCGTTGCGTACCGCGGACATTCAGACGCTGGCCGCCGAAGCAGGGTGGAAGGCTCCCCCTGCCACTGGGTTGGTTTCCGCCGCCGTTCACGTTTCCGGTTCGCTCGAATCGCCCTTGGTGGCCGGCACAGTGACGCTCGAAAATCTCATCGTTTACGACGAGCATTTTGGAAAGGCTCGCGGCGATGTCACGCTTACAACCACGGCGCTCGAACTTACGCATGGTGAAGCCCGCAACGGTGCGGGCCGCATCACGCTATCGGGCGACTACAATCATCCCGCCAGCGACTGGAAAGACGGCTCCCTCCGATTTGACGTGGCAACCAGCGGCGTCGATCTCAGCGGCATCCAGCACCTGCAGGATGTCGAAAGCGGCCTGGGCGGACGTCTGGATTTGAAGGCCAGCGGCGGGGCCAAGATTGTAAACGGCGTCGTGGATTTGACGTCGCTGAATGGCGACCTCACCGTACGCAATGCCGCGCTGAACGGCCGCGCCTACGGCAATCTCACTGTTACCGCCGCCACCAAGCTGCCCATGCTGACGCTTGCGGCGACCGCCACCTTGGATGATGTTCAGATCCATGGCAGCGGCGAGTGGCGCATGGAAGGCGATTATCGGGGCGAAGCGCGCGTTCCCATCCCTAGGATCTCGTTCGCCACTTTGCATGATTTGACTCCCGGGAAACACGTCCGCCAGGATCTTCCTTTCGATGGGTTCATTGAGGGCGACGCCATCATTTCGGGGCCGCTGAATCAACCCTCTGCGATGAAGGCCGACGTGACGCTGTCCACCGTGCAGCTGAACGCCAGCCCCAACGCTCGTCTGGTCTCGGGTGTCGTTCTGCAAGATCTGGTTTTGCGGAATGCGCAGCCCTTGCATGTCGTGGCCACCACCAGTTCCATCGATTTCGGGCATGCCAGCTTTATCGCCAAGGACACCACTTTGGACGCCACCGGCCGCTTGGCGCTGAACTCGAAGAATCCCTGGGATGTGGCCATCCAAGGCCGCATTAACTTCTCGATTCTTCAGCTCTTCAACCCGGATTTGCTGGGCGCTGGCGCATCCATCATCAACGTCACCATCCATGGGCCCCTTACCGAACCACAAGTGGAAGGCCGGCTTGAACTCAAGAACGCCTCCTTGTTTCTGCGCGACGTTCCGAACGGCGTGGATAGTGCCAATGGTCTGATCCTGTTCGATCGCAACCGAGCCACGGTGCAGGAACTGAGCGGCAAAAGCGGCGGCGGGGACATTTCCTTCGAAAGCGGCAGTTTCCTGGGCTTCCGTGGGGCCGCTCTGGTTTATCGCCTGCAGGCCACAGCGCGCAACGTCAGGTATCGCTCCCCAGAGGGCATCAGCGTTACGGCAGACGGCTCGCTCGCTTTGGTTGGTACGTCTGAGAGCAGCGTGTTGTCCGGATCGGTCTCCGTTACCCGCGCGGCCTTCAATCCCCGCACCGATGTGGGCGCGTTGCTGGCTTCCACCACCACGCCGGTGGCTGCCGCTCCTAATGAGTATCTGCAGGGAGTTCAGTTGGATGTGCGCGTGGTGACGCTGCACACGCTGGAAGTGGAAACCTCACTTACGCGGAACATTCAAGCCGATACGGACCTGCGCGTACGCGGCACTCCGGAACGCCCGATCTTGTTGGGGCATATCACGGTCAACTCGGGCCAGATCGAATTCTTCGGAAACAAATACAGCATCAACCGCGGCGAAATCAGTTTTAACAATCCGGCCAAGATCGAGCCGGTGCTGAACATGGACTTATCCACCACGGTGCGAGGCATCACGGTGGACATCAGCTTTTCAGGCTCCTTGAACAAGCTGAATTTCTCGTATCGGTCCGATCCTCCGCTGGAGGCTTCGGACATCGTCGCCTTGCTGGCCGTGGGACGCACTCCCTCCACCGCCGGTCCTCTGGCAACCTCGCAGGCGACCACGAACATCAACAACAGCTATCTCGGACTCGGAACCGGCAGCAACTCGCTCCTCTCTCAGGCCATCGCGCCCAACTCCGGGCGCCTCCAGAAATTCTTTGGGGTCAGCCATATCAAGATCGATCCGCAGCTCACTGACGTCACCATCGTGCCGCAGGCCCGGCTCACCATGGAACAGCAGGTATCGTCCGACGTCACCCTCACCTACATCACCAATCTGGCCGTCACCAACCAGCAGATTGTGCGTGTCCAGTGGGATTTCAGCCGGAAATGGTCGGCTGTGGCGCTGCGGGATGAAAACGGGGCTTTCAGCATCGATTTCCAGTACCGCAAGCGCTTCAAGTAGCCTGCCATGCGACTGAGAAAAGTCCAGGGAAAGCTCAAAGTAGAGCACAGCATCCTGGACGGCTTGCGAAAGGTTCTGGAGCGCCTGCTGGACGACAATCCGGCAGCGATTCGATCTATCATTCCCGGCGTAATCCGCCCGGTGCGGGATGCCAAAGGCGAGATCAAAATCCGCGTGACCGTGCCCACCACCAACGGATGGAAGGCCATTGCACTCAGCGCGGGTGCACGGCAAGAGCTCTTCATCAGTACCGAACTTTCCAAGGACCAATTGGAGCAAGCCATTCGTCATGCTTCCGGGAGCGAAAACTGAAGGCATCATCGAAATGTGTCGCAAGTACTAAGGCCTTTCCCCGCGTCCGGGCGGTAGCCTTCCCGTAGGCTCAGCCGACGATTCTCTTAACGGGCTCTACCACGCTAACGTTACTCTCCCTCCCGGCCGATGAGGAAAGTAGATCCAAATCACTTGAAGTAACGGCAAGGGAAGTTCGCGGATATTCGGTGAAGATTCTAATCGCAGATGACAGCATAGTCTCACGGCATTTGCTCGAAGCTACGTTACGCAAATGGGGCTACGAGGTAATGGTCGCTTGCGATGGCGCCGAAGCCTTGGAACTTTTGCAGCGCGAAGACGCTCCGGCTCTCATCATTCTGGACTGGATGATGCCTGGGATGACCGGCGTCGAAGTTTGCAAGCGCATTCGCGAACGCGATAGCGAGCCCTACACCTACATCCTGCTGCTTACCTCCAAGAGCCAGAAGGAAGACCTGATTGAGGGCATGGATGCGGGCGCCGACGATTACATCACCAAGCCTTTCGACCAGAATGAGCTTCAAGTCCGGCTCCGGGCCGGCACCCGGCTGGTGGACCTGCAGTCCCAGCTGCTGAAAGCGCGGGAAGACCTCCGGGATCAGGCTACGCGGGATTCGCTGACACGCTTATGGAACCGGAGTTCCATCCTGGGTGAACTGGGTCGCGAGCTGGCCCGCTCCGAGCGCGACTCTCGGCCGTTAGGAGTTGTGATCGTCGACCTGGATCATTTCAAGCACGTCAACGACACCTACGGACACTTGGCAGGCGATGCCGTCCTCCGCGAGGCAGCCCGCCGCATGCAGAATAGCATTCGCCAATACGATTCCATTGGCCGCTACGGCGGCGAGGAGTTCCTCATTCTGTTTCCAGGCTGCAGTGAGGTGGATAGCTATGCGCAGGCCGATCGCTTGCGCAAGCAACTCGGCCAGACGGAGATGTCGTTGAATGATACCTCCGTTCGCATAACAGCCAGTTTTGGGGTCACCACCGCTCTGCCCGGAGAGAGGTGGACGCCGGAGGTATTGATCCGCAAGGCAGACGAGGCCCTCTATGTTGCGAAAAAGTCCGGTCGCAATCGCGTGGAGATCCTGTCCTGCAAGCCCGACCCGGTCCCCGTAGACTCACCGTCCGAAACTGCCGTCGTCGTAGTGCCTTAACAGAGCCGCGACCTCAGGGAGCCGGTAATCAATGCCGTTGCGCGACCTGAAAGTGGCTCAGTGAACTGGCGTAGCTAGAGATCCCTTTATAGAGCGCCTCGGCGGTGCGTTCGCGATAATCCTCGCGCCGCATCACAGTTTCATCATGCGCGTTGCTAACGAACCCGATTTCGGCCAGCACTGACGGCATCGACGCGCCGATCAATACTACAAACGGAGCCCTTTTTACTCCACGATCTTTCGAGCGCGTGTCCGTCGTTTTCGCCGACAAGGTGAACAACGCGGTTTGCACGCGGCTGGCAAATTCGCGCGACTCCTCCACTTTGTCTTTGAGAGCGATCTTCTGGAGCAGCCCCTGTAACTCGGAAACCGTCATCTGCGAACCCGAGTTTTCCCGAGATGCCAGATCGAGTGCGCTGCGTGAAGTGGTGAAGTTCAAATAGTAGGTTTCCACGCCCGCGGCACTGCGCAGCGGCGAAGAGTTGGCGTGAATGGATAGGAACAGGTCGGCTTTGGCTTCGTTGGCGATTTCCGTGCGGCGCTCCAGCGGAATGAATGTGTCGTCGGAGCGGGTGAAAATCACTTCGCTCCCCATGCGCGTTTCAATCAACCGGCCCAGCCGCTGGGCGACATCCAAAACCAGATCTTTTTCCCGCAAGCCGTCCGGCCCAACGGTTCCCGTGTCATGGCCGCCATGACCGGGGTCGAGCACGATGCGCCCCACCTTAAGCCCCAGCACGCGAATCATCGAGCGGTCGCCTGAAGAATTGCGCTTGGCGGGGAGAGCGGTCTCGATGGGGGCAGGGGGTGTATTTGAAAGCGACGAACTCGAAAGCACGGTGTTCGATACGGCGCTACCGATGGAGGTAGAATCCGGCTTCCCTAATACCGATGTGGCGCTTATTCGGGCGGGTGCGGGAGCCGTTTTGTAGTTCACCGGCAATATGGCCTGAGCAGGCAGCGCGGTGAATCGCGATTGCAACTCGGGAGGTGGCTCAAGCGCAGCCTCTTGCGGCTGCACGACAGGAGCGGCCGGGGGTTGTACGGCTGGCGGCGGTGTGAATGGCCGGCGCTCGTGCTGGACGGGTTTGGAGGTAGGGATCAGAGCTGGCGGCGACTTTAGGGGCGCTTGGTTGGTCTCCGGCGCACTGCCGGACGCACGGAGCTCGATGATCAGCCGGCTGGGATTGTCTAAGCGCGAAATCGTGGATTCAACCGAGGTTTCCAGGTCCAGCACGACGCGGGTGACGTTGTGCTGCGGCTCGGCCACCCGGATCTGCCGGACAAAATGATCCGAGACTGGAATCACGGTCATGGACTTATGGCTCAGCGTGGGTGTGGTCCCAGTCAGGTCGAAGAACAGACGGTCGGGATTGTCCAAACGATCCGACTTGACTTGAAAATCGCCGTCCGTCTCGATTGCGATCCGCGTCACGCCGCCCAGCGACCAGAAGCGAACGGCAGTGACATGATGCGGCTCCGCGACGGCCACTGCGAGCGAGGTACTGAGAGCGATGAGCAGCAATGCTGCCGGCCGCCACCACCGCGCGGTGTTGGAGCGCGTGCGGCTGTTGCCAGACTCACTGCGGCCATGCTTGTTCCGGGGGAGGTGTAGCATGGATTTCCTATCGAGTTGCGATGTGCAGCTTGCCCTCTGGATCCACATACGCAAGAATGTGCCTGGGCGCCTCTTCATTTGAGTTGGGGGCCGACTTCGCCTGCTCTGCATTCGTCTCGTTGTTCACAGCCACACGTTTGGCTTGCCCATATTTCTTGCCTACTTTGGCGACGTAGCTCACGGTTTCCGGATACGGCGGCACATCTTTGTATTTCGCCACGGCTTTCTCACCGGCATTGTAGGCCGCGATCGCCAGCCGATCGTCCTGAAACGTGTCCTGCAAGAATTTCAGATAGCGGACACCGGCCTCGATGTTCTGCTTTGGATCGAAGCTGTCCGTCACACCGAACCGTTGGGCCGTGCCGGGCATCAGCTGCATCAAGCCCTGCGCCCCTTTCGGCGAGACCGCAAACGGATTGTAGTTGCTTTCCACTTGGATTACTGAATCTACTAGTAGCGGATTCACGTCGAAATTCCTGGCTGCTTCGGCAACCAAACCGCGGACATCTTCGTCCGTGCCAGCCGGCTTCGGCGGCGCCACAAGCGTTCGTACCAGCTTGCCGGTGCGCGTATCCACCTTGACCACCCACACGGCGCGGATGGTGTGCGGGTCCGCTCCGGGATTGCCGGACGCCTGGGACGCTGGCAGGCTAGCAGCGCCTAGATTTCCAAGAACCACCGCTCCCAGAATAAGATCCAAACAAAATCGCATCCTTTTGTTCTACCCGATTATAACCGGATTCCTTCCGTCCGCAAACTTTTCTTTCCGCTGAGCGATCCGGACGCTAATGGTATTATTCTCTCATGCAAGCGTCGGGATTTGTGCTGGCCGGTGGGGCAAGCAAGCGCATGGGCCAGGACAAGGCGTTGTTGCCCTATCGCGGAACAACCCTGGTGGAGCACGTCGCAAAAATAGTGAAGGAGGCGGCCGGTTCCGTAACCCTCATCGGGGATCCGGATCGGCTTGGCCATCTCGGCTTGGCCGTCTTTCCGGATGAGCTGCCCGGTTGCGGACCTGCGAGCGGTATTTACACCGCCCTGCGGATCACCGAAACAGACTGGAATCTGGTGGTGGCCTGCGATATGCCGTCCGTCTCCGCGGAGCTCCTGGGCGAGCTGCTTCGCCGGGCTGAGACAGCGGAACGCAACTGCGTCACAGCCATGGGACCTTACGGCCAGCCGGAGCCTCTGTGCGCCGTCTACCATCGGCGCTGCCTGCCGGCGCTGACCCGCTCCATTCGCGATAAACGGCTAAGAATGAGGGACTTCGTAAAAGAAATAGGAGCCATCTGGGTGAAGGTGGATGCCTCCGAGCTGGCCAACGTCAACACTCCCCCGGAATGGGCCGAATTCGAGGCGAAGGTGCCGTGACGTACCGGCCCCGCTGGCTGCCGGTGTGGATATGACGGACAAACTCCACTACATCGAGTTTCGCCATGTCTATAAGACGTTCGATCGCCCCGTTTTAGTAGATTCCAACTTTTACGTTAACGCCGGCGAAACCGTGGCCATCATCGGCCGTAGCGGCGTAGGCAAATCCGTCAGTCTCGGCCACATCATGGGCTTCCTGAAGCCCGACCAAGGCCGTATCTTTGTGGCCTACCAGGACATCACCGACTATACCGAGGCGCAGCTCCGTGAAATCCGCAAAAAGGTCACCATGGTGTTCCAGAGCGGCGCTTTGTTCGACTCGCTCACGGTGGGCGAGAACATCCTGTTTTCCCTCGAGTTGCGCGACGACTATGATGAGCACAACAAGGAAGATGTGGTCGACGGCCTGCTCTCTATGGTGGACATGCTGCAATTCAAAGATGCCTACCCGGCCGACCTTTCCACTGGCTACAAACGCGCCGTCGCCATCGCGCGCGCCCTAGCCGCTCAGCCCGAATGTATTCTTTATGACGAACCCACCACCATGGTGGATCCCATCATGTCCGACATTCTGGCGCAGTTGATGCTGAAGCTGAAGCGCGATCTCAAGCTAACCGCAGTGGTGGTGACGCACGATCTGGACCTGATGCGCAAAGTAGCGGACACCGTCGTGGTGCTGTACCAAGGAGAGGCGATTTATTTTGGCCCCGTGGCGGATCTGGACAAATCCCCCCATCCCCATATCCGAACATTCCTCGCCATGGATCGCGTGGAACTGGTTCCCGAGCTCAGCGAATAGGCTCGCTCGTCTATCTTATCTTCTCGAAGTCGAGCGACGCCGAGTTCATGCAGTAGCGCTGGCGCGTCGGCTTAGGTCCGTCGTCGAAGACGTGGCCCAAGTGGGCATCGCACTTCGCGCACAACACCTCAACGCGCCGCATGCCATGGGCCGTGTCCGTCTCCACTCGGACGTTGTCCGGCGATATGGGCGACCAAAAGCTCGGCCACCCGGTTCCCGAGTCGTACTTGGTGTCGGATTCAAACAGCGGCGTTCCGCAGCACACGCACTTATAGATACCGGGCTCGTGATTGTCCCAGTGTTTGCCGGTAAACGCGGGCTCGGTACCCTTCTTCCGCGTGACCGCGTATTGTTCAGGCGTTAACTGCTTGCGCCATTCATCGTCGGTCTTTTTGATTTTAGCCATATCTGTTCGAACGTTCATTCTTCGCCGCGACCGTCAGGAAGCGGGTGCAGGTTTTCATCTCACTCCATTCACTGAGCCAATCGATGTGCATGATGTCATCCGAGTCGCCCACAATGTAGTCCCGCTTCTTTAGCCTGCTGAGCTTGTCGTTGAGCTGTGTGTTCGTGCTCTTTGGGATCTTCCTCCCGGATTGCGACTTATGCTTGGACACGCTCATGATTCGATTTTACCAACACGGCCAGGGGCCGTCTCATGTTGGGCGCGAACCAACGCCCCGCACCGTCCCACTTCTCGTCGGCCTCTGCGAAGCAGTCTGAACGCGAGGCTCCATCTGGTTTTTCAGAAGTCCTTACGGTCGCGGTTCAGTTGGGCGTTCGGGAAGCGGGGTCATATCGCCGATATTTTCGGTAGTGCGCGGCGCCCATCCTTCGTGCGCCGTGTCCTTCGCTTCGTCCTGTTCGATTTCAGACTTGGACAAAGGCATATTCGTTGGTCTGTAATCGCTCAGTTTGCGAGGCTCATCGTGGGCATGAGCCACATCGGATAGATCGTCAATGGTGCTGACAGTGATATCTTCGTCAGGCATAGAACACCCCATGCTGTTGACGCGGGCCGGAAGCTTAAGTTTCCACCCGCCGGAAGGCGAGCACCGCGTTCAAACCTCCAAAGGCGAATGAGTTGGAAAGCGCAAACTCGGGAGTGGCGGGGCGGGCGATGTTGGGGATCACATCCAGATCGCAGGCCGGATCGGGTTCAGTGAAGTTTGCCGTGGGGGGAAGAACGCCGTGCTGCAACGCGAGCACGGTGGCGGCGGCTTCGATGGCGCCCGCTGCGCCCAGGGTATGGCCATGCATCGATTTAGTAGAACTGACCGCGAGTTGATCGGCATGCGCGCCGAAGACCTTGCGGATGGCGGCGGTTTCTGTCGCGTCGTTGGCGAGCGTCGCGGTGCCGTGCGCGTTGATGTATCCGATCTGGTCGGGCCCTAGCCTGGCGTCGGAGAGTGCCGCACGCATGGCGCGAGCTGCCCCATCGGGAGAAGGCTGGGTGATGTGGAAGGCATCCGACGACATACCGAAGCCGGCGATCTCGCCGAGAATCGGAGCGCCGCGCGCGCGAGCGGCATCCAGCGGCTCCAAAACCAGCATGGCCGCACCCTCGCCCAGGATCAAACCGCGCCGGTCCTTCGAAAAAGGGCGGCAAGTATCCGGCGAGACCACGCGCATGGCCTCCCACGCTTTGAGGAACCCGAGACTGAAGACGGCCTCGCTTCCGCCGGTGATGGCCATGGCCACTGCGCCGCTACGCACCATCCAAAAAGCTTGTCCGATGGCGTGGTTGGAAGACGAGCAGGCGGTGGAAATTGTGTAGGTAGGCCCCACCACTCCGGTCTCGAGCGAGATGCGGCTGGCGGCCGCGTTTTCCATGGTACGAGGAATGGTGAACGGGTTCACACGCGGATTGTTGTTGCGATAGAGATTGACGAAGCCCTCGTCCTCGGTGGTTTGACCGCCAGTGCAGGAGCCGGTCACGATGGCGGTGGATTCGCGCAATTCCGGCGTCCATTCGATGCCCGCTTGAGCGATGGCTTCACGCGCCGCAATCGCGCCGAATTGCGCAAAACGGTCCAGTAATCCGATTTCTTTTTCGTCGAAATATTGCGCAGGCGTATAATTTCGGACCTCGGCGCCGTTGGAGAAACGCAGCAGCGCTGGATCGACGGCCTGGATGGGCGCAATACCGGGGCGGCCGGCCTGAAGCGCCTGCCAGAATTCGCTGCTATTGCCGCCCAGCGCCGAGATAACGCCCAGGCCGGTGACGGCCACGCGGTGCGGCATGTCAGGCGCTAACCGCCGCCTGGTTCCCTCCGCCTTCCAACAACTTCGCGATGCCGTCGATGACGTCGCGCACCGAACGCAGGTTTTGGGCGGCCTCGTCTGGAATATTAATGTTGAACTCGCTCTCCACCGCGAAAAGGATGTTGATGCCGTCCAGCGAATCGATTCCCAGTTCCAGGAAGGTACTGTCGGCGGTGACCTTCTCCGGGGGAAGATGCTGGCTGGCGGCAATAACGGCTCTGACCCGCGCCGTCAGTTCTTCGTAGGACATAGGATATCCGTCACCTTCTCGAAATGGAAACCTTGCTGCGTCAATCTTGGCAAAAGTTCGCGAACGGCTTGGAGTGTGACACCGATGTCGGGGCGGTGCTCAAGAACTCGGCCATCGTGCAAGCAGAGAATCGCGCCCCTGGTCGCGCCATGGAGCAAGCGGGGAACAACGGCGGGTGTCTGCCGTTTCCAGTCTAGCGCAATGGTGCTCCACATCACACCGCTGAGACCCAGGCGCTGTTGCGCGGCTCGCAGACCGAACCAGCGCGCGCCATAAGGCGCCCGGAAATAGCGCGGCCGCTGTCCAGTGGCGTGTTGGATGGCTTCCTGGGCGGCGGTTAGCTCGCGATCGATGAATGCGGCTGGTTGGAGCGCGAGGAGAGGATGGGTGTGGGTGTGATTGCCGATTTCGTGTCCGGCGGCCGCCACCTCGCGCGCCACGCTGGGCAGCCGGCGAACATTGACGCCGCATTCAAAGAAGGTAGCCGGGGCGCGGTATTGAGCCAGGATTTCGAGCAGTTCGGGGGTGGATTCGCTGGGTCCGTCGTCGAAAGTAAGAGCGATGGCGGGCCGGGTGTCCGTACCGCGGTGGACGGAAGGAGCGATCCAGGAGCAAGAAGGAACGCGAACCGCGTATACCAGCGCTCCGGCAGACACCGCCGCCGCACCCATCGCAGTTTCAACAACGCGGACCAGATCCATCATAGAGGGCTTGGGGTAAGCGTAGCAGGGAGGACGAAAAAAAACCGGGCGCTGGTGGGCGTCCGGCTGGAAGAGCATCCACGGGCGAAATGAGGGCCAGCCCGTGGAGTGGAGTGCAGAAGTTAGGCGAGCAATCCGCCATGCCCCAGGCAGGCGACTTCCCAGCCAGAGACACGGTAACGGGCCAACATCGGCGGCAGCATCAAATCCACGACGTTGGGTTTCGCGGAGCGGAAGCAGCCGGGCGCGGACACGATGGGAACATCGTCTTTGTAGCCCAGCAAGAAGAGATTGCCAGGCTCCACCGGTGCCAGGAAACGCTCAATGTGACACCCGGCTTTAATCATGGCGCGGCCAATCACATCGTCGGGACCAGCGGGGGCTGTAGTGGATGCGATCAGGACGGTGGTTGGTTTGGCGCGGAGCAGGTGTTGGAGCGAACGGGACACAGCGCTCTCCTCTTCCACCGACGAGAGGACAAAACTGGCGCTACTTCCGATGCGATCCAAACGCTGACGCATAATATTTTCGAACAACTGCCTGGCCCGTTCACCGTTGACCGGATCGGTGTAGAGAATGGCCACCGCCGGAGTGCGGACAGGCCGGGCCTGTAATATGGGACCTCTTTCTTTCACGATCGAAAGCATGGCATCCAGTTCCGGCTTGGCAACCGCAAAGGGAGTGCTTTTTACCGTGGCCACCCGTTGGCCGGAGCGCGCAAACGAAAAGTTGAGAGACGTGGCGATGGCCATACTGGCCGTGCAATTGATTTGCTTTAACAGCTCATCGTCCACCAAGACGCAACATGCCTCGGTGGTAAATAGGTTCGCCCTTCCCCCAGCGGCAAGACGGATTTCGAGCGCTCCACAGCCGATTTCGCTCGCGACCTGCATCACAGCGTCGTCCTCGCCCACTTCGCCTTCTTCCAACTCGGTCACCCAGACCTGGTTCATCCCTTCGGTCTCGAGCATTCGAGCATCTTCTTCGCTGATCACGTGGCCCTTGGCTAGCAACTTCTTGCCTCCGGCCCGAAATATCGTGCAGCAAAGTATCCTTCCGGTTGATTCTTTTACGTCAATGGTCTGTGCCTTCATAGACCGTATGATCCCTCCCGGAGTCTTAGCTAAGTATGTTTACAAATTATACACAGGCGTAGTGAGAAAGCCAGGGAAAAATCTCATTGTGGCGCCGAATTTTGCAACCAAAGCTAAAAGTCGCGCGTCGCATCAAACCCGCTTGGGGTTGGGAAGCTGGACTAGTTCGGAGAGAGAATTCAGGGATAAAGCGGAAACCGTATCGGGTCTAAGGGCTTTCAGTACAGCGATTTCGTCGCAGCACTGGAACTTCGGGCACGACAAGCAATCCTTCCATACTTTGAGGGGAAGCAGACCACGATCCACTTGCTGGAAGCCCAGCTTGCGAAAAAAATCGGCAACATAAGTAAACGCGAATATCGCATGCAGGTCGTTGTTAATGGCCTCCTTCTCCAAAACTTCTATCAGGAGAACTCCGACACCTTGCCTTTTGGCGGCAGGGGCCACAGCCAAAGACCTTATTTCCCCGGACGTCGGCGTGTAAAAATGCAGCGCGCCGCATCCCAACAGCTGTGAACCGGCGTATATAACGGTGAAATCGCGGATGTTCTCGGAGATTTCAAACTCCGTGCGGGGGAGCATGATGCCTTCGGCCGCATACGAGTTGATTAAACCGAGAAGCGCGGGAATATCGCGCATGCTTGCCTTCCGGATTGTCAGGTTTCCTCTGACAACGAGGGCTCCGGAGCCGGCGTCTGATCCGGCAACAACCGGTAACTCTGAGAGGGTGCTAGGCATTGGACACTTCCACGGCCGCAACCAGGCGTGTGCCAATGGGATCTCCAGCCAGCAGTTTCCCCACGATGCCGGGAGTGGCGCCTGGTGCGATCACAACCTCGGCCGTACCCGTTTGCAGCGCTTCCATGGCGGATTCCAGCTTGGCACGCATGCCACCGGTAGCGACTCCAGAATCGATAAGTTCACGGCATTGATTCGAATTCAATGTGGAATAGACGACATTATCCTCGCCTTTGACGCCCTCGACATCGGTCAGGAACAGGAGTTTGTCCGCGCGAAGGGCGCCTGCCACTGACACCGCCATCTGATCCGCGTTGACGTTGAAGAACTGGCCCTGGCGATCGCCGGCCAGACATGCCACGACGGGCAAGTATTTCAGCTCGATCAGTGAATTAAGCAGACGGGCGTCCGAGCGTACTGGCTTACCTACCCAACCTAGTTCTTCGCTCATCTGCCGCGCTTCTGTGAGCAAGGCGTCCATGCCACTCAGCCCTACCGCCGGAACGCCGCAGGCAACAAAAGCCGCCACCAGCTCCTGATTTACTGCACCCGCCAGAACTTTGACCACGGCGTCCAGGACTTCGGGGGTGGTGACGCGAAGCCCGTTCACGAAATGACTCTCAATGCCAAGCCCGGTGAGGTAGCGCGTCATTTGTTTGCCGCCTCCGTGAACCACGACGGCATGGAGGCCTTGATTCACCGCGGCGGAGATTTCGATGGCCAGCCGCTGGCGCGATTCCGCCGCGTCGAGCAGAGTGCCCCCGAGCTTAATCAGAACCTTCAAAGGAGGCCCGCCGTTTCCTCGCAGCCCAGGATCAGGTTCATGTTTTGGATGGCTTGGCCGGCGGCTCCCTTCACCAGATTGTCGATTGCGCTGACGATCACAGCGCGTCCGGTGGCCGCGTCGAACTTGAATCCGATGTCGCAGAAGTTGGTGCGATTGACGGCGGCAAGCTCAGGCAGGCTGCCGGGCTGGTAAAGGCGGACGAATTTTTCCGTTTGGTAATGACGGAGGTAGATGTCGAGGAGCTCTGCGGCCGACTTGATATTGCGCGTGCGCACATAGATGGTTTCTAGGATGCCGCGATCGATGGGGAGCAAATGGGCAGTGAACGTGAACTCCGGCTCGTCGATACCGGAGACCATCAGTACTTCGGCTACATGGCGATGGTCGAGGACCGAATAAGCGGAGAAATTGTCGGTGACCTCGCAAAAACTGGTTTTGAGGCTGGCCTTGCGCCCGGCGCCGCTGACGCCGGACTTGGCGTCGCAGACGATGCCAGCGGATCGATCGGCCACGCCACTGGCGATCAAAGGTTGGATGGCGAGGTTCGCGGCTGTAGGATAACAGCCTGGGTTCGCGATCAGGCGCGCGGTGCGAATGCGCTGGCGGCAGAACTCAGGGAGACCATAGACCGCTTCTGGGAGCAGTTGAGGCGCGGTGTGCTCCTGTTTGTACCAGCGCGAATACGTGGCGGCATCGCGCAGGCGGAAGGCGCCGCTGAGATCGATGACCTTGGCCCCTGCGTCGAGCATGGCGGGAGCAAGATCCATGGAGACTTCGGGCGGCGTGGCCAGGAATACGACGGCCAAGCCTTCGGCCCGCACGGAGTCGGGAGTACAAGGCGCCCGGCGAGGCTGCGGATGATTCACTGGCGCCGGGCGGCCTCCCTGATCCTGACGATGTTCGAGGAGGACAGGCTCAGCCTCGGGATGGGAACCGAGGAGGCGGACGAGTTCGGCACCGCTATAGCCGCTGAAGCCGACGACACCCGCCTTATATTTATTCATCACCCCGAATAATTATACCTTACCGGGTGGCTCCACTGGAGCCACCACCGAAGGTGGGGAAGTCGGGTCAGGTTGTGACCCCACTGCCGGAGGCTGACCCCACCCGCCTCAGCAAGCTTATATTCGAAGGCGTATCATGATCAGATGGCACAACAACCACAGGTGATCGCGGTCGCATCGGTTGAGGGCTCGACTTGGAATTGGGACCTGAAAGTTGATGACCGAGGGCTGTTCCGCTGGTACTTAAACGGCACGGTTGAAACGAATCTGCGGGGCGTCAATAGACCACAAGCAGAATCCATGCTACGCAGATTCGTCAATAACTGTCTCTTGGGCGATCTCAAAATAGGGCGAAGTGGAAGTATCGGACCTGGCTCGGCAACTAGCTCTCAGAGGGTTGAATCCGCCAGTGTCGGATGAACCAACACAACTTGGAGCCACCACCGGAATTGAGACCCGCTACCAATCTAAACTATCCGGTTAGTTGACTATCCTAAAAGTGAGACGACTGGACTTCGCCAGGCGAGCGCACCCCCGTAGAATCATCGCGATACCGGGTGGAACCTTAGCTGCTAATACCCGCGAGCTGGGACGCGTCTCGGATCCAACCCCGGGGCCCCGTGCCATCGAGAGCCCCACCCCCGGGCGCGTTCCCAGCACCGGTCCAAAGCCTAAGCCGGCTTCTGCGCCACCAACTCGGCTACAGCGTGACGATGGGCCGATTCTCCTGGCTCGCCTTCCCGATCATGCAGGATGCGCCAGCCGTCAAAGAACGCACGCAACTCACCTGGATATGCGCGTGTAGGCGTGCCCCGCGGCTGATCGGCATCCGCGACGTGCACAATCATAATCAGCAGGCCACCGGGTACGAGCGCGGATTTCATCAGGGGAATCAAACTGCGATGGAGATAGTAGCAGGACAGAACCAAGTGATACGTGTCCGGCTGGACGGCGAACTCACCGGCTTCCAAATCCACAACTCTGGCATCCACGCGAAGGTTACGCTCCCGGGCTCGGCCGAGCAGAATGTCGATAGCCACCGGCGAGCCATCCACTGCGGTAACGCGCCATCCGCGCTCGGCTAGGTACAGAGCGTTGCGGCCGGCACCAGCGGCAAGATCGAGTGCGGAGCCCGGCTGGAGGCCGCTGACGAATTCAACCACCAGCGGCGCTGGAGTTTCAAAAACCTGTTCGCCGGATCGATAGCGCTGGTCCCATTCTTCAATTCGGCTTGGCATCGCCGCGCTTCGCCGCATGTTTGAGGACGCGCTTCAGGATAGCCACGGCGCGGTCGATCTCCTTCTCCGTCGCGATGTAAGGCGGCAGGAAGCGCAGTACGGTGTCATGGGTGCAGTTCATCAGCAGGCCTTGCTCCATGGCGTCCAATACGAGCTGCTTGCCGGGGAAGGTCAACTCCACACCGATCATCAGGCCTTGGCCGCGGACCTCGCGGATGAAGGAGAACTGCTTCTGCAACTCTTCGAGCTTGGCGCGGAAGTAGCAGCCCATTTTGTCGATGTGCGGCAGAAGTTCGTCCAGGATATCCATGAATTCCAGGGCCACGCGGCAGGCCAGCGGTCCGCCGCCGAAGGTAGAGCCGTGCATGCCGGAGCCGATGGACTGCGCGGCGCGATCGTTCGCCACCACCACGCCCATGGGGATGCCGCAGGCCAGCGGCTTGGCCGCCACCATCACGTCCGGGAGCACCACGGGGTCGGAAAGTTGATAAGCGAAGTGCTTGCCCACGCGGCCGACGCCGCACTGGATTTCATCGAAGACCAGCAG
This sequence comes from Bryobacteraceae bacterium, assembly GCA_049518655.1. Lineage (GTDB taxonomy): Bacteria > Acidobacteriota > Terriglobia > Bryobacterales > Bryobacteraceae > Palsa-89. The sequence goes on along the minus strand of JBEKRO010000018.1, from coordinate 23,155 downwards.
CGCGTCGTAACGGTCGGCCAATTGGCGCGCTTTGCGGACGTATTCGATGGACATCGGGAAGATGCCGCCCTCGCCCTGGATCCATTCGATGATAATGCCCGCGGTGCGTTCATTGACGATTTGTTCCAGGGCGACTTCATCATTGGGCGGAACGAAGTGCGCGCCGGGGAGCAGCGGCTCAAAATCGTGGCGATATTTTTCCTGGCCCGTGACGGAAAGAGCGCCCAGCGTGCGTCCGTGAAAAGAATTGTGCAGCGCGACAATCTCGAACTTCTCCAGATTGATTTTGTGGCCGTGCGCGCGAACCATCTTCAGCGCGCCTTCCATGGACTCGGTGCCCGAGTTGCAGAAGAAGGTGCGCTGCAAGCCACTGGCTTTGGCCAGGCGTTCGGCAAGCGGGCCCTGGTAGGCATGGTAGTAGAGATTGGAGCAGTGCAACATGCGTCCGGCCTGCTCGCGGATCACCTTGGTCAGGCGCGGATGCGCATGGCCCAGCGCGTTGACGCCGATACCGGTGATGAAATCCAGATAGCGCTTGCCCGACGAGTCAAAAACATAGCAGCCTTTGCCATGGTCGAGAAGAAGCGGATAACGGGCGTAGTTCTGGAGCACATACTCGCTCTCAATGGCTCGCACTGCGTCTAGCGCGCTGATGGCATCTTGTTCCGGTGGAGGCGTCACCGGTGAAACACTGGACATAGCATCATCATAACTTGGACGAAAATGCACGCAGCGGCGCTTGCGCTTTGAGCAGCATCTCGTCCCATTCGTCTTCCGGGCGCGATTGATAGACGATGGCGCCGCCCACGCCGATACTAGCCACCCCGCGGTGAAAGACGGCGGTTCGGATGACGATGTTCAGATCCGTTGCGCCGTTATATCCGATGTAGCCGATGCTGCCCGAGTAGATGCCGCGCGCTTGGGGTTCCAGCTCATCCAGAATCTCGAGCGTGCGGAGCTTGGGCGCGCCGGTCATGGAACCGCCGGGGAAGGCCGCGCGAATACAATCGATGGCAGTTCTGCCGGGCGCGAGTTGTCCAGCGATGGTGCTCACCAGTTGGTGCACCGTGGCGTAAGTTTCCACTTGCATCATCTGCGGGACATGCACGCTGCCGGGAAGGCAGACACGGCCGAGGTCGTTCCGCGTGAGATCGACAATCATGAGATTCTCTGCCCGATTTTTTTCGCTGGTGGCGAGTGAAGCACGAAAGGCGGCGTCTTCTTCCGGAGTGGCGCCTCTGCGGATGGTTCCTTTGATGGGGCGCGACTCCACGTGGCCCGCGGTATCGATGCGCAAGAAGCGCTCGGGAGAGGAACAAGCGATGTCGATGTCATCCAGGTGCAGGAAGGCGGAATGCGGTGCGGGATTGAGCTGGCGCAGATTCTCGTAATACGCGAGTGGCGAAATATCCGTCCGGACACGCAATTGATTGGTGAGGCAGATTTCGTAGCTTTCGCCGGCGGCGATGCGCGACCGGCACTCGGCGATCAGCCGGAGATATTCATCCCGTTCCGTCGCCAGAGTGAATTCCACGGGCTTTGACGGCAGAGACGTTGAAGGGCAATCCTTCAACGCGGCGATGCGCTGCTCGGTTTCTTGATCCGGCTCACCACAGGACACGATCCACAGCGTATTTGCGGCGTGATCGATGGCCAGAAAGCGTTCCACGCGTAGCAAGCACGCATCGGGAAAAGGAGAGCGGTGTTTGTTGGACGGGTAGCCGAGGTATCCGACATAACCGCCCGTAAATTGAAAGGGAAGCGGGGGAGCTTGTACGTCGATGTTCCGCAAAGCGCCGTCCAATTCCGACAGCGCGTTCGACTGTACGATTTCGCCTCCCGCGCCCATGAAAGAAAAGCGGCTGCTCTCGGACGTCATGGAGCTGTCCAGCCAGAACGCATAGCGCTCGCGCGAAAACAGGCCGCGAAAGAGTGTCTGGGGCGCTACCTGTAGCGGGATTTCGCGGGCATGCACGTGAATGGTGCGGCGCGTACGCGCTCCGCGCGCTGCCAGGAAATTTCGGAGAATCGTCGTTCCATGCTCGGTGCAAATCGATTCAGGATGAAACTGCACGCCCCATATCGGCCGCGTGAGATGGCGCAAGGCCATGACAACGCCGTCGGCGGTCCAAGCGATCTTCTTTAGCTCCTTCGGCAAGGGCTCGCCGACGATAAGCGAGTGATAACGAATGGCGCTGAATCGCTCGGGAATACCGGCAAATAGTTCATCGCCATCGTGGATAATCTCAGCGCTGCGCCCATGCACCGGCTCGGCGGCGCGAATAACGCTTCCTCCAAAATGATGCGCGATCCCTTGGTGTCCCAAGCAAACGCCGAGAACCGGCACGTTCGCTTCGGCGATGGCTTGCGCTGAAACACCGAAGTCGCGCGGATTCTCAGGACGGCCGGGGCCAGGGGAAAGGATCACGCTGTCGAAGTGGAGCCGCTGGATCTGTTCCCACGTCATCTCATCATTCCGGATCACGATGGGAGCGCATTGCGTGATTTCCGCGACGGCGTGCACCAGGTTGTAGGTGAACGAGTCGTAATTGTCAATAATCAGGGTAGGCATCGGGGATGAGCGTCGCCATCGGAACCTTCATGATAGCGAGCGCTACACTAAAACAAAGGAGTTTTCGATGCGCCATGTTCTGCTTGCATCCTTGTTGACGGGCTGTTTACTCAGTGCCGCCGAGTTCCCGGCTCCCGCCGTCGATCAGCCGGCTTCCACCACCCACACTGCCACCGCCGTTTTCGCGGGCGGCTGTTTTTGGGGCGTGGAGGCAGTGTTCGATCGTTTGAATGGAGTGACGAACGCGGTCTCAGGGTTCGCCGGCGGCAATGCAGCCACCGCGCACTACGAAATCGTCAGCACCGGTACAACCGGCCATGCCGAATCGGTGCAGGTGACGTACGATCCCACCAAGATTTCGTATGGCAAGCTGCTCGAGGTGTTCTTTTCGGTGGCCCACGATCCGACGGAGCTGAATCGCCAAGGGCCGGATGAAGGCACGCAATACCGGTCGGCTATTTTCTACTCGGACCCTGAGCAGAAGCGCGTGGCCGAAGCCTATATTCAACAGTTGAATGCAGCGAAGATCTTTCACTCAAAGATCGTCACCCAGGTGGTGCCGCTGAGAGGTTTTTACGCAGCCGAAGAGTACCACCAGCATTTTCTCGATCGCAATCCGAACAATCCGTATATCGTGTACAACGATATACCGAAGGTGAAGCACCTGCAGGAGCAGTTTCCACAGTTGTGCGCGCGCCACTAGCGCTGTAGCGCGGCGTTCGCGATAACGGCCTGGCCCAGCGAGATCCCACCGTCGTTGGGGGGGACTTTGGAGTGCAGAAAAACTTCAAAGCCTTTCGCGCTCAGGCTCGATACCGCGCGTTCCACCAGGTAAACATTCTGAAACGTACCGCCGCTCAGGCACACGCGATCGATTCCTTCGGCTGAACGCAGGCGCAGGCACACTTCGACGATGATGGCGGCGACGGTGTTGTGGAACGCGGCCGAGACCCAGGCCGGAGGTCTCTGAGCAAGGACATCGCGGACAATGCCTTCGATGGCCGGGCGCATGTCGATTTGCCAGGGACTGTCGGCCGTAATCTCAAAGGGATAGCTTGCATCGACATCCGGAAGCGCAATAGATTCCAGCTCGATGGCGGCTTGGGCTTCGAAGTTCACCTCATCACGGACGCCAACGATGGACGCCACCGCATCGAAGAGCCGGCCGGCCGCCGAAGTGTCGATCGTGTTGATGCGCCGCTCGATCATGGATCGAACGGTCGCGATTTTCTTGGGTGGAACGCGGCGGAAGAGCGGCAGATCGAGTGTGTCGAGCTGCGCGCCGAAGGTATCCAGCAAGTAGCTCAAGCCGAGACGCCACGGTTCCCGAACAGCCGTGTCGCCACCAGCGAGTGCAACATAGCGAAAATGCGCGCGTCGCTCGAAGTCCATGAAATCGGCGACTAGAAATTCGCCGCCCCAGATCTTTCCATCGGTCCCATATCCGGTTCCATCGAGGGCCACGCCGATGACCTTGCTCGTAATCCCGTTCTCAGCCATACAGCTCGCAATGTGCGCGTGATGGTGCTGGACGCCAATTTGCTGAACGTCCGTCATCTCCAAGGCGAGCTTGGTGCTGAGATATTGCGGATGCAGATCGTACGCGACGGTGGTGGGAGCGATCCGGAAGAGCTGCTGCATCCGTTCCAGCGTCTCGCGGTAGAAGACCAGCGTTTCGTAGTTTTCGAGATCGCCGATGTGCTGGCTTAGGAAAGCGTGATGGTCCTTGGTGAGGCAAAAAGTGTTCTTGAGTTCGGCGCCGCAGGCCAAGATCTCGGCCACCGGAAAGGCCAGGGTGATGGGATGCGGCGCGTAGCCACGGGAACGGCGCAGTACGCGCTCTTTGCCGGCGAAGACGCGCGCCACGGAATCGTCCACGCGGGTATGAATATCGCGATTGTGAAAGAGAAACGCGTCGGCGATGGAACCCAGGCGCAGAGCCGCCTCGCGATTTCCAGTGACGATAGGCTCTTCGCTCAAATTGCCGCTGGTCATAACGAGTGCGGAGCAGGATGCATCGAAAAGCAGATAGTGCAGCGGCGTGTAGGGAAGCATGACGCCCAGCGTGTGATTGCCGGGCGCGAGCACCTGCGAAATCGGAGCGTCCGGACGCCGCTCCAGGATGATGATAGGACGCCGGATGCTGGTCAGCGCTGCGCGTTCGGCGTCGGATACGAAGCAAAGCTTTTCGGCCGTGGTGGCATCGGCGACCATCAGCGCGAAGGGCTTGTCACTGCGTTTCTTACGCTCGCGCAATAGCCGGACGGCGGCGTCGTTCGCGGGATCGCAGACCAGGTGGAATCCCCCGAGCCCTTTAATCGCGACAATGCGGCCCTCACGGAGAAGCTTCCTGACGGTTTCGAGCGATAGCGTGATAGACGGCCCGCAATCCGGGCATGCGTTCGGCTGCGCGTGGAAGCGGCGATCCGAAGGGTCTTCATATTCGCGCAGGCATCGCTCGCACATCGGGAAACAAGCCATGGTGGTGAGCGGCCGGTCATACGGGATCATCCGCGTGATGGTGTAGCGCGGGCCGCAATTGGTGCAGTTGGTGAAGGGATAACCAAAGCGGCGATTACCGGGAGTTTGGAAATCCCGCAAGCAGTCCGCGCAAGTGGAAACATCGGGTGAAACCGGCGCCAGCTGTCCGGGAACATCGACACTTTCGCGGATCACGAAGGCGTTGTAGCCGGCGGGCTCGAGGCTCTCTACTAAGACATCTTCGATCTGCGCCAGCGGCGGAGGGTTTTCGTTGAGCTCGACGACGAAGCTCTCGATTTGTGCGGGGTCGCCTTCCACTTCGATGAGCACCCCGGCCGAGGAGTTCAACACGTAACCAGTGAGCCCCAGTGTCTGCGCCAGATTGTAGACAAAGGGACGAAAGCCGACGCCTTGGACTATGCCGTGGACTCGAATCTGCTTGCGAGTGGAATGCAACACTACAAGCTATCAGACGGTAATCACGAGGCGGGTGGCAATTTCTCATGCGGCATTTCAACGGCTTGCCGTGTCCAATCCATCGAGATGGCGAACTGGCTTGCTAAATTGCGGCCAGTTATGGACACCACACAACAACAGTTCGACGCGGCTTACTGGGCGTCGCAGCCGCCGGAGGTTCAGGCGCTGCCAGGAATCGCCGATCCAGACCAGCGCGCCACCCAAGCGGCCATACTGGCTACCAACGGGTTCACCATCGACGTGCCCATCATGGTATGGGGATGGGACGCATACCTGGTGATGCAGATGCGCGCCCAATTCGGCTATACCTGGGTGCCTTCGGCATTGCAGCCGCCGGTGACCATCGCGCCCGGGACCGCCCAGCCCGGCGTGGCGGCGTACGATCCCTTGCATCCGCCCGCTGGGTCCATCAAAGTGTCCACCAACATCGCCGACTATCCCCCGTTCGCTCCCGTACCGCAGCCCATGCCGCAAACACCCACTGTTGGCGATCCCGTGGGATTGCAATCCGTCGGCAACATCTATTTGTCGGTAACCGGGGAGACGTATCAGAACGGCGCACAATTCACCGATAGCCGCGGAATGTTTCAGAAGCACATGGTGGTGACGCCTTTTGGCCGCAACGCCTATTGGGAAAAGATCGCGTAACCGTTCCAAACTGCTTGCGCAGCGGGTTGCGAAACGATTACTGCGCTAAAATGGCCGGTATGCGCAGCCCATGGATTACCCCCCGATTAAACGATCCGATCCGGACACAAATGTATTACGCGCGCCAGGGCGTGATCACGCAGGAGATGGAATACATCGCCAAGCGCGAACACGTAACGGGCGAATTGATCCGATCGGAGGTGGCGCGCGGCCGCATGATCATCCCGGCCAACATCCATCACACCAATCTGGAACCCATGTGCATTGGCGTGGCGTCCAGCTGCAAGATCAACGCCAACATCGGGAATTCAGCCACCACGTCGAACATCGACGAAGAGGTGGAAAAGCTGCACTACGCGGTGAAATACGGCGCCGACACCATCATGGATCTTTCCACCGGCGGCGACATCCCGCGCATCCGGAAGGCCATCATCGATGCGTCGCCCATCCCGGTAGGAACCGTGCCCATCTATGAAGCGCTGGGGCGCGTGCGCCGCGTGGAAGACCTGAATATCAACGTGATGCTGGAAGTGATCGAAGAACAGGCCGAGCAAGGCGTGGATTACATGACCATTCACGCCGGCGTTCTGGTGCAATACGTGCCTTTGACCACCAAGCGCATTACCGGCATCGTCAGCCGCGGTGGGGCGATTCTGGCCGAGTGGATGGTGAAGAATCACAAGCAGAATTTCCTCTATGAGCACTTCGACGAGATCTGCAGGATTTTCCAGAAGCACGACGTGAGCTTTTCTCTGGGCGATGGATTGCGGCCAGGGTGCGTGGCTGACGCCAGCGACGCGGCGCAATTTGCCGAATTGAAAACGCTGGGCGAACTGACCCGGAAAGCCTGGCAATACGATGTGCAAGTGATGATCGAGGGTCCGGGCCATATACCGATGGACCAGATCCAGATGCAAGTGGAGAAAGAAGTGCAGATGTGCGACGAAGCGCCGTTCTACACGCTCGGCCCTTTGGTCACGGATTTCGCTCCCGGCTACGATCACATCACGTCGGCCATCGGCGCGGCGATGATCGGCTGGTATGGCGCTTCCATGCTGTGCTACGTGACGCCCAAAGAGCACCTGGGCCTGCCCAATCGCGAGGATGTGAAGCAAGGCATTATCGCGTATAAGATTGCTGCCCACGCAGCCGATATCGCACGGCATCGGCCCGGCGCACGCGATCGCGACGATGAACTATCGCGCGCACGGTACAAGTTCGACTGGCGCAGGCAGTTCGAGTTGTCGCTCGATCCGGAGACGGCCGAAGCCATGCACGATGAAACGCTGCCCGAGGAAGGTTTCAAGGACGCGGCTTTCTGCTCCATGTGCGGTCCAAAATTCTGCTCCATGAATCACTCGGCCAAAACCGAACAGTTCACGGCGGAAGAGGCCGAAGCGGTGCTGGCGGCTTCGCAGCCGATCGTAACCATCCAGCAATAGCGGACAACAAAGTGCTTGCGTTGACAGCGAACCCGTGCCGGAGCCCAATATTGGGGCTGGAAAAACCGGACGGGGAGTTGGCGACAAGGTATGGGCGGACGGAAAATTGCAGCACTCAAAGAGAGGCATCCTTCCGAGGCGGAACACAGCGTTCCGACTTCTGATGACGAATTCGTCCAACGCGAACCCCCGCGTTAAACTAAGACTACGTGGAAGAAGAGGTCTTAGGAAAAGCCTACGACGGGCGTCTGATGCGGCGCTTGCTCGCTTACATTCGGCCCTACAAGCTCCCCGTTGTTGCCGCCCTCATCCTGCTGCTCTTCAACGCCGTGCTGCAAGCGATCGGTCCGCTTCTCACCGCTCTGGCCGTCGATCGCTACCTCGCGCCTTCCGTTAAGGCCACCCATACCATCCTCGATCCGTACCTGGCCGCCAACCCCTGGACGGGTCTCGCGCAGATCTCTTTTCTCTACCTGCTGATCGTGATCTTCGGCATGTTTTGCGACTTTGGCGAGCAGTACATCATGCAATGGGTCGGACAAAAGGCCATGTTCGATCTGCGGCGCGAAATGATGGCGCGGCTCCAGCGCCTGGACCTTTCCTTCTACGATCACAACCCCGTCGGCCGTCTGGTGACCCGCATCACCACCGACGTGGACGCGCTGAACGAGTTATTTTCCTCCGGCCTTCTGATGATCCTCGGCGATCTGCTGATGCTCAGCTTCGTGATTATCGCGATGCTGGAATTGAGCCCGGGCATGACGGCGTTTTTGCTCGCGGTGATGCCGCTGGTGGTGCTGGTCACCATGGTCTTCCGGCGATCGGTGCAGAAAAGCTATCGCCGAATTCGGGTGGCCATCGCCCGCATCAACTCGTATCTGCAGGAGCACATCAGCGGCATAGCGGTTTTGCAGCTCTTCAATCGCGAGGCCCGCAGCCGCGCCGAGTTCGAGCAAATCAATCGCGACCACATGGAGGCCTATAAGGACGCCATCATTGCTTATGGCTGGTTTTATCCCGTTGCGGAATTCCTGGGCATGCTGGCTTTGGCATTGCTGCTGGCGTACGGCGGATTTCGGGTGCGCGGGGGCGCCATCCAGATCGGCGTAGTGGTGGCCTTCTTCCAATACGGCATGCGATTTTTCCGGCCTATTCAGGATCTGAGCGAAAAGTACAACATCATGCAATCCGCCATGGCCGCGGCGGAGCGCGTGTTCAAGCTGCTGGATACGCCCGTCGAGATTCAATCGCGCGTTGCGCCCGTGCCCTTTCCGGAGTCGCCCGCAGCCGTGGAGTTCGAACACGTCTGGTTCGCCTACAAGGACGACGATTGGGTGTTGAGCGACGTCAGCTTCCGCATCGAGCCGGGCGAGACCATTGCCGTGGTGGGCCATACGGGCGCCGGAAAAACCACCATCGCCAGCCTGCTGCTGCGTTTCTATGAAGTGCAGCGCGGCGCCATTCGGATCGGCGGAATCGACATCCGCGATTTCGAGCTGGAAGACTTGCGCCGCAACTTCGGAGTGGTTTTACAGGATCCGCATCTGTTCACCGGAACCATTGCCGAAAACATTCGCCTTGGCACCGCCGGAATTTCCGACCACCAGCTTTCCACCGCCGCGGCGCGCGTCAATCTACTGGACTTCGTCCAAAGCCTTCCGGAAGGCTTTGCGCAACCGGTACGCGAACGCGGCGCGGGATATTCCACCGGCCAAAAGCAGCTCATCAACTTCGCCCGCGCGCTGGCGCACAATCCGCGATTCCTGATTCTGGACGAAGCTACTTCGAGCGTCGACACAGAAACCGAGCTGCGGATCCGCGAGGCGCTGCAGCAACTGGTGGTTGGCCGCACGTCCATCGTGATTGCTCACCGCCTCTCCACCATCCAGCGTGCCGACCGCATCATCGTGATGCACAAAGGCAGGCTGCGCGAGATAGGCACGCACCAGGAACTGCTCGCGCTGCGCGGCATCTATTGGAAGCTGTACCAATTGCAATATAAGGACCAGGAGACCGGCGGCGCGCGGTTGGTGGAAGAGCCGGTCACCGGCGATTAACCTAGAGCGACTAAGGTGAGCGACTTAGTATCGCTTTCGCAACGATTCTCGCGTACCATCTATGAAGAGATAGTAAAAAAACTTCGTCGTAACACAGAGGAGGAAACATCTTGAAAAGTTTTGTTCGTAATGCTCTAGCTGTCTTAGCACTCACTTTTCCGGTCGTAGCGCTGGCGGACGTAACCGGTACGCCTACGCTATCGGCGGGCTCTAATTTGAATCTCGATACCGGTGCGACCGCCACATCGGGCGGGGACATTTCTTGGAATGGAACCAGCATCACCGTTGTCGGCTCGGCCAAAGATGTCGATCTGGCCTCCACCCCGGTCGCCAGCCTGTACAACGGCCCGTCTGGATTCACGCAAGTCGTGGCGTTAGGCCAAGAGTCGGCTTCCCTATACGCGTCGGCGTTCGGCTCTTTCTTGGTGACCAGCTCAATCACACCGCAAGTTAACGACATATTGGTTGTAAAGACCAACGGGGGCAACTATGCCGCAGTCCTCGTCACCGCCAAGAGTGGCACTATCAGTCTCCAATTCGATACTCTCGTCAGCGGCGGCGGTGGTGGCGGCACTCCCAGCGGCCCACAGATTACGGGTGTGACCAACAACTACAACTACATCCCGACGGGTTTTCCCAACTCGGGCATCGCTCCCGGGACCATCTTTCTGATCTTCGGCTCCGGCATGTCGCAAGCGCCAGCGGGGAACGTCACGCTCCAATCGAGCGCGAGCCCCGGAATTCCGACGCAACTCGCCGGCGCCACCCTCTCGGTCTCGGCGGGCGGAAAGACGTTCACCCCCGGAATGTACTACGCCACTCCTGGGCAAATCGCCGCCGTTCTTCCCTCCGGCACTCCGACCGGCACGGCAACCATCACGGTGACCTACAACAACGCGACCAGCAACGCGTTCCAGTTCCAAGTGGTTCCCTCCGCTCTCGGCCTCAATACGTACTACGGCACGGGAAGCGGGCTGGTCGTAGCCGTCAATGCGGTGACTGGAACCATCTATAACTACACCAACTCGGCCAAGCCCGGCGACACGATCATTCTGTTTGGCTCGGGCCTGGGCGCCGACACCGCCGATAGCGATACGGTTTATACCAGCTCGCCCCATCCAGTAAGCACGCCCACCGTCTATTTCGGCGGTGTAGCGGTCAAGGCGTTGTATGGCGGATCGTCCGGCTATCCGGGCTACGATCAGATCAACGTCACCATACCAGCGAACGCTCCCACCGATTGTTTTGTGGCCTTGGCCGTCGTTTCGGGAAGCGGAAGTTCGGCCACCGTCTCGAACTTCACAACTCTGCCGATCAGCGCCAGCGGCGGCGACTGTAACAGTTCGTTCCTGGGGCTTACGGGAACCACCATCACCTCCGTGGGCGGCGGCACAAGCACGGTCCGGTCTGGAAGCGTGTTTATCGGCCAGCTTGTGGGACCAGCGATTCCGCCTGCAACAGGAACAACGACCACCAATATCGCCGACGCAGACTTCAGTAAGACGACGAGCTCGTCGTTCGGGAGCTCGAACGGCTCCTTCTATTCGATTGGCAGTTGCTTCGTGAGCGAAGTCGTCAGCTCGAGCGGCGGAGGCACCTCTACGAGTACGGGCCTGGATGCGGGAAGCAGCATCGGATTGACGGGCCCGGCGGGCTCTTACACCTTGGCGGCGTCGACGTTCGCGAAAGGGATCTATGAGGCGCAGCTTCCTGCTAGCGCCATCACCTCAACCGGCGGAGCATTCACTTTTACTGGAACGGGCGGAGCGGACGTGGGCAGCTTCACTGCAACCGTCAATCTCCCCAATCCCATCCTCACCTGGACCAACCAGAGCGCTGCAGCCACTATCACTCGCACGCAGGGAGTGACGGTGAATTGGACGGGCGGCGCCCCCGGGAGCTACGTGATCATTTCCGGAAGTTCGCTTGATCTCAGCTCCAGCGCCAGCGGCTCGTTTGTCTGCCTTGCCCCGCAGAGCGCTCTCACGTTCACCGTTCCGAGTTACGTGACGCTCACATTGCCGGCAGGAACCGGATCGTTGGACGTGGAGAACGGCACGTCGTTCGGCACCTTCAAGGCCAGCCAACTCGATTATGGGACCACCTTCGGGTTCACCGGCGTGGACATCAGCAGCACCTATCAGTAAGCGGTGATCGCGTAATCACGTAATAGCAGCAGGGGCTGGGGCGGAAGCCTCGGCCCTTTTGCTTATCAGCAACAGAATCGCACTGGGCAGATAAGACAGCCCTATGATCCAGAAGGAAACCACGCAGATCACAACGGTGAAAACGAGAAGCGCTGCGCCCGCCATCCGCCGGAACCGTTCTGAGGATAATCCCCAAAGACTCAACGCCACCGGAATCGCCAGCACCATGGCGGCGCGCGGTCCGTGGGCCGGGCTCCACGGCGTTGCGTAGAGAAGAACAATCCACGCGAACGACACCAGCGCACTGAGGATGACGGCCAGTTTCGGTATGGTCAGCCGCCTCATCCGCTCAGTCCATCACCGGAAAGGAAAACGCCGGCCAAACGTCCACCGGCAGTTTCGATGCCGCTTTCATCGCCTCGGCCAGTTCGGTCGGCATCTTGTCATAGCGATTGAACCACGCTTCGGCGCGAGCGCGGTCGCCCGCTGCTTCAATCGTGAGCAGCTCCTTGGATAAACCTGCGATGGCCGCCGGCATCCGCGCAAAGTCCACCGAATATTTGCCCGCCACGCGATTCACCGCCTTCTGCTCCACCAGATAATTGAACTCCATCATCTCCGCCCGTCCGTGAGCCTCCGCCACGCCATAGCGCACCGAACGGAAGATCCCGGCTACGTAGGACGAGTAATATTCCTGCGCGCGATTCTTCGGCAGCGCTCCGTGATCCATCAGCCAGGCCAGCCCATACATGCCAACCACGTCGGCCTTGGCTTCCTCGAGCGCCGAATATACCGGACCGATTGCTTCGGTGATCGGGACCTGTTTTCCATTTATCCGCGAATAGGCTGGGCCCAAGCCATGCGAGATTTCGTGCAGCACCACCGCCGCCAGATATCCTTCGCCCGAAGCCTGCGCGGCCTGCGCCTCCGGCATCAGGTATTTCGCCAGCGGCAGCACTACATCGTTCACGCGCGCGTCCATAAAATTCTTGAAGAAGATTTTCTTGGTGCCCTTGGTGTCGTGAACGCGCGGGTCGTTTGGCAGGTTGTCGGCCACGGCTTGATATCCATGCAGCAGGTCGCCCGTGCGGAACGGCGCGTCCATCACTTCCATCGGAGTCGGCTGGCCGCGTTTGGACGGCCGGTCCGCGGCCGCAAGCGGCAGCGCATCTTGAATATCGGGAATATATTTCTGATAAAGGGCCAGCTTCGCGCTCTCCGGCTCATTGCGGATCAGCAGCGCCGCCTCATACGAAGTCTTCACGCCCAGTACGTCATCCAGGTACGTCTCATAAGGCGCGAAGATCACATCGATCTTGGGATTCTTCAGGTCCAGCCATTTCAAATCGCTCGCATAATAGTCGTCTGATAGCAGCGCATCGGCGCGCATGCGCAGGAACTGGGCGAAATCTTTGTCATCGCTCAAATCGGCTGCGTCGCGCAGCGCTTTCGACGCGGGATCGAGCCACTTCTTGAACGCGACATGATAAGGGATAGCTTCTAGCTTTGTTCCAGGCTTTCCGTTCTGCCAGCGCAGTACCGTGTACGGGCTGTAAATGGCGTCCTTTTCCGCCGGATGCGCCTTCACGTACGCTTCAATCTGCGCGCTGGTCAGACCTTCGGGATAAAGATTGCGCCCCGGCGGGATCGGTTTTGTTCCAACGAACGGCTTATTCTCGTCGATCAAATCGAAACGCGCGCCGTTGATGAATAGCAGCCGTTTTAAGCTGGGATCTTTTGTCGTCTTATACAATTCCAGCGCTTCGGGATCGCTCTGCTGCCAATAGATGGCCTCCATTTGGCGCGAGGCTTCCACTAGTTTGTCCACCTGCTGGCGCTCTCTCGCGCTGAGCGTCTCGGAATGATACGGCATGTCCACCGGCTTCCATCGCGCCAGGCGCTGCGCGATATCGGTTGCCGCCGGAGCAGCCAAGAGCAGGAGCAGAACGAAGAAATTCATCTGCCTTCATTCTAAGGCCCTAGGCGAGCCGGGGAATGCGAGGCCAGGCCGTCTCCTGTGGGACGGATTGTTTTCCGTAGTAGATCGTGATATAAACATGCTCCTGACGCAGGTATCCGGAGGGATTATGGTAAAAAACATCATCATTTGCTCTGACGGTACAGGCAACACAGCAAATAAGGATCGCGGCACGAACGTATTTAAAATGTTCGAAGCGGTGGATCTCAACGGCCACCGCACCGATCCCACGCTCACTCCACAGGTGGCGTTGTACGACGACGGCGTGGGCACCGAAAGTTTTCTTCCCTTGAAGCTGCTCGGTGGAGCATTTGGCTGGGGATTGAAGCGCAACGTCCTCAGTCTCTACACCGGCCTGGTCCGCATCTACGATCCCGGAGATCGCATTTATTTATTCGGCTTCAGCCGCGGAGCTTTCACTGTGCGGACTCTCGCAGGCTTGATCGCGCAGGCTGGAGTGCTGCAGTGGGAGCCCTTAAAGACTACCGACGCCATGACGGAGGCTGTGGCGGAGCTTTATAACACCTATCGCAAAGGGTATCGAACCTGGCTGTGGCGAGTGCTGCACGGCAAGAGCGAGGAGGCGGTGAAAGAGGCCGCGAAAATCGCTATGGAAAATTTCACTCAGCGGCATCCCTCGCATGGTGTGGACATTCACTTCGTCGGAGTGTGGGATACGGTGGATTCCGTGGGTGGTCCTTTCCATATCAGCAACCTGATTAACTCGATGATCCATCGTTTCAAATTTCCCGACTATAAGTTGAGCCCCAAGATCCGGTGCGGCGTTCAGGCTCTGAGCATCGACGATGCACGGGCGGAGTTCGTGCCCCGGCTCTGGGAGGCCAACGACAAAGTGGACCAAGTCTGGTTTGCCGGCGTTCATTCCAACGTGGGCGGCGGTTATCCCAAACAGGGCATGTCTTTGGTGACGATGGATTGGATGACGCAGAAGGCGGCGGAAAGCGGACTGCGCATTCTGGACGATGATCGCAAACGCTATTGGGAACACGGCAGCGTGGACGACAAAATGTATGATTCGCGCGCCGGCCTGGGCGTGTTCTATCGTTGGTGGCCCCGTGACATGCAGAGGCTGTGCATTAAGCAAAAAGCAGCCTGTCCGCCGAGGGTTCATCTCAGCGTGCTGGAACGCATCGCGCATGGAACGGACGGGTACGCTCCGGGCACGCTTGCGCCTGAAGTGGAAGTGGTGTTCACGCCCACCGGCGACGTCGCGCAAGATCAGGCCTTTGAATCTTGCGTAAAAGCCGTGAATACGGCCCTTGCGAATACGCTCGCCGGCAGCGGGAAACTCGTAAAAGTAGGCGGTACCATCGTTATCGGGCAGTTCGCTTACTACATCTATGTGGCTTCTTGTCTGGCCGTCATCCTCGCCGCGGCCATCCTCCAGAACCCCGGTTCGCGGCTCAATCCATGGACTGTGCTAAAAAACGCCGCCACCCTCATCTACGACGCAGCTACGGGACAGTGGGGGCCCCTGGTGGAGAGTGCCAAACGTTTGGTGCAGAATTCCGATTTGCTGTTGATCTTGTTGATCGGCTTCGCCATTGCCGCGATTCTCGCCTCTTATGTGGACCACGTTCGAAGCCGGGCGTTTTCGGGTTTCTGGCACAAATCGCGTCATGATCTTCGCGAAGCGCTGAAAGCTGCTCGATCGTGCATGCAGAGCGGACCGCCTCCGCCTTCGCCCCCAGCGGCGTCCGCAAGCGCATAGCCCAGCGAGCATCCCACCCTCGCGCCAGCCACCGGCCACCAGGCACCAGCCACTAGCCACCATCGGCAAGCGTAGAATCGTATTGAACAGGTACACCCGTGACCCGAACACAATCCCTCAGCGTCCCGTCGCCTATGCCGTCGCGCTCACCCATGCGGTTGCGGTCGCCCAAGCGAGTCACCCGGCTCTTCGGCGATCTCAAAGTGCGCATCAAGCTGATGGTCCTGCACAACGTGTTTTTCCTGATCTTCGCCATCGGCGTCTACTTCGCGCTTTACCCCTACCTTCCCGATCACGCGAAAACCAACCTATTCATTGTGCTCGGCGCCATTTACATCCTGGCCGTGCTGGTGCTGGAAACCACCATCATGCCGCTGTACGTGTATCGGCCGTTGCACCTGATGCTGGAGGCCGATCAAGCCACCCAGCAGGGGGACCGCGATCGCGAGCTCATCAATGAAGCCTTCATCCCGGGCGACGAAATCGGCCACATCATGCGCTCGCGCAACGCCACCGTCATCGAGCTCCGTAAACGCGAAGAAGACTTGGAGGAGGCTTTACGGAAACTGGAAGCGCAGGACCGCCTGGTCAGCCTGGGCCTGCTCAGCGCCAGCGTGGCGCATGAGCTCAATACACCGCTCACGGTCTTGCAAGGCTCCATCGAAAAGCTCACCGAAACCACCAACGACGCGGCCACGCTGGAACGCTTGGCCCGTATGTTGCGCGTCACCACACGCATCCGGCGCATTAGCGAGAGCCTGGTGGATTTCTCGCGCGTGCGCAAACAGCACATGGAGCCGGTGCCGCTGCGCCATTTGATCGACGAAGCCTGGGCGCTGGTGGCCATCGACAAGAAGGCCGCTGCCTCGCGTTTCGCCAATCGCGTCGACTCGGACGAGGTGGTTACCGGCAACTCCGATCGCCTGGTGCAGGTCTTCGTCAATCTGCTGCGCAACGCGCTTTACGCCATCCCCTCTTCGGGTGAGATCGCGGTCCATTCCAAGCGCATGAATCGCAATGCACAGCCATGGATCTCGGTCAGCGTGGAAGATAACGGACCCGGCATCGCCGCCGACGTGCTGCCCGACATCTTTGAAGCCTTCGTCTCCACGCGGCTGGACGCTAAGGGCACCGGGCTCGGACTCACGGTGGCGGAGGGCATCGTTCACCAGCACGGCGGGACCATTGCCGCGTCGAACCGCCCGGAGGGTGGCGCTTGTCTGGAAGTAACATTGCCGGCTTCCGGCTCGCGGCGCGCGGGAGGCACGCATTGGCAGTAAGGCCGGCCTCAGAACGAGCGGCCGATCCGCCTCCGGCCAACGGCCTGGTGGATCTTGCCATCCTGGACGACGACCTCGATTTTTGCAATTACCTCGAAGACGCTCTGAAAGACGACGGATTGTACTCCATCCGCGCCTTCGGCCATCCCGATGAGCTGTTCGCCGCCTGTGAGCAGCGCCTGCCCGATATCGTTCTGCTCGACATGAAGATGGGCGAATTCAAGGGCGATAAGGTGCTGGAACAACTGCTGGCCGCCTACCCGGGCCTGTGCGTCATCATCGTCACCGGTTACCCGTCGCTCGAAGATATGCGCGCCACCTTCAAGATGAAGGTGTTCGACTATATTTCGAAGCCGTTTTCTCTCGCGCACCTGCGCCAAACGCTGCACAACGCGATCGATAAGTACGGGTTCGGACGCACGGCGCAGGATCGCTTGCGCGAACGGCTGGGCCACCAGATCAAGATGCTGCGCGTGGAGCGCGATTGGTCGCTCAAGGATTTGGCCGCCGCCACCAAACTCAGCATCTCGCAGATCAGTTCTATCGAGCGGGGCGCCAACCTGCCGAGCATCGAGAGTCTGCTGGCCATTTGCCGCGCATTCGATAAGCGGCCGTCAGAAGTGCTGGCGGCCATCGATTTCTAATCATCCATGCGATCCACAGCCCAAGCCCTCGCGCTGGTGCGCGCGTTCCAAGCATCGCCCGAGGAGGAAAAGAGCCGCGAGCTGATTCTCGCCTTACTCGAACTCACCGACGCGCCGTTTTCGCGCGATCAGTTTCATCCCGGCCACATTACTTGCACGGCTGCCGTGCTGCATCCCAATGGCCGTCAATTCCTTTTGATGTATCATCACCGGCACCAGCGCTGGCTGCTTCCTGGCGGACACGTTGAGGATGACGATGTTACGTTGGGTGACACCGCGCGTCGCGAGGCCATGGAAGAGACTGCGGTTCTGATTGCCGACGCCGGTCCGGCCATCTTAGCCGGGATGGACGTTCACGGAATTACCGCGCGCAAGAAGGAGCCGTTCCACCTGCATCACGATCTGATCTTCGTTTTTAGCGCCAGCTCTGAGGAGTTTGCTCTTACCGATGAAGCGCCGCAAGTAACGTGGTGCGGGCTGGAAGACTTCGACCGCTATCAACTCCCGGCCAGCATCGTTCGCGCCGCCAGCAGGGCGGTACAAAAATAGAAGCCGGTGAACACTCGGAGGAAGATGTTCACCGGCCGGCAACTGAACTGCTTTCGCCGATCAGACTGCCTAACTCAAAATCGAATTCGTTTTGGAGAGAAAGCGAAATGCGATATTGCTACTCCAGGAGACGTGCCCCCGGCGTGCCAGGTTTCTTTCGGCCCTACTGCGTTGTAACCAGAAACGTTACAGTGGTCACGTGGACGGGGTGATTGTTGTCGACAAGCCGGAGGGTCTGACCTCGCATGACGTTGTGAATCGCATGCGCCGTCTCGGGAACACGCGGAAGGTGGGACACTTAGGCACGCTCGATCCCATGGCCACCGGCGTCCTCCCCTTGGTGATGGGCCGCGCCACACGCCTGGCGCAGTTCTTTTCGAGTGGTGAAAAAACTTACGACGCCAAGGTTCAATTCGGATGGGCCACCGATACTTATGACCGCGAGGGCTCGGCTATGTCGGAGCCCGTTTCCCCCCACTTCACGCGAGCGGAGCTGGAAGAAGTGCTGGGCCGTTTTCGCGGTCCCATCCTGCAAACGCCGCCGCCATTCTCGGCCAAGAAGGTGGCTGGTACTCCGGCCTATCGTCTGGCGCGAAAGCACATTGCGGTGGAGTTGAAGCCCGTGGAAGTGACTGTTTTCGCGCTCGATCTCGTGGAATTCGATGGCGTCACGGCCCGCATATGCGTGCGCTGCTCGGCTGGAACTTATCTTCGAGGCATCGCGCACGATGTGGGCCAGCAGCTTGGCTGCGGCGCCTTCCTCACTGCGTTGCGCCGTACTGCGTCGGGCGAGTTTACCGAAAGCCACTCGCGCACCTTGGAAGCGCTGGAAGAGCTGGCGCGCGCGGGCCTGTTAGACCAGGCATTAATTCCGTCGGCGAGCGTGTTGCCGGAGATTCCGAACGCCACCGTGGATGCGCTTACCGCCGGCCAGATCCGGCATGGCAAGGATTTCCGGCTATCGCCGTTCGTGGAGAGGGCCGGTGCGAAGTACGTCAAGGCGCTGAGCGTCGAGGGCGATTTGATCGCTATTGGCGAGGTACGAATGCCGAATCTGTATCATCCTGTGCTTGTTTTATGAGGCTGTAGCGTCGAATGAAGCAAGTTTAGCGAGAGAACGAATTTCAACTCGGACCCACGCCCGTTCCAAGTTCGATACCTTGGCTCGATGCCAAGCTTCTGGCAGGCCCGGTGCCGGTTGCGTCCGTCGAGAATCCGCCCGTCCAAATGTAGAGTGACCGCTTCGCGCAGCCCATTCGCGCCAATATCGGCAACCAGCGCATCGAATTCGTCGCCCTGGATCAGCAGAAAGATCGCTGCGGCTGGGTGATAGCGAACGGCCACGCTGGAATATTCGTCAGAAATGCGTGGCGGCTTTAATGGCGCGGCGCGAGGAAGCACCCAAAGGTTTCAGAGTGATGATGCAGTGACGCGGATCACGAAGTTCACCCGGAGTCTATTTCACCGAGTCCAACGGTGTCTCCTTGTTCAGGCCTCACCACTCCTTGGCGGCGGCGGTTCCGACTCGCGAACCCATCCTGGCTGGGATGTTCCGACGCTCGGGTTTCCTCTTGGCCTCCTCAGGTGCCCCTTCGGAAGTTCGATGTCTCGCGAGACCATCGGCAGTAGCGGTCTGGACCGTAGCCCGAGATGCGGTCTGTATACTTCCGTGCCACTACTTGCACAATCGCACCCGGAAGCTAGGCACGAGCCAAGCAATTAGCTTGGACACGGTTTCACCTCCGTGGGAAATGTCCCTGCATCATTTTAGCTGTTTTCCAGCGAGCCGATGCATGTGTTGAAGCATAGCCGCGCCACGCACTACAATTAGGGCATGAACATCGACCTCACCTTTCAAGATTTAATTCTTCTAGCAGGCCGCCGAAAGCTAGAGAAGGATGGTGTGACGATCACCTTCGGACGGCCCGTTCTAAGTCCACGCTGACCCAACAAGCGACCCTATGAAAAGGGGAAAGGTAACGTTTTGGTTGGATGAATCAGATACGAGTAAACGTCCGGCGAATAACACGTCTGGCGTCGCGCGTCCCTGAGCACCAGCGGGAAGCCAAGGTCAAAAGCCCGGCTAGCCTATGCCACAATCGCCCGGCCATGCCACGTGTCGACCATGGCATACTTTGCCGGGCCATCTCCGTTTAGCTCCCTGAGCTTTGCCAAGGCGACCTCGTCGTCATCCGTCTTGAACACGGCCACAGATATGCTTTGGAGTTCTGTTGCTGCGTCAACTATTTCGAAACGTGCCATTGAGCACCTCCTTACGTCCGGCACTCTAGCACAGGACATTTTATTCGACCAGCGTTTTAATCATCATCGATTCAATATGTTACTGTGGCGATAAATGGCTGTCGCAGTATTGCAAGAGAAGGAATACTGGCGGATCTTCCACCTCATTCGCGGCGACGTTGAAGCTGCCGTTAAGAGCAATCAGACTTTTCTGGCCATCGATAATCTCATTGTGGCAGAACCGGAACTGCACCTAAATGTCAACAGATTTGCCGACTTTTGGACGCTGAACTCCTTCGCTCTAGCTACGACTTTCTTCATCGCCTTCGGTCGCTTGTTCGACAGGACAAAGAATGTACTTTCTGTTGAGAAGCTTCTGGATTTCACCGTCACCAACCCCGGCCTGTTCTCGAAAGCTGCACTTCGTGAACGAAAGCTACAAGTAACGCACAATCAGCCTGGCACAATTCCCGACTGGCTTGACGAAGCCGTTGCGCGGGCCTGGGAACCGACGTCAGCGGATCTAATGCCCCTGCGGGCCGCGCTAGCGCCTTATTGCGAGACTTTCAAGAAGGTATACGGCCCGATCCGACACAACTACTACGCCCATCGAAGTAAATGGGACGAAGCAGCGATCTCCGCGTTGTTTAGCAAAACCCAGATCGGCGAAGTGAACGAGATCTTACGCTTTCTGCATACCTTGATCGCGGCCATTCAAGAGTTAGCGATCAATGGAACCCGACCGGACCTCGCGAATTTCCAGGATTACGACGCTTACGTGGCGCGGATCAAACGGCGGACTGAAGAGTTTATTCGGCAGCTACCTTGACGAGGCGGCGAGGCGCACATTGGGCGCAGTAGTGCCGCCCGAATCATTTTATGCGAAGGCCAAGGTCCAAGCGAAGCGGGCTGGTTACCGCGCGGACATTACCGCGCTCACGCGATTCAAGTATTCATCCAACGTTTCACCTTTCTCGGGCTTGTCGCTATACCAACTCTCGTCAGCATAGAACCAAAGGGCGTGAGGTGGGTCCACCAGCAACGTATAGTGATCCCCGCGCAGCCCAAAATACTGAAAGCCGATCTTTTCAAGCCTTTCACAAATTTCGGGCTTTGCTAGTACGGCGGAGAACCTGTGCCCTATACCGCACTTACATCCGTAGCTACCGTCATCGCGCAAATGCCCCGTCTCGCCACACGTGGGGCACGTCACGTCGGTGCAAGGCGATCTTAAAATCGCCATCAAATCCGATTCCATATATGACCTCCAGCCTGTATACTAGGGGGCGGAATTCTGGAGCACCAAGCGCAAAATGGAAAAAGGGCCGAGATCCCCCGGCGGGATCCTGTAGAACCGGCCACGTTCGAGCTACATTCGGCCAGGCTAACTCCCCAGGTGCTTTTGGATGGCGGCGGCCAGCAACGCGGCCCCTGCGTTTTCCAAAATCGTTCTCAGCGTGCGAAGTGATTCCTTCACTATTACCGATTTGGGCCTCGGCGATGAAAGCTGGCTCTCGACAGTTTGAATCTCGGAGTCCATCTCAGCTCTAATATCAGCTGAAAGTTGAAGCTTGTCCTGCTCTTCTTTAATCGATGCCAGCAACTGTTTGAGAGACTCAATCTCACCGGGCTGTGCAACGATTGTGGCCGACGAGTGGTGCGAGCCTTGCTGGATCGTCGAATTCGTCATGTTCTGAATATTGACTACATAGGCCGGAAAGTGTTCAGTCGGAGATTCCGGCTTGGTGAGTGCTGCTTCGATTTCTTTAATACCAGTATGTGTGATGCGAAGATTGCCCTCGTTCGTCAGGCTTACCAGGTGGTCGCTAGCAAGGAGCTGGGCGAATCTTGCAGCAGCCGGGTGGTTCAAGTTGATATCGTCGGCGATCCACGTGAAGTGGTGTCCAGTTGTAATATCGTCTCCGACTCGATCATAGAGAGCCTTCAAAAATCGGAACCGCTCCTTGACGCGTTCGTAGGCAGTCATCGTGATTGAGTGTATCAAGGCCGCCGGGTTGAACGATGTAACTTCGTGTGCCCCTGGTGTGCGCCTTCCCAAGGAATTCGGTAACCCTCCGTGCCTCTTCTAAGTACTTGAGAACACGTTATGTGAGGGACGGTAACGTTGGCCTGAAGTGCTTAGAAGGCAAGTGCTCCTATCTGCAGCGTGAACGCACACTAGCCTCGACACGAAGCCGCCGAACCTCTCCTCGGCTACTTGCTCATCACGCGGCCCCGTGCGCGTTGTATCCAAAATGGTAGCCGGCCCCCCCAATCGTGCGATTCTTGCGACTCGTGCGATTCTGCAAGGCAAAAAGCCAAAGGGCTCAGTACATTGAAAATGTTTAATACCAACCCTGGCTCCCTCCCAACCGGGTTGGTTTATGATGCAAGAGTGCGGCTCCGTTTCGCGATTCTGCTGATCGTTGCGGGGGCGCAGTTCGCAATTGGGGGTTGGGCCGCCCAAGAAGACGCGAGCATCGAGAAATCCAATAGCGACAAATCCAGCCACGGCGACAGCTCCAAGAGCGAGCCAAAGTACGACCAGACGTTTTCCGGGCCGATCGTCGAAATAACCGCCACTCAGATCACCGTGTCGCGCAGCATCCTGGGCAAGCCCGCCGAGAAGCGCACTTTTTCGATCAAGTCCGACACGCGCATCGAAGGTAAGCTGAAGGTCCGCGCGAAAGTGACCGTGGGTTTCGTCACCACCGAGGATGGGGATGTGGCGCGGTTGGTGGTAGTGCGGACTTCGCAAAAGCCATCTGAAAAAAAACCGCAGCCTTAGCAGGCTGCTGAAAAGCATGGCCGAAATTGTTCCAGCGATATTTTCTGAGTTTGAGGATAGCCTTCGCACGGCGGATGGGTGTTCCGCGGGTAGATTCACGATCTCGAAGTGGTCGTGAA
>JBEKRO010000017.1:0-81963 GCA_049518655.1 Bryobacteraceae bacterium | reverse complement strand
TCCTCCAACGATCCATATCCGAATAGCTCGTGCTGTGTCTGGTCTTCTCCGCGCATAAGGAAAAGACGATCTCAATTGCTTTTTGGATACTTCTCGGAATAGCTTTTCAGCAGCCTGCTAGGTTTGGACGATTCTCCAAACCAGGCCCGTGAAGCAAACCGCTCGCAGCCGGCTCCTTCACCTTGCCCGAGAGCGGGGCTGAGCCCAGGCCGGACAGGTAACAAAAAGTGCCGTGATGGCGAGAATTGTTGCACGTTCGTTCATAGTCTTTTCCCGATACAGCCCGCGTTTACAAGAAGCTCAGAATATCAAACGTGTTCAATCAGATGCTTGCGCGGTGCTCAACCTTAATTCAGGCGCAGTCCCAATACCGCTATTTGCACTCGAAATTGGCCGCGTCGTCCTGCGAACTCGTTCCACGATAGTGCGGAAATTCAGGATATGCGCACACAGGCCTGCTCACGCCCGGAAATAATTTACCCTTCGCCACCATGTGCTCGGGCGCCTGATCTTTTTCCGTCCACTCCACCAGCGCGGTCAGCGGATCGAAATCCTCCAGCGCCGGGCCGCCTCCGCAGTGGTTCATCCCAGGCACCTCGAAGTAGCGCACCCAAGACATGGTTTTATCCAACCCGCCGTTGTCACGCACCACGCGCTCGTAATAGCGCGCCGTATCGTAGGCCGAAAAGAACGGATCGCTCATCCCGTGGATCAGCATCAGCTTGCCGCCGCGGGCGGAAAACGTCGAAAGGAATGTCAACAACGAGTCCTGCAGTACGTTGGTATCGTTCAGGCGCGCCGGGTCAGTATCGAAGTTGAACTTCATCGGTTCGAACTGCGGATCGGGGGGCGTGAAGAAGAAGCCCTTGAGACCGCTGAACATCAACGTTACGTCTGCGGAGTTGGGCGTTGCGGTTTCCGATGTCCCCAGCTTTAGCGCTCGCCAGCCTGGAGCCGCAATACCGGTGTCATATGGCCAGTCCGAATACAGCGCTTCGCCGCGCGAATTCTTCGGACCCGAAAACACTTTTTTCAGTGCGGCCACCTGATTCGCGGAAAGACACGTGTCAGTCTTGCGATCCTTGCAGGCCAGTTCCGCGGGATCGAAGTGGCATTCCTTCGTGTTGAAGATGAGGCCGTCCTTAACGCCATCCTTCGAATCGCAGACGCGAGCCACCGCGTTGGCCACCAGGGTTAGGTCACTGTTGGAGAATGCCTTGGAAAGAATGGGACGCCCCGCGGCGTCCTTCGGGGCTATTTCAGAGAACGCGATCGTATCCCATACTGAGCTGATCGTGGCCGTGCCCACCCGGGCGGCCGGGGCCACCGACATAACGCCGTCAAATGTGAGCGGAAAGCGCTGCGCCGCCAAAAGGGCTTGCCGCCCTCCGTTGGAACAACCCATGAAGTACGACTTCTTCCATGATTGGCCGTAGTAGTTGATAATGACTTGCCGCGCTAGTTCAGTCACCGCGATAAAGCCGCCGTAGGCTTGATCCACCCGGGCTTGCTGATCGATTCCAAACGAGGCATCGGCTGCTGCGCCCATCAATCCCCCTTGCCCCTGATGCCCCGAGTCCGTTGTCGCTACCGCAAACCCGCGCGCCAACGCAGGCAAGGCAGTGGATCCCGAGATCGGAATCCCGCCGGTTGCGGGCCGCACCACGCCATCCATACCACCGCCACCTTGAAATAGGAAACGCTCCGTCCAGACATCCGGCAGCCGCATTTCAAAGCCGATGCCAAACTGTTTCCCTCCGGCCCCAATTCGTTTGTTGATCGTGCCCTGCACCAAACAATACGGCGCGTCTGCGGCCGGGACCGACTCGGCCTTGGAAAGCTCGACTCCCGCAGCGCTAAACTCGAGCAACTGTGTGCAGGGGCGTTTGGGCGAAACAGTCTGCGCCTGGCAAAGCATGGCCGAGAACAGCAGAACGACTGCTATCACCTCACCACGCGGTTTTGATTTCATTGCGCTCAGCATACTCGTCGAGCGGTGGCAGCATCTATCGTGCACAGATGTATAATCCGGCATCGCTAGCTTGACCACCTACGTATTTCGGATATAGCGGATAGTTACACAGTGGCAGGCTCCGCCCTCCCCCGGTTACTGTCAATTGCTTCGGTGGCGTCACCTTCTTCTCTACCCAATCCATCAATATCGGTAGCCGATCGTATGCATTTGGAATGGGAGCAGGTTCGATCGTTTTTCCGTCGCCGTCCGTTGTATCGTTCATGCCGCTCAAACCGTGGTTGGTCTGCGGAATGACGAAGAAGCGGGCGAACTGGTCGACCTTTTCCCGACCCATACGATCGATGACCGATTGAAAATAGTCCAGCTGCGCTCCCGGGGACGCCAAGGTGTCGTTAGTCCCGATGGTCACGATCATCTTCCCGCCTCTCGCAGCGAATTTGCTGAGGTCCGGGTTGGTCGAATCCAACCATTCCGATAATTCGATCCGGCGCTGGTTCCAGCGGCCGCCCTCGACGTAGTCTAGCGGGTTCGCGGTGGGATCCTGCATGAGAAAACCGGTGACGCCGATCACTCCCAGATGACGGTGCATCTGCGCATCGGGCGCGGCGCCTTCCTGGCCGCTAAAACGCCCCGGTAAGATCAGTCCGGATCCGCTGGGATCGGTACCCGGCACCCACATACCAAACTGTTTCACGCCATTGGCCAGCGGCGTAGCGAACAGATAGGGACTGTAAACCATCTCCAGGGTCGAGATTTGGCCGTCGGTCAAACATGCCTTCGCGCTCGTATCGGCGGGATCGGGATCACGGTTGCCAGGGCAGCGCTTTCCGGCCCAGGGGTCGCGTCCTTTCTTACCTTGTTTAATATCGAAGAGCGCGATGCAGGCCATGTAGTTATTGATGATGCCGTCCGTGAGTCCATCCAGTTTGTCGCACTGCCGCATGAATTCCCCGCGGATGGCGTTCACCTTGGCGGGAGTACCCCAGTTGGCCAGCGGTTTTTCCTGAATTCGAATCAACTCCGGCGCCAGCATGAGCGAAGAGAAGCTCACGATCGGCACGTTCGCGATGATGCCGTCGTAATCGGCGGGATACCGCTGAGCTACGGTGAGGCCCTCGCGACCGCCTTGTGAGGTTCCAAAGAAATAATTGAACCGAGGCTTCGGCCCGTAAGCGCGTTGAATCAGCACCATCGCGGCATCGTGGGTCTTTTTCAGTTGCATGTACCCAAGGTTTTTGATGGATTCGTCGCTGAGCGCCCAGTCGCTGGCCGCCATCCCATGGCCGGAGTCGCTTCCGTAAGTGGCAAAACCGCGCTCGATCAGCCCGGACCCGGTGGTCACACCGAAGGCCATTGTGAGGTTAGGAATCATGCCGTTCATACCACCGCCGCCGAGCTGAGCAGCTCGCTCGCTCCACTCCGCCGGTAACAAGACTCGGAAGAGAATCGGTTTCGCTTTGCCGCTAGTTTCAACCGGCGCCATCGAGCCATCGATGCTGCAATACGCAGGCAGCGGCGCCGCTGCGGGTTTCCAGACCGGGGCGCTCAATGTTACTGCCGCAACCGGCTCACCGATCGCTTCCTTTGGAATCGACGCGCCCAATCTTTCCGCTGTGCAATCGGACTCGGCCAGTTTCTTGGCACTCGTCTGCCCGCATAAAAATCCAGTGGCAGCCCAAAACGCGCATATCAGCCGCAGGTTCATGAGTTTCTCCTAACTTCGCTGCCCGAGGTGGCGATCGAAGAACTTTACGATCACGTCGTAGCAATCGCGTGATTCCGGCACATCGGGATTATAGAAGAATCCATGAAACAGCGCTTCCCAGACGTGCAACTCCGCGTCGACTCCGAGCTTCACTAATTGAGCGTGGGTGTAAAGAGCGCCGCTCATCTCGAAGCCGCGAGTGGCTGTGATAATCAATGTTGGCGGAAACTTTGCCATGATTTCCGGCGAGTTGATGGGGGCCACCATAGGATCCTTCGGATCGGTGCCGGCGAGGTAGCCTGGTCCGCCTGGGGCTTGGTTCGTCCGTGAGTTCTGCTTAGGCGGCGTCTCCATCATGATGCGCGCCTCACCCAATGGCCCGGCCGTGTAGGCCGCATCGCCACCGAAGCCCGCGCCGGTGGGAGAACCCGCTCCAGCGCAAAAGATCCCAACCGCTCCGGGTCTCGGTAGATTGTGTTTTTCAAACCACGCAACCGACATCGCCGTCAACATGCCGCCCGCAGAGCAGCCGTAGATGCCGATGTTTTGCGGTGTGTGATCTTTCAGGAGCTGCTGATAGACGGCGCCAACATCTTCGCTCGCGGCGGGAAACTTGTACTTGGGTCCTTCGCGATAATCCAGGCTGATAACGCGAATCTTGCCGAGGGCAGCGATCGGGATGGACTCCAGTTCCGCGCACGCAGGCCAGCATCCGGAAAACCCACCGCCGTGGAGATCGATCAGGACGCGATCGCGGTTCGCGGCTGAGATCCCAGCCTTGGGCATATATACATAGGCGTGCACGCCCGCAATCTTGGTGTCGTCGCGATCCACGGGATAAAGAACCTTCTGCCGTTCCAGATAGCCTTTCATGAAGCGCGGCACACCGTTGTCCTGTGCCAACATCTGCGGGTTCTGCATGTCCTTCAAATGTTGCGTGACATAGGCCTTTGCTTCCGGGCTCAGGAAGCCAGACATTGGAACGGTCTGAGCAGGAACGTGAACCGTGCCATCGTCGTCGATCACCACCGTATTCTTGGCAGCCCGCTCCTGGGCTGCGAGCGGCAGCAGGCTCAAACCCAGGAACATCAAACCCAGCCGGATTTTCCATCCTAGTAACATTCCCGTGCTCCTATTTGAGAAAAGTCGAAAGATCGATTGCGTCCGCCATGGCCTGATTTCCGGCATCGTTCGGATGCACGTGGTCGCCAGAATCGAATTCCGAGCGCAGCCTCTTGGGATTTGCCGAATCGCGCGTGAGTGCGTCAAAATCGATGATCGCGTCAAACGCCCCACTGGTACGGATCCACTGGTTCACGGCTTGACGGACGCTCTCCCCGTTCTCGCTGTAGGTAGTCACGCCTTCCACCGGCATAATCGTCGCGCCCGCCACCTTGATACCGTGCATGTGCGCTCTCTCAATGATTTGCCGGTATCCCCAGATCAGGTCTTCGGTTGTCACGGCTTGGCCAGGCGGAATTCCCGGTATGGCCGAAAAGGTAATGTCGTTGATTCCCTCCAGCAGAATCATCCAGTGCACGCCGGGGCGCGCGAGCGCGTCACGGTCGAAGCGCGCCAGCGCATTCGTGCCGGCCACGTCGCGTAGCACCCGATTTCCGGAGATTCCCAAGTTTAGTACGCCCAGCATCGCGGTGGACTTGCTGGATGCCAATCTGGTGGATAGCAACGTTGGCCAAGCCTGATCTTTGTTGGCCGTGGTCGCAAAGCCGTCGGTAATGGAGTCCCCGAAAGCCACAATCGCCGAAGCACTCGAAGGTGCCAGGACGTCGATGCCCGAGAGCCAGAAATAGGCGGTTGTCGTTGTAGACGGATTCAACGTCGCATCTGCGGTGGCGTCCCCATTCGCAATATAGGTCGTGTGGAGGCCCAAGGGGTGCACCGTGGGAGGGCCGGTGTCTTCCGGAAGGTAGAGCGAGATGGCCAAGTTCGTGAACTTGGGAACGTCCAGATCCACCGGATCGCTCACAACCAACGCACCTGGCGGAATGGTGAGCGACGCTCTACCGCCGAACGTCAATACGCGGTCCGAGGCGGGCAAAACTGCAGCGTCCTTCTGGCGAATTGCGATGTGAGCAGCTCCAATGGCCAGCGCAGGATTCCCGAGCGCATTAGAAAATTGTACTCGTACCCGCCGGCCGCCGATGCTGGTGCGAACAACCATCCGCACCGTTTGGTTCTTGAATGTCTCTGGAATTTGTCCGATCGGCGAGGGCCGAGCCGGCGCTGCCTGGGGACGTGGAGGAGGAGCGTCAAGCGGTGCAACGGGAGCAAGAGCCTGAGCGGTCGCCCAAGTGGCGACCCAGTGTTCGCCGGAGTTGAGAACGGTCTTCTTATCAGCGGCAAAAACGCATAGGCAAAAACTCAACAACCATACGGTATATTTCATGGTCTTATTTGCCGAAGTGCCGGTCGAAGAAGCGCGCAATCACGTCGTAGACCTCGCGGGATTCGGGCAGGTCGGAGTTGTACCAAAACGCGTGCGGCAGTCCATCCCACACATGCAATTCTGCGTCGACTCCAGCCTTTACCAATGCGTTGTGCGAATTGATTGCAGAACTGTATTCCATTCCGCGGGTGCTCGTCACGAGTAAAGTTGGCGGAAATTTTGCCAGCAGTTGCGCCGAGTTGATGGGATAAGCCAGCGGGTCCTTGGGATCGACGTTGCTCAAATATGGCAGGCCGACCCGTGGCGGGCCATCGGAGCTTGGGCGCCCAGCGGGAATCGAGAACCCGTTCAGTGGCCCAGTAATGAAGCTTGCATCGCCTCCTCCAAGGTCGCCGATAGATGCGCAGAGAACGCCGATCGCCGCCGGATTCGGGAGGTGGTTTTTCTGGAACCACGCGATCGACATGGCCGCCAGCATTCCGCCCGCCGAGCAGCCATATAAGCCGATGTGCTGAGGCGAGTACTCCTTGAGTACCTCTCTATAAACCGCCGCGACGTCCTCACTGGCTGCGGGAAATTTGTATTCCGGCCCCATCCGGTAGTCGATGGTGATGACCTTGATCTTCTCAACAGACGCGACCGGAATGGACTCGACAAGCGCCGCTGTTCGAGCGCCCGATACGAAGCCGCCGCCATGGACATTCAGCAGCACTCGATTCCGGTTCCTCGGCGCAATGCCGTCCGTGGGCGTGACCATGTCCGTGTAAATCCCAGCGATGGTCTTGTGTTCGACATTTACGGGATAGCGTTGACGGATCGGCTTGAGGAACCAATTCATGATCTCGTCTTGGCGCGCGCGGTAGCCTTGGATGTCCTGGGCCGGGCTCGGCCCCCCTAAGAAGGGCTGATCTCGCAGCAGATGCAGCATGTAAGAACGGGCTTCCGGACTCAGGAAGCTCGAAAGTGGGACGCGAAGGTCTTGGACGTGCAACGTTCCGTCCGGATCAACGCCCTCGCGGACCGCCGCCCACGAGACTAGCGCGAGAGCGATAGCCAAAGCGCCGAGGCTGGCAACCGCACCCCAGCGTTCGGCTAGCTTTCGAACCACACATCGCTTCATCGCGTAGGTTTGACCTGTATTTACAGATATCCGAAGTCTATAGCTTCAACTGAACAGCAGATGGAAATATATCTCCGCCCATTAACACCTGTCAAGGACGTTTTACATTTGAGCTCCTCCACCTGTATTATCAGGTCGTGAACGCTCTATCTTCCCTATCGAAGCACGCAATAGTTCGGCAAACGCTCGCGGATGCAATCGCATCCGGTCAGTACGAAGCGGGCCAGCGCCTGCCCAGCGAATCAGCGCTGGTAAAAACGTTCGGGGCGTCGAGGCCCACGGTGAATCGTGCGCTGCGTGAGCTTCAATTAGCCGGCATTATCGAGAGACGCGCCGGATCGGGCAGCTATGTTCGCGCGGATACGGCGGCGCGCGGCTACACGTTCGGGTTATTGATCCCGGAATTGGGCCGGACAGAAATCTTCGAGCCGATATGCCGGGGAATGGCAGAGGCTCAGCACGGCAGCCATCACGTCCTGCTATGGGGAAGTTCGTTGGGAGACGAAGCGAACCTGGAGCAGCAGGCTTCGCAGGCCTGCCGGCAACTTGTCGCTAAGAAAGTATCGGGCGTATTCTTTGCACCCTTGGAACTGACTCCGCAAAGGGACACAATCAACCGGACCATTGCAGAAGTGTTCGACAAGGCCGGAATCCCGATCGTGCTGCTGGATCGTGACCTAGTGGCCTACCCGGCAAGAAGCCGGTATGACCTGGTTGGCATCGATAATCGAAGAGCGGGATATACAATTACCGCTCATCTGCTCCGGTGCGGGTGCCGCCGGGTGATGTTTCTTGGTCGCCCCGGATCGGCTCCCACCGTCGATGCGCGAAGCGCAGGTTACTGCGAGGCACTGGAACAAGCGTCGGGAGATCGGGAACCAATTGTTTGCCGCATAGATCCGGAAGATAAGGAGCAAGTGAAGGCGGCGCTAGCGAAAGCGCATCCGGACGGCATTGTCTGCGCCAACGATTTTACGGCAGCTCACCTGCTAAAAACGCTTACCGAACTGGGAGTGCCTGTACCGGCTAAGATGCGGCTGGCCGGAATCGACGACGTCAAGTACGCGAGCCTTCTATCAGTTCCGCTCACGACTCTCCATCAGCCCTGCGCCGACATGGGAGCGATCGCGGTGAGCACAATGCTGGAACGGTTGCGTAATCCGAAATTGCCGGCAAGAGATATTTTGCTCGATTTTCGCCTGGTGATTCGCGACTCTTGCGGCGCTCGCAAAAAGGGTTGACAGCCCTTGCGCGACCAACGATACTTGCTGTTGCACAATGAGTGACCTGACAAATAGCCGCAACCTGTCTTTACAGGATGCGGGTCAGTCACCTTCGATCCTGGTGCTCGGCGAAGTCCTTTGGGACGTGTTCGAGCACTCGAGCGCGCTGGGAGGGGCACCACTGAATTTCGCGGCTCACGCCAAGCGGTTAGGATACAACCCGCTGCTGATTAGCGCCGTCGGCGCGGACTCTCTGGGGAATGCGGCACGACAGGAGATTGCCGCTCTCGGCCTGGACACTGCCTTTTTGCAGACCACGAGCCGATTCCCAACCGGCACCGCGCGCGTAGAACTGGGACCGGGGGATCGAACCCGCTTCGTCATCGAACGTCCAGCGGCGTATGACGCGGTCTGTCTTCGCGAAGAGCAAATCGCGCGGATCATCCAGCGCGCCCCTGCGTGCTTCTACTATGGAACACTGTTTGCATCGGCGCCTGAAGGCAGGGCGGTGCTCGATAGGCTCTTGGATGCTCTGCCGGCCGCGACTCGCTTCTACGACCTCAACCTCCGTCCAGGCAACTATTCGGTGCAGCTTGTAATCGAGATGTTGGAACTGGCTGACGTAGTCAAGCTCAATGAAGAAGAACTCTGCATTGTACGCAAGTTCACGCGGCTGCCATCGGAATTGGAGGCGTTCTGCCGCGAAGGAACGAAGCGCTATGGCTGGAAAGCTATATGCGTCACTCTTGGCGCGCGCGGGTGCGCGATGCTATGCCGCGGAGAATACTTAGAAGCCGTCGGTCACCCCGTAGAGGTCGCAGACCCGGTCGGAGCGGGGGATGCCTTCGCAGCGGCGTTCCTCTGTGGATTAATCTCCGATTGGCCCGTTCCAAAGATTGCGGAATTCGCCAATCGCGTAGGCGCCCTGATGGCAAGCCGTCATGGCGCAATCCCGGATTGGACCATCCAGGAAGCGGTCGGGATTGGGGAGCGTCTGCGCCCATGAAGGCCTGCTCCTTCGACCCTTGCCATTTGCCCGTTTGAAGGAATCCGATGTGAGTGTCACGGCGGACCGAAGATCGACAACTTCAATCAATGCCTACCTGCTGCGGAGTTCTTTGGTTGCGGGGTTAGGTGGACTGCTTTTCGGATTCGATACGGCCGTCATCTCAGGTACCACCAAAGCGCTGAGCGAAACGTTTGCACTATCGCCGGTGACGCTGGGCATTACCGTCTCCAGCGCGCTGTGGGGGACCGTTCTGGGTTCGTTAGGCGCGGCGGCGCCCAGCGACAGATACGGACGGCGCCGCAGCCTTCGGGTGCTTGGCGCCTTGTACCTGGTTTCTTCCGTCGGTTGTGCCTTCGCATGGAGTTGGGCCGCGCTGATTGTGTTTCGCGCTATCGGGGGATTGGCTATTGGCGCATCATCCGTGATTGGGCCAATGTACATCGCAGAAATCTCGCCGGCTGCCAGGCGTGGACGTCTGGTCGGGCTCTTTCAGATGAATGTGGTTGTAGGGATTCTGCTGGCATATCTCTCGAATTCTCTGGTGGCATCGGCAGGATTCGGCGAGTCGGAGTGGCGTTGGAAGTTCGGAATGGTCGCGATCCCGGCGGCCGCATTTCTGTTTGCCCTTTTCGGAATCCCGGAAAGCCCTCGATGGTTGATCGCGGTGGGCCGGAGGGAGGAAGCCCGCGAAGTATTGCAGCGCGTTGGAGAACAGTCTTCGGAACACGCCTTGCAGGAAATGGGCCAAACACTAAAAAGGCAGAGCGGAGCCCGAAGGGAGCCGCTATTCCAGTCTCGTTACCGCAAGCCCATCTTCCTTGCAATCTCGATCGGCATGTTCAACCAGCTCTCGGGAATCAACGCGATTTTGTACTATCTCAACGACATTTTCGAGCGCGCCGGATTCAGTAAGGTTTCGAGCGATATGCAAGCGGTTGTAATCGGCTTTACCAACCTCGTATTCACGCTCATCGCGATGAGTATGATCGACAGACTGGGGCGCAAGAAGTTGTTGCTGGCTGG
Source organism: Bryobacteraceae bacterium (assembly GCA_049518655.1). Taxonomy (GTDB): domain Bacteria; phylum Acidobacteriota; class Terriglobia; order Bryobacterales; family Bryobacteraceae; genus Palsa-89. Next base: position 71,501 of record JBEKRO010000017.1, on the reverse strand, counting down.
AGCGGTCGGAACAGCGGTCTGCTTGGCTGGGGTCGCCATGATTTTCGCAACCGGCAAGCAACCGAAATTACTGCTCTGGTTGCTGGTCGGATTTATCGCCTCCTTCGCTTTCTCCCAAGGCGCCGTCATTTGGGTTTACCTCAGCGAAGTGTTCCCGAATTTGGTTCGCGCCAAAGGCCAGAGCCTCGGGAGCTTCACGCATTGGTTCATGAATGCTCTCATTTCCGCCGTGTTCCCCGTTATGGCCGCTCGTTCCGGGGCTGTCCCGTTTGTCCTGTTTGCGTTGATGATGGTTGTGCAATTCTTCGTTGTGCTGACTCTCTACCCGGAAACCAGCGGAGTAAGCCTGGAGAAAATGGAGCACCACCTGTGAAGGCGTCTCTTCCCCGACGGCCATGAAGAACCAGGTTCAGCTCATCGCTTACGTCGATCGTTTTTCGGGCGGCGGCTTTCGCGAGCTTCAGTCACTGCTCAATGACAGGCCGTTGGCTGGACTATTCGGCGGCGTTCATTTGCTGCCCTTCTTTTGGCCGATCGATGGCGCCGATGCGGGCTTCGATCCAATCGATCACACTCAGGTCGATCCCCGGTTGGGCTCTTGGGACGACGTACGCGCGTTGGCCGAGCGCACGGATCTCATGGCCGATCTGATCGTGAATCATATTTCGAGCCGGTCTCCGCAGTTCGCCGACTTTCGGAAGCGTAGTGACGCATCGTCCTACGCTTTCATGTTTCTCACCTACGGCCGCGTTTTTCCGGATGGTGCAACCGAGACCGAACTGTTGAAGATCTATCGCCCGCGGCCGGGGCTTCCCTTCACGAAAATGCGCCTGGACGATGGAACCGAGCGGCTCTTGTGGACCACGTTCACCTCGGAACAAGTGGATATCGACGTCCGTTCCTCGCAGGGCAAAAGGTACCTGGATGAAATCCTGAATCGATTTCAGAAGGGGGGCATTCGGTCGATCCGCCTCGACGCTGCCGGTTACGCCATCAAGAAGCGCGGCACCAGTTGTTTCATGATTCCCGAGACCTTTGAATTCATCGGCGAATTCACGCGGCGGGCGCGCGAGCGTGGAATCGAAGTGCTGGTCGAGATCCATAGCCACTATCTCGAGCAGATCCAAATCGCCAAGCAAGTGGATTGGGTGTATGATTTCGCGCTCCCGCCGCTTGTTTTACACGCGCTCTATACCTCCGACACACGTCGTCTGAAAGAATGGCTGGAAATCAGCCCGCGCAACGCCATCACTGTGCTCGACACACACGACGGAATCGGAGTAATCGATGTCGGACCGGATCGAAGGTGTCCCGACGGCCCGCCCGGGCTGCTTACTCCTGAGGAAATCGACGGCTTGGTCGAAACGATTCACAATCGGAGTAACGGCGAAAGCCAGCAGGCCACTGGAGCAGCCGCGAGCAACCTGGATCTTTATCAGGTGAATTGCACCTTTTACGACGCCCTCGGCCGCCGGGACGAGGATTACTTGATTGCCCGCGCTATTCAATTCTTCGCTCCCGGAGTGCCGCAGGTTTATTACGTCGGGCTTTTGGCGGGAACGAATGACGTGGATCTGCTGCGACGGACCGGCGTGGGCCGAGACATCAACCGTCATCACTATACACGCGCCGAATTGTGCGAGCGGCTCGATGCTCCCGTGGTACGTTCTCTCTTGGATCTGATCCGTTTCCGCAATACCCATCCCGCGTTCGCGGGCGATTTTCAGATCCCCAACTCTGGCAACAGTTCACTTGTAATGGAATGGCGCAAGCATCGCGACTGGGCGCGGCTCGACGTCGATCTTGCTGCTCGACGCGCGGCGATTTCGCATTCGGAGCCCGCGGGCGATCAGACGAAGGCGCTGGTTAGATGACCGGCATCAAGGCACTCACCTTCGTCATGTTCATGGTGTTTGCCATGACGACGGATTCCGTTGGAATCATCATTCCCGAGATCATCAAGACGTTTCGCTTGAGCCTGACGGCCGCGGGCACGTTTCAGTACGCGAGCATGGCGGGAATCGCCGTTGCTGGCTTCTTCCTGGGCCACTTTGCCGATACGTTCGGCCGGAAGCGCACCATTGTGGTGGGCCTCATCCTGTTTGCGGTTGCCTCGTATTTGTTTGTGGCGGGAAATTCGTTCGTTTACTTTTCGATTCTGCTCGCCCTATCCGGAATCGGTATTGGCGTTTTCAAGACCGGCGCTCTCGCGTTAATCGGAGATCTCTCCAAATCGACGACCGAGCATACCTCACTGATGAACACCGTCGAGGGGTTCTTCGGGGTAGGGTCCATCATTGGGCCGGCGATTCTCGCCCGCCTGTTGGCGACAGGCGCCTCGTGGAAGGGGCTGTACGTTCTGGCCGGCACAATTTGCGTGGTTCTGATATTGATCGCGCTGCGAGCACAATACCCGCACAGTACGAAGGCCAGCCAGGCAAGCATGGACCTGAGGCATACCGTCGCGGCGATGAAGAACCGATACGCGCTGGCGTTTTCGCTCGGTGCCTTTCTTTATGTGGCCACAGAGGCGGCAGTGTACGTCTGGATGCCGACCTTGCTCGCTGGCTATAGAGGCTCGGCGGCCGCGTTCGCCGCCTACAGCATCTCGATTTTCTTTATCCTTCGCGCGGCTGGGCGCTTCATTGGCGCCTGGATGCTCGAACGTCTGTATTGGGCCGATGTTTTGGCGGTTTTCAGCGGCATGATTCTGATTTGCTTTCTCGGCGCTGTGATCGGCGGCCCCGGCGCGGCGCTCTATCTGTTGCCCGCTTCGGGCCTTTTCATGTCCGTCATTTACCCCAGCATAAATTCCAAGGGAATTAGCTGTCTCCCGAAATCGGAGCATGGTGCCGTTGCTGGAGTGATTCTCTTCTTCACCTGTCTTGCCGCGGTTGTCGGGCCGTTGGCAATGGGTGCGGTCAGCGATGCGATGGGCCACCCGAAGTACGGATTTGTTCTGGCCACCGGGTTCGCGGGGTTACTTTTTGTCGGATTGCTGCTGAACTGGATGTTCGACCCGACCCGCGAGTTGCTGAGCCAGATCGATGAGACAGAATACCGCTAGCCAGCACGAATGCCATTCGCGGCTAGCTTTGCCAGCCGGCAAACAGATGGCTTAGTAGTTCCCGGCAGAAATTCGGGCAGTCACGCTGGGCAGTCACGCTGTTTGACATAGGGAAGCAGATCCTGATATGTTTCACGCAGCGGTAGAGAAAAAAGAGAACCGCCCTTGCAGGTCGTGCTGCGACTTGTAAGGGCGGTTTTTTCTTTTCGTGAAGAAGCCGGCAGTGTAGCAGAGCGTTGAGGTGTTGCGCCGTGACAGGCAAAACCAAGGAGGCATTCGAATGAATATTTTGCATCTGACGGAGTTTCCGCCCAATCGGCGGCGTTTTTTGAAGCAAGGAATTGCTTTGGGAGCGTTAGCAGGCCTCGATCCCCTTGCAAGCATCATTCACGGGGCGACTACGATTGCCACTGGTAAAACCGTTGAAATTTCCTCCGGGAAAGTTCGCGGAACGGTACATGATGGAATCTCTGCGTTCAAGGGGATTCCATACGGGGCTCCGACCGGTGGCAAGATGCGCTTTATGGCTCCCGCAAAACCGGCGTCCTGGGCGGGGCGTCCGCGACTGTTTCACATTTGGGCATCAATCACGGCAGAACATGAACTACGTCGAGGTGCTTGCTCCTCAGGCCAACGGAGCGGCGGAAGGCTACGACGAGGATTGTCTATCTCTGAATGTTTGGACTCCTGACCCCAGCGCGAACAGGAGGCGCCCCGTAATGTTCCGGTGCCATGGCGGCGGATTTGCTCAGGAAAGCGGATCGTGGCCTTGGGTGAGTGGCGAAGCGCTGGCGCGCCGCGGCGATGTCGTTGTGGTCACCATCAACCACAGGCTCAATCTGTTTGGTTATTTCCATCTGGGGGACGTTGGCGGCGAAAAGTATGCGGCGTCGGGCAATGCCGGGATGCTGGACTTAGTCGCGGGACTGACTTGGGTTCGCGACAATATTTCGCAGTTTGGCGGCGATCCAAGTCTGTCATGATCTTCGGTGAATCCGGAGGGGGCGCGAAGGTGAGCACGCTGCTGGCGATGCCCGCTGCACGAGGATTGTTCCATCGTGCCGCTATACAAAGTGGTCCTGGGATTCGAGCCAACACCCGCGACGCGGCGAACGCCCTCACCAAAGCCATGCTTGCGAAACTAGGACTCGGTTCAAGCCGAATCGACGATTTGCAAACGCTACCGGCCGAGACGTTGTTGGCCGCGATGAAAAGCGTCCTTGCCACGCCCGGAGTAAGGGGAAGTTTTGGCTCGCGAGCCAAAGAGCGCCCGAAATTTGACTGGCACGACCAAGTAACTGGCGACGGTTCATCGTCATCGTGATCTCCTCGCTCAACCTAATCTTAGAAGCCCTGCTGATTCACGCTTTCCGCTGCTCGCCGACCAATTCGATGGTGAAGCCGTTCAGGTCTCGGAAGCGCAGTGCGTGGCCTTGGGCCGGGGTTGTTTCCACCTGAAGCTTCTCCAGCTTCGAGGCAACGATCTTCTTGTCGAAGCCTGCTACTCGGAAGCAAAGCCGTTCGATGGCGGGCTTGCCACCGGATGGGACTGGTTCCAACGCCAGGCGCGTATTCGCTACCTGAAACCAAACCTGGTTTGATTTGTTGACACTGGGAGGCCCGAAGAACCGCCTGTAGTGGGCGGAAGATCGCTCCATATCCGACACCGCGAGAACAACGTGATCGAGACCAACGGCCGCAACAGCAGCATCATCGGTGGTGATGCGCGTGTAGGGAACAATGGTTTTTGCCAGTCCGGCAGGCACACCCAGCAACTGAAGACGGAGTCCATCGTCATCGGTCGGCATGCCAAAGCGGCCGGCACCGATCTTGATTCCGGCCTTCTCGATGGCGGCGCGCATCTCGTCGGGCTTGTAATCCTTCACGAGCGCGCAGAAGTGATCGATTTTCGGCGTTGGGTCCGTAGCCGACGTGCCGCCGAAGGCAATGTAAGCGCTTCCCATGCGCACGTAATAGCGCGGCGGCGGGTCGCGTTCCTGGAACAACTGAGGATCGAAGATCCGCCCGTACCATTCCGCCGAAGCTTTCTGGTCCGGCACCGTCATGCCGATATGTTCCAATCCAGTGGTCTGCAGCGGCAAAGGCCCCGGTCCTGTCTGGTCTGCCCGGCCAGGGACAGCCCACAGGCACGCCATCGTTGTTGCAGCCGCCAGCGCTTCTCGCCGGCTCCATTCGCCCGAACCGTTTGTTCGAATTCTCATCGTCAGATCTCGAGTTTGCCTGTGCTGGCACCAAACGAACTTTGTTCGACTCCCAATTTGTCAAGGATAGGCAGCAGGAGATTTGACATTGGGGTGTGCAGCGGCGTCACAATGTGACGGTCCCCACGCAGCTTGCCGGACGCGCCCCCGGCAACCGCTACGGGCAAGTGATCGTGCTGGTTTCCATTGCTCATGCTGCTGTCGTAGAGAATCAGCGAATGATCCAGCAACGTGCCGTCCCTGTCCGGGGTCGAACGGAGTTTCTCGAGGGAATCAGCGTCTTTGATTTCGAGCCGTGCGCGCATAATCGCAACGTTCGCATTCCCGCACGCCAAGGCGAGAGGAGTGATGCCGTGGGGATCGGCGGCGTTCAGGTCGGCTTTCGCGTGGACCAAAAGCGAAACCAATTCGAGATCGTCGGATCGAACAGCCCAGTGCAGGGCGGAGGTCCCATCCGGAAGCTTTGCGTTGACGTTTTCTGGCTCCGTGCGCAGCAGTGCGATAACCGCGGCTCGCTCGCCGTCACGCGCCGCAGGGGCAATCTTGGCGTTTGATCCGACGGCAGGCGTTAGCACTGGGAAAATCAAGCAAGCGAGCAGGAATCCGGCGGGTATGCGTTTCATGGATCGTCGTTCCAAACGGGCCGCGCAGCGTTAACTGCTTAAGAATCATACCAGCCGACAGGTATGAAAGCAAGCCCTGCCGGTGTTGAAAAACGTGTGGGAAGTGGATAGAATCGCGCTTCGGGTGACGCGTTTTGCGGCGGTATCTGATTGCCGTGGCGTGGCGATATACAATGTACTGGTCATACCCACCGACGATAGCTACCGACTGATGCGAACATGGCTTAGTTGCGAACTAGAGAAATCGCTTTCAACATTGGATCCACCGAAACACACCCACGAGGAGCCTGATGCTTTCCCGACGTAGCTTTTCGAAATCCATCCTCACCGCGCCTTGGATTCTGCGCGCTCAGCAAGGCGCGTTGAAAGCTCGCCTGAAGATCGATACGGAACGAACCATTGGCGATATCGATCCGAAACTGTACGGGAATTTCATCGAGCACCTGGGGCGCTGCATCTATGGCGGTGTCTTTGATGAAAAATCCTCCCTGTCGGACGCCGACAGTTTCCGCCGCGATGTTCTGGATGCGGCCAAGAAGCTCGGTGTAACGCTGCTCCGGTGGCCGGGCGGGAACTTCTCGTCCAACTATCACTGGCGCGATGGCATCGGCCCGCGCGTCCAGCGCCCGCCGCGGCTGGAAATGGCGTGGGGCACGGTGGAAAGCAATCGCTTCGGAACCCACGAGTTCTTGAATTACACAGAGAAGCTTGGAGCCGAGCCGTACATCTGCGCGAATCTGGGAACCGGCACCTGGGAAGAGGCCCAGCAATGGGTGGAGTACTGCAATTCCAGCGAAGACACCGCTATGACGCGGCTGCGCAAACAGAACGGCCGCCCCGATCCATGGAAAGTCACTTACTGGGGGCTGGGCAACGAAATGGACGGCCCCTGGCAGATGGGCCACCGGAGCGCCGAGGACTACGGCAAGTTCGCTCTCGAAGCCGCCAAGCTGATGAAGTGGACCGATCCCAACGTGAAGCTGATCGCGGCCGGCTCCTCGAATTTCAACGCCGGCTCGGATTGGACGGGCTGGAACCGGACCGTACTCGAGTTCCTCAAGAACCACGCCGACTACCTCTCGCTGCACACCTACGTCGGCAACACCCAGAATGACTACGGCGATTTTGTGGCCAGCTCCATGGAACTCGCCTCACGGCTCAAGACTGCCGAAGGCATCATCGATGCCGCTCTTTCCGGAGTCCGCAATCGGAAAATCTACATCGCCTGGGACGAGTGGAACGTCTGGTATCGCGCGCGCGGCGAGGCTCAGCGCGGCCGCCGCATCCTCGAAGAACATTACAACCTGGAAGATGCGCTCGTGGTGGGGACCTTCCTCAACGCCTTCGTGAATCACGCCCACAGCGTGAAAATCGCCAACATGGCGCAGCTGGTGAACGTGATCGCGCCCATCTTCGCCAACGATAACGGCCTGTTTCTGCAGACGATTTACTACCCGCTTCAACTTTTTGCAAACAACACCAAGGGGAAGGCGTTGGAGCTGTTTGTCGATAGCCCGAAGTACAGCAGCCGCCGTTTCGACGACGTTCCGTACCTCGATGCCTCGGCCGGCTACGACAACGGCTCTCTCGTTGTGAACGTCGTGAACCGGCATCGGGATCAAGCGATTCAAACTGAGTTCGAGCTGGAGGACAAGCAGTTCAGCGGCGCCGCAGAAGCCATCGAGGTCAACGGTCCCGATATCAAAGCGGAAAATAACTTTGACGGCGCAACCGTAAAACCGGCCCAGCGGTCCGCAACGGCAGAGGGCAAAACCTTGCACTACAACTTCCCGCCGCATTCGTATACCATGATTCGCGCGAAGCTGGCGTAGCCGGGGAGCGGCCTCAAGCGCGTTACGAATCATACCGGCCGACAGGTATGAACGCAAGCCCTGTCGATTTTTGACAGGACGTGCTGGACCAGGATAGAATCGCAGTCCGGGTGACGTGGTCTCCGGTGTCCTGTGCCGGCGGAATCCGACGCTTTTCAGAACTTAGGACAGGATGGACTTTCCCATGAAAATACATCGCATTCTTGTGAACGCCGCAGCCGGAGTGGCCCTGTTCGCGGCCGTTGCCGCGGCGCAGTCGCACCTCGAGATCAAGGTCCACACCGGGCATGGCGTCAATGGGTATGACGTCAACTCGACTATGATTTCCGGCGAGAAGGATATGATCTTGATCGATGCGCAGTTCACCCTCAGCGAAGCGCATCGTCTGGCTGCCGAAATTCTGGAATCAAGAAAGAACCTGACCACCATCTACGTCACGCACCCGCATCCGGACCATTTGTTCGGACTTGCGGTTCTCAAACAGGCATTTCCAAACGCGAGGGCTGTCGCGTTGCCAGCCACCGCGAAGGCAGCGATGACGGCCTGGCCGGCGCGCCAGAAGTTCTGGTTCCCCACCTACGGCAACAATATTCCGGGGCCCGACCCGGTCGTGCTGGAGGAGTTGACGACGCCGGTTCTGACATTGGAGGGTGAACAGTTTTCAATCACTGGCCCGGTGCAAGGAAGCGATGGACCCGGTAACAGCTTCGTGTCTATTCCTTCGCTGAAAGCCGTTGTCACGGGGGACATCGTGTTCGATCACGTTTACTTTGGAGTGCCGCGCGGCAAAAGCCGTGAGGACTGGAGCAAGACGATCGATCAGATCACAGCTCTTGAGCCAGCCATCATCGTGCCCGGACACGAGGGCCCGGGAGCGACGCGGGACATGCGCTCGATTCAATTCATGAAGAAATACATCGCGGACTGGGATGCGAACGTAGCCTCCTCAAAGGATGCGGCGGAAATGAAGCCCAAAGTCCTGGCTCAGTATCCCGGGCTAGGAATGGAGTTCACCCTGAACGACCGGATCAAGACGTATTTTCCGGAGCCAAAGCAGTAATGACTGCGCTCGAATGCCTAATCGTCCAGGCGTGAATTCACGCCGCGCGCAGACGCTGATAGCCGTTCGCGAAATGATTCTGCGGGGCGAGCTGGCCCCCCGCAAAACGATCGAAGAGATTGAGCTTTCAAAAAAGCTCGGCGCCTCGCGGCCGATCGTTCGCGGGACGCTGGAAAAACTGCATCAGGAAGGGTTGCTGGAAGAACTGTCCAACGGCGGATATGCGCCTCGTATCTTCACCAGGCAGGATATTGCCGATGCGATCGAGGCGCGCGGTGCTCTGGAAGGTCTGGCCGCCGGTCTGGCAGCACGGCGAGTCACTGATCCCGCTGAGCTTGACCGTGCCCGCCGTATTCAGTCTGAACTCGTAACAGCGACTGATTCGTTCTGCTTAACAGAATCGCCGACTGTCGAGCAGATGGCGCGGTTCGGTGAATTTAACCTGGCTTTTCACGAAGCTGTGGTTGCACTCGCGAAAAGCCCGATGCTTCAGCTCGCGCTCGATCGTGTTCAATCCATCGCTTTCGCCTCTCCCGCCGCGGTTGTCACTCCGGCCGAACCAGGCGGTTATTCGAGGGCGATTCGCGAGCATGAAGAGATTCTGCACGCCATTCAGACGAGCGATGCCATGCGCGCGGAGAAACTTGTTCGTGAGCACGCGCGGTTCGCACTGCGTGGCGTGAAGAACGCCCTCGACAGGCCCGGCCCGTTGGCCCCGAAACCGAAAGTCGATTCGACGCCTCGCGGCGACACCGCAGCAAAAAGCACCCCGCGTCAGGCCGAATTGTCCGGCCCAACGTCGGAACTGGTGCTCGATGCGGCTGCAGCCCTGTTCGGCGAAAAAGGCTTCAGCGAAACCAGCACACGCGCGATCGCCGCCCGATTGAATATTCATCAGGCGTCGCTCTACTACCACATCTCAACAAAGGAGGAACTGCTGTATCGCATCAACAGGCTTACGCTGGAGACTGTTGAGCAGCATGTCCGCCGGGCGCTCGAGAACCACGACAACGCGCGCTATCGCCTGAGCGCATTGATCCAGGCCCATCTTCAAGGGCTGTTTGAAAACCCGAATCGCGCGCTGGCGTCAATCAGCGAATACCGCTCCTTGTCCCGTGCACACCGCAGGGAACTGACCGGCCTGCGCGGGAACTATTCAGACCTGCTCGACAACGAGCTCGCATCGGCCGTGAAAGCCGGCATCGTGCGCAAGGACATTCCCGTCTCAGTCTTTCGGCTCGCCCTCCTGAACTATCTGAACTGGACGCCGCGCTGGTATCATCTTTCCGGTCCTTTACCTCTCGACGAGCTCGCCGGAATCTACGACCGCGTGTTTTTCGAGGGGATTGCCGCTCTGGGCCAACCCAGACCTTCCGTGCCCCAACTCCAGAATCTGCGGCGCACTCGAACCGGCCCGGCACACAGCGGAACTCTCGGTAAGTTCGTGCGTACCGCGGCTGAATTGTTTTCGAAACAAGGTTACGCGTCCACCAGCACACGATCCATCTCGACATTGATCGGCATGGAGAAGGCCACACTCTACTACCACGTTAAGAGCAAGGAAGACCTTTTGTACTTGATCACGAAGTCCTCAGTTGAAGCTCTTCAAGAGGATGTACAAAAAGCTCTTGAGGGAATCACTTGTCCTTTTGACCAACTTGCCATGCTCATTCAAGCGCATTGCATGAGCCTACTGCGCAATCAGACGCAGCACGGGACGGCGCTGGCCGAGGTTCGGGCGCTGTCGCCCGGACGCCTCGCTGAGATTGTCAGCATGCGCAAGGCGTACCAGAAAGGAATCCGGCAGATCCTCGAGGCGGCGCAGAAAAGCGGCTCCATTCGCACGGATGCGGAGCCGCGCTATCTCGCTTCCATGCTCCAGGGCCTGCTCGACCGGGTTGTCGAGTGGTACCAGAAAGGCGGCATGCTCGGACCCGCCGAGCTGTCCGGCTACTTCTGCGACATTTATATGTTCGGAGCTCAGAAAGCTCCCCTGACATGCGCCACACGTTAAGACGTGGGCTGAAAGGATTGATCATCGAATGACACTCACCTATTGGCGGTATCAACGGAAGTCCCCGATTCTTCCGATCGCGCTGCTGATCTTTTGCTGGCAAAGTGCGGCTCAAAATCCCGGACGCTCTCAGCCGCCCGGGACCACACCAGGATCCGGTCCTTATAAGGCCGTCATGGAAATGGACGCGGGCTTGCCGGATCACACAATCTACCGTCCGGACAATCTGTCGGCGTTGAATGGCGTGAGTTTACCGATTGTCGTTTGGGGCAATGGCGCCTGCGTCAATGCCGGGAACGCTTTCAGTAGCTTCCTTACGGACATTTCGTCCTACGGGTATCTTGTGATCGCGCTGGGCCCGATTGTGCAACGCGATACGGCTAGTCCCGTGCAACCTCCTCCCCTGGCTCCGGCGGCGCCGCTCCCGCCTCAGGGCACTGACTCTACGGAACCCCCTCGCGGTTTACCGCCAGCAGCAACTCATCCATCCCAGATGATCGATGCAATCCAATGGGCCACGGCAGAGAACGATCGTGCCGCCAGCAAGTATTACAAGCGCCTCAATAGCGGCAAAATCGCGGTGATGGGCCAATCATGCGGCGGGGTTCAGGCGATTGAAGTTGCCGCGGATCGTCGCGTCTCCACTGCCGTGATTTGGAACAGCGGGCTCTTCGGCAAGCCTACGAACCTCGGCGGCGGCAAAACTCTTAGTAAGCAAGACCTGGAATCGATTCACGTTCCCGTGGCCTACATTAGTGGGGATCCGCAGGACATAGCGTTCAAAAATGCGGAGGCTGATTTCGATTATCTGACAAGAGTCCCGGCATTTCGTGCCTACGAACGAGGAGTGGGGCACGGCGGCACCTATCGGGAGCCGAATGGCGGAGAATTCAGCGGCATCGCAGTGGCCTGGCTGAACTGGCAACTCAAGGGCGATCAGCGTGCGGCGCTGATGTTTCGTGGTCCCGATTGCGGATTGTGCGTCAACCCGAAATGGGTTGTCCGGACCAAAAACCTAAAATAGATAAGCCGGTTCCAGGCTCCACGAGGCCAGCCCAATTTTATACCCGTCAACTGGTATGAATCGGCGTTGACGAGCGTCTTCGACCACGATAGACTGTCTTCCAGCCTAAAGCTGAAGTTGTGTCTTGCCGGGTTTTGAATGAGATTCTTCCTGCTTCTAATTTCGATCGCAGCGTTTGGACAGTCCACGAAGTTCGAGCCGCCCCGCCAAGCTGACGGGCACCCGGACTTGCAGGGAGTTTGGCGCAACGCCTCCATCGTCGCCGCATTCAACGTCGAAGGGCAGAAGGCATACTATAACGAGCCGGGCGGAGCATCGGTGATTGTAGACCCGCCCGATGGGAAGCTGCCCTATCTTGCGGCCGCCCTCCAACAGGCCAATGACAATCACGTCCATCGCGAACGCGATCCCACCGGACATTGCCATATGCATGGAGTGCCGCGTTCGCTGGTACCTCCGTTTCCGACCGAAATCGTGCAGGACAGCAACGATGTGGTCCTGCTTTCAGAGACCGAGCACAGCGTCCGCATCATTCCGCTCGATGGGCGTCCGCACCTGAAGAACTATCACGCTTGGGCCGGGGACTCGCGGGGCCGCTGGGAGGGCGACACATTGGTGGTGGATGTGACCGGTTTTAACGGCAGAACCTGGCTGGATCAGTCGGGAAATTTCGTCGACGAAAACGAACATGTGGTGGAGCGGTTCACGATGACCGCGCCCGACACGATCGTCTATGAGGCGCGGGTGGACGATCCCACGGTTTATTCCCGGCCCTGGACGCTGCGCGTTCCTTTGCGGCGTCAGCCCAAAGGCACTGAGTTGATCGAATACGACTGTATCGAGGGAGAGCGTGACGAGATTCATTTTCCCGGCGCCGCGAGCCAGAAACATTAGGTGCGGTTTTGTTTTGGCTGTGGTGCTCACTGCCGCGAGCGGCCGCGCCTGGCCCCAAAGCGCGGGAGCCGACCTCCGTGGCATCTGGATGGCTGAGAACAATGCGGACGCCAACTTGGCGCGCGCACACGTGATTGTCGATCCGCCAGACGGCAAGATCCCCTATCGGCCCGAGGCGGCTGCCCAACAGAAGCAGAATTTCGTAAATCGCGCGACTGCCGATCCGGAAAGAAGATGCTTTCAACCCGGAGTGCCGCGCGCCGCGTATCTGCAATCGCCTTTTCAGATTTTCCAGAACGACCGCGCTGTGTACATCGTTTATCAGAACGCTCATTCGTACCGTATTATCTACTTGAATGGAAGCCCGCATAATGAGGGGCTTGGCTATGCGATGGGCGATTCGCGCGGCCACTGGGAGGGCAATACGCTGGTGGCGGACGTCACAAGCTTTAGCGACTCCACTTGGCTGGACGCCGCGGGGGACTACCATAGCGACGAATTGCATGTCGTGGAGCGCTACACGCGCCTGAATCCCGACACCCTGATGTACGAGGCCACCATCGAAGACCCGAAGGTGTTCACGCGACCGTGGAAAATTCGGATGCTCCTTCGCCTGCAGAAGGGAATTCAGATCTTAGAAGATGAATGCGAAGAAGGCGAGAATGGCCGGCGGCATCACGTGACCCTGTTCAAAGAAGCGCGATAGGAGCAACGGATGAAATCACGAATATTAGCCATGCTGTCCGCATCCAGTATCTTGGCGATTGGCGGAATCGCCCAGGCTCAGACGCCTCCCCCGGCCGTGGATGGTTACATCACGGCCGCGAAGGTTGCCGCCGGCACCGATTGGGCCGGAACGTTGGTCCGCATGTGCATTCCTCCGCCGCCCGGCGCCGGCGGCCCTCCTCCTCCCAGCCGAAACATCCCCGCGCGCGAAACATGGTACGCGGAACCGGCGAAGGTCGCTGATAACTTCTATTTCCTGGGCACCAAGATTCACAGCGCCTGGGCTCTTGTGGGAAGCCAAGGCATCATCATTATCGAGGCATTGTTCGACTACGCCGCAAAAGACGAAATCCTGGGTGGACTGAATAAGCTGGGTTTGGATGCGAACAAGGTGAAGTACGTGATCCTTTCGCATGCTCACGGCGACCATGACGGAGGCGCAAAAATGTTGCAGGATACGATTCCAGGGGCGCACCTCGTCTACGGCGCGGAGGATTGGGACGCGATCGACAAGGCGCCCAACCACATGGGCGGAAAACCCAAGCGCGACGTCACCGGCGACGATGGAATGACGATCTCCGTTGGCGATGCTTCCTTGCGTATCGTCACTATGCCGGGCCACACGCCCGGAACGCTTTCTTACTTGTTTGAAATTCGGGACAGCGGCAAGCCGCTCCGAGTTGCCTACGTGGGCGGCACGGCGATCCCCTTTAATGCCAGTGCGGAATACTATGACCGCTACATGGCCTCTTCGAAGAAAATGGCGAACGCGGCTGCCGATTATGGCGCCACCGCGCTGATCACCAATCACACGGAGTTCGACAATGCCTTCTACAAGGCCCACACCGCCGCCGACCGCAGGAACGGCGGAGCGAATCCGTTCGATGTAGGCGCCGATGGCGTGGCCCGCTATTTTGCCGTTGTCCAGGACTGCACGGCTGCCGCCAAGTTGCGGGCGACGGGCAAATAGGAGTAAATATGAACGTCAAAAATGTTGTGGTAACCGCTATTGCGGCCCTGTGCACGGCGGTCTTGCTGCTTCCACAAAGCAGAGCGCAGAACGGGAGTGAGACGAAGAAGGGTTCGTGGGAGAAGATCAAAGTCCACGGCAAGTCCCTCGAAGGGAATCTGGAGGGTGATTCTCCGGATCGCGACGTTTTCGTATATCTTCCTCCGAGTTATACCACGAGCCCAAACCGGCGCTACCCGGTGGTTTACTTCCTTCACGGCTACGCCGCCCACGCCGAGAACTACTGGAACATGTTATCGGTTCCCGCCGCCGCTGACTCCGCCATCGGGAGCGGATCGTCGCGTGAAATGATCGTGGTGCTTCCAGATGCGTTTACGGTCTATAGCGGCGGCATGTTTTCGAATTCGCCCACCACAGGCGATTGGGAGGCATATGTCGCAGAGGACTTGGTCACCTATATCGACGCTCACTATCGCACGATCGCGGATCGCAGTGCGAGAGGGCTCGCAGGACATTCGATGGGCGGATATGGAACGATGCGGATCGGCATGAAACATCCGGAGGCCTTCTCGGTGCTTTATGCGATGAGTTCTTGCTGTCTGATGAACGATCCCCAACGGCTGCTTCCGGGGGCGGGAGCGAATCAGCCCCCGAGCGGCGTACTGGCCAAGGCCCTCTCCGCCCAAGCCGCCGCATGGGCCCCGAACCCAATGAACCCACCGCAGTTCTTCGATCTTCCAACCAAGGATGGAGAGATCCAGCCTCTCATCGCGGCCAAATGGGTTACGAACTCGCCTTTGGTGATGGTCGACCAGTATCTGCCGAGCCTTAAGAGATATAGCGCCATCGCGATGGACGTCGGCACCAAGGACCCTTTCCTGACCACAAACACGCAGCTCGACCAGGCACTCACCCGCCTGGGAGTCGCTCACAAGTTCGAGACCTATGAAGGCGACCATGGGAACCGCATCACGGCCCGTTTCGCGGCGAAGGTGCTGCCCTTCTTTTCCGAGAATCTCACTGCGGCGAGGTGAGAAAGTCAGCCATGAAGCCCGCCGTTTTGCTCGTTATTGTCTCTAGCGCGCTGGCAGCCCAGCAGACTGAACCCATCCCGTTCGGTTCGGCTCTGGATGCCGATCGGCAGATCGCCGAATCCCAGCAGCTTGCAAAAGAGACTACGGCACCCCAGCAGCGCGCCAAAGGAGATCAGCACCGAACGTATTACTTTGCAGCGGCGAAAACTGACATGCCGTATCGATTGTACGTTCCGACGACTTGGGATGGCCAGTCCAAGTTGCCTCTGATCGTTATGCTCCACGGTGCGGGCGCCGATGAGAATCGCTACATGGACATGAACCATCAGCAGATTCTTCGCTTGGCTGAGCAGCACGGCTACGTTCTGGCCTCGCCGCTCGGCTATAGCCCGCTGGGCGCCTATGGCACGCCTCTCAGGCTGCCCGCAGTCTTCGGACAACCGAAGATCGCCGCAAAGCAGAGAGCAACGGTCACGCCCGAAGCGGAGCACACGATCGAGCTCAGCGAAAAGGATGTGATCAATGTCCTTGAAATCGTGATGAATGAATACCCCATCAACCGGTCTTCGATATTCCTAACGGGCCATTCCATGGGCGCCGGTGGAACGTGGTACCTGGGCGCGAAGTACTCGAAATATTGGCGCGCCATCGCCCCCATGTCAGGGCCTTTCGTCGACCAGGGGAATTATCCCTGGGACCGAATTCGTTCCATGCCGGTGATGATGAGTGAGGGTACTCTGGCCCTTCCATCCGTCCAAGGCAGCCGCCTGATGCGAGACTGGATGTTTCAGCAGGACTTTCATTTCGAATACTATGAGGTCAAAGCCGACCACGGCGGCATGGTGCCATTAGTGCTGCCCGCCGTTTTCGACTTCTTTGACCGATATCGGGATAAGTAATCGTTTAAGGCACGATCTGGACAATATTCGCTGTCCTCATAACGACTAACTGCTTGTTTACCGACCCTAATCCACGCGCCATTTCGGTTTGCGATCCCCTTCGCAATCCTGATCTTCGTGATTGAATGGGGGTAATATCATCCGGACGTAGGATCTGCGGGGGTATCAGTTCTCGGAGAATTCGTTCGCCGCTGGTCCAACAAGAAGGGCTACAGCGGGCAACAGGCATGTAACAGTGAGTCTACGAATCCGCGGCGTCATTCGGATTATCATGTACTTCTCAACCCTCAGTTAGGTTTCTCGCCAATTAGACTCTAAGAACCCACCTTTCTTCCCTATTCAGAACAGTGCGGCATTTGCCACATATGTCGCCTAACCCAGAATTAACTGCC
This sequence comes from Bryobacteraceae bacterium, assembly GCA_049518655.1. GTDB lineage: Bacteria > Acidobacteriota > Terriglobia > Bryobacterales > Bryobacteraceae > Palsa-89. Next base: position 54,744 of record JBEKRO010000017.1, on the reverse strand, counting down.
TCCACGAGTGTATGTCGGTCGAACGATCCCGAATGCTCGGCGAGAACCGGCGTTGACAGTTAGACACGCGGAATGAATTCCGGGCTCGAGTTGGCCGGGGTTTACCGGCAGCGCCAGCCAGGGCCGCCAAATCCGCCCACCCAACTACCCACCCAGAATTCGTACCCATGGTATTCAGTTCCACCAATCTTGTTCTATTATGGCGGAGAGAAAGGGATTCGGAAACTGGAGGGCTTAACGGAGCCTGCAAGTTGCCGTTTCGTGATTGCCAAGCAACCCCAAAGATGCCATCGATGCCGGGGCTCCTTTGCCTATGTTGCCCTACGCGGAAATCAGCTACGGACACAACGCCAACGTGCAAATCATGAATCAGTGAATCACCCGCGTCAATCTGTGGAACGAGTCTTCGAGTGTGCCGATCCTGACGTGCTTGTCGGTCAGCGTAGACTAATCCGTTACATTGGAACGTGAGTGCATGGCAAGAACAGGCGTGAACGCGCCTGTTCTGGCCATGCGAGGCGGAATCCACGTACAGAACGAGACGACCAAAACCCGCAGTGTCGTTGGTGGAGGTCACGCGGTTCCTGGCACATTTCGGCATCGGCCGTTATGTGTCCAAGTGCTTGCGAAAACTTTCCACAGCAATGTTTTTCGAGGTCCGAAGGAACCCTTGGCGGCAGACGAAACGAACTATGTAAGACTATTTTCCTTGGCTTACTGAGTCATAATTGATTCAAATAGCGACCGAGGAGCCCTCAACCCCCACTGACAACCTTGAACCTTTCGCCACCCGCGCCATCGGCGCAACGGAGCCGAACGCGGGCTCTGTGATCGGCCATTTCCATCTGTTGCAGAAGAGCATCGTCCGCGTGTCCAGCGGCCTCGGTCCTCTCACCCACAACGCAGAACCAGATTATCGCTTTCGGCCAAAGATCGGTCACATGGACACCGCCGTCACCATCGACGATGCCGAGGCCTATACGAAGCGTGGACCGTCCGACGCGCGTGGCGCCTGGTACCGGATCCGGATCTCATCGGGAGCATGCGCGAGAGAATAATCGGGGCCTGGTGCGCGCGGCGCGGAAACGCGGCATCGAGTTTGCGAACAGTTACCGAGCGGAGGTCGGGTTGGCCGCCAGGAAGCTTCCCACTAGTCGTATCGTCGCTAGCTTATTTCGATATCCGGTTCAGGAGATCTCTGGCTTCCTGAAACGACGGTTGGAATTCCAAGGCCTGTCGCAACGTTGCCTGAGCTTGCTCGGCGTGCCCGGTGCGCAGCAGCACCGTGGCAAGATTAGTGCGCACCAGAACCAGCGCTGGACTGATGGCAAGAGCTTGGCTCCAAAAGCGGATGGCCTGTTCGAAGTCGCCACGCTGCATTTGGTATGCGCCTAACGCTGCCGCGACGGCAGATTGAGTTGTATCCATGCGCCAGGCTTCCTCATACAACGGAAGTGCATGTGCATCGTCCTTGCGGTCGCGGTAGAACTGGGCCAGATAGGCGAGTGTCAGCGCGTCGGCGCGGCCGCTCGCCACAGTCTCTTGCAGCAGGTGGAACGCGCGCTCAACGTATATGGGGTTCTGCTCGCGCAGGCCCACCATGGCGTAAGCCAATCCCAAGTCACGTGTGCTTGCCGCGCCGCCCCCGAAGTGAACGAGATCGGCGTCCGCCGGCAAGGAACCGCCCGGGGGTCGAGCGCGCTGCCGGATGGCATGGTCCGTGAAGACGACATGCTCGATGTCGCTGGGAGGATTGCGCGGCATGTGGCAGGCCACGCAATTATCGCCCTTGGCCAGGCGTGTCGATTGCGGAGCACGGCAATCGGAAGTCTGGTGGCAAGTCAGGCATTTGTCGCGAAAGTACGCGGCCTTGTCATTGGCGGCCGGAACGGAATGAGGATCGTGGCAAGTACCGCACCATAGCTTCTCCCCGCTGGCTCTCTTGCAAGCGCTCTGCTCCAGATCCTCGGCGTGGCTCGTCACCTTCATCGGTGACGGCGAACCGGAGCGCACGAAAACCGTCAGATCGTCCTCGAGCCGATCGCCCGGGCGAAATGCGAGGTCGTCTTTGCCCGACTTCGCTACGCGGATTTCGCCGGATAGATGGCATTGCTCGCAAATGCTGTCCCGCTGCGTTGCAGCAAGCTTGGCCGGATTTAACATCGGTTTGCCCGTGGCAACGTGATCGCCTCCCGGACCGTGGCATCGCTCGCAGGATACGCCGCCGTCTTGAAACGGAGGCGAGGCGTAAGCGTTCTGAGTGCCTGGAATCCGCTGAATCCCGCTCGCGTGACACGCCAGGCACCCCGGCAGGATGGGCCGTGTCAGATACGGGTAATCGAGCGAAGCGTAGCCGGGCGCGGATTTCCACGAAGCCGAGCTGCTATAGTACGCGACGGGTGCTTCATACAAGAACCCCTCAAAGCTCAACAGATAGCTACGCGCGGCGGCTCCGCTTCCCACAAAGTATTCCAGTTGGCGGCGCCCCTGGATCTGCTGTGTGGTGCCCGGCTGCTTCGTAGCCTGCTGCCGAAACTCAAAAAAATAGCTCCCGGCTTCCTGGCCAACGCGGTACGCAAATCCGCCGCCCGAATCGCGAAACTCAGTACGATCAAAGCGCTCGTGCGGCTTGCCCGTTCCCACGCGCCCGCTCCCGTTAGCCATCGGGGTTCGCTGAAAACTAGCGTAGATGGCAGGGTGACATGGTGCGCATGCCTGATTTCCTACAAGCTCCGCGCCGGCAGCGCAGGACGCAATCGCAAGCAACGATACCAATGGAAAAATCAACGGGTTGAGTATATCATCGCGGGGTCTGAGCCCTACCGCGCGCCGCCTGAATGGTTTACTCAAGTGCACGGAAAACGGTAAACTACGAGGCTACGTCGATGCCAATTTATGAAGGCAAAAACTAATAGCAAGGCCTAAGAAATAGGGGTGTGAGCTGAAAATCTTTTCGAGGCACCCGGTAGCCATTGCTGCGGCCGCGGTGGTATTGAGCAGCGCGGTGGTGGCGTGGGTTTACACAAAGCGACGGCTGCCACATTCCTCTTCCAATCCGGAAAGTAGCTATGTGAACGCGGCCGTTTGCACCAGCTGCCATGCAGATCTCGCCGCGGGATTCCGTAAGACGGGCATGGGACGGTCATTCGCCCGATTGCGACCGGAACATGTTCCCGAATTCGGAAAGCCATTCCATCACCAGGCATCGGACAGTTACTTTGCCATGGTCGCGCGCGACGGCCGTTACTATCAGCGGCGCTGGCAGATCGGGCTCGATGGCAAAGAGACGAATGTCGACGTGAAACAGGTCGATCTCGTCATCGGCTCGGGAAACCATTCGTTCACCTATCTTCATCTCGCCAGCCGCGGTGCGCTTCAGGTCCTCCCCCTGAGCTGGTATTCCGAAAAGGGCGGCTATTGGGATATGAGCCCAGGGTACGATCAGCCGGATTTTCCCGGCTCGATCCGCCCCGTGCACTACGAGTGCATATTCTGTCACAACGCCTATCCCAAGATTCCCGAGGCACTCGAACACGCCGCCAACGCGGAAATGACCTTTCTCGATCCGCTTCCCGAAGGCATCGATTGCCAGCGATGTCATGGGCCGGGGCAGCGGCACGTCGCCCTCGCTTCCGCCGGCGTGGCACGGGAGCAAATTCGGCGAGCAATTGTAAACCCGAAACGCCTGCCGCCCGAGCGAGAGCTCGAGGTATGTTTGCAGTGCCACCTCGAGACCACCAGCCTGGATCTTCCGCACTCCATCCGCCGGTTTGACAGAGCGCCATTCTCGTACGTCCCAGGGCAGCCTTTGGGCGATTTCAGAGTGGAGTTCGACCGGCCCGGCGGAATGAAGGACCGCTTTGAAATCGCGAGCGGCGCCTACCGGCTGCGGCAATCGCAGTGCTATATCCAGAGCGCGGGCAAGCTGCGCTGCACCACATGCCATAACCCACACGACATCCCGCACGGGCCGGCGGCGGCCGCGCACTACAATGCGGTTTGCGAACAGTGCCATGCCGCAACGCTCGCGCGGACGGCCGGCGGGCCACATGCTGCCGGAGCCGATTGCATCGCCTGCCACATGCCGAAGCGCAGAACCGACGACGTGGTGCATGTGGCCATGACCGATCATTGGATTCAGCGGCAAAAACCGGCGGGCGATCTCTTGGCGCCGAAGGCGGAGTTCATCGAGACGGCGGCAAATCGATACAACGGCGAGGTAGTGCCTTACTATCCAGCTCCGCTCGCTGATACCCCGGACAACGCGCTGTACGTGGCGGTCGCCCAAGTTCGCAACCGGCGAAATCTCACGGAGGGTTTGCCGCGATTGGCGAACTTGTTGGACCGCTACCATCCCGCTCCAGCCGGTTTCTACGCGGAACTCGCCCAAGGCTACGGTGCGGCGGGCAATTGGGCCAAGGCAATCCCGTATTTTGAGGAGGCAGCCCGCCGGGAGCCGACCGCGTTCCGCCTGACCCAGCTGGGCAACGCGCTCATGGAAAACCGCCAGTTCCCACAGGCGGAAGCGGCGCTGCGGCGCGCTATTGCGCTCGCTCCCGACGAGCCGATGGAGTGGGGCACGCTGGGCTGGGTTCTTTGGCAACAGGACAAAGGAGCCGAAGCGCGGGCGGATTTAGAGCGCGCGGTCGCACTGGATCCGGAACTGCCCGAGTTGCACAACAATCTCGCAAACGTCGAATGGGGCACGGGGGATCAGGCTGCCGCCGAGCGGCAGTTTCGGGAGGCGCTGCGCATCGAGCCCGGCGTCGCCGAGTGGCGCCTGAACCTGGCGCGTGTGCTCGCCACGCGCGGCGAGATCCCCGAAGCACGCTTTCAATTCGAGCAGGCGATTCGACTGAAACCAGATTCCGCGGAGGCACGGCTGGATTATGGCCGGCTCCTGGCGGATCACCGCGAATTGGCTGCGGCTGTTCGTCAGTTGCAAACCGCCGTCCGTTTGCAGCCCGATCTCTGGCGCGCCCATTTCGAGTTGGCTATGGCTCTTGGGCAGAGCGGCAATGCAGGAGCCGCGCGGGAGCAGTTGACCATCGCCGCCCGTGGCTCGGATGCCGAAGTGCGCGCCCAGGCGCTGGACGTGCTACAGAAGCTGGGACAGTGAGATTGCGGCGCCGGCCCTCCGCGCGCACCAGCGCCTGCCGTATCAATTTGATTGCTTTTCACTATCAACAGTCGGGGATTGACTAGCAGATACCCAGCGAATATTATCACCGCACTGCGAGTTTTGATGGCGACAGTCAAACTCGCGTTTTTAACGTAACGGAGAGGGTGATGATGCGATCTAGCTTGGCGGTAGCCGTGGTGTGTCTCATCGGGGTAAGCGCGTTCGCGCAGTCCAACCAGGGGACAATTACAGGAACCATTTCCGATCCCGCCGCGGCGGTTGTTCCGGCGGCTCAACTTGAAGTCAAAAACACCGCGACGGGCGTCGTCTATCGCGGCGGCACATCGGGCACAGGTAACTACGTCCTGTCGGTCCCGGCGGGCACCTATGAGATTTCAGTGAATGCGCCGGGCTTCAAGAAATTCGTCGAGTCGAACGTACAGGTGATTGTCGCCACCGACACGCGCAAAGACGTGACCCTGGAAGTCGGCGCGCCGACCGAGACGATCTCCGTACTCGATACGGCGCCGTTGCTCAAGACCGAAAGCGGGGAGATGAGCCATACGGTCGACATTGACCAAGTGGATCAGCTTCCGGTGCTCACCATAGGGGGCGGGAACCTGTTCGGCGCCACCCAGATGGGCCAAATTCGGAACCCCCTGCAAATTTCCGAACTGCTTCCCGGGGTGACTTTTGGCAACGACGCGTCGCTGGTGGTGAATGGATTGCCAAGCAACAGCGAAGCCATCCGCATCGAAGGCCAGGATTCTACCGGAAATATCTGGAAAGTGATGCAGCAGCTCAGCCAGGGCGCCAGCGTGGATGCCATCCAGGAGGTATCGGTTCAGACGAGCAATTTCGCGGCCGAGTACGGTCAGGTGGGCGGCGGCTATTTTAACCTCACCATGAAATCGGGCACCAATTCGTTGCATGGCAGTGGCTACGACTATTTCGTGAACCAAGTTCTGAATGCCGGCTTGCCGTTCACCGACGCCGGCACGCAGAACCCGGCAGAAGAGGGCCAGCACATCCGGAATGCGGTGCTCCGCAACGATTTTGGGGGCACCATCGGCGGCCCCGTCGTCATTCCCAAGGTGTACAACGGACGCAACAGGACCTTCTTCTTCTTTAATTTCGAGCAATTCCGCGAGAACAGGACCATTTCGAACGGCATCAGCACGGTGCCTACCCAGGCGTATAGGGGCGGCGATTTTTCTACAGCCGGCTGTTTTGCCTACGTCGGTAACAGCTGCGCGTTCAGTCCCCCCATCGTGAACACCGCCACGGGCCAGCCCGCGGTAGATCCGGCCGGGCAAACGCTCTCCTACGGTGAAATCTTCGATCCAAACACGACGCGGGTCGTAAATGGAGCGCAGGTCCGCAGCCCTTTCCCCAACAACACAATTCCGCTTTCGAGGTTGAGTCCGTTCGCCCTTGCGATTCAGAACCTGTTCCCTTTGCCAAACGCACCCGGGCTCGAAAACAACTACATTATTCCCTCCTACCAAAACTGGCAGCACACCACCAATTGGTCGTTGAAACTCGATCACTCCATCAGCACGACCAAGAAGCTCTCCTGGTATTTCTCGCGACTGCTGGACAATAACCCCAATGCCAACGGTTGGACGGGCATTTTCGAGGCCCCCGCGCCTACCGCCAACCGGAACTACACCACGCGCCTCAATTACGATCAAACCATTACGCCAACTGTGCTGTTGCATGTGGGCATCGGTTACGTTCACCAGTATCAACCGACGGACTATCCCAATTTCAACCAGTCCTCTTTGGGTATGAGCGGCTATTTCCAAACCAACCGCTTCCCCTCGATCGGCGGAATCTTTGATGGCGGCAGCGGGTTGACGAACTTCATCAGCGGCGGGTTCGGAGACTTCGTGAATTTTGGGGGGATCGGTCCGGCCTTCATTTCCTTCCTCTTGGAAGAGAAGCCAACCGCCAACACCAACTTGACCTGGGTACACGGAAACCATATTTTCAAATTCGGCGGTGAACTCATCATCGACGGATATCCCGAGCAAAGCGGATGGCGGGCCAACGGAGCGTTCGGCCTTTCCAACGCCGAAACCGCCGATCCCTGGCAAAATCTCCAGCCTTTCAACTTCCCCAATCCCTCCGGTTTCAGTTACGCCAGCTTTATGTTGGGACTGGTGGACGATATTCAGATCAGTCCTAACACCCAAACGAAGACGGGCACTCACAGTCTGGGGTTCTACGCGCAGGATAGCTGGAAGGTCACGAAGAAGTTCACGCTGGATTACGGCTTGCGATACGATTTTCAGACGTATTTGAAGGAAGAATACGGCCGCATGCCGGTCGCCTCCTTCACCGCGATAAATCCGACGGTCGGGCTTCCGGGAGCTGAGATCTACGGAGCCACCTGCAACTGCCAGCTCTCGCATAACTATCCTTTTGCGTTCGGGCCCCGTATCGGAGCCGCCTACCAGATCAACTCCAAAACGGTGCTGCGCACGGGCGCCGGCATTACGTATGGGGTGGTGCAGACCCCGCAGGGCATTCAATACAGCCTGGCGAATTACTATAGCTTCAACGCCACCGGTTATGGGATCAGTCCGTCCCCGAATGGTTTTCCAGCAACGAATCCCTACCCCAATGTAACGTGGCCGAACTATAATCCGGGCAGACTGCCAGTTCTGACCCAAGGGCTGTTGCCGCCTTCTTCTCCGAACACCATCTTCAGTCCGAGTGCCCGGCCGCCGCGGATCCTGCAGTGGAGCTTCGGCCTGCAGCGCGAAGTACAAAAGGACATCGTCGTGGAAGCTACATACGTGGGCAACCGGGGAGTCTGGTGGTCTGCGGAAGGCCTCGACCAGTACCAATGTAATTGTCTGACACCCCAGATTCTGGCGCAGTACGGGCTCAGCCTCAACAATCCGGCGAGTCTCGCATTGCTGACGGATCAGATCGGCTCTCCGCAAGCGATTGCGGCCGGATTTAAGCCCCCCTATGCGGGATTCCCCCTGACGGATACGGTCGCCCAGGCAATCCGTCCGGTGCCGCAGTGGGCTTCTGGTGGTCCGTCTTCGTTCCTCGGGCCTCCCATAGGCAAAACGTGGTATGACTCGCTGCAGACCAAGGTCACCAAGCGCTTCTCGCATGGCTTGGCGGCCCAGGCCTCGTTCGTGTGGGCCAAAGGCTTGGACCTTGGTACGGGTGCGGAGGCCCCCATCTTCCTTACCTACAACCCGGTCGTCTCAGACATTTTCAACTACGGGGCAAACAAGCAGCTCAATCAGTTGGTCTACCCGGAGGCCTTGGTGATTTCCGGCACCTATACGACGCCCAAGTTGGAATCCGCGGACACCGGGGGAATGAAAGTGCTCTCGCAGGTAGTCCGGGATTGGCAACTTGGCTGGCTGCTGCGCTATCAGAACGGCGCCCTGATTGAAACCCCGTCATCCAGCAATCAGCTCATGAACGAGTTGTTACGGCAGGGTGGTTTCGGCGGTACTCCGGTCAATCCCGACAACCGTGTCCCCGGTGTGAATCCGTTTTTGTTCAATCCGAACTGTGGATGTTTCAATCCGCAGACTCAATCCATCCTCAATCCTGCCGCCTGGTCGGATCCGGGGCCTGGGCAGTGGGGCACTGCGGCTCCGTTCTACAGCAACTACCGCTGGCAACGGCAGCCCGCCGAGTCGATGAGCTTTGGCCGGAATTTCCGGTTCGGCAAGGAAGGCAGGTACAATTTCTTCGTCCGCGCCGAATTCCAGAACATCTTCAACCGGCTGTTCCTTTCGGCCCCCCAGACCGGTAACCAGGGCCTCGCCCCTGGCGGGTCGCCGGCAACCATTTTTAGCCCTTTGACGACTAGTGGCGGAGTGTTGACCAGTGGCTATGGATACGTCAACACGGTTATGGGGGCCGGGGCTCAACCCAGGTCCGGCCAGATCGTGGGGCGATTTACGTTCTGAGTTATTTTCGGCTCATTTACGATCGCGGCGTTGGTATCGGCCATCGCCGCTTTTTGCTCCCGTAGCTCGCAGGCCATACACGCTAGGAGGCGCGCACCTTCGAGATCATGCCCGGCCCACCGCGGATGTCGCGCGCCTGCTGCAGGGTCAGATCGAGGAGCCGTGGGCAGATCAAATTCGCTGGGCCTAGGCGAAGGACCGGCGAGGGCAACGGGAGCTGTCCACGGACGCAACCTTCGCCTGCCGACCGTTGCACTTCGCAGAACGGCACTCCACACAGTGCAACCTGGCTGTATCGCTTCGACCGCCGACATCCGCTGTTCGGGGCGCTGCATGGTCTCGATTTGCTGTAAGTCTGGGATATACCGCGCTCGCGAATCGCATACGGAGCTCCTGGACGGAGTTCGTGCGCACACGCACTCCGGGCGAGGATTGTCCGCGATTCGACACGCAAACGCGCCGTGCGAAACTATTCAATTTTGAGGATCACATCGTCGCCGATCCGGACAGGGACCGCCGAGAGGCTTGGGCCGATGGCGATATTTTCGTCGGTCTCAGCGAGAACGCCGACGAGTCCGGAGCGAAGTCGCGTCTCCCCGTTGATACGCGAATGAAGAAAGGTGATAGATTCCTGGCGAAGAAGCTTGCCGTTTTGTTGTGCATGGTGAGCCTCGTCGATTCTGCTGGCTGCCGGCGAATAGACGGTCGCCTGATCAGGATATGCGTCGTATCGTCTGGAACACCTCTGGAGCGATGTCTCGCAGAGCGTTCGCCAATTTTGGAAACATTGCCACAGGCGCGTTCACGCCTGGACGTAGTAACCAGCAACTCGCCCTCGGCTTGGCGAAGACATGATCGCCTGCCTGAAGAGCAGGCAATCACCACACCCAGTGTCGCACCAGAATCATGCGAAATATCCTGACTTCGAAAACAACGGGGAACTAAGGAGAGAGAAATGGTTTGCCCATATTACCCTGCGGTCCAACATAGGTTGATGATTCTAAATGGCGGAGAGAGAGGGATTCGAACCCTCGATAGAGTTTCCCCTATACACGCTTTCCAAGCGTGCGCCTTCAACCGCTCGGCCATCTCTCCCAAGGTCCGCTGGAGCATGGGCGAAATCGCCCGCGACCTTCAGTCTAACATGTGGTGGCGCTCAAACCAGCCGCTCAAACCTCGTGACGTTTAGTGCGCGAAAGCAGGTCTTTAGCCCTCGCCAATGCGCGCGCTTCAGCGTCCTCGCGGGTATCGGCGACAATCCGCGCCAGCGCCGCACCGGGCGAAACATTATCGGCCTTGGTGTGCCACTTATCGCCGAGCTGGTAAGTGGTGAGGTTCACCTGCCAGCCGTCGACCTCTACTTTTCGTTCGCTAAAGTTTTCCGGTTTCACGCTTGCCCCGCCGCCGATTTCGCTGCGCCTTTTTCCACCGGAGCGCCCACCAGGTTGCCCCATTCGGTCCAGGATCCGTCGTAGTTAATCACATTGTTGATCCCGAGCAGGTACTTCAGCACGAACCAGGTATGGCTGGAGCGCTCGCCAATCCGGCAATACGCGATTACCGGCCTGCCCGGAACCACACCCTCGGCGCCGTACAGCTTTTGCAACTCGTCAATCGGCTTGAATGTTCCATCGTCGTTGCAAGCCTTGCCCCAGGGAATACTGCGAGCGCCGGGAATATGTCCGCCGCGCTGGCAGGTTTCAGGCAATCCTGGAGGCGCGAGAATTTCGCCGCTGAATTCCTGCGGACTGCGAACGTCGATCATGACCGCGCTCGCCGACTTTTGCGCCTGCTGTACCTGCGGGAGAAACGCGCGCAGCGAGTTATCGGGCTCAGTCGCCTTGTAAGGCGTGACGCTTGGCACGGCCTTGGTCGCCGCCGTATCCACATCGCGCCGTTCGGCCAGCCACTTTTTGCGTCCGCCATCCATGATGCGAACGTCCTTGTGACCGTAGATTTTCATCTGCCACAGCGCCCACGCCGCAAACCAATTGTTGTTGTCGCCGTACAGAACCACCGTGGTATTGTTGCCGATGCCCGACTGCGTCATCAACGACTCGAACGCCGCCTTGGGCAGAATATCGCGAACCACAGTGTCGCAAAGCTGTGTGTTCCAGGCCCAGGCGATGGCGCCAGGCACGTGGCCTTCATCATAGGCCTTGGTGTCGACGTCCACTTCCACCACGCGAACGTTCGCGTCTTTGGCGTGAGACGCCACCCAATCAGTAGTTACTACGACTTCAGGATGCGCGTAAGCGCTCATAGAATTCTCCCTCGCCTTTAGATTCTAACGCTTCCTGAAAGGTAGCGGCTTTGTCAGCCTAGGTCGAATTTTTCGTGATGGAGCAGCGGGTCCGCCTTCACCAGCACGGGGCGGCGCAGGATTTCCTCCAGCTCTTCCAGGTGTTTGTTCTGGTTGGATTTGAGGAATTTGGCGACGTCGGGATGCACGCGCAGCAGGACATCCTTGCCTTCTATGACCCCGGCGATTTTTCCCGCTTCCTGCAGAATCTCGTTCACGATGGTCTGCACGCTTTTGACGTAACCCGCGCCTTCGCAATGTGGGCACGGCATGCACAGCGCTCGTTCCAGGCTCTGCTTGACACGCTTCCGCGTGATAGCCACCAAGCCGAAATCATTGAATTGCAGAATCTTGTACGGAGCGCGGTCTGTGCGCATGGCGTCTTCGAGCGCCTGCATTACTTTCTGGCGATTCTTGCGCTCGTCCATATCGATAAAGTCGACCACGATGATGCCGCCCAGGTCGCGCAGCCGGACCTGGCGCACGATCTCCTTCACCGCTTCGGTGTTGGTTTTGACGATGGTGTCTTCCAAACGATTGGACCGGCCGACGTACTTACCGGTATTGACGTCGACGGCCACCAGCGCTTCGGTCTGGTTAATCACGATATGGCCGCCCGACTTCAGCCACACTTTCGGCCGTAGCGCTTTTTCAAGCTCCGCGGTAATGTTGAAAGCGTCGAAGATGGGCTCGGGCCGGGTGTACAGCTTCACGCGCGTCACCAGGCTCGGCTGGAAGCGCTGCACGAACCGCAGCACGCTTTCATACAGCTCTTCGTTGTCCACCCAAATCGCTTTGAAGTCTTCGGTGAACTGATCGCGCAAGGTGCGCTGCACGATGTCGAGATCGTGATGCAGCAGCAGCGGTGCGGGTTTCTTTTCGGCCTTCTGGCGGATATCCAGCCAAAGGTTGAAAAGGAAATTCATGTCGGCCGCGAGATCCTCTTCGCTCTTGCCCTCGCCGGCGGTACGGACGATGAAGCCGCCTGGGATTCCGGCGTGATGGATTTGCAGGATGCGCTTCAACCGCAGGCGCTCCTCATCGCTGGCAATCTTGCGCGAGACACCGGTGTGCTCGAGCGTCGGCATGTACACCACGTATCGGCCTGGCAGCGCGATATGCGAGGTAATGCGCGCGCCCTTTTGTCCCAGCGGCTCCTTGGCGATCTGGACAATGATCTCCTGGCCTTCCTTCAACAGTTCGGTGATGGAAGGCAGCGGCGCTTTCTCGGGACGGCTGAAGGTTCGCTGGTCCGATCGGGGTTGTTCGGATCTCTGTTGTTCCGGCCTGGGAGCAGGCGCCTCAGTGGATGCCGCGGCGACCGCGCTTTCCGGCCGGCGCTCCTCGTCGGACCTGGGTTCTGCTTGCCTGGAGTCGCCGGGCCCGGCTCCGCGCATCTTGCGACGCATGCGGCGGGGCATGCGATGCGGGAATCGGCCGCCTTGCTCGCGGACCTGCGCCGAGAGCGGCGTCGCTTCCGATGGCGTAGGTTCATCGCTTGCAGCCGCAGTTTCGGTTTCAACCGGCTCAGCTTCCGACTCGCTTTCCCCTTCCTGAGCGGACTCGATTTCCTCAGCCGGCTCTTCTACAAAACTTTCAGCCGTAACCACAATTTCGATTTCCGGCTCGGACGCCAGGATCTCACTCTCTTCGGCGAGCGGAGCATCATCTGGTTCTTCGACGGCTTCTTCGGCGATCCCGGCCAGCGTTTCCGATTGGGGAGCGACGGTGGTCTCCTGCAGGTCGCGAATCTCATCTTCTTCGGCTTCATCCAGCGCTTGAATGTGAGAGCGTGTGTACTTTGCGAGAGACTCGCCGGGAAGAACCGAGAAATCGGTTGCTCCAGCGCTCGCCGGAGCCGGACGGAGTTCAGCATCGTGAGTTGGACTCGGGGAAGGAGCGCTCGGCTCCGCCGCAGGCGCTGCTTCCGGGAAGCGGGGAGGACGCGAAGCGTCGGCGGAGGCGTACTTGGAATCCGGGAATCCACGGCCACGCCCCCGGCGTCGGCGCGACCGCCGACCGCGATCGCCACCCCGATCGGGGCGCTCGCCACGGTCCGTACGTTCGGTTGACGGCGCGGTGGCGGACTCCGTTTCCGGGGATCCAGCAGCGCTTATCGGCCCTTCGATCTCCGCGGCGTCCGAAACTTCCGGCGCGGTCTCTTGAGCAGGCCGGTCGGCCATCGTGCGTTCCACGGACGGGCGGCCCCGGCCTTCTCCGCCAGATGGCTCGCGGTTCACCGATACGCGATCGAAGTCCTCCGCCTCGTCGGCGAAGTCCGACACGTATAGAAACGTGTCGCGCTCCAGGCCCAGGTCGACAAAGGCCGACTGCATGCCTGGCAAAACACGCGTGACCCGTCCTTTATGAATGCTGCCGGCGAGGGAGTACTCGTTGGCGCGCTGGAAAAACACTTCGACCAGTTGGTCGTCTTCGAGAATCCCCACTTTGATCTCGTGGCGATTCGCTGCAATCACCAATTCTTTGCTCATGAATGCTCCTACAGTTCATGGCGAGAACCGGAGCTGAAAGAAAACGCGAGGGAGATACCGTCAGCCCGACGCCCGGGTGATCCACAGGACCGTTTGCCCAGAACGCACGGACTCAAAATCTTTAGCCTCCCAAGGCGGAGAATCAAATCTCTTACGCCTTGCCCGAGGAGGCCGCCCCTGCGGCGCTCCACAAAACTAGAAGACTCGGCCACGGCAAACCGTTACCCGAGCCCGCTAGAGAGGCGCTCAACCCAACCGCTGGTCTTGGATCAAAAAATCCGGACGCGGACCAGAAGCAGATGGAATCGAACTCGCTTGCCCTCAATCTTCTTAAGCCGGCCGTCTCTCGGCCACTCAGTTTACAAATCGCCGGAGCCGGACGTTATTCACGAGCCCCAGCATCAAAAACATCGCTACGATATTCGATCCGCCGGAACTCATCAGCGGCAGCGGAATGCCCGTGACCGGCATCCGTCCCACCACCATTCCGACGTTTACCAAAACGTGAAACAACAACAATGCCGCCACTCCCATGCAGACGTACATCCCGGCTTTGTCCGACGCGGTCTGCGCGTTCTGAACGATCTGCATGAGCAACAAAAAATACAGCCCCAGCGCCACGATGACGCCCACGAAACCGTGCTCTTCGGCAAAGGCCGAAAAAATAAAATCCTTCTCAGAAACCGGCAAGAAGCGCCCTTGGGTCTGTGTACCCTTGGTAACGCCGCGCCCCCAGAGCGCGCCGGCTCCAACCGCTATTTTCGACTGGATCACCTGATAGCCCGATCCCTTCGGGTCCTGACTTGGGTCCAGAAAACTCACTACCCGCTGCCGCTGATAATCCTTCAACACCAACCAATAGCTAATCGGCGCTATCACAGCCAGAATCACCACGATGGCTGCCGCATATTGCCAACGAAACCCCGCCAAAAATACTCCGACGCCCAGGATCGGAAGGTATGTCAACGCGGTACCGAGATCCGGCTGAATCATCACCAGGACCATCGGCAAACCCACCAAACCCGCAAGCTTGAGCAGATCCCGCAGCTCCAACTGATCGCCCTTCAGCTCCGACAGATATCGAGCTACTAAGAGAACAATAACTAGTTTAACGAATTCCGAGACCTGGATATGGTAGCTACTGGTACCAATCCAGCGCCGGGAGCCGAAAGCTGTCATTCCGATTGCAAACGTAGCAGCGAGCGTCGCCGCAGCGAGGCCATAGAATACGTAGGCTTGTCCGAGCAAGGTGTGATAGTCGATGAGCGTTCCGATCCACAAAGCAATGAAGCCGGCGAGTATCCAAATTCCCTGCTTCCACCAAGCCTCGGTGAAGTGTGTGTCGCGCGTGGCGCTGTAGATTTGCAAAACGCCCAGCGCGCAAATGGCGCACACCAGGATCAGCATCAGCCAGTCGAAATCGCGAAGCGAACGGTGGGCCGGCATATTAGGGGTTCACCGACGCAGTGGTCGCCGGCACGGGCGGTGGCGCTTGCAACAGGCCGGTAGGAATGTGGGCGATCTGCGGCTGAGGCTGGGCGAGCCGGGCTTTTTTGTCGAAGTACGCCTTCAGGACGTCGCGCACGATGGGGGCGGCAAGCTGGCCGTGCTCGCCGTTCTCAAACAGCGC
Source organism: Bryobacteraceae bacterium (assembly GCA_049518655.1). Lineage (GTDB taxonomy): Bacteria > Acidobacteriota > Terriglobia > Bryobacterales > Bryobacteraceae > Palsa-89. The sequence continues at coordinate 39,248 of JBEKRO010000017.1, read as the reverse complement.
CGCCACTACGATTTCAGGATTGTCGCGTGGCGCGAAACCAACAAACCAGGCGTTGTCCTTGTGGGTAGCGCCATAAGACGTTCCCTTCAATAAGGTATTGGAGGCAAGTTGCGCGGTTCCCGTCTTACCGCACACCTCGATCCCGGGAAGATGAGCGCGGACGCCGGTTCCTCCGGGTTCATTCACCACCCCGTACATGCCATCCACTACTTTTCGGATATTCTCCAGATTTACTTCAGCGCGGCGCGCGGGCATCAGGTGAACCGCGTCCTTCACTAGGTGCGGCTGAAACCACATGCCGCCGATCGACATTCCGCCGATCGCGACCGCCATTTGCAAAGGCGTCACCGTGGTGGCACCCTGGCCGATTGCCACCGAAATGGTCTCGCTCGGATACCACCTCTCCCGGAAATTTCGGATCTTCCAGGCGCTGGATGGCACCAAACCTTCGGCTTCATGCGGAAGATCGATACCGGTCTTGCGGCCGTAGCCCACCATAGTGGCGTATTGCGCGATTCTGTCGATACCCAGCCGATTGCCGACGTTATAGAAGAACGTGTCGCAGGAATGCACCAGACCTTCGTGCAATCCAACCGTCCCGTGCTTACCCCAGCATTTGAAGAAGCGGCCGTAGAACGTGGCCCCGCCCGGGCAGCTAATGTGGAAATTGTCGTCGATCACGCCCGATTCCAGCCCGGCCAGCGCCATGATTGGTTTAAACGTCGATCCGGGCGCCTGCTGCGCTTGAATGGCACGATTCAACAGCGGATGATCGGGATTGTCCAGCAGCACCTTCCAATCCTTCGATCGGATGCGGCCGGCAAACAGATTCGGATCGAAGGCCGGGCGGCTGACCATCGCCAGCACTTCACCGGTGCGTGGATCGAGCGCGACTACCGCCCCACGCCGGTTCTCCATGGTCAACTCTGCAACCGCCTGCAAATCGAGATCGATCGTAAGCTCTAGATTCTTGCCCGAAATGGCTTCCTTGTCATCCAGTACGTGGCGCTCGTTGCCGAAACTGTCCACTTCCACGCGCTTCTGGCCATCCACGCCCATCAGTTGATCGTTGTACTCGCGCTCAATGCCGTCTTTGCCAATGATGTCGCCCTGGTGGAAGCGCGCCAGCTCCGGCGAGTCCAATTCCGATTCGCTGATCTCACCAACGTATCCGATGACGTGCGCCGCTAAACCATCACGGGGATAAAGGCGGTGTTGCACCCGCACTACTTCGAGCTCGGGAAACGTACTCGCATCCTTATGGGAATCGACGAAAGCCAACTCGCCGGGCGTCAGTTCTTCCTTGATCGGGATGGGTTCGTACTGCGGCGCGCCGCGCGATTGGAACCGGCGCACGCGCGCGACCAGGCTGTCGTAATCCAGATTCAACCCTTCGGCGATCGGCCGGAGGTGCTCCATCTTGAGGTTTTCGCGCGACAGGTAAAGGCTAAATGACGAGTGGTTGTCGACGATTACCCTCCCGTCGCGATCCAAAATCTTTCCGCGCGGCGCCAGCACAGGAATCGACTTGACGCTATTTTCCTGCGCGCGCTCCTGATAAACTTCGGGATTGCGGATCTGCAAGTCCCAAAAGCCGGTGATGAGAAACAAAAAGACAGCGATGGCGGAGTATTGAAAAAACGCGATCTTCTGAGACGCGAACTTCGGATCGTCGCGCAAAAGTGTGTTAGCGGAGTCGTCTTGGCGGCCGATGTGAAGTTTCACAATATTCAGCTTTAGTTGGCTACTTTCAGTTTATCCAATAAACGAAACAAGGGCAGCGCCACGGCCGCGTTCAATAGCCCAAAAATAAGGGTTTGCTGCGCATCGAAGCCGAGCGTCTCGCCCAGCAGCGCGCGCGACAGAACCCAATAAAAGAACTGGTGAAAGAAGTAAAAGAAGAAAGCAAGGATGAAAGTGACCACCGGATTTTGGACGTCGAAGCGCATGCTCACGGAGGCCGCGAAATATCCCACCAGCGTCTTCACGATCCCGTACATGCCGATGGGTTGATGCGACAGCGAGTCCTGCACTAAACCGATGAACATCCCATAAGAAAGCGCGCCAATCGGGCCGCCGCTGGTGAGGGCGAAATGCACGGTGATGAGCAGCGGCAACTCCAGGTACGCAAGAAACGGGACAAAGCGGGGCACGTAAACCTGAGACAGCACCGCGATTAAAGGGATGACCACCAGCCAAACGATGCGAAAGCGATCGGCGGTGTCCTTGCGTGGCGTTTCGCTTAACAATCGCTCGGTGTACTCGGTCATTGTCTGGGTGTACTCAGTCATTGATTGTCAGCCGGCTGTGTGGCAGCGGGCACCGGCGGGCGCAGCACTGCGGGAGCCGCGGGCTTGCTCGGAGCCGGCGCGGACGATGGGACTGTCTTGGATGGAGCCAGTCTGGTTTGACCAATTGGAGCCTGACCAGTTGGAGGCTGACCAGTGGCAGGTTGCGCGGGCTGCGACTGTGCCGCGGCCGGTGGTCCTGCTAATGGCTGTCCGGCGGCACTGGGCGGAGGAGCGCCATGTACAGAAGGGATCTTCGTGAAATCGGGCGGCTTAGTCCCGGGTGGACCTTCGCCATAGGTATGCTTCTGCTCGATCCCCACATCCTTGTAAATAGCGCGCAGGCGGTCGGCATCCGTTGACAGAGCACCCGGCTGGGGGCCACCTTCGGGCGTTTGGGTGGTCTCGGTCGGCGCGGGCAACAGCGTGTAGGCCGGAGATGCCACCTCCGCACCCGGAACTTCTTGATGAACGCCCTGCAGGACGATCAACACTTCTTCCACTCCTCCCTGCATCCCGCTAGGCGAAACATAGATCTCTTTGAATGTTTTACCGTTAGGAGCCGCCGTGACCTGCCCGACGGGGAAGCCCTTGGGAAAGATGCGATCGTCGCCGGAAGTGTAAAACCATTCGCCGATATCGACGTGTTCCTCATTTTGAACGTAATCCACCAGGCACTCGGAATGGCCTTGTCCCTTCAGTGTCCCGTGGACTCGGTTTTTCTGCGACACGACTCCGGCCGCAAAAGTCGGATCGGTGATTAGCATAACCAGGGACGCGGTGGGATAGGCTTCCACTACTTTGCCGACAATGCCATCGGGCGTCACCACCGCCATGCCGCTTTCCACTCCGCTGGTGGATCCGCGATCGACAAATACAACCTTGGAGTTGGCGCCGGTACCGTTCCCGATCACGCGGGCAGCAACGGTCTTCGATGGCGAGCGGGCTTCGAACACACTCAAAGCACGGGCACGGTCGGCCGTGGACAGCTCGGATTTCAGATAATTGTTCTCGATCTTGAGCTGGCCGTTCTCGTTCCGCAGTTTTTCGTTTTGACTGCGGACACCCAAGAGGACAAAGTAATCCTCTACGAAGCCCCAAGTGTAGCGGCGAACCAATTCCAAACCCTGCTCTACAGGGGTGACCGCGGTGACTGCCCACACGCGAATCAACGGAATGTCTTTATTGGTTTTTACCTGGTAGGCAATCAGCAGCAACTGCGCCGTGATCACGACGAGCAAGACCGTGAGATGGCGGTAGCGGCTGAGGAAGAAATCCATAAGTTACATCACGTTAGCTTTCGCCAACCGGCCGATCTGGCGGTTCACTCGATCGCTACCCGTCTCATTCAATTGCAACTCTCCGCAGTAATTTGAAGTCCGTCAACATTTTGCCGGTTCCCAAAACCACGCTTGCCAGCGGGTCTTCGGCAATCGAAACCGGCAGCCCAGTCTCTTCACGAATCCGCTTATCTAGATTTTTCAACATCGCGCCGCCTCCGGTCAAAACAATTCCACGGTCGCTGATGTCGGCACTCAGTTCAGGAGGAGTCCGCTCCAATGCCACCCGGATGGCGTTCATGATAGTGGCAACGCACTCCGACAGCGCTTCGCGAATCTCGCTATCATCGATGGTCAGCGTTTTCGGCACGCCTTCGATGAGGTTCCTGCCCTTTATTTCCATCGTCAGAGGCTTGTCCAAAGGATAGGCCGAACCAATCTGAATCTTGATTGCCTCACCCGTTCGCTCGCCCACCAGAAGATTGTATTTGCGCTTCAGGTATTGCATGATGGCTTCGTCCATGGCGTTGCCGGCCACGCGAACAGAACGCGAGTAGACGATGCCGGACAGAGAAATGACGGCAACGTCGGTGGTTCCTCCGCCGATGTCCACCACCATGTTGCCGGAGGGTTCGGTAACCGGCAATCCGGCGCCGATGGCGGCCACCATGGCCTGTTCCACCAGGTGTACTTCGCTTGCCTTGGCGCGATAGGCCGAGTCGATCACGGCGCGCTTCTCCACCTGCGTGATTTCACTCGGCACACCGATCACGATGCGTGGATGCACCAGCACTTTGCGGCCATGCGCCTTCAGAATGAAGTAACTGAGCATACGCTCGGTGACTTTGAAGTCGGCGATGACCCCGTCTTTCATGGGACGGATGGCCACGATATTTCCGGGCGTGCGGCCAAGCATTTCCTTGGCTTCTTTGCCAACCGCCTCTACTTCGCCGTTGGTCTTGTTGATGGCAACAATAGAAGGTTCGTTGACCACGATCCCTTTTCCCTTGGCGTAAACCAAGGTATTCGCGGTTCCAAGATCGATGGCTAGATCCGATGAGAATAGGCTAAACAGCGAGCGGACGTTCATGTAGAGACCTTTTCCGGCTCCTTCACCCTAGAGGCCGTTGCACACATATTCCAGTTTTGAGGTTTAAAGGGAAGCGCTCGACGGTCCTACAAAAGCGTATCATATTCAACGTTCTGGCTTCAATTTTTTCAGCGAAAACTCGAAGAAGAACGCCTGGGAGCGCGATACGTATGGCAAAATCAAAGTGACATGGTTACCCGGCGCACATTCGCGTTGGCTGGTTTGGGCGCCGGAATAGCAGGTGGCCTGGGCCGCCTGACAAGCTGCGGACCGGAGAAAGCCACGGGATTTGCCGGCTACGCCTTTGTCGCCAACCAAGACGGCGGAGCGATCGCGGCCGTGGATCTGGGAGTGTTCGCGGTGGCGCGCCACATCCGAGTGGACGGGTCGCCGACCGCTGTTCTGGCCAGCCCAAGACATCCCCGCGTTTATGCGCTCACTCCCGAGAACGGCTCGGTGCACGAGATCCGAGCGGACCAGCTCACCTTTACGCGCAAAGTGCGCGTGGCTGCAGCGGCGCTCCAAATGCGGCTTTCGCCCGCCGGGGATGCGCTGTACGTCCTGTGTCAGAAACCGAAGCAATTAGTGCGCCTCTCGTTGAGTCCTCTGCAGGTAGCCTGGACACTTGCACTATCGGACGATCCGGTCGACTTCGATATGTCCCCGGACGGAAACACGATCGCCATCAGCTCGGGCGCGGGTTGCTCCATCACTTTCGTCGATGTCGCCAACCGGAGTGCCTTTTCTCCCTTGCGCACGACGGGCGAAATCGGACTGGTAAGATTCCAGCCCCTGCACGACGCTGCCCGCGCCCAATCAGATTCGCGCCAACTCATCGCGGCCAATGTTAGCCAGCGCATGCTTTCCATCTTTGACGTACCCAGCCGCCGTCTGATTGTCAATCTGCCGCTCGCCGTGCGTCCGGACCACTTGTGCTTCAATGCGGACGGCGGACAGGTGTTTGTCACCGGCGAAGGAATGGACGCCGTGGTGGTGGTGTATCCCTACTATACGCCGCAAATCGGTCAGACCGTATTGGCCGGGCACAGTCCTGGCGCCATGGCCGCCTCAGTGTCGCCGGGATATCTGTTCGTAGCAAATACCGATTCCGCCGATGTCAGTATCCTGGACATCGAAACCAGCAAAGTATTGGCGGTTACGCCGGTGGGCACTCAGCCTTCTTACATTGCCATTACACCCGACGATCAATACGCGCTGGTTCTGAATCAGGCCTCGGGCGATATGGCGGTGATTCGCATTAAGAACGTGAATCGCGCCACCCATTGGAAAAAGGGCCCGCTATTCATGCTGATACCAATAGGATCGAAACCGGTCAGCGCCGCTGTAGTCCCGGTATGAAATCCGCAGGTTCGGCCGCTGGTCGTATTATCCTCCGGGTGTTATCGAGGATACTTTCCACGAAACACGGCTAATGTGACACAACAAATGTGGCTTGACAATCAAAACTAATCCAGCTATATTTCTCGAATCATGCTCCGTTTTAGTCTAATTTCGACTGTTCAACCGGGGCGAGCTTCGGAGATTAGAAACGGGTTCGTCCGCCTGCTGGCACTCAGATCGGCGCGCCTGGAGGCGGAGATGCCGCTTCCGCCGATGCTCGATGAAGAAGGAACTTCGGTTCGCGAGCGCTATGCGCCCATGCATCGGCTGCTGACGCAAGACGATGACCTTTTCCTGGTGGGCCAGGGATTTCCAAGCGCGGCAAAGAAACTGCGACGCGAGCACCGGCTTTGCTATTTCGGGTACCTGGCGCGTCTCACGCGCGAAATTCGCGCCGGTCGTAGACTCGGGACGCTTGCCATGGCATCCAAGAACCGGTGGAGCTTCCCGGCCCTGCTGGAGCAGATATTGATCGCCGAATCTTCACTGCTTTATTTGCGATGGCTCGGTTACAGACATGCCGCAGGGGTTACCGTGGCCGCCCGGGATGTAAAGGAATGTCTCGATTTTCTGCTCGCCGGCCAGAGATTTCGCCTGGTAACGACCTAACAGTTTCTAACAACGTGCGATTGTAGCGCTCCACGGCTTCTACCTGATCGGGCGAAAGCCGGCGGAAGGGGGGGAGTTCCTCTCCGGAACGGCGCATAAGGCGAAACCACGCCACAAAGCACAGCGACTGCGCTGCCAGCATCGCACTGTTGATCAATACCACTGCCACGATCCGGCCAGTAAGCAGGCTCGCCAAGGACGACGCTCCGCTCACACCGAAATAGAGGGTGGCTATGCGCCAATGGTTTAGAACATTGGGCTGAAAGGGCTGCCGGATACTCAACACAAAATGCAGAAAGATCCAGGTAAGCACCAGAGCCCCGGCAAGAATTTCGCTTTGGTATCGCTGGATAACTAGCGCGATCGTTCGGGGGAGCACCCACTGATCTACCAGGCTTGGCCGGAACGTGAAAACGGTGAGCAGGGCCGCTAGCAGCACCAAGACCGCTGCCATGCCGATGCGGAACTTTCCAATGCCGGGGAAGTGTTCGCAAATGCGCTCATAGAGTTCGGCGGCTACTGTCAAACGAAACACGGTCATGATCAGCGTGCAAGTGCGGAAGGCGTCGGAATAGCCCCAGCTTACGAACTTGATCTGCATCAGCACGATGCTACAGACCATGTCGGTAACCAGGAAGGCGGCAAAGAACGGATACCCTTTGAGCAGCCGCTCACGCACCAGCCGAGCGGCGAGCATCGCTTCAGCCAGGAGCGAGGCCGCCCAAAGAACGCGCTGGATGGACAGTAGCAGTAGCACGCCGTGCCGCCAAGTATAGCAACACGGCGCGCACACTGAGAACTAGCGCTGAAGCCTAGTTAGGGATCTGGCTCGGGGTCGGGATGGCGCAGTCCGGGGGACAAACGGGAGTCGGAAAATCGGCCTGAATGGTCGACGGAGCCGTTCGCTTGCTCGTGTTCAAGGAGCTCTTGTGGTGCGTCAGGGGACCGGCGGATACCACCGCAGCGGCCAGGATAGCGATCGCGAGGGAGAGTCTTTTCATGTGGTTTTCTTCTTTCTGCCGATGAACCCGGCGGCCACATGCTAACCAGAAGGCTGTGTTAGATTTGCGAGGATTTGAAGATTTTCGGCTTTCAGAACAAAGCTATGCGGGAGGTTCGTGCGTTCTTGTTCGCCAAGGCGGCAACGCGCGTTCTGAGATGTTCGTGGAGACTAAAAGGTGAACTCTTCGATCACCGTCCGAGGTCCGGAGTCACTGCGATGCCAATCGGGGCGGACCGTGCGGTCCTAGCCGCGAAATAATAGCCCAGCACGCCGAGCTTGCGAACGCCGATGCAGTCGACTAGCTCCGCTTCGTTATAGCTCCGCTTGCCAGGCCGCGTTGACAATCGCCAGCGCCGCGATGGCCGCTGTCTCGGCGCGAAGGATTTGGGGCCCGAGTGAAACGGGACGCCACCCCGCGCCCGAAATCCGCTCTCGCTCGTGGTCCGTCCAACCACCTTCCGGTCCGGCGAGCAACGCTACCAAGTCGCCCACCTGTCGATGCCTGGGCAGAGCCGCCAGGATGGGCGGCGCTTCCGCTTCATCTAGAGCGTAACGATGAGCTGCATCGGTAGGGAGAGCGGTGGCCAGGACCACCGGAGGGCAGATCTCGGGCAAGCGGGCCCGTCGCGATTGTTCGCTCGCTTCCCGAACGATTCTGTTCCATCTCGAGATCCGCTTTGCGGCGCCCTGTTCCAAGCCTCTTTCGCTGCGTTCCGCCTGCACCGGCACCACTCGCGCGACGCCCAACTCGGTGGCCTTTTCGAGCATCCATTCAAAACGCTCAAAGCGGATCAACGAAGCCAGGAGGATGGTCTGCACCGCGGGCTCGGCCCAAGCCACCGTCTCGCGAACCGCAAACGATACCAGATCCTTGCGCGCGCTCTCCACTTCCGCCAGATAAACATTGTGATTGTCGGAAATTTCAAACTGCTGGCCGGGCTCTACGCGCAGCACTCGCGTCAAATGATGGGCGTCCGGCCCGGTGATCCGGGCACGTCCGGACTGTACGGCATCTACGAAGAAGCGGCGGCGAGCCATGAGTTTACTGTACGCCGGTGGCGGTTGCTATATCTGCTACGCTGCTCCTAGGACCCGAATCATAAACTGGAGCTTTTCGGCCAAGCTCCCTCGGAGTGAGTTTGAGGCGTATTCGAAGACCCGACAGGTGGTATCTTGCCGGCGCTTTAGTGATCTTGGTAGTGGTTACTTTTCTCTCCTATCAAGATTGGTCCGCCTTTCAGCGCAGCGCGCCTCAGGTCCAGCACAGCCGCGCACTTCTTCAGCAAATCGAACAGGTGTTGTCGTCGGTCAGAGACGCCGAGACCGGACAGCGTGGGTTCATGCTGACCGGCAATCCCGAATATCTGGAAGTCTATGACGAAGCCTCTGCTGCCCTTCCGTCTCAGTTGAACGGGCTGCGTGCTTCCGTAGCCAATGAGCCGGAGTTACGCACGCGGGTGGCGACGATCAGCGGCCTGATCGACGAGAAACTCGGCGAATTGAAGCAAACCGTTATCCTGCGTCAGAACGAGGGATTCAAAGCCGCGCTTGGCGTGGTGGAGACCAACCAGGGCAAGCACGCCATGGACGACATTCGCAAAATCGGAGAAGATCTCCAGAACGAAGTGTACACGACCCTGATGCAAGGCATTCGCGAACGGCAACAGCAGGGATCGCGGACACGCTTGACCACGGCTCTCGGAGCGGCGGTCCTGTTCGCGTTTCTTCTGCTGGCTACGTTTGATATCGGGCGCACTACCTCCGAGCGCGGTCGCCTGATCATTGACCTGGACGCGGCGAATGGCCGTACCACCGCTAGCCGGGATCTATTGCATACCACGCTCACCAGCATTGGCGACGCGGTGATCGCAACGGACGGGTACGGTCGACTGACGTTCCTGAACGCGATCGCCGAGCATTTGACCGGCTGGCTGCAGGCGGAAGCACAGGGACGTAAACTCACCGAAGTATTGAAGCTTGTCAACGAGGAAACCCGTCAACCGGTGGAAAGTCCCGTCGATAAAGCCTTGCGCGAGGGAGTGATCGTTGGCTTGGCGAACCATACCATGCTGATTTCCCGCGATGGCGTCGAGCGGCCCATCGACGACAGCGCAGCGCCGATCCGCAATCCTGACGGGAAGATTGTCGGCGTCGTGTTGGTTTTCCGGGACGTCACCGGACGGCGGGAATCGGAAGCGCAATTGCATCGGCTCAACCAGGCGTTGAGGCGAACCAATCAGGATCTGCAGCAGTTCTCCTACGCCGCGTCTCACGATCTGAAGGAACCGCTGCGGACCGTCACCAACTATCTGCAACTCATCCGCAGCCGTTATTCGGGGAAACTGTTAGACGAGGAGGCCGGGCGACTCTTCGATGTAGCCGTCGCGGGCGCGCAACGCATGCATGCGCTGGTGGAAGCGCTATTGGAATATTCACGCACCGGTGAAGTAGGCGAGGCCACGCTGGAACTTGTGCCAGTGGACAAGGTGGTGCGCGAGGTGATCACCAGCCTGCAAAGCTCCATCTCGGAAACCAGCGCCGATGTCTCGCTGGGGCCCCTTCCCATGGTGACAGCCAATCCGCTGTACCTGACGCAGGTATTCGAAAATCTCGTCGGCAATGCTCTGAAATACCGTTCGGGACAGCCTCCGCGTATCTCGATCAGCGCGGCGGAGGGAGCGCGCGAGTGGACTTTTTCGGTGGAAGATAACGGCATCGGGATTCCGCCTGAATATCAGGCGCAGATCTTCGGCATCTTCAAACGCTTGCACGGCGCTGAATATCCTGGAACGGGCATTGGCCTGGCCACGTGCAAGAAGATCGTGGACCGGCACGGAGGAACCATCTGGGTGGAATCGGAGCCAGGCAAAGGCTCGCGGTTCTCGTTCACGCTTCCCAAAGCGGCCGGCCATATCTCCCATGTGAAGTCGCCGGGCGATGCCGCATAATGATCTTGCCGGCGAATGCCGCATAATGATCTTGAAAGATGATCGCCTTCCTGCGCGGCAAGCTGCTTGAGAAACATCCGAATCAAATAATCGTCGATACCGCCGGCGTCGGCTACGATGTTGTGATTCCGATTTCGACTTTCTCCGCGCTTCCCGATACGGGATCTGAGATCGCGCTGCGCATACACACGCATGTTCGGGAAGACGCGCTGGCGCTGTTCGGCTTTCTGACTTCGGAGGAGAAGGCGCTGTTTGAAAGATTGATCTCGGTGAGTGGCATCGGACCCACGCTTGCCATAAAGGTGCTGTCCGGCATCGCCACACAATCTCTCATCGACGCCATTCGCGGCGGCCAAGTGGAGCAACTGGTCCGCATCCCGGGCGTCGGCAAGAAGACCGCCGAACGAATGGTGTTGGAGCTGAAGGACAAACTGGATGGTTTGGGAGGCGGCATCCCGGCGGCCGGTGTTTCCATAAGGGCGGAGCCTGCCTTGAGCGCGATAGAACAGGATGTTCTGTCGGCGCTGCTCAATCTGGGCTGCAACCGCGCTTCCGCCGAGACCGCGGTCCGGAGAGCCAAAGGCGCGGAACCCACTGCCGCTTTCGAACCGATGTTCCGCAAAGCGCTGGAGTTGGTGCGATAAAATGCGCGAAAGCGGAATCGGCTCTCCGTCGCCACTGGAAGGCGAGCGCCAATTCGAAACTGCTCTTCGTCCTACTCGATTGGCCGATTTCACGGGCCAGCCGAAGCTCAAAGAGAACCTCGCGATTGCTATCGAAGCCGCCAAAAAACGCGGCGAGGCAATGGATCATGTCTTGCTCTATGGGCCGCCGGGCTTGGGCAAGACGACGCTCGCGACCATCATCGCAGGCGAATTGGGCGTGGATTTCGAACAGACTTCGGGGCCGATTCTTCAAAAGAAGCTCGACCTGACCGGCGTGTTGACCAATATCCGCCCGCGGCAGGTTTTTTTCATCGACGAGATTCATCGTTTGCTTCCGGACATCGAGGAGATCCTCTACGCCGCGCTGGAAGATTTCCGGATGGATATTCTGATCGGAGCTGGGCCCGGTGCCCGCACGCACTCTATCTCCATCCCGCACTTCACCGCGATCGGCGCCACCACGCGGCAAGGGCTGGTGAGCGCTCCTCTACGCGGGCGCTTCGGCCTGGTGCTGCGGCTGAATCATTACGGAGTCCGCGAATTGCAAGCCATCGTGGAGCGCTCCGCCAAGCTGCTCAGTGTGACTCTCGATCTGGACGGCGCCGAAGAAATCGCCCGCCGCAGCCGGGGCACGCCGCGTATCGCCAATCGCCTTCTGCGACGGGTCCGCGATTACGCGCAGGTGCGTGCCGAGGGACACATCGACCTGCGCGCCGCAACCAACGCACTGGATCTGCTGGAAGTGGATCGTTTCGGCCTGGACGAAATCGACCAGAAGATCATGCTCACGCTGCTCGCAAAATATTCGGGCGGCCCGGTGGGCGTGAACACCATTGCCGCTTCGATTGACGAAGAGGCCGACACCATCGAAGAGGTCTACGAACCGTATCTCATGCAACTCGGCTTCATCGATCGGACGCCGCGCGGAAGGGTTGGTACCGACAAGGCCTTCGAGTATTTCAAGATTCCACGCAAGCCGCCACGCGGCGGCCTACAGAGCGATCTGTTTTGAAAACCGTTTTCCTGGCGCTGGGCTCGAATGTGGGCGATCGCGAAGCGAATCTGCGAACCGCCGTGAAGCATTTGGAGAGCGAGGCTATCCGGATACTGCGCCGGTCGTCCCTCTATGAAACCGCGCCGCAAGAATTGCTCGATCAACCCTGGTTCTTGAACGCCGTGGTGGAAGCGGAGACAGGCTTGTTTCCGCTGCAGTTGCTGGCGCGTGTTCGAGAGATCGAACGAGAGATGGGACGCCGCCGCGTAACTCCCAAAGGTCCGCGAAATATCGACATCGATATTTTGTTCTACGGACGCAGCACGATTGCTACGCCGGAGCTGGAGGTGCCGCACCCGCGCATCGCGCAGCGCCGCTTCGTTCTTGAGCCATTGGCCGAGATCGCGCCGGACTTCCGCCATCCACTGACGGGAAAGACGGCGAGCGAGATGCTGGGTACGCTTGAGCCGCAAGGCGTGCGGCACTTAGAGATTAGGCTTTAACAGCCACCGGCGATCCTTCTCAGCCATCTTCTCGGCTGCCAGCCGCAGCACCAGCCGGGGTGCGCGCGCTCTCCAGCCGTCCAGAAAATCCAGAACTTCGCGCGGCTTCTTCGGGTATGTTTCTTTCAGCAGCCAGCCTACGCCCTTTTGCACCATATCGTCGGCATCTTCCAGCAACAAACCGCAAATGTGAAAGATTGTTTCGGTGTTGCGGCCGCGCTTGGCTTCTTGGATCAAGGACACGGCGGCCGATCGACGCTTCCATCGATTCTTCGATTTCGTCCAGCGAGCCAGCCTGTCCGCCAAACCCGGACGATTCGCAATGGAAGCGGCAATTAACCACGTGGAGACACCGTCGCAATGCGACCAGTTCCCGACGTAGCGATCCAGCCACTGCTCGAACATCCGAAATTCGCGCTCGTCGCAGGATTTGGCGAATCGCCGGTAGAGGTGGCTCACCAGTACGCCTTCCTCCAGCATCCCGCTCCTCCACAGTTCGGTGACGAACCGGTGGCGCTCGGCGACGGGCCACTGCTTCACGTCACGATAGGCAAGCCGCGCGAGCTCCCGAACTTGCGGCGTCCGGACGCCATAAGGCTTGACCGGCTCTTTGAAAAACCAGCGCATTCCCACTTCAAATTGAGGATCCGCCGCGGCCTTCAACCGTGCACGCGTGCTCTTCAATAAAACTGCGACCGGGTCCGCCTTCATTACCGGCAAATACCGCGCTCACTGCTCTCGATGAATTTCACCAGATGCCGCGTGTGCTCGGAGTCCAAATCGGAAGCGATCAGCGCCAGCGCGTCTTTCAGCTTCATCCCGGAGCGGTACAGGGTTCTGTACGCGGCTTTCAATACCTGCATCTCTTCGTCTGTAAACCCGGCCCGTTTCAAGCCAACCACGTTGATCCCGTTGGGCCGCACGTTGAAATCGGTGTACAGAAAGAACGGCGGCACATCCAGATTCACGCGCGAGTTACCGCCGATCATGGCCAGCCGCCCGATCTTTGAATATTGATGAATCACCACGCCGCCCGAGATGAACGCCTGATCTTCGACGTTCACGTGCCCGGCCACCAGCGCGCAGCTCGCGATCACGGTATTGTTCCCGATCCTGCAATTGTGCGCGATGTGGCCCGAGGTCATGATGTAGTTGCCATCGCCGATCTCGGTGGCGCTCTCCGGCTGCGTGCCGCGCGAGATGGTGTAGTGTTCGCGGATGATATTGCCATCGCCAATGCGCAGGTAGCTGCGCTCGCCGGTGAAGTGCTTGTCCAGTGGATCGGTCCCGAGCACCGTGCCGGCCGAGATCTCGTTGCGCTCGCCAAGCGTGGTCCATCGCTTCAGGTATACATAAGGCTCAATCCGGCAGTGTGCGCCAATGACGACGTCTTCTTCGACGATCGCGAACTCACCGATCCTCACCTGCGGCCCGATGCGCGCTTGGGGATGCACGCGCGCGGTTAAGGCCACCGATGCCGAAGGATCAACTGGCATAAGTTTGTATGATACAGGGGATGCGGGTGGATGAAATCGCGCGGCACTTGAATGCGACGTTGGAAGGCGCGGGTGACATCGATATCACTAGCGCCGCAACACTGGAATCGGCGGGGCCGCAAGACATCGCCTTCGTCGGCCATCGCAAGGCTGCGGCCCAAGCCGATCAATCTCTCGCGGGCTGTCTTCTCGTCAGCAACGAATTTCCTGCCGGCCGCACGCTCATCCGTGTCGCGGATCCCCGTGGCAGCTTGGCAATCGTAATCGGTCTCCTATATCCGCCGCCAGCCATCATTGCTGGCATTCATCCCACCGCGGTGATCGCTCCGGATGCAAAGATCGCTTCCACGGCAGCCATCGGACCCCATGCCAGCATTGGCGCACACGCCCACATTGGCGATCGCACTTCCATCGGCGCCGGGTGCACAATCGGCGAGGGCGTGCGCATCGGCGCGGATTGCCTGCTGCACTCGCGCGTCACCATCTACGACAACGTCAGCATCGGCGATCGCGCCGTGCTCCACTCAGGCTGTGTGCTCGGCGCCGACGGCTTCGGATTCGTGCGCGGCCCGAACGGCTATCAAAAGTTCCCGCAGATTGGACGCGTCGAGATTGGCGACGACGTGGAGATCGGCGCAAACTCGTGCATCGATCGCGCGGCGCTGGGTGTCACTCGGATCGGCGACGGCGTCAAGCTCGACAACCTGGTGCACATCGGGCACAACTGCAGTATTGGGCGGCATGTGGTGATTGCCGCGCAAACCGGACTCTCGGGCGGCGTCATCGTGGAAGATTTTGCCGTAATCGGCGGCCAGGTGGGCATCGGTGATAAGGCTCGCATTGAGTCCGGCGCTGTGCTGGGCTCGGGCTGCGGCATTCTCACTTCCAAGATCGTTCGCAAAGGGCAAGTGGTTTGGGGAACTCCGGCGCGACCTTTGAAAGAACACTTGGAGCAGCTCGCAAACCTGGCGCGATTGCCCAAATTGCGCAAAGAAGTGACTGAACTGGAAAAACGCTTCGAGCGAAAACCCGATCGCGAAAACGGCTGACTATCGGGCGCCGGCCGCTCGTGCGACACTCTTGCGCTTGGTGCCCACCGAGCGTTCCAGAAGCGTGTTGGTGTCCGCCACCAGACGTTGTAACTGCGCCATGTACTGCCGGGCTTCAAATTGTCCCGCCGGCAACGTCATCTCCAGATAGTAAGCGATGGCCTCAATGGAACTCAGCGGCTGGCGCAATTCGTGAACCAATTCGCGCAAACGCTCTTCGGGAGAAGCAATCGCAACGGTAGCTTCCAGGTAGGAAGGAGCCTCGGTGTAGCAAGGAGTTTGATCGAGAACAACGGCGGCAGCTGACATCGTGGTTGACATTCCCTTTCAAGCGCTCACAGACCACCCCAGATCCAAGTGAGCGATAACCATTCAACAAATGGGGGAAACCGTTTTATACCCTTAAAGTCTGGTACGCGTCAAGAGATTTTCAGAAAAATCTTGCCTGAGTTTCTGATGGTGAGTTGGCCCACTATCCAGGCGTTAGGAACTCCTCTGTTTCTCTCTTGCGATGGCCACCACAGTGGCGTGAGTGACGCGAAGGTAATCAGCCGGAGAAATCAGAATCTGGGTGCCTCGAGCTCCCGCGGAGATCGAGACAACATCGAACAGCTCGATAGTTTCATCGGCATAAACCGGATAGTCTCGTTTGCCACCCAGCGCGGTTACGCCGCCGCGGATGTAGCCGGTGAGTTGCTGCACTTCGCGCAGCGGAACCAGTTCTACTCGGCGGTCTGCCGTCACGCGCGCCAGCGCTTTGCCGTCCAGTTCCATGTTGCCGGGAATGATGGTGAGATAAACGCCGCCCCGATCGCCGCGCGCTACCAGCGTTTTGAAAACTTGCTCGGCGGGAAGCCCGATCTTCGATGCAACTGTCTCAGCGGAAAGATCGTCCGGATCTACGTCGTATTCGCGCAGCGAGTATGGTATGCCGAGATCGTCCAGAATACGCGTGGCGTTGGTCTTCATTGGGACAGTTTTCGTCGAAGAGAATGGGAGAAGTCCATCGCGCGTGTATATGCGCGAGAATCAGAGGTCTGCAAGACGCGATGCGACTGCTATAGTAGCCCATGCTCATCAACGCCGACAAACCGCACTTGTGGAAGGCCGATACCCGGGCATCCGTTGACCAGTTCAACCAGTGGTTCATGAAGTTCGCTCCCAAGGCATACAGGGACACTCGCAAGAAGACGATAGAGAGCGTGGAGCAGGGACTCACGCTCACCCGAAACCTCACTACGATTACGCCCGACGTGATTAAAACGAATCCGGGCATTCTACCGACGCTGCGAATGTCCACGTGTCCGCCGCTGGCCCGCGACCGTCTTATCGGGCTTGCCGATTCAACCAAGAACTTCGTGGGTTGCCTCGAAGAGGGCAAACTTCCCCGGCTGCTGTCGCCAGAGCTGCTCGAAGAACACCTGCGCAAGATTACCGGCATCCTCTCAAACATGCTCGACGTTGATATTTTCCCACGGCTGGAAGAGAAGCGCCGTCCCACGAAGGAGGAGCGCTACCGCTCATCGACCATTGTTGCGGACCGGCTTTGCGGAGCCGTCGCCGAACCGATTGTGCGAAATGCGCAGGAGAAGCGCCAGCTCGCACTCATCGAGAAATATCTAACCGACCGCGGCTACAAGATGAAGGCGCATCCCGCCGCGACTCCGCTCAACCAGATGGAGCCCGGCACGTTTTCCTTCCGGCTCAATGTCCTAGTGAAGCCGTCGAAGGCCGAAGCAAAGACCGTCAAAATCCCCATCGATGCGGTCATCCAGCCCAAGAAGGTCAAACTGCCGCATCTGCCGGTGCTCATCGAAGCGAAGTCGGCAGGAGATTTCACTAATGTGAACAAACGCCGCAAGGAAGAGGCCATAAAAATCAATTACCTTAAAGCGACCCACGGAGAGCAGGTGGTTTTCGTGCTGTTTCTGTGCGGTTATTTCGACGCGGCGTATCTGGGATACGAGGCCGCTGAAGGAATCGACTGGATATGGGAGCATCGTACTGAAGACCTTGCGCAGCTCGGATTTTAAGGCATCTATGGGAATCGTCGCGTCACACAACACCGAGGAGCGCCGCCAGCAGGAGCAGACACGCCTCGATAGCCTCAAGACCGCGCAGGAGCGCAACAAGTGGGGGCAGTTTGCAACACCGCCAGCTTTGGCGCTGAGTCTTGCCCGTTACGCGCATGCGCTCATGGGCAAGACCCCGGTCCGTTTCCTCGATCCCGCCATAGGCACAGGTTCATTTTTCTCGGCAGCGTCACAAGCATTCGGGCGGGAGCACATTACCGCCGCCACCGGAGTCGAGCTTGATCCGCTGTTCTCAAGAACCGCCGAGACTTTATGGGAAGGACAGGGGCTCAAGGTCATCAAGGGCGACTTCACGAGACAACTTCTGCCGGAGCAGCGCTTCAATCTCGTGCTTACCAATCCCCCCTATGTCCGCCATCATCACTTGCCGGCAGCGGATAAGGATCGGCTGAAGGCCCGCCTGGCGCGTTCGCTGCATCTCGATATCAGCGGCCTTGCCGGACTATACTGCTATTTTCTACTGCTGTGCCACGACTGGATGGAAGAACAGGGGCTTGCGATCTGGCTCATCCCTTCGGAATTCATGGACGTGAATTACGGTGTCACTTTGCGCCGGTATCTCACCGAGCGCGTGACATTGCTGCACATACATCGCTTTTGCCCCACGGATGTGCAGTTCACGGACGCGCTGGTATCCTCCGCCGTTGTGGTGTTCCGTAAAGCGCCGCCCCCAGCAGGCCATTCCGCGCGTTTCTCATTCGCAGGACCGATTGAGCATCCTCACACGGATGCGCAGGTGCCGATCGAAACCTTGCGCCGGTCGCGCAAATGGACGCCGTTTCCGGCCACGACTACGGTTAGCGATGTCGGCGAGCTGACGCTGGGGGATATTTTCGCAATCAAACGCGGCCTTGCGACCGGCTCAAACAGCTTTTTCATCCTCGCGGAAGACGACATCAAACAGTGGCAGATTCCGCGCCAGTTCATGAAGCCGATATTGCCTGGCCCTCGATATGTGGCCGCCGACATCATCGACGCGTTAACGAATGGCACGCCAAACGTATCGCCGCGCCGTTACCTTCTCGATTGCAGCGAGCCGGAAGAACGCATCAAGGCCACATGGCCGCGTTTCCATGAATATCTTCAGACGGGCAGGGCGCGGAAGATTCATGAGGCGTATCTCGCCAGTCACCGCACGCCGTGGTACTCGCAGGAACAGCGTCCGCCCGCACCGTTCCTCTGCACCTACATGGGCCGCTCCCGCAATGGAAAGCATCCGTTCAGGTTCATCTGGAATCGCTCCCAGGCGACCGCCCATAACGTGTATCTCATGCTCTATCCGGCAGGTCCTCTGCTTGCCGGTCTGAAGCGGCATCCCGACCTCCATGCGCACGTGTTTGAGGCGCTACAGCGCATAACCCCTGCACAACTCGCTTCCGAAGGCCGTGTATATGGAGGAGGCCTGTACAAGTTGGAGCCAAAGGAACTTGCGCAGATTCCTGCTCACCTCGTACTTGACAGCATCCAAAAGCACGTACGCATCGAAGAACAACTGCGAATGTTCCCCTAAACACGGACCATTCATGTTCCTACCACGTAACGGCGAGCAATGCGGGCCGCGAGGCCCTCGCATGATATTCTAATGTGTTAGGCTCCCCGGCTACCGATAAAAGCAACGCGCGAGCCAAAGGAATTCACCATGTCAGGACATTCCAAATGGGCGACCATCAAGCACAAAAAGGCCGCCACCGACGCTAAGCGGGGGAAAGCGTTTACCCGCATTATCAAAGAGATCATGATTGCAGCCCGCGGCGGCGGAGGCGACCCGGATATGAACCCTCGTCTTCGCAAGGCCGTTACCGACGCCAAGGCCGCCAGTATGCCCGCCGACAACATCAAGCGCGCCATCATGCGCGGTACCGGTGAATTGGAAGGCGGCCAGATCGACGAAATCACGTTTGAAGGCTACGGACCGGGCGGCGCCGCCGTGCTGGTGCTAGTAGCCACCGACAACCGCAACCGCACAGTCAGCGAAATCCGCCACATGTTCTCCAAAAACGGCGGAAATTTGGGAGAGGTGGGCAGCGTCGCCTGGATGTTCGAGCGCAAGGGTCAGATCATTATCGAAAAGGACAAGGCCGGCGAGGACCAGCTCATGAATCTGGTGCTGGAGGCGGGCGCCGAGGATATGCGCGACGATGGCGAAGATTGGGAAGTGATCTCCTCGCCCGAAGCGCATGAGGCGGTGCTGGAGTCCATCAAGAAGGCGGGAATCACGACGGTTTCCGACCAAATCGCGATGATCCCCAAGAACCTCACCAAGCTGGAAGGCAAGAACGCGGCGGCGATGCTGCGGCTGAGCGAAGCGCTGGAAGAGCACGACGACGTGCAGAACGTTTATTCGAACTTCGACGTCGACGAAAAAGAGCTGGAAGCAATGGCATAGGAGCGCACGGCGCGAGACGAGTTCAATATGAAAGAAATCATTCCGGCTCGCTGCGTTGTGCGCGATTCTGTATAGGAGCCAATGCGCATTCTGGGCATTGACTGTGGCACTCAACGCACCGGCTACGGCCTGATAGAAAGCGATGGCCGCTCGCACCGCATGATCGCGGCAGGATCCATTGATACCAGCCCCAAGCAGCCGCTGGAAATTCGCCTGCTCGTGATCGCAAAGGGCCTGCGCGACGTGATCCAAGCGCACACGCCAGAATCGGCGGCTGTTGAGGAAGTCTTCTACGCTCAAAACGTCAAGACCGCGCTGAAACTGTCGCACGCTCGTGGCGTCGTGCTCCTGACCATGGCCGAGGCCGGACTTTCGGTGGGCGAGTACTCGCCGCTCGAGATCAAGACCAGTGTAGTGGGCTATGGCCGCGCCGAAAAGCAGCAAGTAAAACTGATGGTGCATTCGCTGCTGGCGCTCGAAACTCGCATCGAGTCCGAGGATGCTTGCGACGCCATCGCAGTCGCCATCTGCCACGCCACGCGCACCTCCACGGAACTTCGCCTGAGAGCCTCGCGATGAAAATCCTGGCCTTAGCACTCGCGTTCTCCACCTTAGCCTGCGCCGCGCCGCGGCTGTCCTACTCGAAATACTTCAAAGGCAGCTCGCCTGAATACGTTGCCATCACCGTGGAGCGCGATGGCCAGGTGACGTATCAGGAAGCAAAGGAAGACGACAACCCCATCAAGATCCAATTGGATCGAGCCTCCGTTCAGGAGATGTTCGATCTCGCGGAGAAGCTGGGCCGCTTCCAGCGCCCCATTGAATCGGGCCTGAAAATCGCCAACCTGGGCTTGAAAACATTTCGCTTCGAGGATGACGCCGAGCACCACGAAGTCCAATTCAACTACTCGGAAGACCTGAACGCGCAGGCGCTGCTGGACCGTTTTGAGCGCATCACCGAAACCGAACAGCACTTCGCGAATCTGGACCGCACCGCCCATTTCGAAAAGCTGGGTGTGAACGACGTACTGCTCCAATTGCAGGCCACTTGGGAACGCAATCGGTTGATCGACCCCCAGCAGTTTCTCCCGCTTCTGGACCGCATCGCCAAGAACGAAAGTTACCTGCATATCTCGCGGGAGCGCGCCGCCGCCATCGCCGACGCCATCCGGAAGCCGTCGCAGCCGTCCGAGGAGAAAGCTCAGTGACCAGCGCGGTGACGAAATACGCTTTGCTGTCGCTCATCGCGGCCGCGTCGTGCTTGACGGCTCAAAATCTGTCCCAGGACGAACAACAGAGCCTGCAACGAGCGCTCAGCGAAGCCGGCAACAGTCCCAGCGAATTCTTGCTCGCCATCGAAAACCATCTGAAAAAGTACCCCAATTCACCGCGGCGAGCGGAATTGGAACGCGCGCTGGTGAAGACGGCCATCGATCTCAACGACGACCAGCTCCTGATTGAATTCGGCGAGAAGGTCTTGTCTCGCGATTCCGACAACGTGCAGGTGCTGGAACACGTAACTACCGCTTTGCTCCATCAGGGCGACAAGGCCAACGCTCAACGCGCTCTCGATCACGCGCGCCATCTAGCGGATCTCATCCTATCCGCTTACGAGGGCGACAAGTTCGAGCCCGGCGGCGGACCGGAAGAAGTGAAGCGCAAGGAGGATTTCGACCGCGGCCGCGCGCGGGCGCTATTGCTGCAGGCGCGCGCAAAGGGACTGCTTGGCCAAAACGACGATGCCAGCCGGCTGGCCCAGTCCAGTTACAAGATTTTCCCAAGCGTGGAGGCCGCGCGAGAAGCCGCGCGCTGGCTGACGGCGGCTGGCAAGGATCAGGAGGCGCTCCAGTACCTGGCGGATGCCTTCACCATCGCCGGTTTGCATTCCGCCGATCTGGATGGTGAGAGCGATCGTTCGAAAATGGGCGAGCTGTATCGCAAATTGCACGGATCGGAGACCGGCCTCGGCGATCTGGTGCTGAAAGCTTACGACACCACTTCCTCGCAGCTCGCGGCCCGCCGCGCCGAATTGCGTGAACTCGATCCGAATTCGGAGCTCAAAAATCCCATCCAATTTACGCTTACCGGCCTCGAAGGCGACAAACTCGCGCTCTCGTCCCTTCTCGGTAAAGTGGTGGTCCTCGACTTCTGGGCCACCTGGTGTGCTCCGTGCCGCGAGCAGCATCCCCTTTACGAACAAGTGAAGGCGGAATTCAAGGACTCCGGCGACGTGGTGTTCCTCGCCGTGGATACCGACGAAGATCACAATCTGGTGAAGCCGTTTCTCAATCAGATCAAGTGGAGCCAGAAGGTCTATTTTGAGGATGGCTTGCAAAGCTTATTGCAGGTCTCTTCCATCCCCACCACCGTCATCCTGGGTAAGAATGGCGAAGTTTTCACTCGCATGGTGGGATATCTTCCAGACCGGTTTGTCGACATGCTGACGGAGCGAGTGAACAACGCTCTCGGCAAAGACCACGCGCAAGCGCCGCTGAAATCAACTCATCAATGACAGCCGTTCCGTTCCCTCGCGTCACATGGATTGTGCTGGACAGCGTGGGGGCCGGCGAGATGCCGGATGCCGCTGCTTATGGGGACGCGGGCAGCGACACGCTGGGCCACATCGCCTGCGCACGCGAACTGCACTTGCCGAACCTGGCTCAGCTTGGCTTGGGCAATCTCAAGCCGCTGGCGCACGTCGGTCCCGTGGACCGGCCCACTGCGGCATTTGGAAAATGCGCGCTCGCATCGCCGGGAAAAGACACAACCACGGGCCACTGGGAAATGGTTGGGATTCATCTGTCAAAGCCTTTCCCGCTCTTCCCGCACGGGTTTCCGCCGGCCATCATGCAGGAATTCGAGAAGCGCATCGGGCGCGGCACGCTCGGCAACTGTGCCGCATCGGGGACCGAAATCATCCAGCAGCTCGGCGAGGAGCACATGCGGACCGGCAAGCCGATTGTCTACACGTCGGCCGACAGCGTGTTTCAAGTGGCCGCGCACGAGGAAGTGATCCCGCTCTGGGAGCTGTACAAAATCTGCGAAACCGCGCGCGCGATGCTACGCGGGCCGTTGGAGGTTGGACGCGTGATCGCCAGGCCCTTCACGGGCGAGCCAGGCTCCTTCACGCGCACGCCCAATCGCAAGGACTACGCGGTCCCACCGCCGCGTGGCATGCTGCTCGATCAATTGCAGGACCACAAAGTGGAGGTGTTCAGCATCGGTAAAATCTTCGACGTGTTCCTCGGACGAGGGATTGGTGAATACGAGAAGACCAAGAACAATACCGATGGCATGGCGAAGACGCTGGCGGCGCTCGACGAGTTCAGCAGCGGGCTGCTCTTTGTGAACCTGGTCGATTTCGATCAGCTGTACGGCCATCGCAACGATGTGGAAGGATACGCCAAGGCGCTGGAAGAATTTGACGCGTGGCTTCCCTCGCTTTACCGAAAGCTGTCCGCAGAGGATCTTCTCATCATCACGGCCGACCACGGATGCGATCCAACCACGCCATCCACGGATCACAGCCGCGAGTATGTTCCCCTCCTGGTGTACCGGCCACGCAAGCCGGAGGCGGCCGACCTTGGTCTGCGCTCCACGCTTTCCGACATTGGCCAGACAGTGGCTGAAAATTTTGGCACAAAAATCGGTGAAGGAACCAGCTTCCTCGGTTCGCTATCCTAGATCGAATCCCTTATGCGACGCCCCATCATGGCTGGCAATTGGAAGATGTATAAGACGCCCGCGGAAACCGTGGCGTTCTTTGAGAAATTCCGGCCGCTGGTGGCGGATGCTACTCATCCTGAAATCGTGATCTGCCCGCCCTTCGTGAATCTTCCAGCCGCGGCCGTATCGTCCCAGGGCACGCGCATCCAGCTCGGCGCACAGAATATGCATTGGGCGAAGGAAGGCGCCTTCACCGGCGAGGTCTCGGCCCCCATGCTCCGCGCCACCGGATGTCAATGGGTGATCGTCGCGCACAGCGAGCGCCGCCAATACTTTCACGAGACCGAGGAGACCGCACTCAAAAAGGTGTGCGCCGCGCTCGAAGCCGGATTGACGCCCATTTATTGCGTCGGAGAGCAACTGCACGAACGCGAAAGCGACAAGACACAGCAGGTGCTCGAGGACCAACTGAACGGCTGCGTGGGACAATTAACACCCGAGCAATTCCGCGGCATTGTCATCGCCTACGAACCCTGTTGGGCGATTGGAACCGGCAGAGTGGCTACTCCCGAAATCGCGGCCGATGCGCATGCCTTCATCCGCCTGGAACTTCGCGATCAATTTGGAGCCGACGCCGCCAATGCCTGCCGTATTCTGTATGGGGGGAGCGTGAAGCCCGACAACGTCCGCGGCCTGATGGCGCAAGAGGAGATCGACGGCGCATTGGTGGGTGGCGCGAGCCTGGACCCGGCGTCGTTCGCCGCTATCGTCAACTTTTGAACTATGCGTCTCGCTGTTCTTCTTCTAATTCCGGTCTTATTCGGCGCGGAGCCCGCCAAGCTTCCCGAACCATTCCGATCCATCTCCGATCTCGCCTCCGCCGCTCCTCCCGAGTTCACGGCGGACGCACTCCTGCGCATGGTCGAATCGGGGAAGCTGGCCGATCGAAACGCTCGCCGCGAACTGGTGGAACACGCCTTCCAGTTAGCGGCCTCCGCGAAATTTCCTGTCCAAATGGAGGGCGTGCAGGGCACCACCACGGACACCGCGTCTGGCTCACTCAGCCGGGCCCATGCGCTGAAACTCGATGTACTATCGCTCGAAAGTCGCGCAGTGCGAGACATGTTGCCCAT
This sequence comes from Bryobacteraceae bacterium, assembly GCA_049518655.1. Classification (GTDB taxonomy): domain Bacteria; phylum Acidobacteriota; class Terriglobia; order Bryobacterales; family Bryobacteraceae; genus Palsa-89. Next base: position 14,644 of record JBEKRO010000017.1, on the reverse strand, counting down.
CGATCCCGCCAAGGCCCGCGAGCTGTTTGGGGAAATCGTGAAACCCACGCTTGCGCCGCTCTCTTGTGATGACGCGCTGTTCTACGATCCCTCGGAGTTCTACCAAGCCTTGAGTGTCGTGGTGAATGGCGCTTTCACGCCGAAGGAAAAAGCGAAAGAGGAGCACTTCAACTTAATCATTGACAACCTGGGTCAAGCAACTTCGCCATCGCAACTGGCGCCGCTCGCCACGGCAATCGAGAGCGCGGGCGTTACCTCCGCGCAGCGCCAAATCCTATGGGCTCGGTTCAACGGCTTGCTTGAAAGCATGCAGCCGGATGACCGTTCTTTCGCCGCTTCTCTGCCCGCTCTTTCCGCGCTCAGCACTCCGGGCATTCAGTCTGCGCTCGAAAAATACCGGCAGAAGAGCCACGGCTGCACCACGGATGGCGCTCCTTCGGCTGCCACCCCCTCGCCCCCCAATCAGCAGCAGGGCAAGAAGACCACTACGCCCAAGCTCGAACCCTATTGGCAATCGGCAACCTCCAAGCAGTTACTTGAGGCTGGAATGAAGCTGCGCTTTGTATCCGCCAACCAACTTTCGACGGAAGCCGATCGCGCGACGCCTGAATGGCAACAGCAGCTGGCCGACTATCTGAACCTCATCGCGGAGTGGGCGCAAGATCAGGCGGAATCAGACGCGGTTTACTATCACGAGAAATGCCTGGTCTATACGGCGCTGCTGGATTTGGTGCCTTCCGGTCCCCAGAGCGACAAGATTCTGGCCGACTACGTCGATTTCCTAAGCAATTCCGGCCTCTATCAGCAGAGCCCCGCCGAATGGTTCGTGGAACCCCACACGCTGCTGGACCGCTCGCAGAACAATGCCCCGCAGCATGTCAAGGTGCTGGAGGCTTTCCAGGGTTCGGGGAACCCGGTTCTGGCGCTGGAAGTAGCCCTGGAGAAGACCTTCAGCGGCAATTTGCCGAGCTGGGCGGTAAGCGCCAAGTAAAGGGGCGTCGGGCGTTCCCCCTATCTCGCGCGAACCGGAAAAGGCCGATAGGTCGCTGTACCCCAGATCCTTAGCGATTTGCATAAGCATGGAAACGCAGCAGCCAAAACGATCGAGCACGCCCTTCGAGTACTTCCTCTACGTGGCGATTGTCGCGGAAACCGGCTTGGCGGCGCTCATCTACAAAGTAATCTTTCGCGATCCTGACATGGCGCACCTGCGCATCTACTTCGCGATCTTTTACTTTGCGTTCCTGGCTTGGGCCATCACGCAGCTCAATCTGCTGCATCGTGATCGCAACCCACCGGCGCCAGTCGAAGAGCAGGAGCAGATCGTAAACGAAAACACTCCTCCGGTCCTCGGACTTACTAGAGTGCAATTAGCGATTGTAATAGTGGTATTCGCTACGGCAGTAGCAACGTTTAGCTGCGCCCTGCGACTGTTGCGTTAGACCGCCGCTGGCTCGGGCGCCGGTGCAGGATTCCTCTTCAACAACCAGCTCACCCTGTCGGATGGCTGCGCGCCGTTCTTGATCCAATACGCGATCCGTTCGTGGTCCAGCTTCACTACCTGCGGCTGGCTCACAGGATTGTACAGGCCCACCACTTCCACCGAGCGGCTATTGCGAGCGCGCTCCTTGTCGATCACCACAACGCGGTACGACGGCTTTTTCTTGGCGCCAAAACGCGCCATGCGAATCATTAGCATGCTTCCTCCTACTGTAGCATCGGAAGCTTCAGTTTGCCCAGGCGCTTGCCCAAAAACCCGCCCCCGGTGATGCTTTTCATCATCTTACGGGCCTGCGCGTATTGCTTGAGGAGGGAATTCACTTCCTGGACGCTGGTGCCGCTACCCTTGGCGATCCGCCGCCGGCGAGCCCCATTGATGATCATGTGATTCGCGCGTTCTTTGGCCGTCATCGAGTCGATGATCGCCACGATGTGCGTGATCTCATTCTCATCCACCTTCACGTCCTTCAACTGCTTCATGGCCCCAATCTGTGGCATCATCCCCAGCAGCGATTCCAGCGGACCCAGCTTGCGGATCTGCCGCAATTGATCCCGGAAGTCCTCCAGCGTAAACTCGTTGTCGATGAGTTTGCGCTGCATCTCCTCGGCCTGCTTCTGATCGATGTTCTCTTCCACCTTTTCGATCAGCGACAGCACGTCGCCCATGCCTAAAATGCGCTGGGCAACGCGATCCGGGTGAAACGGCTCCAGCGCGTCGAACTTTTCGCCCACGCCTACGAATTTCAGCGGCTGATTGGTGATGGAGCGAATGGAAAGCGCCGCGCCGCCGCGCGCATCACCGTCCATCTTGGTGAGTATGACGCCCGTGATGCCCAGGCGCTTGTGAAACTCGTCGGCCGATTTCACGGCGTCCTGGCCCGTCATCGCATCGGCCACAAACAAAACTTCCGTGGGGTTGAATTCGTCTTTCAATTGCTGCAGCTCCAGCATCAATTGCTCGTCGATGTGCAGCCGTCCGGCCGTATCCACCAGCACCACGTCGCGACCGGTTTGCCGCGCTTCCCGCAGCGCCGAGCGCGTCAGTTCCAGCGGCTTGGTCTCTTCCGCCGTGCCATCATAAATCGGCAGTTTGATGTCGCGCGCGATCACACTCAACTGCTGCCGCGCCGCCGGGCGGTAGACGTCCACCGAAACCATGATCGGATTGTGCCCGTTCTTCGATAGCCAGCGTGCCAGCTTGCCCGTGGTGGTGGTTTTGCCCGATCCTTGCAGCCCGACGATCATGATCACCGTCGGCGGCTCGTTCGCCATTCGCAGCTTGGATTGATGGCTGCCCAGCGTCTTGATCAACTCATCGCGGACGATCTTCACCACCTGCTGAGCCGGTGAAAGCGCGGACAGCACTTCTTCGCCCTGCGCCTTTTCCTTGATCGCCTCGATGAACTGCTTCACCACGCGGAAATGGACGTCGGCTTCGAGCAGCGCCACGCGGATCTCGCGCAAGGCGGCCTCCATATTCTCGGCCGTCAATTTGCCTTCGCCGCGCAGATTTTTGAACACCCGCTGCAGCTTGTCGGATAGGTTATCAAACATGATTTACGTCGGAGGCGGAACGCCCTAGCGGAGCGTCTGCATTCATTATACGGCAGGCTTCAGACTCCTGCCGCGCGCCGCGATTCACCGGATATTTCTTACAATACGAGCTATTCCATCCAAGGGACAATGGAATCTCTAACTCCCGTCGACAAGGAGAACCAATGCCCGAAACTCCTGGCATCTCGCCAGCCATGCAAGTAATGAGTCTCCTCTGGCCAGGAGCGATGGCCGGACAGGCTATTTACGTTGCGGCAAAAACTGGGCATTGCCGACCTGGTTGCAACTGGGCCAAAAACGTCTAATGAATTGGCGTTGGCGACGAAAACCCACGGCCCGACGCTTTATCGTTTCCTGCGTGCCCTCACCAGCCTGGGTTTGTTCTCCGCCGATTCCGCCGGAGGCTTCCGGAATACGCAACTCAGCGACGCTCTTCGCACCGACCATCCTGAATCGATCCGCCCCTGGGCCTTAATGCTGGGTGCACCGTTCTTTTGGAAACCGATGGGAGAGCTGCATCAAGCAATTACCACGGGACAGCCTGCGTTCGACCAGGTTTACGGCGATTCCTTCTTCCGTTACTTGGCCGGTCATCCCGGCGACGCTGCAGTTTTCGATGGCGCCATGACGGCCGGTTCCTCGTCCGTGGTGACGCCACTCCTTGCGGCTTACGATTTCTCGCGGTTTACGCGCATCGTCGATATCGGAGGAGGTCACGGAGCCCTTCTGGAGGCCATTCTCACGGCAAATCCGAACTTGCAGGGTGTTCTGTATGATCTCCCGGGTGTCGTCGCCGGCGCCGACAGGTTGCGTACCGGGAACGTTGCCGGCCGCTGTGAAATACTTGGCGGAGACTTCTTCCAAGGCGTCCCGGCGAACGCGGATGCATATCTCCTCAAGGGCATAATCCATGACTGGGACGACAACGACGCCGTGAAGATCCTGAAGAACTGCCGGCGTTCTATCCATCCGGAGGGGAGGCTTCTGCTTCTCGAAACAGTCCTGAACCCATCGTCTGAGCCCGCGAAGGGCTTAATGGACATGCTGATGCTGACTTTGGTGGGAGGGCGAGAACGCACAGAGCCGGATTTCAGGGCACTCTTACAGCGCGCGGGCTTTTCACTCTCCCGCGTGATCCAAACGAGCGGGCCCGACATAATCGAAAGTCTTCCATCTCCATTCGATTGAACCTACCTTACGCACGGCAGCACCTTCAACGCGGTATAAGATCATCATGTCCTCGACGACGCAACTGCTTCTTCTCTCCGCTCTTTCCATCGGTCCGCTACTCGCGCAGCCCAGAACTTTCCCGCAGCCTCCGCCCGCGAAAGAGGTGACGATCACTGCAATACCGGGCATCATCGATGCCAGCGCGAAGTGGAAACTGGTCTGGCGGGGCGATTCGAACGCCGACGGCATCGTGGGCTTCAAAGACGGTCTGCTGTTCGCGCAGGAGCAGACCAATCACGTCAACATGCTCGACAAGAACGATAAGTTCTCCGTCTTCCTGACGAACGGCCACGGTCCCGGCGCGGTCACCATCGGCCCGAAAGGCACGATTATCGTCGACGAACGCACCTGTACCGATCCGGGCGGCCATATGGGCGGAAAACCGGCCGATTGCAATGAGCCCACCGGCGTGGCGGCCCTGACGCCCGAGCGCAAAGTTCTGGCGAATAGCTACATGGGTATGGGGCTCGGCCGCGTCAATGACCTGATCGCCGACAAGAAGGGCGGCGTCTATTTCACCACCAACACCGGAAGCGGCGTGTTCTACATCACTCCGAAGGGCGAAGTGATCGGCATCGGCGAAAAGATACGCAGCAACGGCATCAACCTCAGCCCCGATGAAAAGACGCTTTACGTCACGAACGGTCCGGTGATCATGGCCTACGATGTGCAGCCGGATGGCTCCGTCAAGAACCAGCGCGAATTCGGCAAGCTCGAAGGCGGCGGAAATGGCGACGGCATGGCGATCGATTCGAAGGGCCGCATCTTCGACACCGCCAACGGCGTGCAGGTGCTCAGTCCCGAAGGAAAATATCTAGGGCAGATTCCGACGCCGCGCACGGTGATCAGCGTGGCATTCTCCGGCCCCGGCAAGAAGACCCTGTATGCCGCGTGTATCGGCGCCCTGGATGCGAACGGTCAGGAGATCAAGACTCCCGACGGCGTGCGGAACACCGCCATGAGCATCTACAAAATTCAAATGCTGACGCAAGGATTCAAGGGTCGCGCAAAGTAGCCAAATCGGAGATACACTGTCACAGAGGAGATAGCAAATGGCGGACGATACCAACGATCCTAAAATCAACGAAGAGTCACGCGGACTTCCGCGTCGAGAATTTATTACATCGGTGGCGGCGGGTTTCGCTGTCGCAGGTTCGGCTTCGGCTGCATCGGTGGTTGAGACCGACGTCGAAATCAAAACGCCCGATGGCACCTGCGATGCCGCGTTCATTCATCCAGCCTCCGGTTCCCACGCTGGCGTTTTGCTTTGGACCGATGCATTCGGATTGCGGCCTTCGATGCGCGAAATGGGCAAGCGGCTTGCGGCTCAGGGATATTCGGTGCTGGTGCCCAATCCGTTTTATCGCATGGGCAAAGCTCCTTTCTGGACGGATGCCTCCAGCGTCGACTTCGGCAAGGAGAGGGGAAAGATCGGCCCGCTGATGGCGTCCGTGACCGCGGATGGCAACGCGGAGAAAGATGCGGTCGCTTACATCGCCTTCCTGGATGCTCAAAAACAGGTCAACACGAAGAAGAAGATCGGCACTCAGGGCTACTGCATGGGAGGCGCGTTGGTGCTGAGGACCGCCGCGACAGTGCCTGATCGCGTGGGAGCCGGCGGTTCCTTCCATGGCGGGGGGTTGGTCACCGACAAGCCTAACAGCCCGCATCTGCTGGCGCCTAAGATCAAGGCCAAAATGTATTTCGGTATCGCGATGAGCGACGACAAGCAGCAACCGGACGCCAAAGACAAGCTGAAGGAAGCGTTCATTGCAGCGGGCAATCCGGCCGAGATTGAAGTTTACTCCACCTGTTATCACGGCTGGTGCGTTCCGGATATGCCCAAACAGGCGGACGGCACGCCTACTTACGACAAAGCCGAGGCCGACCGCGCCTGGGGCAAGCTGACCGCCTTGTATAAAGGCGCACTCGCGTAGTCGTTCCCGCAGCGAATCCGTGGATTTTGACGTACTGGTCGTGGGCGCCGGACCGGCCGGCTGCGCGGTAGCGATCCGCGCGGCCACCCACGGGTTGCGCGTCGCACTGCTCGAAAAAGCGCACTTTCCGCGAGACTTACCCGGAGAAGCCCTCCATCCCGACATCGAGCGAGTATTTGATGAGTTGGGAGTCGCTGAGGCCATTTCGGAAGCCGCCTTCGTACGCTGTCCTGGATGGATGCGGGTGCGTTCAGGCGACCGTACGTTCGTACCTTTTGAAGGGCAATCCGGGCTTGGGTTTGGGTATCAGGCCTGGCGCGCGGAATTGGATTCCATTCTCCTGAATCGCGCGCGGCGTGCGGGCGTAACGGTGGTCCAACCTGCCAGCAGCGGCAAGATACTTCTGAGAGACGATCGCGTCTCCGGCCTCGAAGTGGGCGGCAAGACTTGGTTTTGCCGGAATCTCGTCGACGCCTCAGGCGCTAACCGGTGTCTTTCGCGAATTCTCCGGTTACGTGTCAGAGACTTTTCGCCGCGGCTGGTGGCCCGATACGCGTACTTTCGAGGCGATTGCGCTCTCGGGCTAATTCCTGAATTCCGCGAACATACTGGTGGCTGGACGTGGCTGGCGCGGGTCAGAAAAGATTGCTGCCAATGTGTTCAGCTTTCGCTGGGTGCCGATGCGGACGCTCCGGTTCCTCCCCCGCCCTTTGATTCTCCCGATGTCCGCTTTCGCGGCGCCGATGTCACCTGGCGCTTTGTGCCGGAATGTGCCGGACCTGGATACTTTCTGTGCGGCGACGCTGCGGCTGTGCTGGACCCGGCAGCATCCAGCGGAGTTGCTCGATCGTTGGCCAGCGGGCTGAAGGCCGCGGATTTGATGGTCCAAGTTGCAAGCAACGAAATGGGTTCACTCGCGGCAGCGGCGGTCTATCGCCAGTGGTACGCGAATCAGTTTGTCGAGCAGGCGCGGCAACTCGCATCGCGCTATGCCGAACTGGTGGAACCACCGCTTTGGCTGCAAGATTTGGAGTGCCTGTCGAATCTTCTTGCAAATGCCGAGAGCTCGGTTATAACATCATCCTGATAGGCTCCAACGACATAAGGAAAAGGGACCAACCATGGCAAAGAAGACACCGGCCAAGAAAAAAGCGGCCAAACGTGCGGCGAGTGCAAAGACCACGGGTGCGGATAAGAATTTGGCCGCGCTCACGAAAGCAGGCGTGATTCCGGCGGACTACCAGCTTTTCACGCCGGCTGAAAAGAAGGCCATTGAGTCGCTTTCGGCGAGCGAGGTGGCCGCCATTATCTCCACCAAGACCAAGATGGGGCCGGAGTTCTTTTCGAGACACGCCACGCACGGAATGTATTACTAGACCGCGACCGAAGGAAGCGGTACGAGCATCATCCCTAATAGTCAAATCATCAGGGCGAAAATCCGGCTGTTCGGCGGCCGCCTGGGACACACCGCCCACTCATTCTGGACCCATCCCCAATTCCCGCGGATCTATCGGGAGTACATCTACCAGAGCCATTCCATCATTCGTGCGAGTGTGCCGCTCATGCAGGCCGCAGAAAAGGCTTGCCAGCTTCCGGTGCACGCGGGCGATCCCGCGCTCCAGGGCTTTGGAAACTACTTGCGGCATCACATCCCGGAAGAGACGGGGCATCATGAATGGATCGTCAATGACGGCGTAGCGCTGGGTATGGATCGCCAAGCCATTCTCCAACGGCTTCCCAAGGAAAGCGCGACGCAGCTGGTAGGTGTTCAATATTACTGGATTCATCACTACAACCCCATCGCGCTAGCTGGCTTCATCGCCACCATGGAAGGCAATCCGCCGCCAGCCGAATTCTTCGAGGAAGTAGCGAAGCGAAACAATCTTTCTCTCAAATGCTTCAGTAGTTTTCTTTATCACGCTAAGATCGACCCGCAACATACGCGGGATCTGGACGCGGTGTTGGACGCGCTGCCGTTAACGCCGGCCCACCTCGAGCTGATCGGCATCAGTTCGCTGCGCACGATCGAAATGATGACCGGGATCATGGAAGATATTATTCAATCGGGATTGTCAGTTGCAGCGTCAGCGTGACGCGGTGATGATCCAGCGTCCAAAATCGCCTGTATCCAAACGGCGCACGTTGCGGAAACCCGCTGCGCGCAGCATTTTGGAATATTCCTTCAACGTATAGATCGCGCCGCGCGCGCTGGTGGCCAACACGGTGAGGGCGAACGCGGCGGCGTGCGATGGCGACACCCGGTCCGCGTTAGGCACCCACTCGATTAACGCGATGCGACCGGCGGGCTTCAGCGCGGCGCGCGCCTTCTGAAAAAGCCGGACATTGGCGGCTTCATCGAAATGGTGCGCGACATTGGCCGCCAGCACCAGGTCGTACGGGCCGCCGAAACCTGTTTCGAAAGCATCGCCGGGAATCGGATGGTAACGTCCGGCCACTCCAGCCTGGCGGGCGTTGTCGATCGCAATTTCCAAAACCTTGGGTGCGTCCAGGGCGAAGATCTGGGCCGCGGAATTTCGCTCCGCGATTGCGAGTCCGTACAAGCCATGGCCGGCGCCTAGATCCAGCACTTGAATCGGGCCGTCCGAATCCGGCGCAAGGGCCTCCGCCGCAAACTGTGCCGTCGCCTGAGCGAGCGGCGCCATCGAGCGGGCGTACTCCACCCAATCCAATTCCACGAAATTCGGGGCCGACGCGGTTCCCTGCTCCACCGTCCGCCGAAGACGACAGAACGCGGCCACGGTCGCGTCACTGGCGAAGAACTTCACCGCAGACCCAAAATATGCGGGCGAAGCCGTTGTTAAATAGAGCCGCGCGTTCAGCGTGAGGCTGTAGCGGGCGCCTTGCTTCGACAGATGCCCTTGCACTGTCAGGTAGTCGCACAATGCACGCAAACCGCGTTCGGAGGCGCCGGAGGCGGCGGACAACGCTCGAACGGTATTGGCGCCGCCGCCGATTCGCGTGAACAAGTCCATCTCAATCGCCGTTCGCAGTGCGAGGGTGCGCTCGAAAGCGCGGAACTCTTCGAGCAACCAGGTGGGATTCAGCGCGTTCATCCAACTAGCCGGCTGGCTGAAGCTAGCCTTCGGTCTTCGATCTTTAGCGTCCGCAACAAGCCAGCGAAGCGCGGATCGTCGCGCAGCTGGTCGAAGCTGGAAGTCCAGAGGAAGCTCAGCATAATCGGGTCGCGATGCTCGATGCTTTCGGCGGCCCAGCGAAAGGCCGCGTCACGATCGTCCAGTGCGGCGGCGATCAGGAAGGAATAGAACGCGCGCGATTCGCGGTTGTGCTCCAGTCCTAATTCGGCGATGACCTGGCGTGCCTCATCCACCCTGCCGGCCGCGGCGTAGGCAGCGCCCAAAGCGCCCAATGTCATGCCCCAGCGTCCGGCGGCTTGGACCAAGCGTTCGGCCAACTCGACAGCCTCGGCAATGCGGCCCTGGCGGATGCGGAACCGAACCAGAGTCCATAGTCCGCCCACAAAATTGGGATCCAACTGCGTAACACGGTCGATGACTTGCGCTTCTTCTTGCTCCCGATGCAAGCCCTCCAGAGCAAGCGCCAGGTTTGCGAGCACCGCCGGAGTTAAGGGGTCAATTGCCAGCGCCCGGTCCTGGCATTCAACGGCCTCTTCGAGACGGCCTAAAGGAAGGAGAAGGTAAATCGTTTTGCAATGGTAGGCCCACAGCGAATGCGGATTCAATTCCAGGGCGCGGTCGAAATGGTGTTCGGCTTTCGCCCAGTCGAAATCATGGAGGGCGTAGTAGGAGGCCAGGATATGATGGCCCTCGGAGTTGGCTGGATCCAGCCGCAACGCCTCGCGGGCGGCTTCTACGGACCGCTGCATGGCTTGGCGCGGGTCAGCCATGCCGACCACCATTTGGCCCCAGTGATCCAAGGCAATGCCGATGTGCGCGGCCGCGTATTCCGGGTCGATGGCGACGGCCCTTTCGAAATGCGCCAATGCCTTGGCCTGATCCGCCGGATCGAACCGAAGAAAATGATAGCGCCCCTGCAGCACCGCTTCGTAGGCGGCGAAGTTATTGGTCGGCGCTTTCACCAGCTTCTGCGTCGTCAGGCTGACCTTCAGCTCGTTCGCAATGGCGTTGGAGATCTCATCCTGAATGATGAAGACGTCAATCAGGTCGCGATCGAAGCGTTTGGACCAAAGCTGTGAGCCGTCGCGGCCGGAAATGAGCCGCGTATTGACGCGAATCCGGTTCCCCGCGGTGCGAACGCTGCCTTCCAGCACATGGTCTACTCCCAGCGCTTCGGCGATGCCGCGGATATCCTGTACCTTGTCTTTGAATGCGAACGTGGAAGTGCGCGCGATCACCTTCAAGCCGGAGACGCCGGAAAGCGCATTGATGATGTCTTCGGCCAGGCCTTCGCTGAAGTATTCGCTTTCGGCGCCCGCGCCGGTCATGACGAACGGAAGTACCGCGACCGAAGGTTCTTTGCGGGTCAGCGACGCGGTTGCTTTTTCGAGAACCGGCCGCAGTTCGCTCATGCTCTGGAAGCGTTCATCCGGGCTTTTGCGTAAACAGCGGAACACCAGGCGCGTCACCTCGAGAGAAGCTTCGAGCGGAGCGGGCTCGCTATCGCGGATCGCCGATAGCACCGCGTTCATAGTTTCCCCCGGGAACGGACGCCGGCCGCTGAGCAGCTCATAGAGGACCACGCCGAAGGAAAAAATATCGGAGCGTGTATCCACCATTTGGCCCGCCGCTTGTTCCGGCGACATATAGGCGGGCGTGCCACTCATGTTGCTGACCGTAAACTGCACCGTTTCTACTTCGTTCGCTGAACCGGACCCGTCGGAGACCGCATAGGGAGCTGTGGCGAGGACCGCCTCCCTCCGTTCTCGCGTGGGCGCCGAGGCCAGCCGGGCCACGCCGAAATCGAGTAGCTTCAGCCGGTCGCCCGTGACCAACATATTGGCTGGCTTCAGATCGCAATGGACAATGCCGCGCGCGTGGGCCGCATCCAGAGCCGCTGCGATCTGCGCCGCAAATTGCATCGCCGTGGCTTCGGGTTGTGGGCCCTTCAGAGGAACGCCATCCACGTATTCCATCACCAGGTAATTCGGGCCGACGTCGTAAATAGTGCAGATGTTGGGATGATTGAGCGCGGCGATGGCCCGGACCTCGCGGTCGAAGCGCTCAATAAACTGCTCGGCCACCACTTTGATGGCGACATCGCGTCCCATGCGCGTGTCGGTAGCGCGGTAGACCTCGCCCATGCCACCTTTGCCGATGGATGCCACCAGCCGGTACGGCCCGAGTCGGTCGCCTGGAACCAGCATCGGAGACCAGTGTAGCGCGCGGGCCACGATCGGTAGCGGGCGTGCCTGAACACAACGACTAGGCGCAGGAAATGTCCGGCAGGGCCGCGGTTCCAAAAGAGGCGCTGGCCGCGCGGGAGGCTTCGCGAGTGGCGAACACTCCTGTCCGCGGCACACCGATTCATCGGGGCGTGCGTCGAGATGAGTCTCGGCACTGCAGGCTGCGAGCCTGCGGCACGGGCGCCGCCGTTTGCTTCTCTGCTGCTGTCACCACTGCGATCGGCGTCGAGCGGGCTAGGGGGCGGTGCGGCGGGAGAGAACGGCGTTGAGGTGGGCGAGGGTGTGGCTTTGGATCTGGCGATGGGCTTCGTCTCCGCTGCAGAGTTCAGCGATGGGGCGCATCTCGCGTGAAATCCAGGAGGCCTCGGGCGGAAGGCTGGCGGCGCGGAGTTGCTCGTGGGCCTGCTCAACGTTGTCCACGAAATGCAGGTGGTCGGTGCGGGGGAGGACCACCATTTGCTTGGGCCCGGGAGTGCGGCTGTAGAGCTCGTGCATGCCGGCGATAGGCGTGAGGACGTCGTCCTCGGCGACGATGTAGAGGGTGGCCGGCGGGCGCAGCCAGTTGAAACTGAGGGTGGCGGGGATAATTCCCGGCTTGGGGTTGGACGCTCCGCCGGGGGCGAGCGCGACCACAGCCTGGATGCGAGTGTCGGTTTCGGGCAAGGCTAAGGCGGTCCAGCCGCCGAAGCTGTGGCCGACGATGGCAATGCGATCGGGATCGGGTCGGGCGGTACACGGAATCGCGCCGGCGAGCATGTAGTCGAGCAGGAAGCGGGCGTCGGGAACGCGGTTGGCGATGAAGGCTTCGACATTGCCGGCGATCTCCGGGGCGACGACTTCGGAATGATCGAGGGCCGCGACCAGGTAGCCTTGACTCGCGAGGTGCGTGGTGAGGTAGGTGGCGGCGCTGCGGTTGCCGCGGCTGTGGTGAGAGTAGAGGACGAGCGGCCACGCGCCGGGCTCGTCGGGGCACCAGATATCGCAGGGGAAGAGACGGTCGCGGGCCGGGTCGCGGGCTTCGAAGGTGTGGGTGCGGACGGCGAACGGTCCGGGGGCGGACAGTGCGGAGGCGGGGCTATTCATAAGCACCTGATGCCAGTCTAATGGAGGGCCGCGAGTCCCGGCTTCAGGGACGTTTTGCGGGTAACGTAATTAGCGTTCGGCAGGCAGCGGCATCCGGGCGCAGCAGTGATAGATTGCCGCGATGAAGTTCGCGGCGCTGCGGAATCCGAAGGACAGTGGCTGATCGATTTGATCTTGTTGTTCATCCGGCTGCTCGATCGCGAACACAATGACGCGCGCCGAACGCGACAAGCTCATGGCTACCTGCCTCATTCGATACTCAGTTGGTCGGCTCCTTCTAGAGCGATGCGATGGTTTGTTTCCGCGGCTCGCCCTGTGCTGCGTTCGACACGGCCTCCCACGTCTCCCACGTGCCCAGTCGAGCGGAACGGCGGTTTGGGGCCTGCGTCATGGATGGAGATTAGTAACAAGAAACGCGCAAGGCGCAGCCAATCCGAGCACTGCCGTGTTGGCCTTCATCAGATTTGCCTGCCGACTTTTCGGCACTGATCTCGCATTCTCACCAAAGGCTAGCGACCATCCATCCACGGAAATTACTGTGGTACTAGCAAGTGATATCATTCGCCTGCAGGCAAGCGCCGGGTGAGCGGAGTAAAAGCGTCAGTGGCTTCCACCGCCTTTGTAGAGCCTGCGAAAAGTACTGAACTCAGCATCCTGGGAGAATCGGATGAAACTCGTATCCCTCACATTTTTGCTACTTCCTGCTTTATACGCTCAGCAAAAGGATTGGGCCTTTTATGGTGGAGACGCGGGCGGCCAGCGCTACAGCACACTCGCGCAGATCAACGTACACACCGTTGCAAAGCTGAAACCCGCTTGGCAATACGGAGTGGGTGGCGGCGTCGATTTCAGCAATGCGGCAGCACGGGCAGAAACTGGTTCCGAAGCAGTGCCCTTGGTGGTAAACGGAGTCCTGTTTCTCCCCACCAGGCAGAAAACCATTGTTGCGCTTGAACCCGAGACGGGAAAAGAAGTCTGGAAATACGAACTCGGGCAAGTCAGCGCTCCGCTGCGAGGAGTGGCCTACTGGCGAGGCGATCCCACACATCCAGCACAGATTCTGGCCGGAACTATGGACGGCCGCCTACTTGCGATCAATGCAAAGACAGGCAAGCTGGTTCCTGGTTTTGGCAACGAAGGTGCCGTCGATCTGCGTGTCGGTGTCGCCGACAAGTATCCCAAGTCGCCGTATCACATGGGATCGCCAGGCACCATTTTTCGCAACCTGATCGTCACGGGAGCGCAAGGTAAGGAAGACGATCCAGGAGGACCCGACATGGACGTGCGCGCGTGGGACCTGCGGAATGGCAAATTGGTCTGGACGTTTCATACCATCCCGCACCCGGGCGAGGCCGGCTATGAGACCTGGCCCAAGGACTACTGGATGAACGCGGGATCGCCTGCCTATTGGGGCGCCGCGACGGTGGACGAAAAGCGCGGGCTGATCTTCTTGCCCATCGGTCAACCCGCTGCACAATACTATGGTGGCGCACGGCCGGGCCAGAATCTCTATTCGTCGTCGATCGTTGCGCTAGATGCGATGACCGGCAAAATGCGCTGGTCGTTTCAACTGACCCATCACGATCTTTGGGACTACGATGCCGAAGCAGCGCCGGCATTGATGGATATCGTGCGCGATGGGAAAAAGATACCCGTGGTCGTGGCCGTCTCCAAGCCGGGTCTGATGTTCTTTCTTGATCGCGAAACAGGAAAATCGATCTATCCGATCGAGGAACGCATGGTGCCGCAGAGCGATGTCCCCGGAGAGCAGTCGTGGCCCACTCAGCCGTTCCCGCTGAAGCCGCCGCCCTTGGCAAAGCAGAGTATGACGCCCGAGGAGGTCTTCACCGGAGAACCGGAGCACGAAGCATTCTGCCGCGATCTAGTGGAGAAAATCGGCGGCATTCATAATCTGGGTTCCTACACACCGTACAGCGCCAAGGAATTCCGCATCATTTTCCCGGGCCAGCAAGGCGGA